>JAXLRD010000041.1:0-67366 GCA_046331285.1 Vicinamibacteria bacterium
TTCCTGAGACCGAGTTCCGTGGGCAGTGCAGAATATCGTAGTCGGGCACGCGGCCTAACAAGGGGATGAAGCTGACGTTGCGCCAGGCGAAGCCTGGAGGAGGGGGACGAGGGAGTTGTCTCTGAAACCTTCTGAAGTGAGCCAGCAGGTGAGAGTCCTGCCCGGCGAAGGCGACCACCCGCCGGTAGCGAGTCTTGCGTGGAGCCGGGGCGACCCGGGCTGCGAAGCGTAGACAGCGAGCACGAGGGCCGCGCGATTGAGCCTCGAAAGTCATGACAATGGGGAAGCCGAACGCCGTCGTCAGAGCGGAGGCGATGTCGAAGCGCTGCAATGGTCTCGCGCGGAGATTCCCCCGGGGTCTGAGGAGCGTGGCACGCGGGCAAACGGTTCACCCAGGAACCTGGGAGACCCCATGAACTCCGCGGAGAAAGAAGCGGACGGGCCACCGGAAGACAAAGGTCCAGGCCTGCGGGCGTCGGTGTCCGACCACCCGTGGGAGCGAAGAGAGGGACACCGCCGCGGTACCGCCGAGCGAAGGGAACGAAGCGAGGCGGGAGGGTTGATGGGGAGTCGGAGTGCTCTGGTAGTACCGGCGAAGCGGGGGAACCGACCCGAGGGACCCCGTGGAGGGAAGGGGAGCACCGGGGCCACGGAGCCGCTGGAGGGAAAGGCCGCGCAGACGTCGATCTGCGGAGAGGTCTTCACGAGACTGCAGCGGATAGCGGAGCTGGCGCGGGAGTCGTCGGAGCGGAAGCTCCTGAGCCTGTCCTACCACATCGACGTGGAGTTTCTGACGGAGGCGTTTCGTCGCACACGCAAGGACGGCGCGAAGGGAGTGGATGGCCGAAGCGGCAAGGACTACGAGGAGCGACTGGAAGAGAATCTCCGCTCGCTGCTCGACCGGTTCAAGTCGGGCCGGTACAAAGCTCCGCCGGTGCGTCGGACGTACGTGCCCAAAGGCGACGGGACGCAGCGCCCGATCGGGATACCGACCTTCGAGGACAAGGTGCTGCAGCGAGCGGTGGTGATGGTTCTGGAGGCGGTGTACGAGCAGGACTTTCTGGACTGCTCGTACGGCTACCGGCCGGGCCGCTCGGCGCACCAGGCGCTGGAAGACCTCTGGCGGGGGCTCATGCAGAGGCGTGGCGGCTGGGTTGTGGAGTTGGACATCAGGGCGTTCTTCGACAGCCTGGATCATTCCGAGCTTCGGCGCATTCTCGACCAGCGGGTGCGCGATGGGGTGTTGCGTCGGACGATCGACAAGTGGCTGGCCGCCGGCGTTCTGGAGGGAGGAGAACTGAGCCATCCCGACGCCGGCACCCCGCAGGGGGGAGTCGTCTCACCGCTTCTGGCGAACGTCTATCTCCACGAGGCACTGGACACGTGGTTCGTGAGGCAGGTGCGGCCGCGGCTGAAGGGTCGCGGTCAGCTGGTCCGCTTCGCGGACGACGCGGTGCTGGTGTTCTCGGAAGAGGGGGATGCGCGTCGGGTGATGGAGGCACTGTCGCGGCGGTTGGCGCGGTACGGCCTGAGCCTTCACCCGGAGAAGACCCGTCTGATCCACTTCCGACCGCCGTCCGAGCCGGGAGGAGATCAGAGGGGAGGCCGCGGCAAGAACGCCTTCGACTTTCTGGGATTCACGCATCACTGGGCGCGTTCGCGTCGAGGGCTCTGGGTGGTGAAGAGGAAGACGGCTGGCCGCCGATTCGGCCGGGGGCTGAAGCGGGCGTCGGAGTGGTGTCGCCGAGTCCGTCATCAGCCGGTGGTCTGGCAGCACATGCAGCTCGAGCGGAAGCTCCGCGGTCACTACGCGTACTTCGGGATCCCCGGGAACGCCGCGGCGCTCGGCCGGTTTCGGTACGAGGTGGGTCGGCTCTGGCGAAAGTGGCTCGATCGGCGCTCTCACAAAGCCGGCATGACCTGGGAGCGCTTCGAGCGGCTCCTGCGGCACTACCCGCTGCCGACACCGACTCTCGGCTCGCGCTTCGCCCATTGCGCAGCGAACCCGTGACCCGAGGAGCCGGATGCGGCAACCCGCACGTCCGGATCTGTGGGAGGCCCGGGTGGGACAACCGCCCGGGCCCACCCGGCAAGCTTTCGGCGGCACCAACCCTCGCGCCGCTAGCGGCGCGAGGCCGGAGGTGCCGCCTCATGCCCGCGCCGCCGCGGCAGCACGCGGGTACCGCTTCGCAGCTTATCCCCGGTGTTCGGCGACTACTCGGTACAGCCCGGGGAGATGGGTGACAGAACTGTCCGGGGACATGGGTGACATTTCAGGGCACCGGGAGGTGCCCTACGGTGTGGAGCGAGACGTCACCCATGCGCGAGCGAGTTCGGTTTGTTGTGGACGTGGACCGGCGCGACCTCCCGGTGGTGGAGCTGTGCGAGCGGTACGGAGTGAGCCGGAAGACCGCGTACAAGTGGCTGGGGCGGTATCGGGCCGATGGGCCAGCCGGCCTTGAGGATCGCTCGAGGCGGCCGGAGCACAGCCCGAACGCGACGGATCCGGTCGTCGTCGCACTGCTCGAGGAACTGAGACGGCGGCACCCCACCTGGGGTGCGGGGAAGCTGCTGAAGGTCCTGGGCCGTCGAGAGCCGGAGCTGCACTTACCGGCGCGCTCGACCGGGTGCGAGTTGCTGAAGCGTGCCGGACTGGTGCTGCAGTCGCGTCGGCGTCTCCGGCGCGGGCACCCAGGGCCACCGCTGAGCGTGATGGACGAGCCGAACGCGGTGTGGTGTGCCGACTTCAAAGGGCAGTTCAAGACACGCGACGGCGTGTACTGCTACCCGCTGACGGTGACCGACGGCTTCAGTCGGTGTTTGCTGTGCTGCCAGGGGCTGCGATGCACGCGGCACGAGCTCGTCAAGCCGCTGTTTACGCGGCTGTTTCACGAGTACGGGCTCCCCTGGATCATCCGCACCGACAACGGCGCCCCGTTTGCGTCCACGGCGCTGGGCCGTCTGTCGCACCTATCGGTATGGTGGATTCGACTGGGGATCCATCCGGAGCTGACGGAGCCGGCGTCTCCGGCTCAGAACGGCCGGCACGAGCGGATGCACAAGACCCTCAAGGCCGAGACGGCGCGTCCACCGGCGGGCAGCCTGGCGGCCCAGCAGGTTCGCTTCAACGCATTCAGGCGCGAGTTCAACGAGGAGCGCCCGCATGAAGCGTTGGGGCAAGAGACCCCGGCGTCGGTCTATGAGCGATCGCCGCGGCAGTTTCCTCAGAAACTGCCGCCGGTCATCTACCCCGGGCACTACGAACTTCGCTACGTCAGCGAAAACGGGGCGATTCGCTGGAGAAAGGCCTGGGTCGGCGTTACGACCGTGCTGGCGCACGAGTACGTCGGCCTCGAGGAAGTCGGCGACGGACTCTGGGACGTATACTTCAGCCGTCTCAGACTGGGACGTCTCGACGAGAGGCGGATGCAGATCGAAGATCCGTACGGACGCTGGACACGGTGGGATCCGTTACCCATGTCCCCGGACAAATCCGTCACCCATGTCCCCGACTGAGCAGACGAGGCCGCGATCGCTACTCAGACTGTCACTGAAGGAGCGGGAAGAGATCTCGCTGGGTCTGGAGAGGCGGGAGTCCCTGCGTGCGATCGGGCGTCGGCTGTCGCGGGCGCCGTCGACGATCTCGCGGGAGGTGGCGCGAAGCGGGCCACGGGAGAGGTATCGGGCGTGGCGTGCCGACGCTGGGGCGGTGGAGCGAGGTCGTCGGCCGAAGCCGTGCAAGCTGGCGCTCGAGCCGGAGCTGCGGCGGGAGGTGCAGCGAGGCCTGGAGCGGCGCTGGTCGCCGCAGCAGATCTCGCGGCGACTGAAGTGGGACCATCCTGGCGAGCCGGGGATGCAGGTGTCTGCTGAGACGATCTACCGGACGTTGTTCGTGCAGGGGCGCGGGGCGCTGCGCAAGGAGCTGGCGTCGTGTCTGCGGAGCGGTCGTGCGCAGAGGCGGTCGCGGCTTCGGGTGGCCCGCTCCGGGGCCGGCCGTCTTCGGGAGATGGTGCTGATCAGCGAGCGTCCGGCGGAGGTGGCGGATCGGGCGGTTCCGGGGCACTGGGAGGGCGACCTGCTGGTGGGTCGGGAGGCGCGCTCGGCGATCGGGACGCTGGTGGAGCGCAAGACGCGGTTCGTGATCCTGTTTCCGCTGCCCGAGGGTCGGAGCGCGGAGGCGGTGCAGAAGGCGCTGACGAAGGCGATCCGGTGGCTGCCGCGGGAGATGAAGCGGACACTGACGTGGGACCAGGGCAAGGAGATGGCGTCGCACGCGGCGTTCAGCCTGGCGACGTCGGTGCAGGTGTACTTCTGCGATCCTCACAGCCCTTGGCAGCGCGGGAGCAACGAGAACACGAACGGCCTGCTGCGGCAGTACTTCCCGAAGTCGGTCGACCTGCGTCAGTACACCGCGTCGCAGTTGAACGCCGTGGCGCGCGAGCTGAACGGACGGCCTCGACAGACGTTGAACTGGATGACACCATTCGAGGCGTTTCGCATGAGTGTTGCGTCGACCGATTGAAGACGCCCCGGTGTTCGGCGGACGATTGTGGGGCGAACGTTGGAGGTGACATGACGCGCAGAGAGCTTGCAGGCTTTGCAGCGGGCCTGCTGATCGCAGGAGCGGGCGCCGCGGCGGGTGCGCAGGGCCTGCCAACGTGCCGCGTGCGCGTGGTCAGGTCCGCCGCGGCCGACGCCGCGCCCAGCGCTGTCGTGAAACAGGTCGAGCGATGGGTCGACGCTCGCGCCAGAGGCTCGATGCTCGTTGCGAGCATCGATGATGCGGACGTACTGCTGGAACTGAATGCATACCGGCCGCTCACAACGACAGACGGCACCCTGGCCGACGAGTGGCGGTTCGTAGCGCGCCGCTTGTCGGAACCGGTTCGCGCGAAGGCGACCTACCGATTCGGATACGTCACTTGGCCCAGTCACGAGACGCGGGAGCACGTAGCGAAGGAATTGCCGACCGTGCTGAGCGACGTGTGTTTGGGATACCTCCCGAAGGTCGCGGTAGGTTCCTCGCGCGAGTGAGCGCGCCGCCGAACAAAGGCATGAACCTGACACGGGTTGGTGCTGGAGCGGAGCGCAGTCGGCGGGACGTCGCGTCATCGAAGGTCGCCGTGCAGGTTATGCCCGGTGTTCGACAGACTGCGGAGGGAGCGTGAGGACGCCCCGGCCTGCCGGCGTGCTTCTCAGCGCTGTAGTGGCGGCCTGCGCCCACGGGCCGGTGGCCGGCAGGTCCGCAGTCGTGGACGAAGACCGTGAGGCGCGTGCGTACGCAGCGTTTCACACGATCCGAGCTGCGCCGTTCGCTTCAGTCTACGTTCTGCGGGGCATTGGCAAGCCCATTTCGGTGGAGCTTCAGGAACGGGTGGCCGAAACCGGTGGACACGGCATCGCGGTTCTGAACTCTCGCCGGCGTCAGGCAGGGCGCTCAGCTCTCGCGTTGTCGTCACCATAGGGACTCCGACGTGGGTTGGGGCGGCGCCGAGCGTGGCGGCATTCCGTCGGGCATCGGTGTCAACAAGCTATAAGGCGGACGGCCAGGAAGCCGTGCACTGTGAGGTCTTGGTGGCACCCGACTCAAGCGGCAGGTCCTGGTCGATGCGCGCACCAAACAGGCCCGCCCTGCTGGCCGAAGCCGGGTAGACGTGGACGAAGAATCGAGGAGCTGTCGAACAAAGGCATGAACCTGACACGGGTTGGTGCGGGGGCGCGGCGGACTCGTCAGGGGGCGGTGCATCATCGAAGTGCGCCGTGCAGGTTATGCCTGGTGTTGAGCGGACCCGGGCCGAAGGGCGCCGTTGCGAGGAGCAGGCCTGAGCATGCCGTTCGGAAGGTCGGTCCTGCTGGCGTTGCTGGCGTGCGTGGTTGCCCGCACGGCGGCGGGGTCATGCTACGAGCAGAAGCCGCTCGCGGCTGACTTCCGCGAGGCATCGGCAGTCTTCGTCGGGAGGGTGGTCCGCCTCGACCTTGTGGCGATGCGAGGTTCACACGAGCGGCTCGACACTCAGGCGACCTTCGAGGTCGAGCGTCGATGGAAGGGTGCGAGCGAAGCGCGTGGCGGTTCGGACGTGCGGCTCAATCCACGCCGTCTGCACCGTTGGCAACGACTTTGCCCTGGGCATGCGCTACTTGGTCTTCGCATACCGGAAACCGTTGGAGACGAGCAGTTGTACGCGCACGGCGGCGGCAGACGAGACCGCGAGCATCATACGTCAACTGGACGACCTGAACCGACATGACTGAGAGGCCGCCCAACAAGGGCATGAACCTGACGAGCGCCCTGCCGCGCTCCGCGCGACTCGGCGCGGACGGCGCTCGCAGGTTATGCCGCAGTGTTGGCCGGCGCGCACGGGAGGACGCTGGCGAGCCGTCTGCCTGCTGAGCGACTCGGGTGATGAAGAGGCGCACCTACAAGAGCCAAATCCGCGACCTGGCGATCTACCTGTCAGTGGCTGCCGGAATGCTGCTCGGCATCTGGGCTCTCGTCGAGACGCCGAGGCGGACGCCGAGCAACGTGCTGTATTCCGCTCCTGCCTTGGCTCCCTCGCGACCGCCTGCGCAACAGCGGTCGAGAAGCCTCCGGCGGGAACAGCACAAGATCAGGGCCGTCTGGGTGGCCGTGGTGACGGAGCGGCTCACGACTCTTCGAGGCTCGTACAGCCTCCCGCCAGGGTGCCGTGCGGAGTGCCGTTTCCACTACGATGAGTACTCGGCGGTGATGAGCTGTCCGAACATCCCGGTGTCGCTGCGGTTCTGGTCCGGCCTGTACGAGCCACCGCTGGCCGCAGCGGAAGCGAGCGTCGTGCAAGTGGACCGACTTCAGGGCCTGACGACCTACTGGGGCCGAACCCGTACGCCGGAGCCGGCGTTCTGTGCCGTGGTCCAACAGAGCATCGTCGCCACGGCGGCGGTCCCGAGCTACTCGTGGTGTGTCAGGTCAGAGGATGCGCGCGTGCAGGAGTTCGTTCGATCGATGCTAGCGAACCGCTTCAGCGTTCCGCCGTCAGATGCCGTGGCCTCGTGTGGCTTGATCCCTGAGGCGGCGGTGGGGCCTTGAGTCGCTTGAGCCGCAACAAGGGCATGAGCCTGACGAGCGCCCTGCGCGCTCCGCGCGATGGCACGGACGGCGCTCGCGGGTTGTTGTGCCCGGTGTTCGACAGACCCGGCGGAGCTGGCGTGGGTGCTCTGATCGCAGCGGCACTAACGGCGGGCCTGGGGGCCAGTGCTCCTGCGACCGAGGTTTTCGCGAGCCTGCCGATTCTGCCGAATGCGGTTGACGTTGTTCGGCACGCCGGCGCGGCGCCGGCCGTCGAGTACGACGTCCGGGAGCACTGCACCCCAGACGATCGGGGTGCTGGTGGACGCGATGTCTAAGGCAGGATGGAAGCTGGCTAGAATGGGGGCTTCAAAGGTGCCTGGCCGGGCCCCGAGCGACTGGCCAATCCCGCATCGGCCGAAGCAGACGACGCCAACCCACTTCTGGCGCGGCCGATGGGTGAGCAAGAACGGTCAGGAAGCGGAGTTCCGGCTGACCTACTCGTGTCCGATGGAAGCGTCAGGCATGCATTCGGTGTGGGTGCACGTCGGAGGCGGTGTATACGGGCCGCAGGAAGCAGCACGGCGGAAGAGGCGAGGGCCGTATTCTCGCGGAGTGCGAGTCGGGCAAGACTCTGAGTCCCGACTGCGAAGTAGCGAAAGAGGCTGTCGAAGAAGGCGATGAAGGTGATGAAGGCTGACGAGCGCTGAGGAGGCTGCCGGCGTGCGGCCTGTCGCTGGTGTTCGACGGTCCGGTGCGGGACTCACCACCCATGGCTAACGAAGGTGCTGCGATGCTGACGGTTGACCTGGCGAGCCATCCCGCCGCAGAGGTTGAGGAGTTCCAGTCGTCCGGTGCAGAGGCGGCCGAGCTGGTCGCGGGTCAGGGCGAGGTGCACGTGCACGTGCTCCGCATTCGGGCTGGCGGTGCAATCGGGACGCACGAGGCTGGCTTCGACCAGCTCTTCGTCGTCGTCTCGGGAGCGGGGTGGCTGAGCGGCCCCGGCGGGCGGGTCGAGCTCGCCGCTGGACAGGCGGGTCGGGTGAGGCGCGGCGAGATGCACTCCAAGGGCGCTACCACGGACATGGTTGCTCTGATCGTTCAGGTGACGCGACTGGACTCGGTGGCATGAACCAGGCGCGTCTGGGCACACGAGCGCAGCGTGACTGGCGGGGAGCGGCGAACGGAGGAAGGCAGAGGCCGTGGCTGAGCTGAGCCGCTACCTCTTCCTATGAGCGCGTGGCCCTTCCTCTTCCTGGGGCCGCCCACGCACTCGCCGCGCCGCGGACGCCCCGAAGAGCAAGGGCCTCTCGCCGCGTGATCCCGAGTATCGCCGGTCCATGGTCGGGCAGACCGTGCTGCTGACGCGTCCAGACGACAGCTCTGGCAGGCCTGGGTCGGGTTCAACCCCATCGTGGTGTCCCGCGGCGTATCTCGCGATCGGACTGCGCTACTGGTTCGGACCCCGGTCGTTGGCATACTGATCTCGTTCCTGTGCTTCCTGTCGTCGGGCCTGTCAGGCCTCTTCGCCGGCTGACTGGAGGGTCCCCGCCGCGACAGTGCACGGGGGTTCTACTGGAGGACTCGAATGAGTGTCGTACCGACCGGAGGCGAGATGGCGCGCCCCTTCCTGCCGGCCAGGATTTCGATCTGTCGAAGCGCTTCTATGAGGCGCTCGGGTTCGAAGAGAAACTCCTCGACAGCGACAGCCCAGCCATCTTCAGGATGGGCGCGAGCGGTTTCCTCCTGCAGCGTCGCTTCCAGCGGCAGTGGTCCGAGAACTGCATGATGCAGCTGATGGTCGACGACGTGGATGCCTGGTGGGCCCACGTCACGCGGCTGGACCTGCCGCGGCGGTTCGGCGTGAAGGCGCCGCAGCCGCAACCGTCCAGCCGTGGGGCCTTCGCGTGTTGTGCCTGACCGACCCGACCGGCGTCCTGTGGCATGTCGCGCAGCGACGAGAAGGGATCGTTCACGACTGATGGACCCGATCCGACGGCCCGGGACCACGTGTGCACGGAAGGGGGAGGGATGAACTACGTCGTGCGACGCCAGCACGTGGCCGCGCGCCATCTCGCAGTCGTGCGCGATCGCCGCTCGTGGTCCCGGCTGGGTGGGCAGCTGCTGCCGCTCCTGGACCGCGTCTACGCCGAGGTGAGAGCCGGGAGGATCGCGAAGGCCGGCCACAACGTGTTCGTGTATCGAGACGCGACCGCGGACGAGGTGACCGTCGAGGTCGGCGTCGAGGTGGCCTCACCGTGCAGCGGGGTCGATGCCGTGACGGACGCGTCGACGCCGGCGGGCGAGGTCGTCACCACCGTGCACGTCGGCGACTACGCCCGCCTCGGCCGGGCGTACGAGGCTCTGATCGCCTGGTGCGATGAGCGGCGCGTGACCCGAGCCGGGATCTGGTGGGAGGTCTACGGCGACTGGAACGAGGACCCTTCGCTCGTCGAGACGGAGGTCTTCCACCTGCTGCGGACGGACGGCAGGTGAGCTCGTCGTCGCCGTCCGATGTCGGTGCGTACATCGCCAGGCAGCCGCCGGCCGCGCGGGCCGTTCTGAAGAAGGTCCGCGGCATCGTGCGCCGGGCCCTGCCCGCGGCCGAGGAGACGATCCGCTACGGGATGCCCGCGTACCGCCTGAAGGGCCGGCCCGTGGCGTACTTCGCCGGGTGGAAGGCGCACTGGTCTCTCTACCCGGTGTCCGAGTCCATCCGCCGGGAGCTCGGGGCCGCCCTCGCTCCGTACGCGTTCAGCCGGGGCACGCTGAGGTTTCCGTGGGCCGCTCCGGTGCCCACGGAGCTGGTGAAGCGCATCGTCGAGGCGCTCGCGATCGCGGCCGAGCGACGCGGGTGAAGGAAGACGGGATCCCGGTCTGGTCCTGGGTGTGCGGCGCGAGCCTCGTCTTCGTGTCCTTCATGGGGCTCGTGGGCATTCCGCCGCCCGAGGCGCAGCCGGCCGCGAGCGCGCTGGACGTCGCGATGGGCGACCTGCTGCACCCGGCCGCCCTCTTCGGGACGGCGTGCTCGGTTCTCGCGCTGGGGGCCGCCGTTCGCCGGCGCCCGCGCGGGGCCTTCGCCTTCGCGGTCGCGTGTCTCCTCGGCTTCGTGGTCTCCGGGTTCGCGGGCGACCGGATCTCGCCCGCGAGCCGATCGGGGAACCTGGGCGCGGTGGCGGTGCTGTTCGTGCCGTTCGTGCTCGGGCTCTGGGCGGAGTACCGCCGCCGCCGCGGCCGGGCGTAGCCTTCCACGGGAGGCGGGCATGGGACGGGGCCGGGCCGCGCTCGGCGCGGCGGACCCGCGCGGCGCCGCCGCGGAGGCCGGCGTGCCATACTGGTCGCAGGAGCCCGATGGTCGAGGAGATCGTCGTCGAGTGCCCGAGCTGCGGCGAGCCTTTCGCGCTCGACGTGGACACGACGGGCGGCGGCGAGCAGTCCTACTTCGAGGACTGCCCCGTGTGCTGCCGGCCGGCGGAGGTCTTCGTCCGCTGCCGCCCGGGGGAGATCCTCTCGATCAGCGTGAGCGCCGACTGAGCCCGGAGGCTGCCATGACCCACGCCGACGACCTCGCCCGACTCGCCCCCGAAGAGCGGCTGCGCCTGCTGCGGTTCGTCATCGCGTTCGCCTGGGCCGACCTCGCGATCTCGGCCGGGGAGATCGCGCACGTCCACCGTCTCGTCGCCCGCCTGAAGCTCGGCCCCGAGGAGAAGGCGAAGGTCGAGAAGTGGCTGAAGTCGCCGCCCGCGCCCGAGGAGGTCGACCCGACCGACATCCCGCAGAAGCACCGGCGGCTCATCATCGACGCCGTGCGCGAGCTGGTGGCCGCCGACGGAACGATGAGCGAAGAGGAGAAGGAGAGCCTGGAGCTGCTCGAGCGGCTGAGCGAGTGAGAGTGAGACAATCCGCGCGGTGAACCGCCGCGCGACGCTCCTCGGCCTCGGCGCCGTCCTCCTCCACGCGCTCGCGCGGGAGGCGGACCGCGCGCTCGCCCTGCTGCTGCAGGCCGAGATCGAGCCGGCCGGCCTCGGCCGGGAGCTGCTGCGCGCCCTCGCCGCGGATGGCGTCGTCGCCGCCTCGCGCGGCGCGGGGTGGGCGGTCGCCCTCGGGGCGGTCTGGGGCCTTCTCGCGTACCGGGGTTCCCGGGGCGGTCGCTCCTTCGCGGCCGGACTCGAGGCCGAGGCCGCGACGCTCGCGCCGCTCCTCCTCCGGCCGGCGCTCACCCTGCTCGCCCTCGCGTCTTTCGCCGTGCGGCCGTCCTTCCCGTACGCCTTCACGCTGCCGGTCGCGCTGACGCAGGACTGGGCCCCCGCCCAGGACCTCGCGGCTCTCGCGGTGATGGTCGCCCTCCGCGCCCCGGCCGTGCGCTTCCCGGCGCCGCGGGCCCGCGACGTCTTCGCCGTCGCGTTCCTCGCCTACGCCGCCCTCGTGCCCGAGCGCGCCTGGCGCTGGGAGCAGCACCCGGGCAACGAGCCGAAGTACCTGCGCCAGGCGGTGGCGCTCGGCCTCGGCCTGACCTTCGACGCCGAGGGCGTGAGCGCCGCGATGGAAGAGCTCACGCCGCGGCCGGCGGGCGAGGCGCTCGCCCGGGCGGCCGCGACGGTGGGCCGCGAGTCGGCCCGGATGGCCGTGGCGGTGGCGACGGGCGCGGCCGGGCGCGACGCGATCCGCGCGACGCGGATCACGCGGCAGACGATCCGCGGCAAGGACGGCGGCGTCTACTACGTGCTCGCGCCGGGGCCGTCCGTCCTCCTCGCTCCCGCGTTGAGGGCGGACCGCGCGCTGAACCGGTGGCGGAAGACGCCCGGCCGCGTGGCGTTCGCGGTGCTGCTGTGGTGCGCGTTCGCGGCCTGGCTCGTGGCCGCGCTCTTCGCCCTCGTCCGCGACGCGACCGGGCGGGCGGGCCTCGCCGCGGCGCTGGCGTTCGGCTTCGCGCTGCTGCCGCCTTTCCTCTTCTACTTCTTCCAGTTCTACCCGGAGATGCTCGGCGCGCTCGTGCTGGCGGTCGCCGCGCGCTCCCTCGCCCTGCGCCCGGCGGCCTTCGCCGCCCGCTCGTGGCCGCTCGCTCTCCTCGTCGCGACGCTGCCGTGGCTGCACCAGAAGTTCCTGCCGGTGTGGGCCGCCGTCTCGGCCACCGCCGCGCTCGTGGCCTGGCGGGAGCGCCGCACGCTGCGGCCGGCCGCCGCGTTCCTCGCGCCGCAGGCGGCGAGCCTGTTCCTGTTCGCGCTCTACTCGTTCGCGATCACCGGCAGCGTGCGCCCGGACGCGCTCTTCCTCGCGTGGGGCCCGGGCGGGGTCACGAGCGCGCGCGTGGGGCAGGGGATCCTCGGCCTCGTCTTCGACGCGCGCTACGGCCTCGTGCCGTACGTGCCGCTCCTCGCCCTCGCCGCGGCGGGGCTCGCCGAGCGCGGGGCGAAGAGGCTCGCGGCCGCGGCCCCGGCGGCCGTCGTCTACTACCTGACCGTCGCGTCGGCCGACAACTGGTCGGGGGCCGTGTGCAACCTCGGCCGCTACTTCATGCCCGTCGCGCCGCTCGCGATCGCCCTCCTCGGCCTCGCGCTGGCGCGGGCGACGGAGGCGGGGGAGGAGGCGCCTCGCCGCGCGCGCGTCGCTCTCGCGCTCGTCCTCGTGGCGTGGAGCGCGCTCTTCGCGCTCCTCCTCTGGAGGGACCCCCTCGCCGCCAACGACTCGGGCCTGCTGATCGCGAAGGGCGCCTACGCGGACGGGAACCAGTACGTGCCGAACCTCTTCATCCGCCACTGGTCGGACGGCGCGCCGGGGCTCGCCGCGCGCGTCGTCGCGTGGATCGGCCTCTCGGCGCTGGCGGGCGTGGCGCTGCGCCGCGCCCGCTCGGCCCACCGCGTCCTCGCGGGGACGGCCGCGGCTCTCCTGGCGACGGGCTTTCTCCTCGAGCGCTGGCCGACGAGCCGCGCCGCGCCGACGCCGCCCCGCGCCCTGGCCGCCGACGCCGCGACCCGCGTCTTCTTCGAGGGCGCCGTGCGGATGCGCGGGGACGACGCGATCCTCGGTCCCGGCGAGGCGACGCTGCTGGTGCGCCGGACCGGGGCCGCGCTGCCTTCGGGTCTGCGGGCCGTGGTGGGCGGGGCCGGCCTCTTCCAGGCGGCCGGCCGGCCGCCCTTCGCCCTCCGCGAGACCGGCGGCTTAGTGGACGTGCCGCTCGTGCCCTACCATGAGGTGGCCGGGCGGGACGGCCGCGGTGGCGCCTTCGCGCGCGCGCGCGTGGCGGTGTCGGGCCAGGCGGTGCTGCGCTTCTCGGGGGGGGAGGGCGCGCTCCTGTCGCCCGCCGACGGCCCGCCGCCGGCCGCCGGCGAGCCGGGGCCGGACGCGCCCGAGTGAGGATCCCCTCGATTCGAGGAACCCGGAGAGGCCCGCTTTCGTTGAGAGAAGAAGAGGAATGAGCGACGAACGGCCGCTCGTCGAGATCGACGGACTCGCGGTCTCGTACGGGCTCGTCCAGGCCCTCTCGGGCGTCTCGGTCGCGTTCCGGCCGGGCCCGACGGGCCTCCTCGGTCCGAACGGGGCGGGCAAGACGACCCTCCTCAAGACGCTGCTGGGGTTCCTGAAGCCCGACCGCGGGAAGATGGTCGCGTTCGGCCTCGACCCGGCGGCCGAGCCGCTCGAGGTGCGCCGCCGCCTCGGCTACATGCCGGAGCAGGACTGCCACCTGCCGGGCATGACGGCCTCGGCGTTCGTGGCGTTCGCGGGCGAGCTGTCGGGCCTGCCCCGCGACGAGGCGATCAGCCGCGCGCACGAGGTGCTGTACTACGTCGGCCTCGGCGAGGCGCGCTACCGCACGGTCGACACGTACTCGACCGGGATGAAGCAGCGAGTGAAGCTCGCGCAGGCGCTCGTCCACGACCCCGACCTGCTCCTCCTCGACGAGCCGACGAACGGCCTCGACCCGCAGGGCCGCGAGGAGATGCTGACCCTCGTCCGCGACGTCGCGACGCGGCGGGGGATGAGCCTCATCCTCTGCTCCCACCTCCTGAAGGACGTCGAGCGGGTCTGCACGAACGTGATCGTCCTCAACCAGGGGAAGGTCGCGCGCCAGGGGACGATCGCCGAGCTCACCGGGACGCGGCGGCAGGTCTTCGACGTGCGCTTCAAGGGCGACGCGCAGGCGGCGCTCACCGACCTGCGGGACCTCGGCGCGGAGTGGACCGAGGGCGAGGACGCGATCCGGCTCTTCCTCCCCGACGGCCACGGGCCGGAGGCCGTGTTCCGCGTGGCGAAGGAGTGCGGCGTGCAGGTGCGCTCGCTGCGGCCCGGGTCCGAGACGCTCGAGGACGTCTTCCTCCGCGCCCTCGGCCACGAGGAGACGGCCTGATGCCGATCTACGACCAGGGCTACCGGCGCTACGTCGCGCGGGCGCCCCTCCAGGGAGCGCGGTTCTGGCCCATCACCCGCGAGGCGCTGCGCCTCGTGCTCGTGCGCCGGTGGTTCATCGGCCTCGTGGTGGGGGCGTTCCTGCCCTTCGTCATCCGCGTCGTCCAGATCTACCTCGTGACGCGCTTCCCCGAGGCCGGCCGCATCCTGCCGATCGACGGCCGGCTCTTCGGCGACTTCCTGCGCACGCAGGTGTGGTTCACGCTCCTCCTGTCGGTGTTCGGCGCCTCCGGCCTCGTGGCCAACGACCTGCGCACCGGGGCGATCCTCGTGTACCTCTCGCGGCCGCTCACCCAGCGCGACTACGTGATCGGCAAGCTCGGCGTGCCGATGGCCCTCGGCCTCGCGGTGACCCTCGTCCCCGGCCTCGCCCTCTACGCCGTCGGCCTCGGCCTCGCGCCCGAGCAGTACGCGAAGCTCGAGCTGTGGTGGATCGCGCCGTCGGTCGTCGTGCAGTCGGTGGCGATCAGCCTCGTGGTGAGCCTCCTCACCCTCGCCATCTCGTCTCTCTCGAAGAGCGCGCGCGTCGCGGGCCTGTCGTTCGCCTTCGTCTTCCTCGGCCTCGAGGCCGTGCGCGGCGTCCTGCAGTTCGGCTTCAACCGGGCCGAGGCGAGCCTCCTCTCGCTGCGGGCCGACCTCGACGCCGTCGGCGCCGCGCTCTTCGGCAACGCCGACGCGGCCGGCGGCGTGCACTGGGCGTGGTCGCTCGCCGTCCTCGCCGCGGTCGCGGTGTCCTGCCTCGCGGTCCTCCGCGCCCGGGTGCGGGCGGTGGAGATCGTCTCGTGAGCGCCGCTCTCCCGCTCGAGTTCGCGCGGGCCTCGCGGTGGTACGGGCCGGTCATCGCCCTCAACGACGTGACCGTGCAGGTCCCCGCCGGCGTCACCGGGCTCCTCGGCCCGAACGGCGCGGGGAAGTCGACCTTCCTCAAGCTCGCCGCCGGCCAGCTCCGCCCGAGCCAGGGCGAGGTGAGCCTCCTCGGCCGGCCCGCGTGGGGCTCGCCCGAGGTGTTCCACCGGGTCGGCGTCTGCCCCGAGGCCGACGCGTTCTGGGAGCACCTCACCGGCCTTCAGTTCGTGACGGCGCTCCTCCGGCTGACCGGCTACGACGAGGCCGAGTGCCGGCGCCGGGCGGAGAACGCGCTCCACCAGGTCGACCTCCTCGACGCGAAGGACCGCAAGGTCGGCGGGTACAGCAAGGGCATGCGCCAGCGGGTGAAGCTCGCCCAGGCGATCGCCCACGACCCCGAGGTCCTGCTCCTCGACGAGCCGGTGAGCGGCATGGACCCGGTGAACCGCCGCCGGGTGATCGACCTCGTCCGCCGCCTCGGCCGCGAGGGGAAGACGGTCGTCGTCTCGACCCACATCCTGCACGAGGTCGAGGCGATGACCCGGCGCGTGCTGCTCGTCCACAACGGCCGCATCCTCGCCGAGGGCGACGTGCGCGAGATCCGCGAGCTGATGGACGAGCACCCGCACACGGTCGCCCTCCGCGCCCGCGAGCCGCGCCGGCTCGCCGCGGCGGTCGTCGGCTGGCCGAACGTCCTCTCGGTGACCTTCGGGGCCGACGGCGAGTGGGTGACCGTGCAGACGGCGCGCCCCGACGAGTTCTACCGCGGCCTGCACGACGCGGCGCTCGAGGCGGGAGTCGTCGAGATGTACTCGCCGGACGAGAACCTCGAGTCCGTGTTCCGCTACCTGGTGGCCCGATGAGCGACTCCGCCGCGCCCGCCCGCGACACCACGCGTCCGCTCCCGTTCTGGCCCGCCGCCCGCGCGGTCTTCGACCTGTCGCTCGAGGGCATGATCTGGACCCGCCGCAGCATCCTGATGGCGATCCTCGTCGGGACGCCGGTCGTGTTCGCGATCCTCTACCGCGTCGTCCTGAGCGCGAGCGCGAAGGTCCAGCCGGTGGGCCCGCACGATCTCTACGCCGTCCTCGTCGCGGTCTACTGGATCCGGAACGTCCTCCCCCTCGCGGCCCTCTTCTACGCGACCGCGCTCATCGCCGACGAGGTGGAAGGCAAGACCCTCACCTACCTCGTGACCCGGCCGCTCGGGCGGCCCGCGATCTTCGCCGGCAAGTTCGCGGCCTACGTCGTCACGACCCTGACGCTGGCCCTGCCGGCGGGCGTCCTCACGTTCCTGATCGTGCTGAGCGCGCGCGGGACGACCGGGGTCGGGCAGGCCGTGACCGACCTCGTCCGCGACCTCGCGGTGATGGCGCTGACGCTCCTGGTGTACGGCGCCCTCTTCGCCCTTCTCGGCGTCGTCCTCAAGCGGCCGGTCATCCCCGGACTCGTGTTCCTGTACGGGTGGGAGCTCCTCGCCAACCTGCCCGGCTACCTGCCGCGGTTCACGGTGACGGCGTGGCTGCGCTCGCTCGTCGACCACCGCCCGGCCCAGGAGGGGCTCGCGTCCCTCTTCGAGCAGGTGCTGCCGGCCTCGCAGGCGGTGCCCGTGCTCCTCGTCGCGACCGTCGTGTTCCTCTTCCTCGCCGCGCGGATCTTCGCGGCGCGGGAGTACGTGCTCGAGCAGTAGGAGACTGAGTGCTGATCGGAGGCCGTCGATGACTCGCAGCCGGCTGGTGGTTCTCTCGTCGATGATCGTGGTGGCGGTCGGCGTCGCGGCCGCGGTCGGCGCGCTGTGGCTCGACCCCGCCCGCGCCGCGGTGGGCCCGATGCCGGCGCAGGCGCTCGTCCTGCCGGCCGACGCCCGCTACGTGATGGGCTTCGACGTGAAGCGCTTCGCGGCGAGCCCGTTCTACGCGCGCTACGGCTCGCGCAAGGGGATGCGGCCCGAGGCGCTCGCCGAGCTCGAGGCGAAGACGGGCCTCCGGCCCGAGCGGGACATCGACCAGATCGTGGTCGCCGGCACGCCCGGCGCGCGGGGCTCGGTGCCCGGCGTCGCCCTCGTGACCGGCCGGTTCGACCTCTACAAGCTCGGCCGCGTGCTCGAGACCGAGAGCAAGGCGAAGGGGCAGCGGATCGAGGGCGTGAACGTCTACTCGTACGACGAGGGCGGCCGCGCCGCATCCGCCGTCGCGTTCCTCGACGAGACCGCGATTCTCTTCGGCCAGAAGGACCGCGTCGAGGCGGCGCTCGCGAGCCGCAGCCGCAGCGAGTCCCCGCTGCGCGGGAACGCGACGCTCCTCGCGCTCGTCGAGAAGGTCCGTCCCGGCTCGACGTTCTGGATGGTGGGGGACCAGTCGATCCTCGCCGGGATGCCGACGTCCATCCCCGCGCCCGGCGCGCCGGCGGCCGAGGAGGGCGGGGCCGGGGCGTCGATCAGCCTGCCCCATCTGAAGAGCCTCACCGTGACGGGCGACCTCGACCCGCAGGTGTCGATCGCGGTGACGGGCGAGGCGGCCGACGAGGCGGCGGCGAAGAACCTCGCCGACATCGTGCGCGGCTTCGTCGCGCTCGCGAGCCTGCAGGCCGCGCAGAAGCCGGAGCTGCAGCAGCTCGCCTCCGCCTTCAGCGTGGCGACCGAGCAGAACCGCGTGCTCCTCACCGCGCGGATCCCCTACGCGATGATCGACGCGCTGCAGGCGAAGGTGGCGCCGGCTTCGCCCAAGCCCGCGCCCGTGCCCGCGAAGTGACGGAACCGGCCTGAAACGGGCCTGGGTACGGACAGAAGGAAACGGGAACGGCCTTCCGACCCTTCGTGAGGATTGCCGGCCGTCCTCACGAAGGGTCGGGGCCTAGAACGTCGCCCTCAGCTCGACCCGGAAGCGGTTGACCCAGGCTTCGCGCAGGGCCGCGTTCGGGTTGTCCTTGAACCGCTGGCGCTGGCCGATCGCGTGCAGGCTCATGGCGGGGCCGCGCGCGGTGCCGAGGTCCACGCGGTGGCCCTCCCAGCCCGTGCCCCAGAAGAAGTCGTCGGAGTTGAAGGCGGCCACCGTCGCGTCCCGGTCGATCTTCGCGTAGACGTACTCGAGCCGGGCCCGCGACGTGCCGAGGGCGCCGAGGATCGCGGAGAGCCAGAGGCCGCGGTTCTGGTCGTCGACGGCCGTGTTCCAGCAGTAGTCGGCCACCAGGGTGACGGGGACGTTGCCGCCGGTGCTGATCCGGCCGACCACGTCGAAGACCTGGAAGAGGTCGCCGCGGACGCTGCCCGCCCGGTTCTGCCGGAAGATCGAGGACGTCATCGTCCCGAGGTCGCTCCACTGCAGGTACGCGCCCGTGATCTGCAGCTTCGACTGGGCGCCGGTCGCGACCGTGAGGTCGGCCGCGCCGCCGTACATCTTCGACTCGTCCTCGAAGACGTGGCTGCCGGTCGCGTAGAGGCCCGTGGCCGAGAGCCGGGTGGAGGAGCCGAAGGAGAGCGACGCGGCGCCGCCCTGCGGCCGCAGGTCGCGGTCCCAGATCATCTCGGTGAAGGCGATCGGCATCACGAAGCGGCCGCCCTGGGCCACGACCGGGCCGAGCTTGAGCCGGCCGTAGGCGAGGTCGAGCCGCGCGTCGCGCGAGCGGTAGTTGTCGCGGATGAGCGCGGGCGTGCCCCCGCTCGCCGTGACGTCGTTCTCGTCCTCGCTGTAGTCGAACGCCCCGCCGACTCCGGCCTCGAACGGTCCGATCGTGAGCTCGACCCGCGGCCGGGCCTGCAGGCGCCACCGGCTGGAGTTGACGAAGCCGCCGTTCCCGTCGGGGACGTCCTGGGTCCACTCGTAACGGGCGAGGGCGTCGCCGGTGAAGCGGAAGGACTGCTTCGGGGCGGTCTGGTAGACCGCACCGGGCTCCTGGGCGAGCGCGGCGGCGGCGACGGCGAGGGCGGCGACGGCGAGCGGCGCGGCTCGTCTCATTCCGGTGGGCCTCCTTTGGCGGCGTCGAGGCCTCGATTGTAACCGGGCTACACTGGCCCGCTCATGGCCGGTCCGCGCATCGTGGCGGTCATCCCCGCCCTCGACGAAGAGGAGTCGATCGGGGCCGTGGTGCGCGCGATCCCGTCGGCCGTCGCGGAGACGATCGTCGTCGACAACGGCTCGCGGGACCGGACCGCGGATGCGGCGCGGGCGGCGGGGGCGCGGGTGGTCCACGAGCCGCGCCGCGGCTACGGGCAGGCCTGCCTCGCCGGGATCGCGGCGGCGGGCGAGGCCGACGCCGTCCTCTTCCTCGACGGCGACGGCAGCGACGACCCCGCGCAGGCCGCCGCCGTGCTCGCGCCGATCCTGGAGGGGCGCGCGGACCTCGTGATCGGCTCGCGGCACCTCGGCCCCCGCGAGCGCGGCGCGCAGCCGTGGCACGCGATCCTCGGCACGAGGGCGTGCGTCGGGCTCCTCAACCTGCTGACGGGGGCCCGCGCGACCGACCTCGGGCCGTTCCGCGCGGTCTCGGCCGACGCGCTGCGGCGGCTCGGCATGGCCGACCGGAACTACGGCTGGACCGTCGAGATGCAGGTGAAGGCCGCGCTCGCCGGACTGCGGGTCGCGGAGGTGCCCGTCGCGCACCGGGCGCGTGCCGGAGGGAAGAGCAAGGTGAGCGGGACGGTCCGGGGGACGATCGGCGCGGGGACGAAGATCGTCGGAACCATCCTGCGCCACGCGTGGCGGCTGCCGGCCCTCGCCCTCGCGGGCCTCGTCCTGACGGCGGTCGTCCTCGGCTGGGCGCTCGGCCCGCCGCCGACCGCGGCCGTCGCGCGCCACCTCGCCCTGTACGGCACCGGCTTCGCCGCGTACCTCGTGGCCCTCCTCGCCGCGCGCGGGCTGCCGCGCCGGGCGCTCCTCGTCGCCCTCGCCGCCGCGGTGGCCTGGCGCGCCCTGCTGCTGCCGGCGCCGCCCCTCCTGAGCGACGACGTCAACCGCTACGTGTGGGAAGGCCGCGTGCAGCTCCACGGGGGCAACCCCTACGCCTGGGCCGACCGGCCGGACGCGCCGCGGTGGACGGCGCTGCGCGACGACGTGTGGCGCGGCCTCAACCACAAGGAGTACACCGCCCTCTACCCGCCGCTCTTCGAGCTCGCCGCGCGGGCCGTCGTCGCGGTCCACGACTCGATCGCGGCGATGAAGGCGTTCCTCGTGCTGTGCGAGCTCGCGACGTGGGCGGCGCTCGCCGCGCTCCTCCTCCGGCGTGGCCAGCCGCTCGAGCGGCTGCTCGTGATCGCGTGGAGCCCCCTCGCCCTCGTCGAGATCGCCGGCAGCGGCCACAACGAGCCGTTCGGGATGCTGTGGATGTCGCTCGCGCTCCTGGCGCTCGAGGCCGACCAGCCTCTCCTCTCGGCCCTCGCCGCGGGCGCCGGCTTCATGGCCAAGTTCCTCCCGGGCCTCGTCGCCGCGGCGTGGGCGCGACGGTACCGGTGGTGGCACGTCCTGGCCGCGGGGGCGCTCGCGGCGGGCCTCGTCGTCCCGTTCCTCGGCGCGCGGAAGACGCTCCTCCTCAGCCTCTCGAAGTACTCGGAGTTCTGGACGTTCAACGAGTCCTTCTTCGCCCCTCTCGCCGCGATCCTCGGCCATGCCGGGGCGGTGCGGGCCGGCGGCGTCGCGACCCTCGTCCTCGCCCTCGTCCTCGCGTGGCGCCGCGCCGAGCCGGTGGCCGCGGCGACGGCCGTGGTCGTGGCCTCGCTGCTCCTGAGCCCGAACGTGCTGCCGTGGTACGCGCTGTGGCTCCTGCCGCTCGTCGTGCTACGCGACGAGCCGGCGGCGCTGCTCTACACGGGCACCGTCGCGCTCGCGTACCTCGTCTACCCCGACTGGCAGTCGGGCGAGCGCTGGTGGCTGCCGTGGCACTGGCGCGCGCTCGAGTACCTGCCGGTGCTGCTCGTCGCGGCCGCGACCTGGCGCGGACGGCTGGCCGCCTCTCGCCGGCGCGCGGCCGCCCCGTCGCCCTGAGGCCGCGGCGCGGCCGCGTGGCGGCTCAGCGAAAGGCGGCCTCCCCGAAGACGGGCGCGCACCACTCCCGGCGCTTCGGGTCGCGGCCGCGGACGGCCGCGGCGAGCAGGGGGCGCAGGCGCGCCGTGATCTCGCCCATCCGGCCCGTGCCGATCGGCCGGTGGTCGACGCGGGTGACGGCCACGGTCTGGACGCCGGTGCCGGTGAGGAACACCTCGTCGGCGAGGTAGACCTCGGTGCGGTCGATCGGCCGCTCGACGACCGTGACCCCGAGCTCCTCGCGCAGGAGCGCCATCACGGTGCGGCGCGTGATGCCCTCGAGGATGTCCTCGGTGACGGGCGGCGTCGCCACGACGCCGCCGCGCGCGACGAAGAGGTTCTCGACCGAGCCCTCGCAGACGTGCCCGTTCTCGTTCAGCACGAGCGCCTCGTCGAAGCCGGCGAGCTGGGCGTCGGACTTGGCGAGCGCGGAGTTCACGTAGCCGCCCGCGATCTTCCCGCGCGCCGGCAGCACGTTGTCGGAGATGCGCCGCCAGGACGAGAGGCAGGCGTGGGCGTCGTCGGCGTTCGGGACGAAGTGGCCGAAGGGCAGGGCGACGATGCCGACGTCGGCCCGCAGCCCGTGGAGCCGCACGCCGAGCGTCTCGTCGCCGTAGAAGGCGAGGGCGCGGACGTAGCAGTCCTCGCGCGTGCCCTGCTGGCGCAGCAGCTCGCGCAGACCGTCGAGCAGCTGGTGCGGCGTGTAGGGCAGCTCCATGCGCAGGAGGCGGCCGGAGTCGAGGAAGCGCCGGAAGTGGTCGAGAGGGCGGAACACGAAGAGCTCCTCCTCGTCCTCGTTCCAGAACGCGCGCAAGCCGCCGAACACGGCGGTGCCGTAGTGGAGCGCGTGGGTCAGGAAGCCGAGGCGGACGTCGCCGTAGGGGACCACCCGCCCGTTGAAGAAGGCGAGGTCCGGGAGCCGCGTGGCGCCGGCTCGCTGTACATCCAATTGGACTGTTCCGGCAGCTGCTCTAGTCATGTCTTGCAAACTACGATCTCGAAGCCCTATTATCAATAGCCAGTAATGCCAAAGTGGACTGATTCACGGCTCGAGATCGTGCCCCTCCTCGGAAGCTGGTCCTCCGGAACGGGATCGCTCCACGCCCGCCTCGCCAGCGCCATCCGCTCGGCCGCGGAGCGCGGCGCGCTTCCGGCGGGCAGCCGGCTGCCCCCGGAGCGCCCGCTGGCCGAGGCCCTCGAGGTGAGCCGCACGACCGTCGTCCTGGCCTACGCGCGGCTGCGCGAGGAGGGCTTCGTCGAGAGCCGGCAGGGCAGCGGCTCCTGGATCAGCCGGCGCGCGGGCGCCGCGTCCCCGCGGCTCGGCGACGAGCGCAGCCGTTCCTTCCTCGTCGACACGGTGACCCGCGCGGCCGCCGAGGAGCCCGCCGGAACGATCGGCTTCCTCGGAGCCTGCCTTCCCGGAACGGGCGTCCCGCTCGAGGACGCGTGGCGGGCGGCGACGGCCGACGTCGCCGAGATGGCGGGCGGCACCGGCTACTCTCCGCAGGGCTGGCCGGCCCTCCGTCGCGCCATCGCCGATCGCCTCGAGCGCCGGGGTCTGCCCACGAGCCCCGACGAGATCCTCGTGACGAACGGCGCGCAGCAGGCGATCGACCTGGTGGGTCGCCTGCTCGTGGCCCGCGGCGACGCGGTCGTGATCGAGGATCCCACCTACCCCGGGGCGATCGACGCGCTGGCGCTGGCGGGGGCGCGGCTCCTCGGCGTTCCCGTGTCGTCCTCCGGGGTCGACGTCGAGGCGCTGCGGCGCACGGTCCGGGTGGAGCGCCCGGCGGTCGCCTACGTGGTGCCGAGCTTCCACAACCCGACCGGCGGCGTGATGCACGAGGGGGCCCGCCGCGAGGTGGCCGAGCTGGCCGACGCGAGCGGCCTCCTCGTCGTCGAAGACGAGAGCCTCGCCGAGCTCGGCTTCGCCGAGGAGCCGCCTCCGCCGATCGCGGCCTTCTCGCGCCGCGGGTCCGTGCTCACGGTGGGCTCGCTGAGCAAGCTCTACTGGGGCGGCCTGCGCGTCGGCTGGGTGCGCGGGCCCCGCCCGCTCGTCGCGCGCCTGACCCGGGCGAAGGTCGCCGCGGACCTGAGCGGCTCCCCGATCAGCCAGGCCGTCGCGGTTCACCTGATGGAGCGCGAGGGCGAGGTCGTCCCGGGCCGCCGCCGCACGCTGCGCGAGGGCTACGAGCGCCTCGCCGGCCTCCTGCGGGCGGCGCTGCCGGAGTGGTCGTGGGTCGAGCCGCGGGGCGGCCTCACCCTCTGGGTCCGTCTGCCCTCGGCGACGGCGGACGTGCTCGCCCGCGTCGCCCCGGCCCACGGTGTCGCGGTCGTGCCCGGATCCGTGCACTCGCCCTCGCGGGCCTTCGCCGACCGCCTGCGCCTCCCCTACGTCCTCGACGGCGACCGGCTCGCCGAGGGCGTCGCGCGCCTGGCGCGCGCGTGGCGGGACTGCCAGCAGGGCGGCGCCGAGGGACGGCTCGGGGTCCTCGTCTGAGGCGCCCCGCGGCGCGCTAGACTCACGCCGTCCGCAGGAGGCCCCCCGTGACCCGAACGCCCGCCGTGCTGCCCTCCGTCCTCCTCGCCGCCGCGCTCGCCGCCTCGCCGGCTGCGGCCGATCCGGCCCCCGCCGCGCCCCGCCCGACGATGCGCCCCGACACGATCCTCTACGGGGCGGCCTATTACCACGAGTACATGCCCTACGAACGGCTCGACAAGGACGTCGAGCTGATGAAGCACGCCGGCATCAGCGTCGTCCGCGTCGGCGAGTCGACGTGGACGAGCTGGGAGCCGCGCGAGGGCGAGTTCCAGTTCGAGTGGATGGACCGGGTCGTCGACCGGATGCACGCGGCCGGCATCCAGGTCGTCATGGGAACGCCGACGTACTCCGTCCCGCCGTGGCTCTACGCGAAGCACCCGGAGATCATGGCGATCCCGCTCGGCCAGGTCCGCCAGGCGTGGCAGTTCTACGGGCCGCGCCAGAACATGGACATCACGCACCCGGTCTACCGGCAGTACTGCGAGCGGGTGATCCGGAAGATCGCCGAGCGCTACGCGAAGCGGCCGGGCGTCGTCGGCTGGCAGATCGACAACGAGACGGGCGCCTACAACACGGCCGGGCCGAACGTGCAGGCCGGCTTCAAGGAGTGGCTGAAGCGGAAGTTCGGCACGGTGGAGGCGCTCAACAAGGCCTGGGGCCTCGTCTACTGGGGCCAGCTCCTCGACTCGTGGGACAGCCTGCCCCCGCGCGACGGGATCCTGAACCCCGGCTGGAAGCTCGAGTGGGAGCGCTACCAGCGCTCGCTCGTCACCGACTTCCTCGCGTGGCAGGCGCGGATCGTGCGCGAGTACGCGCCGGCGTCGCAGTGGGTCACGCAGGACTTCCACGGTGGCACGCGCACGGCGGTCGACTCGGCGGAGATCTCGAAGTTCCTCGACGTCGCCGCGATCAACCCGTACCACGAGACGCAGGACCGTCTCGACGGCTGGTGGATCGCCGCGATGGGCGACTTCACGCGCTCGATGAAGAAGGCGCCCTACCTCGTGACCGAGACGAACGCGCAGACGATCGGCTGGGATGCGAAGGGGCAGTTCCCGCCCTACGACGGACAGCTGCGGCTCCAGGCGTGGTCGCACGTGGCGAGCGGCGCGCACATGGTCGAGTACTGGCACTGGCACTCGCTGCACTACGGCCAGGAGACGTACTGGAAGGGGCTCCTCGGCCACGACCTCGAGCCGAACCGGGTCTACGAGGAGGCGACGCGGATCGGCGGCGAGCTCGGGCGGCTCGGGCCGTCGCTCGCCGGCCTCATGCCGAAGAACCGGGTGGCCATCCTTCACAGCGTCGACTCGCACTTCGGCCTGTCGTTCATGCCCATGGGCGCCGACCGGCCCGACGAGCGCGGGCGGCCGCGGGCCGACTACCTCGGGGTCGAGGACCAGCTCCACCGAGCGCTCTACGATCTCAACGTCGGAGCCGACTTCGTCTTCGCGGAGGAGCCGGACTTCGCGGGCTACGACGTGCTCGTCGTCCCGCCCCTCTACGTGGCGAGCGACGCGCTCCTCCGGAAGATCGCCGACTTCGCGAAGGGCGGCGGCCACGTTCTCCTCACCCCGCGCAGCGGCTTCACGGACGAGTTCGACACGGTGCGCTGGACGAGGATGCCGGGGCCTCTGCGCGAGGCGTGCGGCTTCAGCTACCAGGAGTTCTCGACGCTGCGCGAGCCCCTGCCGCTCCACGCCGACCCGTTCGACGCGAAGGCGGAGAACAAGGCGTCGGTGTGGGCCGACATGATCCTGCCGGAGGCGGCGAAGGTCCTCGCGCGCTACGAGCACCCGTTCTTCGGGAAGTACCCGGCCATCACGCGGAACGAGTTCGGGAAGGGGACCGTCACGTACGAGGGCTCCTTCCTCTCCGAGGCGCTGCAGCAGAAGGTCGTGCGCTTCGTCCTCGAGCAGGCGAAGGTCGACCTCGAGGACGCGGCGCTGCCGCGGCCGGTCCGCGCCCGCCGGGCGATCGGGCGCGACGGGAAGCCCGTCCGCTTCTACCTCAACTTCTCGGCCGAGCCGCAGACGTTCCGCTACGGCCACCGCGCGGGCACGGAGCTCCTCGGCGGGAAGCCCGTCGCGCCGGGCCAGGAGCTGACGCTCGGGCCGTGGGACCTCGCCGTCGTGCGAGAGTAGAGTGCCCGGCCGGCGAAGACCGACGCGGCCTCCACCGACCGTTCGCCGGCCGAAATCGACCGTCCACCGAAGGCCCGTGGCGCGGCTCTGCCTCCGCCGGGCACTCTGGTGGCCTTGGCCCCGGCCCTTCTCTTCGCGCTGCACGTCCTCGGTCCGCTGGCGGCGGTGTCGCTCTCCGTGACCCTGCTCGCCTCGGCCTGGCGGGAGCGCGCGAGCTCGGCCGGCCGCCGCGACGCCGCGCGGCTCGCCGGCTGGACGGCGGCGGCGGCCCTCGCGTGGAACCTCGGGGCCCTCGCGTCCGCCGTCACGGTCTCGGGAACGCCCGGCCCGGGCCTGCGCGCCCTGCTCGCCGTCGCCTTCTCGGCGTTCGGCTTCCTGCCCGCGCTCTATGGGCAAGCGGCCCTCCGGGGGAGGGCCGAACCGCCGCGCTGGGAGCGGGCGGTCCCCGCGGCGGCCTACGTGCTGGCGGCCGCGTCCGGGGTCGCCCACTTCTGGTTGGCCGCGGAAGGGGGTACCCCTCCTAGCCGGGGCGCGCTGCGCGCGGTGGCGGTGGGCGTGCTCTTCCTCACGCCGGCGTTCCTCGTCGCGTCGCGCGGGATCCGCCGCCGCGGACGCCTGCTGTCGGCCGCCGCGCTCGCGGTGTTCGGCGTCTCGGCGTGGCACCTGTCCCGCCATGTGAGCGTCGACGAGCCGCTGTCCTCGGTGCTCCTCGGGCACCATGCTTCGATCCCTCTCGTTGTCGGCATCCTCTGGCAGGACTTCCGGTTCGTCTTCACGGACGTGTTCCTGAAGCGCGCGGCGTCGCTCCTGTTGCTGGGCGCCCTCGTGCTCGGCCTCTACGCAGCGGTCGTGCTTCCCTTCCAGGCGGCGTCGGCCCTGGCGGACGGGCGCCAGCCCCTCGCCGTCGGCCTGCTGCTCGCCGCCTGGGGAGGCACCGCCCTCGCCTACCCGGTCCTGCAGTCGGGCGTCGCGAGATTCGTCGACGCGGCGCTCCTCGGCCGCGGGAACCTGGCGGAGCGACGCACGTCGCTCGCCCGCGATCTCCTCGCCGTCGAGTCCGAGGAGGACGTCCTCCGCACGGTCGCGAACGACCTCGACGCCGCGATGGGCTCGCCCGGCCTGCGGTGGGCCGACGTCGACGCGGCGCCGCCCTCGCGCGGGACGACCGTCGTCCCCGTGCCGACGGTCGAGACCCCGCGGTTCCGGCTGGAAGTGGGGCGACCGGCCGGCGGACGCCTGCTGTCCGGCGACCTGGAGCTGCTGGAGTGGGCGGCGCTCCTCGCCGCCCGCCGGATCGACGCCGTCCGCCTCACCCACGAGCGGTGCCAGCGCGATCTGCGCGAGAAGCAGATCGAGCAGCTCGCGGCGGAGGCCGAGCTGCGCGAGCTTCGCGCCCAGCTCAATCCGCACTTCCTCTTCAACGCCCTCAACACGGTCGGGGCCCTCATGCGAACCTCCCCCGAGCGGGCGCGGCGGACGCTCCTCGACCTCACGAGCCTCCTGCGCGCGGTGCTGCGTCGCTCGGGGGGCGAGTTCTCGACCCTCGGCCAGGAGCTCGACCTCGTGGAGTCCTATCTCGCGATCGAGCAGGCGCGGTTCGAGGAGCGCATCGTGGTCGAGCGGACGGTCCCGGCCGAGCTGCGGCGCGCGCTCGTCCCACCCCTCGTGCTCCAGCCGCTGGTCGAGAACGCCATCAAGCACGGCCTGGCGCCGAAGCGCGAGGGAGGGCGGCTGCGGCTCCGCGTCTGTTGCGCAGGGGGACGGCTGGATCTCGAGGTGGAGGACGACGGCGCCGGCTCGACGCCGGCCGCCCTGGCTCGGGGCCGGGCCCGCGGCATCGGCCTCGGAAACGTGGAGAAGCGCCTCGCTGCGTACTTTGGGCCGGACGGGAGCCTCCGCGTGGAGTCGCGGCCGGGCCGGGGCACCACCGCCCGCGTCAGCCTGCCGTTCGTCGAGGAGGGCGCCGCCACGCGGGCGTCCGAGCGGCGTGTGCTCACGGCGATCCCGCGATGACCGGGCCCCTGCGGGTGGCCGTCGTGGACGACGAGCGGCCGGCGCGGGCGTTCCTCGTCGAGATGCTCGGCGGACTGCCGGACGTCAGGCTCGTCGGGGAGGCCGGCGACGGACGCGAGGCGCTCGGTGTCGTCGAGGCCACGCGCCCCGACCTCCTCCTGCTCGACCTCCAGATGCCCGAGCTCGACGGAATGGAGGTCGTCCGCCTCCTTCCCGCCCAGGCGATGCCGCTCGTGGCCTTCGTGACCGCCTACGACGAGTACGCGGTGCACGCCTTCGAGATGAACGCGGTCGACTACCTCCTGAAGCCCGTCTCTCCCGTCCGTCTCCGGGACACGATCGACCGGGCCCGCGAACGCCTGGGCCGGCCGCACTGGCGCCACGACGAGGTGCGTCGGGTGGAGGCCGCGACCCACCGCTACGAGGCGGAGGCGCAGCGGCCGCCCCTGGAGCGGATCCCGGTGCGGCGGCGGGAGGACATCTTCCTCCTGCCCGTCGAGCAGCTCGCGTTCGTCGAAGCCGACGGCGAGATGCTCCACCTCACGACGTTGCGCAACGAGCGCTTCACGGTCTCCTACCGGCTGCGGGACCTCGAGGCACGGCTCGATCCCCGGCGCTTCGTCCGGCTCTCGCGCGGGACGCTGGCGGCGGTGCGCCTCATCTCGCGCTTCTCGCCGATGCCGGGCGGCACCTACCTCGCGATCCTCGCGAACGGCAAGGAGCTCTCGGTCAGCCGCTCCCAGGCCCGCAACCTGCGCGACGCGCTGATGAAGCTCTGAAGCCGCGCGGGCTCAGGCGGCTCAGAACCTCGCCCCGAGCGATGCGCGGAGGGTCCGGCCGGCCTCGGCCGGGACGAGGTCCTTGATGAAGGAGAGGTGATTGCGGAAGACCGCGTCGCCCACGTTCTCGACGCGGAGGGACGCCGTCAGCAGGGCCGGCCCGCGGCGGAACGTCAAGGACGCGAACAGGCGCCCCGTGGCGTAGCCCGCGGTGGGTGTCTCCGCCCCGAAGACGCGGTCCTGTCGCGCGACCGCGAGCAGCTCGCCCCCCGCCTGCAACGCGCCCCGCTGCCACCGCAGGCCGAGGCGGAGCCGCGACGGCGGGATCCGCGGCAGGGGCCGGCCGTCGCGGAGCGAGCCCCGGACGGCGTCCGCCGCCGCCTCCACCGTGAGGCCGCGTCCCGCCCGCCACGACGCGCTCGCCTCCCCCCCGCTGAGGAGGCTGTCGGCGCCGACGAAGAGGTAGACGGGGAAGCCCTCCACGTCCTCGCCGGTCGGGTCGCGGAACACGAAGTCCGCGATCGAGTTGTGGAAGAGCGCGATCTCCGCGGAGCCCCGGGCGCCCCGCCAGCGCAACGAGGCGTCGAACCCCAGCGCGTGCTCACTCGCGAGGTCGGCGCTTCCGACCTCGAAGGCGAAGTTCCCGATGTGCAGCCCGTAGAAGTAGAGCTCCTCCAGGGCGGGCCGGCGCGAAGCGCGGGAGAGGCTGGCCGCGAAGGCGAGGTCCTCGCGCGGGGTCCACGCGGCGCCGAGCGAGAGCGACAGCTCGGTGAAGTCCCGCGGGGGCAGGTCGCCCTCGGGCGTGTAGCGCGCGTGGTCGAGGCGCGCGGCCCCCTGGAGGGTCACGCGGCCGAGCGGCACCTCCTCGAAGGCGAAGGCGGCGAGCTCGCGCTGCGTGACGGGCGGCGAGAGCGCCTCGACGCCGGTGGCCGAGAACTCGCGGTGCAGGGCCTGGAGCCCGAAGCTCCCCCGCAGTGGGCCGACCGGCCGGTGCCGGGCGAGCAGCCGTGCGTCGGCCTGGTCGTTCGCGAACGTGGTGCCGACCTCGTCTCCCTCCAGCTCGCCGTGCCGGTAGCGCCGCAGGGCGAGCGTCGCCCGCACCGTCTCGACTGCGCCCCCTCCGGGGCGCAGCTCCGCCTCGAGGTCCGCGGCATGGCGCCGGGGGGTGATCGAGACGAGCCCCTCCTCGACGACCGGGATCCCGTAGCGGGCATCGTCGAGCTCGTAGCGCGCGGTGAGGTGGCCGGCGTCCCACACGCGCCCCACGCCCGCCCCGCCCCCCGCCGCGCGCGAGGCGCTGTTGGCGAGGGGGCCGAGAGGCGTCCGCACGTCGCCGGCCCCCCGGAAGCGCCCGTGCGCCCCCGCGGCCCACCCGCCCCCGCGGTGTCCGAGCGACCCGCTGAGCCCGCGCTCGCGCGAGCCCGAGCCGAGATCAGTGAGGATCGACGCGCGCGTGCCGAGGGGGCCACGAACGGGCAGCTTCTCGGAGACGACGTTCACGAGGCCCCCGATCGCGGCCGGGCCGTGCAGCAGCGTCGCCGGGCCCCGCACGATCTCGATGCCGGCCGCCGAGGCAGGGTCGAGCGTCACCCCGTGGTCGGCCGACTGGCTCGAGAGGTCCCCGGTCGACTGTCCGTCCTGCAGCACGAGGACGCGGTCGCCGTCGAGGCCGCGCACGACCGGCCGCGACGGGGCGGGTCCGAACGAGCGCTCGGCGACGCCCGGCTGCGCGGCGAGCGTACCGCCGAGGCTGCCCGCGCCGCGCAGAGCGAGGTCCTGGCCGGCGAGGATCGAGGCAGGAGCCTGAAGGGCGAAAGGGTCGCGCTCGCCCGCCCCCACCACGAGAGCCTCGCTGAGCCGGGGCACGGCGTCGAGGGCGACGTCGAGAGGCTCCCGCCCCGCGCCGGCACGGACGACGAGCGACACATAGCCTTCCGCTTCGACGACCAGGTCGTGGGCGCCGGGCGCCAGGCCCTCGAGCGAGAAGACGCCGCGCTCGTCGGTCCGGGTCTCGATCGCGCCCGCGGCGAGCGAAAGCCGCGCCTTCGCGATGGCCTTCCCGTCGCGCGAGTCGTGCACGCGGCCGGAGACGGGCGCCGACTTCGTGGTCGCATCCGCCTCCGTCGGGTGCGCCTCGGCGCGTGCGGGCCCGGCCGCGTGAAGCGCGCAGAGGACGAGCCCGGCCGCCCTTCTCGATACCAGGGTCATGCCTTCAGGATCGGAACCCGGGTCGGCGACGACCAGCGGCATCGGGCGAGCGGGCGCCGCCGGGCGGCGAGCGGTCGGATGCGGTGGGCCGTCGGTCGGCGCCGCGGTGCCCGGGGCCGCCGGTTACGGCGCGGCGGCGACCGCCACCGTGCCGTCCACCGCGGCGATCGCGAGGGCGCGGTCGTCGGGAGACCACTCGAGGCGGGTGATGGAGGAGCCGAAGTCCAGCGCGGCCAGGGGACGCTTCGAGCGAGACGGGTGCCAGACCACGACGCGGCCGGCGCGGCAGCCGGACGCGAGGTATCCCGAGCGCCGCTGCCAGGCGAGGGCGCTCAGGAAGCCCTCGTGCCCCTCGAGCTGCTGCGGCCTCGTGCCCTCCGGCCCTCGCCCCCCGGTGTCCCAGATGGTCACGAGGGGGCTGCCCCCGGTCGCCAGGTACCGGCCCCCGGAGTCCCAGGACAGCTCGCGCACCTTCGCGGGGTAGCCCGACATCTGCAGGTCCTTCCCCTGCGCGACGATCCAGAAGTGCACGGTCGCGTCCTGGTCCCCGGTGGCGAGGTGGCGCCCGTCCGGGCTCCAGGCCAGGGCCAGGATCGAGCCCTTCCACTCGAGCCGGCGCACGGCCTCCGGCGAGCCCGGCCGCCAGAAGGTCAGGCCGCCGTAGGCGGCGGAGACGAGCTCGCCCCCGTCGGGTCGCCACCCGATGTCGCAGACCGTGCTCGCGTGGGGAGCGAAGTCGTGCTCGAGCCCGCCGTCCGCGCGCCACAGCCGCAGGCGGCGTCCCGCGGCGCTCGCGAGCGTTGCGCCGCGCGGCTGGAACGCGACGCGCTCGACCCACTCCGAGCCGCCGGGGAGCTCTCCCGCGAGGGCCCCGCCCTCCCAGAGGCGGACGAGGCCGTCCTGGCCCGCGGTCGCGAGACGCCGACCGTCCGCGCTCCAGTCGAGGTCCATCGTGCCGTTGCGGTGGCCGGCGAGGGCGTGCCGCCCTGCCCCGGACGCGCGGTCGAGCACGGCGACGGGCCCGGACGCGGCGGCGGCGGCGAGGGCGTCGCCGGCGGGCGAGAAGCCGAGCGCGATCGCGCAGTCCTCGACCTTCGCCCGCCAACGGACGCCGAGCGTCCCCTCCCGGGGCGCGATCCTCACGCGAGGCACGAGCGGAAGCCCTCGGTGAGCGCGGCGCGGTCGAGCCGGCGGCCGATGAAGACCATCGTGCTGCGGCGCGGGGCGCCGTCCCAGGGGCGGTCGGGCTGGCCGTCGAAGAGCATGTGGACGCCCTGGAAGACGAAGCGGCGGTCCTCGCCGCGGATCGAGAGGATGCCCTTCGTGCGGAAGATGTCCGTCCCCTTCTCGCGCAGCAGCGTCGAGAGCCACTTGTTGAGCCGCTTCTGGTCGAGGTCGCCCTCGATCTCGATCCCCACCGAGCCGACCTCGTCGTCGTGGGCGTGGTCCGGCTTGTACTCGCACGCGAACTCCGGGCGGACGCGGCCCCGCGAGGCCCACAGCTCCGGCTGGTACTCCGCGGCCGAGTGCTCGGTGAACAGGCCGTAGGCGCCCGGGGCGGGGACGTGGACGCCGAATTGGCTGCGCTCCCTGGACACCGCGAGCCGGTGGAGGGTCTCGCCGGGCTCGATCCACCCTCCCGCGCCCACCGTCCTCGCCTCCCCCGAGAAGAGGAGCATCGCGGCCTTCTCCCGAGCGCGAAGGGAGGGCTCCGCGGCCGAGGGCAGGAGCGGGAGGAGGACGGCGTCGAGCGTCTCGTCGGGGCCGCCGGCGAGGAAGAGGTCGTGGTCGCCCCGCTCCAGGCGGAAGGCGCCCGCCCACTCGAAGGGGTGCTCGGGCTCGAGGAAGCGGGGGTCGACGTCGAGGGCGCGGGTGACGTTGAAGCCGCCGAGGTCGAGGATGCGGTCGATCGGGACGTCGGCGTTGCGCGCGCGGAACAGCCGCGCGGGGGCGTTCATTCCCCGCACCCGGGCCTCGAGCCGCGCGAGCTCGCCCTCGGGCACGAGGTCGGTCTTGTTGAGGACGACGGCGTCGGCGAAGGCGATCTGCTCCTGCGCCTCCGGGCTCGAGTCGAGGTGCTGCCACACGTGCTTCGCGTCGACCACGGTCACGATCCCATCGAGGCGCAGGCGGTCCTTCATCTCCTCGTCCACGAAGAACGTCTGCGCCACCGGCCCGGGGTCCGCGAGCCCGGTCGTCTCGACGAGGACGTAGTCGAAGCGGTCCCGGCGCTTCATCAGGTTCCCGAGGATGCGGATGAGATCGCCGCGCACGGTGCAGCAGATGCAGCCGTTGTTCATCTCGAAGACCTCTTCCTCGGCCCCGATCACGAGTGCCTGGTCGACCCCGATCTCCCCGAACTCGTTCTCGATGACCGCGATCCTCTTCCCGTGGTTCTCGGTCAGGATCCGGTTGAGGAGTGTCGTCTTGCCCGCCCCCAGAAACCCGGTCAGCACCGTCACCGGGACCCGCGAATCGCCCGCCGCCGTCGTGCCCATCGTCTCCCTCCGGTTCCTTCCTCTCGCCCTTCGTCCACTCCACCGGCTCGCCCTACGCGACGGCGGCGCCCCTCCCCGTCCGGTAGCGCTCGAAGGCGTGCCGCTCGAGGGCGCGGGGCAGGGGGGCGAGCGCCCCCGCCTCCGCGACCCGCGAGGCCCACGCGAGGAGCTCCTCGTAGGCCTCCCGGCCGGCCAGGGCGCCGAGCCACGTGAGCCCGGCGCCCTCCGCCACCAGGACGACGTTCGCGACGTCGCAGGGACCGAGGCACCCGCTCACCGTCAGGTGCACGTGCTTCGCGAGCCCTCGGCGCCGCCACTCGTCCTTGAGCCAGTCGACCGGCACCTCCGCGTGGCCCTTGCGGGTCTCGCCGCAGCAGCAGCCCCGACACACCACCACCTGGGCGAGGGTGCGGCGCGTGGTGGCGGGAGCGCGCGTCACCGGCCGGCCGAGACGGCCAGGCGATCGAGCGCGCGCAGGACGTCCTCGCGGCGAGTGGGCAGCGCGCCGGGTGGAAGGAGGCCCGCCGTGCGCAGCCGCTCGCCCACGTCGAACGTCCAGGGCCGCCCGGCGAGGCCGGCGGCGGCGAGGCCGGGACCACCGAGGACGGCATCGACGGAGCCCGAGCGCATCGCGCGGCCCTCGGCGAGGACGACGACGTCGTCGGCCCACTCGGCGGCGAGATCGACGTCGTGGGTGGACAAGACCACGGCTGCTCCGCCGAGGCGCCGCGTCTCGAGCGCAGCGAGCAGCCCGCGCTGGGACTCGGGGTCGAGGCCGGCCGCCGGCTCGTCGAGCACGAGAACCCGCGGGTGCATGGCCAGGATCCCGGCCACCGCGACGCGCTTGCGCTCGCCGAGGCTCAGGTGATGAGGCGCGGCGTTGCGGAGGGCGCGCAGGCCGAGCTCGTCGAGAGCCTCGTCCACCCGGCGCTCCACCTCCGCGGGCGAGAGCCCCAGGTTGCGTGGGCCGTAGGCCACGTCCTCCGCCACTGTCGGCGCGAGGATCTGGTCGTCCGGATCCTGCACGACGAGCCCGACCGCCGCCCGCCAGCTCGCGAGGCTCCGGCGGTCGTGGCGGAGCGGCCGGCCCTCGAGCCGGACTTCGCCCGCGCGAGGCCTGAGCGTACCGTTGAGGACGAGGAAGAGGGTGCTCTTGCCGGCCCCGTTCGCGCCGAGAACGGCGGTGCGCCGGCCCGGCGCGAACGCGGCGTCCACTCCCCGGAGGACCCAGCGGCCGTCGTCGTAGCGGTGCTGCAGGCCCCGCGTCTCGAGCGTCACGTCCGCCTCTCCGACGGCGCGACGGCCCGAGCGGCGTGGCCGCGCTCCATCCGCCGGGCGCGCTCGAGGCTCCGGACGAGGAGTGCCCCCACGAGCAGGCCGGCGGAGCGCACGCGCGCCGCCGCGCCGGCCCGCGCGAGCCGCGCGGAGAGGGCCACCTGCAGGGCGTCGGCCTCTTCCCCGAGGATGAAGAGGAACCGATAGGTGTGCCACGCGACGTCGGTGACGGCCTCGGGGAGCCCCGCGGCCCGCAGGCGCTGGAGCGCGGCGCCCACCGGCGTCGTGAGCGCGAACACGGCAACTGCGGCCGATCCCGCCGCGCTGCGCGAAAGGGCGAGCGCAGCGAGGGCCGGTCCCTCGGCCGAGAGCGACACGCGCGCGCCGCCGGTGTCGACGAGGAGCGGAAGGACTCCCGCGGCGGCGAAGCCGAGCGGCAGGGCGACGAACCGCGCGAGGTCGAGGAGGGGGATGCGGGCGCCGACGAGCGCGACCGCGGCCGCCACCGCGAGAACCGCCAGGGCCCCGCCGGTCGAGCTCGACGCGAGGGCCGCCGCGGCGAGCGCGGCCGAAAGGGCCGCTTTCGCCCCGACGGGCGCCCGTCGCCACGTGCTCGCGTGGGCGCAGCGGTCGACGAACAGACCGTGCATGGCTACCGCGGCTCCCGCTCGCTCGGGCGGCGAGCCAGCGCCCAACACAGAAGGCCGGCGCCGACCCCGGCCTGGAGGGCGAAGAGGACGCGCTCGCCGGACGGGCCGGGGTCGAGCCGGTTCGTCAGACAGGGCGCGGCGCGCTCGTGGTCCGGCCGCAGCCGGCTCGCGAGCGCGACCGCGCGCTCGTCGGTGCCCGCCGCCGTCGGGGCGAGCCACAGCGATGGAACGGCCGCGGCCACGAAAGCGACGAGCGCGACTCGAGCGGGATTCACGGGCGAGGTCCCTCGAGGCCGGGCGTCGACGCTCGCCGCTCGCGGCGCGCGAGCGTACCGAGTGCGATCGCGGTGAGCGCTCCCTCGCCGAGCGCGAGCGGGAGCTGCACCGGGAGGAAGAGCGAGGCGAACTCGAAGACCGCCGCCGGCCGGCCACCGGTCGCGTCCGGGAACGCGAGGCCGAGCTGGACGGATGTGGTGGCGTAGGTGCCGAGGGAGCCGACGGCCGCTGCGAGGGCCACGGCCGCGCCACCGGGGAACCGCAGCGCGAGCGCCGTGCGGTGGACCGCCCACGCCGCCCACGGCCCGACGACTCCCAGCGCGACGAGGTTGGCTCCGAGGGTCGTGATCCCGCCGTGGGCCAGGAGGAGCGACTGGTACGCGAGGACGACGAGCGCGAGGCCGCCCATCGCGGCAGGACCCACGAGGAGCGCGCCGAGGCCCACGCCGGTCGGGTGGGAGCAACTGCCGGCGAAGGACGGCAGCTTGAGCGACGAGAGCAGCAGGCAGAATCCTCCGGCCGCCGCGATCCTCGCCCGCGTGTCGTCCTCCGCGCCTGCCAGGCGGACGATCGCCCGTCCGCCGCCGACGGCGGCGGGGAGCGCGACCGCGCTCCAGGCGAGCGCGTGGAGCGGCGGCAGGAATCCTTCTGCAATGTGCACAAGAGCCTCCGAAGCGTGGAGCCTACGAGGCCCGACGTTCCTGCGTCGCCCCCTTTCCGGCGGACGGTCGATCGGCGGCGGTCGGCGGCGACAGGGGACTGCGAGCGGCCTCGCCGCGGCTTCGGCCGCCTCCGCGACTCAGCGGGCGATCGCCGCGGCCATGCGCGCGTCGATCTCCGGCGCGCCGAGGGCCCCGGGTCGGCCGACGAACACGAGGTCGGTCCGCCGGGCGGGGGGCACGTCCACATCGAAGGACAGGCGCAGGCGCTGGCCCACGAGCTGGACGACGAGCGGACGGTCGGCCCCGCGGACGAGCGCGAGGCCCTTCGCGCGGAAGACCTCAGGCGGCAGCTCCCGGAGGGCGCGACCGAGCAGCGCGGGGTCGAGCGGGAGCTCGCAGGTCCAGTGCCAGGTCGCGAGCCCTGCGTTGCTCCCGTGACGGTCGCGTTCCCCGGTTCCGCTCGTCATCCCGTGGACGGGAAGCTCGCGGCCACGCCCGGCCGCCGGCGGGCGGACCGTGGCCGACGAGCCGAACGCGATCTCCGCCGGGACTCTTCCCTCCGTCGTCTCGAGGATCCGGGCCCGAGGCACGGCCACGCGGATCCAGGCGCGGAGAGCTTCGCGCTCCGCGGCGGTGACGAGGTCGACCTTGTTCAGCACGACCACGTCGGCGGCGGCCACCTGGGCATCGACGACGGCGACGAGCTCACGCGCCGCGCGCACGCGCTCGGCGTCGAGCACGGCGACGACGGCGTCGAGCCGCAGTTCCGGGCGCGCCCGCGGAGAGAGGATTGGGAGGGCGACCGACGAGGGGTCGGACACTCCGCTGCACTCCACGACGAGGTGGTCCGGAGGCGCGGCCCGGCGACGCAGCTCGAGCGCCGCGTCGAGCAGCTTGCCCCGGAGCGAGCAGCAGATGCACCCGTTCGTGAGGCCGATCGTGTCGGCATCCGCTCTGGCGACGAGGGCCGCGTCCACGTTCACCGCCCCGAAGTCGTTCACGAGGACACCCAGCCGCAGCCCGTGATCCAGCCGGAGCAGGTGGTTGAGGACCGTGGTCTTCCCTGCGCCGAGGAAGCCGGTGAGGATCGTGACCGGCGTCGGGGGGCGATCGCTCACGGGCAGCACGGGCATCCCGCGGCGTGAGCGGCGCCGGCGTCGAGGGCCGCGCGCGGCGGCCCGGCGTCCCGCGAGCCGAGGAGGGCGGGAGCGGAGACCTCGCGTGCGCAGGGCCACTTGCAGATGGGGCACGCGACGAGCTCGTCGGCCCGGTTCAAGGGCCGCAGCTCCTCGACCTCGACCTCGCACCGGTCGCAGGCGTACACGTAGAGAGGCATCCCGACCCTCCTGGGCCGGGAGAGTCGCCCCGGGGCGGTATCGAGTCCGAGCGGTTCCCGACGAGCGGCCTCGCCACGGCGGCCACCGGTCCTCTCCGGCCGGCCGCCCGCGATCGCGGCCGGGCGCGCTTCACAGCGCCTTCAGCAGCGTGACCTTGAGGATCAGGCGGCGGTCGCGCCGCGAAGAGACCGCGCCTGAGAGCGTAGCGTGGTCGTCGTAGACGAGGTAGACGAAGGAGAGGGGGCGGAACTCCCACGAGAAGCGGACGTTCCACGCCGCACGCCGGATCGCGGTGTTGAGCTGGACGAAGGCGGTGAGCTGCACACGCGGGTCGAGGGCGAGGCGGAGCTCGGGCGCGAGGATGTGCGTGGCTTTCGTCGCGGAGCGGTCCACGCCGCTGACGCGGTTCGCCTCCCAGCTCACACCGAGGCTCGCGCGCGGCGAGGCCGAGGCGCGGGCGGAGAGCACCGAGCTCAGGAGCCGGCCGTCGTAGAAGCCCCCGGCGGAGACCTCTCCCGCGAGCTGCACGCGGGCCGAGGTGTCGGGCCGGTAGTAGATCCCGTAGCGGTCGAAGCGGAACGCGCCCACCGGCACCGGGGCGCTGGTGCGCGAGGCCGACAGCATCGCCTGGCCGAAGACCGTCTCCCCGAGGCGGAAGTAGGCGTCGGCGGCCCCCGCGAGGTTCGTGACGTCGGCGCTGGCCGAGCCGCCCATGTCGCGGCGCGACGACGAGGCCGCCTACGCGGCTCGCGCGGCCCACGTTGCGCTGGAAACGGCCGAGGCCGAAGAGGCTGGCGGGCTCGCCCTGGGATTCCGCGCTTCGCATCAGGAGTCCGCCGACACCCTGTATCGCGGTCCGACTGGTGAAGCGCAGGCCCGCGTCGATCGGGAGCGGTCGCCCGTCGTGGGACAGGTCGGCGTCGGCCTCCGCGAAGTCCGTGTTGACGGTCGCGTCGAGGACGCCGTTCGGCGCGACCGCCCACTTCAGGTCGCCGCCGATGTCCGGAGCCACTTCCCGCGCTTCCGCTCCCGCGTGCGCGGCCCGGACCGCGGCGTATGGCATCACCCGGAGATTGCGCGAGGGCGGCGGCGGCTCGAGGCCCTGGAGAGTCCCGGCGTAGCTCATGCGATAGGCCGTGTACGCCCGCGGCCACGGCGACCACCCGCTCTGCTCGTTCGTGCGCCGTACGATGCGCACGAAGTTGACGCCCCACGTCCTTCGCCCCGGCGGGTACCGCAGCGTCGACCACGGTATGGACATCTCGGCGGTCCATCCGGCCGCGTCGAACGCGGTGCGGGCGGTCCAGACGGCGTCCCAGTTGCGGTCATAGAGGTCGTCGTCGAAGACGAGGAGGTCCCGCTGGACGCCGAGCGGGTTGACCTGGAAGGCCATCGCGTTGCGACGATCCTCGAACGGTCGAAGGCGACGCCGAAGAGGTCGTTGGCGAAGAAGTCGAAGTCGCGCCGCAGGTCGGACACGCGCATTCCCCGGCGGGCGTCCGGATCGAGACAGCGCGCGGCGAGGTAGAGAGCCTCGTCGTCGTACAGCAGGAGCACTTCGGTGTCGTGTCGCGCTTCCCGCCCCTGGTCGGGCTCGATCTGGAGGAAGCCCCGGACCGCGGCGACGCGTCCCCAGTCGGCCTCGTCGAGGACGCCGTCGACCCGCACCGGCCCGCTCGCCCGCAGCGCGCGGATCTCGCGCCGATCGGCAGGCGGCGGGAAGACGCCCTGGGCGGGGAGGCCGGAGGCGAACTCCGGTCCGAAGGCCACGAGCGCCACGGCGAGCGGGTGCAGGCGGGCCATGGCCGGAATCTGCCCGGAAGCTCCGAGGCGAAGGCGCCGAATCGAGCGAACGGGCCGCCTGGCGAGGTGGACGGACGTCCTCGGTGGGCAAGCGGGCCGCAGCCGGAGACCTCCCGCTCGTCGGCCCGAACCGACCGTCCACCGTCCCGCGGGTGACGGCGCCCAGTCCGCCGCGGGACGCTGACGCCGCATGTCCACCGCGTCGTCGCCGGCCGCCGCGCAGCCCGCGCTGGAGATCGAGGGCCTCACGAAGTCCTTCCCCGATCCCGCCGGCGGGAGTCGGCTCGTCGTCGACGTCCCCCGGCTGCGTCTCGAGGCGGGGGCCGCGGTGGCGCTCGAGGGCGGCAGCGGAGCGGGCAAGACGACGCTGCTCCACCTCGTGGCGGGCATCCTCCGGGCCGACACGGGGAGAGTCACCGTGGCGGGGGAGGAGATGACGGCGCTCGACGAGGCCGGGCGCGATCGGCTGCGCGCGCGGCGTATCGGCTACGTGTTCCAGACCTTCAACCTCCTCCAGGGCCTGAGCGCGTTCGAGAACGTCGTGCTGGCCACGGCCCTCAACGGGTCCGCCGACGAGCCGCGGGCCCGCGCGCTCCTCGATCGCGTCTCGCTGTCGCACCGTCTCCACGATCGCCCGCGACAGCTGTCCGCGGGCCAGCAGCAGCGCGTGGCGGTCGCCCGCGCGCTCGCAAACCGCCCGGCCCTGGTCCTGGCCGACGAGCCGACCGGCAATCTCGACCGCGCGAACGGAGAAGCCGCGCTCGCGCTGCTCCGCGACGCCTGCCGCGAGTCGGGCGCCGCGTTGCTGCTCGTCAGCCACGACCCGGTGGTGCTCGCGTCGTTCCCCGACCGGCTGGACTTCCCGTCGATCAACCGGGCCGGGGCCGCGGCGGGGCCGGCATGACGATCCGCGCGGGGGCTGGACGCCTGGGACTCGTCTCCTTCCTCGCCCGGCGCAGCCTCGCCCAGCACGCGCTCACGACCGTGGTCACGGCAGCGTGCGTGGCGCTCGGCGTAGGGCTCGTCCTGGCGGTGCTCGGCATCAGCCGTCAGGCGGAGGACGCGTTCACGGGCGGCGAGGCGGGCTTCGACGCGGTGCTCGGCGCGCGCGGCAGCGCCCTGCAGCTCGTGCTCAACACCGTCTTCCACCTGGAGACCTCTCCCGGGAACATCCCGTGGTCGCTCTACGAGGCCGTACGGGCGGACCCCGGCGTCGCCCTCGCGGTCCCGTACGCGGTCGGCGACAACTACCGCGGCTTCCGCATCGTCGGCACCACGAGGGAGATGCTCGACAGCTTCGAGTACCGGGCGGGCCGCCGCTTCGAGGCGCGCGAGGGAGGGCGGTTCTTCGACCCCGAGCGCCGCGAGGCGGTGCTCGGCAGCGAGGTCGCGCGCCGGAGCGGCCTGGCCGAGGGCTCGACGTTCAACCCGTATCACGGCCTCGCGACGGACGAGAGCCAGCGTCACCCCGAGGAGTACGTCGTGGTCGGCGTGCTCGAGCCGACGAACTCCCCCTCGGACCGGGTGCTGTGGATCCCGATCGAGGGTGTCTTCCGCATGTCGGGCCACGTCCTGCGCGGAACGGGGACCCAGTACCAGGCGAGGCCCGGCGAGGCGATCCCGGCAGAGCACCGCGAGGTGAGCGCGGTGATGCTGAAGCTGCGCAGCCCCCAGGCCGGCTTCGCCCTGAGCCAGACGATCAACCGGCAGGGCAAGGTGGCGACGCTCGCCTGGCCGGTCGGCCGAGTGATGGCCGAGCTGTTCGACCGGATCGGCTGGGTCACCCGGGTGCTCGCGTTCGTCGCCTGGCTGGTGATGCTCGTGGCCGCGGGCTCCGTCCTCGCGAGCCTCTATGGGTCGATGGCGGCCCGGCGACGGGACGTCGCGATCCTGCGCGCGCTCGGCGCAGGACGCGCGACGGTCTTCGCCGCCGTGGTCACGGAGGCGGCCCTCCTCTCGGCGGCCGGAGCGGTCGGCGGGCTCACGGTGTACGGAGTGACTCTGGCGGTGGCGCGCTCGCTCATCCGAGCGCAGACCGGTGTGCTCCTCGACCCGTTCGTCGCGCCGCCGGGTCTCGTCGCGGTGCCGCTGGCCGCGGTCGGTCTCGGCGCCGTGGCGGGGGTCCTGCCCGCGGTCCTGGCCTACCGCACGGACGTGGCGAGCCATCTCACCGCGGAGTCCTGAGGAGGCGCGCATGGGTCGTGACCCTCGACGGATCGTCTCGCTCGCGGTCGTCGCCGTCAGCCTCGCGGGGTGCCGCGGCTCGTCTCCCGGCGGCCGCGGCCCGGCGCGTGCGGCGGCCACCGTCAGTGCGGCCCCGGCGACGGCGTCGCCGTCCCCGGTGGCCAGCGTCCATCACCACGAACACGCAGCGCCACACGGCGGGACTCTCGTCGAGCTCGGCGAGGAGGCGGCGCACGTGGAGATCGTGTTCGACCGGAAGGCGGGACGCCTCGTCGCCTATCTCCTCGACGGCGAGGCCGAGGCCTCGGTGCGCTCTCGCCAGCCCGAGATCGCGGCGCGGGTCGAGCGACTGGACGTCTCGGGCCGGCCTCTCGTCGGAGTCGGGCCGCTCGATCTGGCGCTCCTCGCCGTCGGGGATCCGCTGACGGGCGAGACTCCGGGCGACTCGTCCCGGTTCGAGGGGGCGCACGAGGAGCTGGCCGGGCTCGCCCGGCTCCGCGGCGTCCTCGACCGGGTCGAGATCAAGGGTCGAAGCTTCGAGCACACGGCCTTCGAGCTCGAGCCGTGAGGCGTCTCGTGCTCCTGGTTGCCGTCGGCGCGGGCGCGTACTTCCTCGGGCTGCGGTTGTGGCCGGCGGAGGCGCAGCCGGCGCGGAGGGTCGTGGCCCCGCAGGGCGCCCCGCTCGCCGCTCCACCGGCCGCCGCGCCGGCGGCTCCCGCGTCGCCCGGCCCTGCGGAGGCGCCGCGCCGCGGCCCGCGCGCGGGAGAGTGGGTCACGGAGACGATCAAGATCTTGGCCTCCGACGACCCGGACGTGGATCGCTACGAACGGCTGACCTTCGAGCGCCTGTCGGACTTCGAGTACGACCCTCCCGCGGGGTGGGACGTGGCCGACGCGTCGCGCAGCCCCGCGCGGCGGCAGCAGCTGGTCGTCCCGGCGCGGATCAGGAGGCTCTCGGGGCGGCGGGTCGCCATCGAGGGCTTCATGATGCCCCTCGATTTCGACCGCGGCCAGCTCTCCAACTTCGTGCTGAACGGCAGCTACGACATGTGCGCGTTCGGCATGGTGCCGACGTCGCTCAACCAGTGGATCGACGTCCGGATGTCCGACAAGCGCAAGACGCGCTTCACCGGCCACTATCCCGTGACCGTCTTCGGCATTCTCGACGTCGGGCCGCTCTGGGAGCGCGGCCGGGTCGTGAGCCTCTATCGCCTCGAGGCCGACTTCCTCGGGATCGACGAGTCCTGGTTCGGCGACTGACGTCGCCCCGCGCCGCGCCGCCTCGACCCGTCCCCTGACCGCATGGGATACTGATCAAGGCCGCTTCGGCCGGGGTGACGTCCGCCCGGCGCGGAGGAGGGCGGCCGGGGGACGATCCCGCGGCCATGACCGCTGAGCACCTCGTCGAGATACTGCACGGCGTCGGGTTCCTCGCCGGGGCCGCGCTCTACGGGATGCTGCTCGCCATGGTCGTCCAGTGGGCCGGGCGGGACGTCGGCCGGCTCTGGCGGGACGGCGTCCTGGCCGTGATCACCGGCCTGCTGGGCCTGACGTGGAACCTCGGCGCGCTCGCGCTCGTGAGCGACCCGCACTCGCCGCCGGCGCTGCTCGCCGTCGCGTACGCGGCCCTCGGCCTCCTCGCGGGCGTGTTCGTCCACGTGACGGTGCGCTCCTGGTCGGGCGACAGGCGCGTCCGGCGGGCCGCCGGCTGGATCACCGCCTTCGCCTACGTCCTCGCCGGCGGCGCGGCGGTGGCGCAGCTCGTCGAGGGCGCCCGCGGCCAGGCGCCGCCCTCGCGCGACGCGTTCCTGGCGCTCGCCGCGGGCTCCCTGGTGCTGGTCGTGGCGATGGTCGTGGCCTCGCCGGCGGCGGCCCGGCGTCGGGGCGGGTGGCTCTGGATGTCCGCGCTCGCCCTGTTCGCGGCTTCCGCGTGGCACCTCGGGCGGCACGAGGCGGCGGCCGAGGGATGGCCCGCCGTGGTCCTCGGGCACCACGCTTCGGTGCCGCTCGTGCTCGCCATCCTGTGGAGCGACTACCGCTTCGCCCTCGTCGACATCTTCCTCAAGCGCGCGCTGGCCGTGATGGCGCTCATCGCCGTCGTCGCGGGCGTCTTCCTGAGGCTCTTCGGCGCGCACCTGGGGCCCCACGTGCACACGGCGCCCGTCGCGCCGGAGTCGGCCCTGGCCGTGGTGGCCCTCGCCGCGGCGATCGCGCTCTCCTACCCTCTCCTCCGGCGCGCCAGCGGCTGGTTCGTGGATCGCGTCCTTCTGAAGCGGCCGGACGCGACCGCGCTGAGGGCCGAGGTGTCCCGCCGCCTCGCCTCCTGCGACACGCCCGAGGACGTCCTCGAGCTCGTCGCGTCCTCGCTGGCGCCGGCCCTCAGCGCGCGCGAGACGTCCTGGGACGAGACGGCCGGCGCGCCCCCGCCGCACCGTGACCTCGTCCACCGGGTCGACCGATCGGGGCCCGGGGTCCTTCTGACCGTTCCGACCGCGGAGCCTCCCCACTACACCCTGAGGTTCGAATCGCTCGAGGGCGGGAGGCGCCTTCTCTCGGACGACGTCGCGCTCCTGGAGGGAGTCGCGCTCGCGGCGGCGAGGCGACTGGACGCGCTGCGGCTGCTGCACGAGCGCTTCGAGCGCGACCTGCGCGAGGAGCTCGCGGGGAAGCTCGCCGCCGAGGCGGAGCTGACGGCGCTGCAGGCGCAGCTCAACCCGCACTTCCTGTTCAACGCGCTCAACACCCTGGGCTACCTCATGACGGCCGCGCCCGATCGGGCGAAGGGCACACTGGCCGACCTCACGAAGCTCCTCCGCGCCGTGCTCAAGCGCTCGGGAGGAGACCTCGCGACGCTCGGCGACGAGGTCGACCTCGTTCTCTCGTACCTCGCCATCGAGCAGGCCCGCTTCGAGGAGCGTCTGCGGGTGAGGATGGAGGTCCCGGCGGCCCTGCGCGGCCTTCCCGTTCCTCCGCTGCTCGTGCAGCCCCTCGTGGAGAACGCCATCAAGCACGGGATCGCCCCCCGGCCGGAGGGCGGGGAGGTCGGCCTCAAGGCGTACCTCGAGGAGGAGGGTCCGGAGAATCCGGGCGAAACGCTCGTGATCGAGGTCTCCGACACCGGCGTGGGCGCGAGCGAGAGTGCGCTGCGCCCGGGAGGGGCCCCGGGTGTCGGGCTCGCCAACGTCCAGAGGCGCGTGCACGCCCACTACGGGGCCGGCGGCACGCTCCGCCTGGCGAGCCGTCCGGGCGAGGGGACCCTCGCGACGCTGCGCCTTCGCGGGCGCCCGCTCCATCGGGCGAGCCGGGAGCCGGCCGTCGCGACGGCGGGACGGGGCCGATGAGCGAGCGCCTGCGGATCGTGGTGGCCGACGACGAGCGCCCGGCGCGGGAGGTGCTCCGCGAGCTGATCGCGGCCGGGTCCGAGGCCGAGGTCGTTGGCGAGGCCGCGACGGGGCTGGAGGCCGTGGCGGTCATCGATCGCCTGCGCCCGGACCTGGCCCTCCTCGACCTCGAGATGCCCGAGATGGGCGGGCTCGACGTCGCGCGGGTGCTGAAGCCGGAGAGCGCCCCCTCCGTGGCGTTCGTGACCGCCTACGACGAATACGCGATTCGCGCCTTCGAGGTCAACGCGATCGACTACCTGCTGAAGCCGGTCGACCGGGACCGCCTCCTCGAGACCTTCCGCCGCGTGCGGAGGCGCTCGACCGAGCCCGACTGGCGGAACGGGCAGATCGCCAGCCTGGCCGCGGCGCTCGGGGAGTACGAGCGAGCGAGGTCGCGAAGAGTCGACCGTCTCCCGATCCGCAAGGGCGAGGACATCCTGATGCTGCCGGCCGAGAGCATCGTCTCCGTGGTCGCCGACGGAGAGCTGCTGCGGATCACGACGGTGCGGAACGAGACGCACGTCATCGGCTTCCGGCTCAAGGACCTCGAGGCGCGGCTCGATCCCGCGCGCTTCGTCCGGCTGTCGCGCGGCATCCTGGCGAACACGCGGATGATCGCCCGCTTCAGCCCCCTGCCGGGCGGGACGTACCTGGCGGTCATGACGAACGGCCAGGAGCTCTCGGTGAGCCGCTCCCAGGCCCGGGTCCTGCGCGAGACCCTCCTGCGGCTCTGAGCCGGCGGCCGGCTCGGCCGCCGGCGACCGTTCGTGGGCCGATTCGACCGATCAGCCGGGCGAAACGGCCGTTCACTGGAACGCCGTCGCCCGCGCCCGCCCGCCTCGATAGCGTCTGCGGAGCGCCACGGCTTTGCGCGGCGCGGCTCCAATCGAGGTGTCGATGATCCGCAACGATCGTGTCCTGCGTCCCGCCGTCCGCCGCGCTCTGGCCCTCGTCCTGTCGGCCGTCCTCCCGGCGGCGGCGAGGGCGGCGACCGTCGAGGTCCGGGTGTCGGATCCGGACGGGAAGCCCGTGGCTGGCGCTTCGGTGTCGCTCATCCCGTCCGGCCGCGAGGCGCGCAGCGGCGCAGACGGGCTCGCTCGCCTCGAGAACGTGTCGCCCGGCGAGTACGACGTCGCGGTGCGCGGCGCGGGGTTCGCGCCCTCGCGAACGGACGTCAGGGTGGCCGAGGGCCCCGCCGTCATCGTTCCGGTGAAGTTGTCGGCGCAGGTGCACCTGTCGGAGAGCGTCACGGTCAGCCCCAGCTCCCGGGACACGTTCGAGTCGTACCAGCCTGCGACGGTCCTCGGCGGCGACGATCTCCAGCAGCGCCTCGGCAACACGCTCGGCGCGACTCTCGCCAACGAGCCCGGAGTCAACGTCCGGAGCTTCGGCTCCGGCAACGCGCGGCCGGTGGTGCGCGGCCTCGACAACGACCGGGTGCTGATCCTCGAGAACGGGGCGCGCACGGGCGACCTGTCGAGCCAGTCGGCCGACCACGGCGTGACCCTCGATCCCGCCACGGCCAGCCAGATCGAGGTCGTCCGCGGCCCGGCGACGCTCCTCTACGGGTCGAGCGCGATCGGCGGGGTCGTGAACCTCGTCAACGACGAGATCATCGCGAAGCCGCTGCAGGGGCTGCACGGCGCCTTCACGCTCCAGGGGGCCACCGCCGACGAGAACGGCGGGGTCGCGGGCAACATCAGCGGGGGCAACGGCCGGTTCGCCTATCGAGTCAACGGCTCGGCCCAGCGCACGGACGACTACGACACGCCCGAGGGGAAGATCCCGAACAGCCAGTCGAACTCCAAGTCGGGCGGCGGGTCGCTCGCGGCCACGGGCGAGAACGGCTACCTCGGCGCGTCCTACCAGTACGTCGACACGAGGTACGGCGTTCCGTTCGTCGAGGAGGGAGAGACGACGCTCCATCCCCGCCGTCAGCGCGTGGACGTCCGGGGTGAGCGGAGGAACCTCGGCGGGTTCATCAGTGGCGTCAAGTTCCTGGGCGGCTTCCGCGACTACAAGCACGACGAGATCGAGGGATCCGGGGAGATCGCCACGAGCTTCAAGAACCGGGTCACCGAGGGCAACCTGTACCTGAACCACCGCGCCTTCGGCCCCCTCACCGGCACGTTCGGCCTGCGCGGGGAGCACCGCGACTACAGCGCCGCCGGCGAGGAGGCGCTCGCGCCGCCGACGATCCAGAACACGGTCAGCGGGTTCCTCTACGAGGAGCTGAGATTCCGGCACGCCTCGCTCCAGCTGGGCGGGCGTGTCGACCACACGTCGTTCGATCCCGACGGCGCCGCGATCGGGCGGGAGGGCGTGCCCGCGCGGGAGTTCACGAACTTCTCGGCGTCGGTCGGGCTCCTCGGCTACCTCCGCGACGACGTCACGGTCGCGCTGAACCTCGCCCGCGCCGCCCGCAACCCGAGCCTCGAGGAGCTGTACAACTTCGGGCCGCACGCGGGGAACTTCGCCTACGAGATCGGCGACCCCACGCTCTCGACCGAGGTCGCCTACGGCGCCGACCTCTCGCTGCGGTACCGGTCGGCCCGGTTCCACGGCGAGGGCACCGTGTTCTACAACCGGATCGACGGGTTCATCTTCCCGTTCCAGACGGGAGAGATCGACGAGGAGGAGGGACTGCCCGTCGTCGAGTTCACGGCGAAGGACAGCCGCCTGGCCGGCTTCGAAGCGCACGTGGACGCGGGCCTGACCGACTCGCTGTGGCTCGTCCTCGGAGGGGACGCCGTCCGCGGCGCGGTGCGCGACGGGGGCGGCCCGCTCCCGCGGATCCCGCCCTACCGGCTCTGGGCGGGCCTGCGCTTCACCCACCGGCAGTTCCACCTGGAGGGCGAGGTCAAGAACGTCGGCGGCCAGACGCGCGTCTACGGCGCGGAGACGCCGACGGACGGCTACACGGTCGTGAACCTGCACGCCTCCTTCCAGATCACCAGCGGGCACGCGGTGCACACGGTCACCGCCCGCGCGGACAACCTGGGCGACGAGCTCTACCGGAACCACCTCTCGTACATCAAGGACCTCGCGCCGGAGATGGGCCGCAGCTTCCGTCTGGTGTACGCCGTGCGGTTCTGAGCGGGGGGCGGTCGGGCCCCGGCGGCGGGGGCGGCGTCAGTCCCCGCCGCTGCCCTTGAACTGATCGGCCTCGTCGGTGAAGAGCACGTTGAAGCTCGTCAGGCTGCCGTAGCAGCCGGTGACGTACGACTGCAGCCGCACCTTCAGGTCGTCCGGGAGCTCGGCCGCGTTCAGCTGCTGCTCGAGCGTCCGCAGGCGGTTCCTGATCATCACGATCTTGTGGAAGAGCGCGTCGACCGGCCAGCTCTTCTCCTGAAGGCCCGGCCGGCCCGGGCGGAGGACGACCTCGCCGCCGCGCCACTTCGCCGCGGGCAGCCCCGGCGTGAGCCCCATCTCCTCGCGCACCACGCGGCGCAGGAGGGCTTCGAGGTCGGACGCGTCGTCGCTCGTCACGGTCGGAGTCCTTTCGGGAGCGCGGCTCGCGGGCCGCGCGTCGGGCGCGGAAGGCAGGCGCGGGGCGCTCGGCGCGGCGGGGCCGCCGAGGGCCGGCCGCTCGGCGCGCGGCGCGGGCTCGTCGCCCCCGCCGCCGCGGTAGTTGTGCTGGCTGCCGCAGAAGTCGCACACGACCCGGACGGCGCGGCCGTCCTCGTCGACCGCCATGACCGTGTGGTCGCGCACGGCGTGGCAGGCGCGGCAGAGGTCGGTGATCGGCGCGCCGGCGCGGTGTCTTCTCTCGTCGGGAGGCGTCACGCGGTCTTTCGTTCCGGTTGGCTTCATTCTGCCACGCGCGGCGCCGGCCGGCGCGGCGGGGTAGACTCGGCACGCGTGGGCGCGCAGCTTCTCGACGGCGGGACGGCGGCCGGGGCCGTGCTCGTGCTGTCGCTGGTGGCCGCCCTCGGCCTCGCCCTCGGCAGCCTCAAGGTCCGCGGCATCGGCCTGGGCATCGCCGGCGTGCTGTTCGTCGGGATCGCCTTCGGCCACTTCGGGATCCACGTCGAGGAGCGGACGCGCGAGTTCGTGCGCGAGCTGGGGCTCGTCTTCTTCGTCTACTCGATCGGCCTGCAGGTCGGCCCCGGCTTCCTCGCCTCCCTCCGGCGGAACGGCCTGCGCCTGAACCTGCTGGCCGCGTCGGTCGTCCTCCTCGGGGCGGCCGCCGCCGTCGTGGCGCGCTTCGCCGGCGGCATCGAGCCGGCCGCCGTCGTCGGCCTCCTGAGCGGGGCGACGACCAACACCCCGAGCCTCGCCGGCGCGCAGCAGGCCCTCAAGCAGGCGATCGAGGACCCGCGGGCGTTCGAGCGGATGGCCAAGCTGCCGGGGCTCGGCTACGCGGTCGCGTACCCGGCGGGCGTCTTCGGCATCATCGTCGTGATGCTGGCCGTGCGCGGCCTCTTCCGGGTGGTGCTGCGCCGCGAGATCGACGAGTTCGACCGCCGTCGGGCCGACGAGGCGCCGCCCCTCGCCCGGGCCAACCTCGAGGTCGTGAACCCGAACCTCGTCGGGATGCCGCTCGAGAAGGTCCCGCTCCTCGGCACGACGAGCATCGTCGTCTCGCGCATCCACCAGGACGGGCGCCTGCAGGTGCCGCGGCCCGACACCACGCTGCGGGCGGGGGACGTCCTCCTCGCGGTCGGCCGCCGGGAGGACCTCGACGCGCTGCGCGTCGTGGTCGGCCGCGACAGCGAGCTGGACCTGCGCTCGCTGCCGAGCGCCATCACCACGAAGCGGCTCATCGTCACCCGGGCCGCCGCGACGGGGAAGACGATCGGCGCGCTCGACTTCCTGCGCCGCTTCTCGGTGCAGGTGACGCGGGTGAGCCGGGCCGAGGTCGAGATGTCGGCGAGCCCGGGCTTCGAGCTGCAGTACGGCGACACCGTGCTCGCGGTCGGCGAGCCGGGCGACCTGCAGAAGGCGGCGGCCGAGCTCGGCGACTCGCCGAAGACGCTCAACTACCCGCACCTCGTGCCGATGTTCGCCGGCATCGCCCTCGGCCTCGTCGTCGGCAGCCTGCCGTTCTCGCTGCCCGGCGTCCCCGCCCCCGTGCGCCTCGGCCTCGCCGGCGGCCCGCTGCTCGTGGCGATCGCGCTCGCGCGCATCGGGAAGATCGGCCCGCTCGTGTGGTACCTGCCGATCTCGGCCAATTACGCGCTGCGCGAGACGGGCATCGTCCTCTTCCTTGCGGCGGTGGGCCTCGGTGCGGGCGACGTCTTCGTCGAGACGCTGGCGAGCGGGGCAGGGCTGCGGTGGATGGCGTGGGGCGCCGCGATCACGGTCCTCCCGATCCTGGCGGTGGGCGTCGTCGCGCGCGGCGTGCTGAAGCTCAACTACCTGACGGTCTGCGGGCTTCTCGCCGGGAGCATGACCGACCCGCCCGCGCTGTCCTTCGCGACGACCGTGTCGGGGTCGGAGGCGCCGTCGGTCGCCTACGCGACCGTCTACCCGCTGACGATGATCCTGCGGGTCCTCTCGGCGCAGCTCCTCGTTCTCTACCTCGTCCGCTGAGCCGGGCTCAGCGGGCGGCGGCGAGGCGCGGGCCGCGGCCGAGGCGCGACGCGAGCGCGAGGAGGCGGTCGCCGGTCGAGGGCGAGGCGGTGACGTAGGCGCCGCCGCGGGTGATCGACGGCCGGGCGCGCCGGAAGCCGAAGCGGCGCTCGGGGTCGACGACGACCGACCAGGCGCCGCGGTACCACGTCGGGTCGGTGCGGCGCGAGTCGAGGACGAAGTCGGCGCCGCTCTCGCGCGCCTCGAGCTCGCGACCGGGCGAGCACAGGACGGTGACGCGAGCGCCCGCCTCGCGGGCGCGGCGCAGGAGGTCGGACTCGGCGGGCCCGGGCTCGACGAAGAGCACCGAGGTGCGCCCGGCGGCGCGGCAGCGCGCGAGCGCGCGGACGACGTCGCGTTCCACCGACGGGGCCGAGGCCGCGGAATCGCGGTCGACCGGCAGCGTCCACGTCAAAGACGAGAAGCCCATGTCGCTCCCTTGGACCAGCCGGCCGCCCCGGCGGTTGCAGCCTGTAGCGGACGGGTGAACGATCAGGGAAAGGCAACCCTCGTGCCACGCGCGGCGACCGTAAGTCGTTGACACGTAAGCGTTCACAACTTTGAACGTTTACGGTGTCTGTAACCGGTTACGAGACTCGTCCTCAGGAGGAGACGGGCTCGACGCGAGCGAGACGTTTTTTCACGATCCTCCGCAGCCGATCCGGCGACAGCGGCGGACCCGTCATCACCTGCTTCCCGTCGACGAAGAGAGCGTCGGAGAGGCCCCACGCGGCCACGGTCGCGTGCTCGCTCGTGTCGATCTCGCGGAACACGACGCGCTCGCCCATCTCGCCGGCCACGCGCCGCGCGCGCTCGGCCGTCAGGTTCCCCGCGCTGCACCAGCCGTTCACGAAGCAGGTGACGTTGACGCACCCGGGGGTCGCGTCGAGCGGCTTCGCGGTGCGCCGGAAGAAGCGCGGCTTTCGCGCGTCCGCCACGAACGGCTTCCAGAGGAGCGAGGCGATCCCGTCGCGGTCGGCGGTGCGGTAGCCGTGGCGACGGAAGAAGGAGGCCCTCATCCAGAACGGCAGCCACAGGCCCCAGGCGGCCATGCCCGTCGCGCCGCGGGCCCGCGCGTCCTCTTCCGCCGCGGCGAGGAGGGCGCGGCCCATGCCGCGGCCCTGGAAGTTCCCGCGCCCCTGACGGTGGCCGTGCACCCAGACGCAGGTGACGAAGCACAGGCCCTCGCCGTCGACCGTCGACTCCTCGATCGGCAGGTACTGGATCATCCCGCCGGGCGTGCCCGCGTCGTCGAGGGCGAGCTTGCCCCGCAGGCCGCGCGGCGCGAGGCGGTCGAACCAGCGGCGGCGGCGGTCGCCGGCCTCGAGGACCTCGGGGTTCCAGTCCTCGAGGCACTGGCAGAAGAGCGGCTTCGTGGCCGCGTCCACGTCCACGATGCGCATGGTCCCTCCCGTCGCTCTCTTGATAGCGCCGGGAGGCGTCCTGGGGCAAGGGCGGATTTCCCGGCCCGCGCGCGTCGGCCCTCGCCCGCCGCCGGGCTGCTAAGCTGCCGCGATGTCCGCCAGCTCCCTCCTGCAGCTCGTCGACGACTCACTCGTCCGCCGCGCGGGGCAGCCCGCGCTCGAGGTCGACCAGGGCGAGAGGCCTCCCCTCGCGCTGCGCTTCGGCGAGCTCGAGGCGCGGTCGAACCGCATGGCCCGCGCGCTCGCCGCGCGCGGCCTGCGGAAGGGGGACAGGCTCGCCGTCCAGCTCGGGAACCGCCTCGAGTTCCTCGACCTCTTCCTCGGCGCGCAGAAGCTCGGTCTCGTCTTCCTGCCGGTCAACGTCCTCTACCGCGAGCGCGAGGTCGGGCACATCGTCGCGGACGCCTCGCCGGCGGCGGTCGTGACGACGTCCGATCTCGCCGCCCTCGTTCCTCCGGGCACGTCGACGTGGGACGTCGACGCGCTCGCCGCGGAGGCCGCCGCGCAGAGCGCCGAGCGGCCGCGCGTCGACGTCGCGGACCTCGACCCGGCGGCGATCCTCTACACCTCCGGCACGACGGGCCGCGCCAAGGGCGCCGTCCTCCTCCACGCGAACCTCGCCGCGAACGCGCGGGCCCTCGTGGCGGCGTGGCGGATCACGGCCGAGGACCGTTACCTCGCGGTGCTGCCGCTCTTCCACGTCCACGGCCTCGCGAACGGCGTCCTGTGCTGGCTCGCGAGCGGCTGCCTCGCCCGCCTCGCCCCCCGCTTCGAGCACGAGCGCGCCCTGTCGCTCTTCGAGTCCTTCCGGCCGACCCTCTTCTTCGGCGTGCCGACCGTCTACGTGCGCCTCCTCGCCCTGCCGGAGGCGGCGGCCCGCGCGATCGGCGCCCGCACGCGCCTGTTCGTCTCGGGCTCGGCCCCGCTGCCGCCGAGCGTCTTCGCCGCGTTCCGCGAGCGCTTCTCCCACGCGATCCTCGAGCGCTACGGCATGACCGAGACCCTCATGACGATCGGGAACCCGTACGGCGGCGAGCGGCGGCCGGGGACGGTGGGGCTTCCTTTCGCGGGCGTCTCGATCCGCATCGTGGACGGCTCCGGCCGCGACGTGCCGGACGGCGAGGCGGGGGAGCTGCGGGTGAAGGGGCCGACCGTCTTCTCCGGCTACTGGCGAAGGCCCGACGCGACCGGGGCGGCGTTCGTCGACGGCTGGTTCCGCACCGGCGACCTCGCCTCGCGCGCGCCCGACGGCTACGTCACGCTGCGCGGCCGCGCGAGCGAGCTCATCCTCTGCGGCGGCTTCAACGTCTACCCGCGGGAGATCGAGGACGTGCTCGTCGAGCAGCCGGGCGTTCGCGAGGCCGCCGTCGTCGGCGTCCCGGACGAGCGCCGCGGCGAGCGGCCGGTCGCGTACTTCGCCGGCGACGCGGATCCGGCGGCGCTCGAGGCCGCGTGCCGCGCGCAGCTCGCCTCGTTCAAGGTGCCGGCGGCCTTCGTCCGCGTCGACGCCCTGCCGCGCAACGCGCTCGGCAAGGTGGAGAAGAAGCGGCTCGGCTGAAACGATACGTTTCGCGGGCAGAGTATTTCGGTGTGATGCGTCACTCGCCTCTCTCGTAATCCGCGATCGGAGTGTGTGCCATCACCCTCTTCGGTGCTTCGGGTGAGTCAGTCTCCCCACGACTCCGGCACCGGCGCCGAGCCGCGCCTCCGCGGCCCCGGCGCGGCGCCCCCAACAAGGAGCAGGCACATGGCGCGACACTCCCTCTTCGCGCGCGCGAGCCTCCTCGCGGCGATCGTGGCCGGCGCGACACCGGGCGCCCGGGCCGATGACGACGTCCGGGCCGTTCGCATTCCCGCGACGCAGCAGTCGTACGTGGTCTTCGCCTGGAACGACCTCGGCATGCACTGCCTCAACCCGCGCTACGACGCGGACGTGATCCTGCCCCCGTACAACAACCTCTGGGCGCAGGTCGTGAAGCGCGGCAACCCGCCGCAGCTCGTGACGAGCAACGTGAAGGTCGAGTACCGCGTCGTGGACAACACGTACTCGTACGGCAAGCGGCTCTACGGGCAGTTCTGGGACTTCAGCGTCCCGCTCCTCGGGATCCAGCTCGCGCCGAACACCGGGGCGAACCTCGTCGACCCGGCGGTGCACAACGGCCTCTCCGGCGTGATGCTCGCGAAGAGCGACCACTTCGAGGCGGACGGGATCCCGGTCGTGCCCGTGAACGACGCCGGGACGTGGAACCCGTACCAGGTCGCCGAGATCACGGTGAGGAACGGCGCGGGGCAGGTCCTCGCGCAGACGCGCACGACCATCCCGACCTCCGACGAGATCCGCTGCGACAAGTGCCACGGCAACGGCGTCCGCCCCTACCTCGAGCTGCACGACCAGCGGGTCGGAACGAAGCTCCAGGGACAGGCCAACCCGTTCCTCTGCGCGAGCTGCCACGGCAGCCCGGCCCTCAAGGCGCCGGGCAGGACGGGCGTGAGCTACCTCTCGCGGGCGATGCACGGCTTCCACGCGAAGCTCGCCGGCGCGCCCGGCTGCTACGACTGCCACCCCGGCCAGAAGACCCAGTGCAGCCGCAGCCTCGCCCACACCGACTCCGCCGGCGCGTGCACGAAGTGCCACGGCGGCCTCGCCCAGGTCGCCTCGTCGATCGACGCGGGCCGGGTGCCGTGGGCGAGCGAGCCGAAGTGCGCCGCGTGCCACGCGGGCGTCGCCGGCGTCGACACCGGCGCGACGCTCTACCGCGAGGCGCGGGGGCACGGCGGCGTCAGCTGCGCCGGCTGCCACGGCAGCCCGCACGCGATGATGCCGAGCCGCGTGGCGTCCGACAACCGCCAGGCCGTGCAGTACCAGACGACCGTCGCGTCGATCGGCAGCTGCGGCGCCTGCCACTCCGGCTCCCGCGGCGAGGGCTCCCGGGAGTTCCTGGAGAAGCACGGCGGATTGCGCCCGGAGCGGGTGACGGCCTGCAACGTGTGCCACACGGCCGTCGTCTCGGCCGACACGAGCCGCTGGCCGCACTCCTTCCAGTGGCGGTCGCGCTGAGGCGGGAGTGCTGACGGAGGGCTCCCGGTTCCGGGAGCCCTCCGTTTCAGGCGCCGGGCGGGCCCGTCAGAAGAAGAGCCGCAGGCCGGCGCCGACCTCGAGGCCGCCCGCGTCGTAGGACGCGGCCGAGGTCGCCGAGGCGGCCTCGAGCGCGATCGAGGCGGCGCTGTAGCGGACCTGCACGCCGGCCCCGAAGCGGCCGGCCGCGCCGAAGCGGTAGTCGACCCGGGCCCCGACGTTGAAGCCGGTCTTGCTCTCGCTCACGGACGCGGACGGCGTCGACGCGATCTTCAGCTCGTCGTACGGGTACGCCTCGGTGTACGTCGGGGTCCCGAGGAGGTCGGCGTCGACGCTGAACATCGTCGCCCCGGCGAAGATCGTCCAGTCGACCCGGCTCCGGCTCCCGGCGTACGCGAGGTCGAGGTGCAGGGCCGTCTCCTTCGCCGCGTAGCCGGAGAGCGCGGAGGAGGCCGACCGAGCCCGGTCGAGGTAGAGCGGGTGCGGCCGAGACACGTCGACCGTGCCGGAGACGTCGCGGCTCAGGCTCGAGAAGCCGACGAGCACGCCGAGGCCTCGGAAGAGCGACACCTGCAGCGCCGCGTCGGGCCCGAAGGCGCCCTTCGCCTCGTAGCTCGTGCGGAGGGTCGTCGTCTCGGCGTACTCGGAGAGCTCGCGCGTATCCGAGTACGAGGGGCCCGACACGGAGTAGACGCCGTTCAGGACCAGCCGGAAGCGCACCGGCGCGAGGCCGGCCGGCCGGGCCGCGGCCGCGGGCTTCTTCTCCCTGGCCGTGGCGGTCGCGGGCGCGGGGCGGGCGGCCGACGTCTGGGCCGCGGCGAGCCGGGGCGCGGCGAGGGTGGCGAGGCTGGCGACGCCGGCGAGAGCGAGCAGTCGAAGGCGGATCATGTCGCCCCCTAGAAAGTGCAGCCGGCGCCGACGCCGACGGCGGTCCAGGCCTGGTCGAGAGCGCGCTCGGCGGCGCTGCCGGATCCGAAGAGCTCGCGGGCCGCCTGGATCGTCGCGGGCCGCGCCGCGCAGAAGCCGGCGCGCGGAGGAAGGAAGCTCGTGAAGGCGCGGTAGAAGACCCGCTCGATCTGGTCGCGGTTCGCGCTGCCGACGCCCTGAACGGCGACGCCCGTGCGGTGCGTGCCGCCCTCGATCGCGAGGTAGAAGGCGTGGCTCGCGATCAGGGAGTTGATGTGGACCCCGCCGTTGTCCTGCGAGCCCCGGTACATGTCGGCGACGTGGTCCGGGTCCCCGTAGGCGCGGGGATTCTGGAGCGAGCGGAGCCCGCCCGGCGTCACCACGTCCTCGGCGCAGAGGTAGTCGGCCTTGTCCGGCTGGAAGTAGAACTCCGCGCCCGTGGCCATGATGTCGGAGAACGCCTCGTTGAGGGCGCCCGACTGGCCCTCGTAGACGAGCTGCGACGTGTAGTCGGTCACCCCGTGGGACAGCTCGTGGGCGACGACGTCGAGCGCGCCCGACAGGTAGTTCCAGCGCCGCCCGCCGAGGGTGACGCTCGGCGGCAGGCCGTCGCCGTAGTACATCACTCCCTCGCCGAGATAGAAGGCGTTCGCGAAGAACGTGCCCACGGTGTCGGCGGTGTAGATCCGCCAGTCGTCGCGCGAGATCGCGTGCACGACGCTGTGCATCGCGATGTTGGCGTTGTCGAGCCCGCGGCGGCCGAAGCGCTTGTAGTAGTAGTCGTAGGTGTAGCCCGCGTAGGCGTGGGCGTCGACGAGAGCCCCGTCCGTCCAGTCGTTGTCGGAGTCGGTCCCGAGGTCGCTCGCCGTCAGGTCGGTCGGTCCGACGTTGAGGAAGCGGACGAGCCGGCCGACGTTGAAGTGGAAGTCGTACGTCGACAGCGCGGGGGGCCGCAGGCGGTCGCTCGTGGTGAACCCCTGCCCGCCCGGGGCGACGCTGAGCTTCTTGCGATCGCCAAGGACGCCGGTGCCGATTCCGGCCGCCTGCGTCTGGATGTCGCGGTAGTCGAGGAGGACGTCGCCGGTGAGGGCGTCGTAGAAGGTCTGCCGGATGTCGAAGGGCTCCTCGAGGAACGCGCGCACGCGCCACGCGAGGCGGTACTCGCCGGAGTCGAGCGGGAGAACCATCAGCTGCGGGCCGCCCTGCACGCCGACCGGCCGGCCGCCGCGGCCGGCGACGCGGGCCTCGATCTCCTTCGCGGACAGCCTCGGCGCGACGTCGATGGAGATGCCCTCGTAGTAGGTGCCGAAGACCGTGAGCGTCCCCGCGGCATCCGCCTGGCGCAGCAGGACCCCGCCGAAGACCGGCACGCCGCGGTGCATCTGGGCGAGCCGTTCGTGGCGGCGGCCGGGGATCATCGTGTCCTCGCGCACCCGCAGCTCGACCAGCTGGCCCGCCCGAAGGAGGCCGTCGACACGGTTGTCCCACTGCGCCAGCGCCGAACCCGACGACGCGGCGACGGCCACCGGTCCGCCCGCCGCCGCGGGCACCGCCGCGGCCGCGAAGAGAAAAGCCCAGACGAAGCGCGAAGATGCCGCCATCGATTCCTCCCCGACCACGAAGATAAGGAAAGGGTAGCGTCTGGTTACAGGCCAATACAATTGGCCCGATGCGCCAGCGCCCGGCGTCCGACTCGTCTCGCCCTAGCGGACCGGGACCACCTCGAACCGGTGGGGCTTCGGCGTCGCGGCGGCGCTGCGGGCCTTCTGCTCGGCCTCGTCGCGCGCCGCGAGCGCCTCGGCCGTGGCCGCGAGCGACGGGTCCTTCGACGAGTCGGCCAGCAGCCCGCGTCGGAGGACCTGGAGATCGTGGCCCTCTTCGGCCGACCACGTCACCGAGTACGCCTGCCAGCGCATCGGCGTGTTGTAGCGGGCGAGGTTCACGCCGGCCGCCAGGTCGGCGGCCGTGAGGGTCGCCACCGCGCGCCCGTCGATCTTCACGTCGTAGCGCCCCGGCGCGAGGCCGGCGACGACGAGCGTCTGCCGGTCGAGCGACTCGAGGTCGGCCCCGGCCTTCTGCGCGAGGTCGACGCCCGCGTCGTCGTAGTTGAGGGGCAGAGGGAGCGACTCGTCGAGCTGGGTCCACGCGACACCGCCGCCCGCCGCGGCGAGCTCGCTCACCGTCGCCCGCTCGGCCGCCGACGCCCGGCCCGCGGCCGCGTCGATCTCCACGCGGGAGACGAGCCCCGGCGCGTTCCACGCGCGGAGGAGCGTCGCGCCCATCACGAGGTGGCCGGCGGGCCCGGGATGCACGCGGTCGGGGATCACCTGCTTCGCGAGCTCGGGGTTCTCCTTCACGACCGCGGCGAGGCCGGCGTTCACGGTCTCGCGGAAGTCGGCGACGGTCGCCTTCGCGGGGCCGGCGAGCTGGACGACGTAGCAGCCGAGGCGGCGCAGCGTGTCGTCGTAGCCGGGGGCGAACTGCGGCGGCCGGGAGACGTCGTCGAAGGGAGACGAGCGGAGGAAGGTCAGCCGGACACCGGGCAGCTCGCGCTGGAGCCGCTCGGCGATCGCCCGGTAGCCGTCGGCGAAGGCCGAGAGCGTCGTGGGGTCGAAGCGCTTGTAGCCCCCGTCGTTCATCCCGAGCATGACCGTGACCACCGTCGGCTGGAGCGCGATCACGTCGCGGGCGAGGCGCACGTCGATCGGCCCCGCCCCGCCCCCGCGCACGGTGTCCCCGCCGACGCCCGCGTTGTAGAAGCGCACGTCCCACTTCGGGAAGCGCGTGCGGACGTACTGCTCGACGAAGAGGGCGTAGGCGCCGTCCTGCGTGATGCTGTCGCCGTAGAAGACGACGCGGTCGCCGTCACGCAGGGCGAACGGCGGGGCCGCCGCGGCGGGCGCGGCGGACAGGGCTGCCGCGAGAAGAGGGGCGAGGATCATGGCGAGGCTCCCTTCGAAGACGTCAGATCTTGATGAAGATGCCCTTCCTGTACATCCAGTAGAGGATCGACCAGAAGACGAGGAGGACGCCCGCGCCGTGGAGGACGGGCTCGAACGGCGCGCCGAGGACGAGGAAGGGGGCATGGCCGAGGTGGCGCGTGAGGGCCTCCGACACGAAGCGCTCCATCGTCCAGCTCATCACGTAGATCGCGATCGAGTTCGCGCCGATGACCATGAGCGGGAAGCTCCAGCGCTTCCAGCCCTTCATGTCGATGAGGGCGTAGAGGAACGCGAGGATCAGGAGGATGAGCCCGCCGCTGTAGAGGGTGTACGCCGAGGTCCAGATCCGCTTCACGATCGGGTTGATGTGGAGCCACTGGAGGACGAGCCCGGCCAGCGTGAGCCCGAGGCCCCAGACGACGAGGCCGCGCAGCTTCCGCGCGGTCGTCTCGCCGCCCTTCAGCCACGCGCCGGACCAGGTCCCGAGCATCATCGTCGCGAGGGTCGGGACGAAGCTGAGCGTCGACCAGCCGCCCTCGTTGAAGAGGAAGGGCGACTCGCGCGGGAAGAGGTTCAGGAACCACGTGTCGAACGCCCACGACAGGTTCGAGTTCTTGTTGAAGTGGGCGAGGAAGCCCGAGTAGAGGTGCGGCCAGTCGGCCGGCACCCCGACCGCGGGGTAGTCGAACGTGGCCGGCGGCGCCGGGTAGAGCGCGAACGCGGCCCAGAAGCCGACCAGGATCGCGGCGAACACGCCCTGCTGGACCCGCTTCGGCGCGTAGGCGAGCAGGAAGAGGAACGTGTAGCCGAGGCCGATCTGCGTGAGCGTGTCCTCGAACGTCCAGTAGGTCGTCGTGCTCCCCATCGAGCGGAGGAAGATGCCGAGGAAGATCAGGATCAGGCTGCGGCGGACCGCGTGGGCCAGGCTCTTCCCGAACGTCTCGCCCTTCGCCTGGCGGCTCGCGATCGAGAACGGCAGCGACGCCCCGGCGAGGAAGGAGAACGCGGGCTGGATGAGGTCGTGGAGCGAGCACCCCTGCCACGGAACGTGCGTCGTGTTGTAGGCGACGAGGGCCCAGAAGCCGCTCGAGGGGAAGGCCTCGTGGAGCGTCCACAGGCGCATCGCCTCGGCGAGCATCAGGAACATCACGAAGCCGCGGAACGCGTCGATCGACGGGACGCGCTTGATGACGGGGGCGGAAGCGGCCGCCTTGGCGGGGGGTGTCGTCTCCGGGGCGCTGGCCATGGCCCCGCATTCTAGGAGCGCGGGGGGCCGGCGGAAAGGACATTTCCGTGGCCGGGGGAGGGAGGCGGTTCGCCCGCCCGGGCCCGGCCCCAGGCCCGGATCCCCACCCTCGAGCGCCGCGGATATGATGGCCGCCGCGTCTCGACCGAACTCCGGAGGCACCATGCCGCGTGAGAACGCCGCCCGATCGACTTCCCGAGCCCACCGCCGCGTGGGGCTTTCCTGTGTCGCCGCGTCGGTGACGGCGGTCCTGGCTGCGACGCTCGGGGGCGGCGTGCGCGCGGCCGACGAGCCGACGCCCGCGTACCTCGACACCGGCCTCCCGTTCGAGGCGCGGGCCCGCGACCTCGTCTCGCGGATGACGGTCGAGGAGAAGGTCTCGCAGCTGACGAACCAGGCGGCGGCCGTCCCGCGCCGCGGCGTGCCGCAGTACGAGTGGTGGAACGAGGCGCTCCACGGCGTCGCGCGCGCGGGAGTGGCCACCGTCTTCCCGCAGGCGATCGGCCTCGCCGCGACGTTCGACGCGCCGCTCGTCCACGAGATGGCGGTCGTCATCTCCGACGAGGCGCGGGCCAAGCACCACCAGTTCGTCCGCCAGGGCCGTCGCGAGCGCTACCAGGGCCTCACCTTCTGGTCGCCGAACATCAACATCTTCCGCGACCCGCGCTGGGGGCGCGGCCAGGAGACCTACGGCGAGGACCCGTTCCTCACCGGTCGCATCGGGGTCGAGTTCGTGAAGGGCCTGCAGGGCGACGACCCGCGCTACTACAAGGTGATCGCCACGGCGAAGCACTACGCGGTCCACAGCGGCCCCGAGCCCGAGCGGCACACGTTCGACGCGCGGCCGAGCGAGCGCGACCTCCACGAGACCTACCTGCCCGCGTTCAAGGCGCTCGTCGAGGACGGCAAGGCCGCCTCGGTGATGAGCGCCTACAACCGCGTGAACGGCGAGTCGGCGACGGCGAGCGTGAGGCTGCTCGACGAGATCCTGCGGAAGCAGTGGGGCTTCGGCGGGTACGTGGTCTCCGACTGCGGTGCGGTCGACGACATCTTCATGCGCCACAAGATCGTGGCGACGGCGCCCGAGGCCTCGGCCCTCGCCCTCACCCGCGGCTGCGACCTCGAGTGCGGCGCGTCCTACAAGACGCTCGGCAAGGCGCTCGAGGCGGGGCTCGTGAAGGAGGCGGACCTCGACCGCGCGGTCGAGCGGCTGATGCTCGCGCGGATGCGGCTCGGGATGTTCGACCCGCCCGAGAAGGTCGCCTACCAGCGGATCCCGTACTCCGTGAACGACTCGCCGGAGCACGACCGGCTCGCGCGGAAGGTCGCGCAGGAGTCGATCGTCCTGCTGAAGAACGACGGCGTCCTGCCGCTGCGGAAGGACCTCGGCACGATCGCCGTCGTCGGCCCGACCGCCGACGACCTCGTGAGCCTGCTCGGGAACTACAACGGCACGCCGTCGCACCCGGTCACGGTCCTCGCCGGCATCCGCGCGGCGGTGTCGCCCAGGACGAAGGTCGTCTACGCGCGCGGCGTCGACCTCGTGGAGGGCCGGCAGGACCCGCGCGCCGCCGAGGCGATCCCGCCGGCGTCCCTGCGTCCCGCCGCCGGCTCGCTCGAGCAGGGGCTCCGGGGCGAGTACTTCGGGGCGCCCGACCTCTCCGGGGAAGCGCGCCTGTCGCGGATCGACCCGAAGGTCGACTTCCGCTGGGACCGCGGCTCGCCGACCGAGGAGGCGATCGCGCGCGGAGAGCTCCCCGCCGCGGCGGCCCTGCCGACCGACGGCTTCTCGGTGCGGTGGACGGGCGTCCTCGTCCCGCCGGAGACGGGCGAGTACGAGCTCGTGGTCACGGCCAACGACGGCGCGCGGCTCCGCGTCGACGGGCAGACGGTGCTCGAGGACTGGAAGCCGGTGAGCGTCGCGCGCGCCCTCTCGGCGCGCGTGCGCCTCGAGAAGGGCCGCGAGCACGCGATCGCGCTCGAGTACTTCGACGACCTGCGCGACGCCGAGGTCCGCCTCGCGTGGCGGCTGCCGGGGACGGCGTCGCCGTTCGAGGCGGCGGTCGCCGCCGCCCGTGCCGCCGACGCCGTCGTCTTCGTCGGCGGCCTCACGGCCGAGGTCGAGGGCGAGGAGATGCGAGTCAACTATCCCGGCTTCCACGGCGGCGACCGCACCGACATCGAGCTGCCGGCGGTGCAGCAGAAGATGCTCGAGGCGCTCCAGGCCACCGGCAAGCCGGTCGTGCTCGTCCTCACGACGGGCTCCGCGCTCGCGGTGCGCTGGGCGCAGGAGAAGCTGCCGGGCATCCTCCTCGCCTGGTACCCCGGGCAGCAGGGCGGCCACGCCGTCGCCGACGTGCTCTTCGGCGACGTGAGCCCCGCGGGACGGCTGCCCGTCACCTTCTACGCCTCGGCCGACCAGATCCCCGCGTTCGACGACTACGCGATGGAGGGCCGCACGTACCGCTACTTCCGCGGCGCGCCGCTCTACGTCTTCGGCCACGGCCTCTCGTACACGCGCTTCGAGTACGCGAACCTGAAGCTGTCGCGGCCGAGCGTCGCGCGGGACGGGACCATCGACGTGTCGCTCGACGTCCGCAACGCCGGCCCGCGCGACGGCGACGAGGTCGTGCAGCTCTACGTCCGCGGCGCGGGCGCGAAGGCGCCTCTCGCGAACCGCGAGCTGCGCGGGTTCCAGCGCCTTCACCTGAAGGCGGGGGAGACGCGCCGCGTGACGTTCACCCTCGCGCCCTCGCGCGACCTGCTTCGCTACGACGAGGCGAAGAAGGCCCTGGCCGTCGCGGCGGGCCCGTTCGAGGTCGAGGTGGGCGCGTCGAGCGCGGACCTGCGGCTGCGGGCCGCGGCGCGCGTCGAGTAGCACTTCCGAGGAGGAGCGAAGACCGCATGCGCATCGCGAAGATCCGGGCCACGCCCGTCACCGTGCCGCTCGAGGCGCCTCTGCGCCACGGGAACGGCTGCCACTGGGGCCGTTTCGTGCGGACGATCGTCGAGGTCGAGACGGACGACGGCCTCGTCGGCCTCGGCGAGATGGGCGGCGGCGGCGAGGTCGCGACCGCCGCGTTCAAGGGCCTCGAGCGGTACCTGATCGGCCGCGACCCCGCGCGGCTCGAGGAGATGCGCTTCCTCATCGCGAACCCGACGGCGTCCCTCTACAACAACCGCACGCAGCTCCTGGCGGCGCTCGAGTTCGCCTGCCTCGACATCATGGGACAGGCCTGGGGCGTGCCCGTCAGCGAGATCCTCGGCGGCCGGCTGCGGGAGAAGGTCCCGTTCGCCACCTACCTCTTCTTCCGCTACGCGAACGCGCGGACGGGGAAGGGCGAGGTGCGGACGCCCGAGCAGCTCGCCGCCTGTGCAAGGGACCTGAAGGCGAAGCACGGCTTCACGTCGCACAAGCTGAAGGGCGGCGTCTTCCCGCCCGAGTACGAGCTCGAGTGCTACCGGGCCCTCGCTGCCGCTCTCCCCGGCGACCGCTTCCGCTTCGACCCGAACGGCGTGTGGTCGACCGAGCAGGCGATCTGGTTCGGGCAGCAGATCGAGGACCTCCGCAACGACTACCTCGAGGACCCGGTCTACGGCCTCCACGGCATGCGGCGCGTGCGCGAGAAGGTGCGCATGCCGCTCTCGACGAACACCGTGGTCGTGAACTTCGAACAGCTCGCGGCGAACGTCCTCGACACCGCCGTCGACGTGATCCTCCTCGACACGACCTTCTGGGGCGGCATCCGGCCCTGCGTGAAGGCCGCCTCGATCTGCGAGACGTTCCAGCTCGGGGTCGCCGTGCACTCCTCGGGCGAGCTCGGGATCCAGCTCGCGTCGATGCTCCACATGGGCGCCGTCGTCCCGAACCTCTCCTTCGCCGCCGACGCGCACTACCACCACCTCGTCGACGACGTGATCGAGGGCGGCCTCATGAAGTACGAGGGCGGGGCGATCGCGGTACCGAAGGGGCCGGGCCTCGGCGTGCGCCTCGACCGCGAGAAGCTCGGGAGGTACCACGAGCTCTTCCTGAAGCTCGGCGGCTACCCGTACGATCAGGACCCGCTGCGCCCGGGCTGGACGCCGCTCGTGCCGAACGAGCGCTGGGCCGACCCGGGCGACGCGCGGGTGCCGGAGATGGAGGGGTGAGGCAGGCGGCCGCGCGCCGGCTCGCCCGGAGGAGGGCGGTCGTTCTCGCGCTGCTCGGGCCGGCGCTGCTGCTCGCCGCCCGCCCGGCGCGGGCCGAGGACGGCTACGAGCTGTGGCTGCGCTACCGGCCGATCTCCGAGCCGTCCCGGCTCGCGGCCGCTCGCGCCGCGTTCGCGCAGGTCGGGGTCGCCGGCGACTCGGCCCCCCAGCGCGCGGCGCGGGCCGGGCGTCTGCGCGGACTCGGCGGCCTCGCCGGCCGGGAGGTGCCCGTCGCCTCGGCCGTGAGCCGCGACGGCGCGGTCCTCGCCGGCACGCCGAAGGGCTCGAAGACGATCGCCGGCCTCGTGCTCGGCGACGCGCTCTCGCGAGCCGGCGACGAGGGCTTCGTCGTCCGCTCGCTCGCGGTCGGCGGCCGCCGCGCGACGGTGATCGCCGCGAACACCGACGTCGGCGTCCTCTACGGTGCCTTCCGCCTGCTGCGCCACCTGCAGACGGGCGGAGGTCCCGCCGCGATCGAGATCGCCGACGCGCCGAAGGTGAAGCTGCGGGTCCTGAACCACTGGGACAACCTGAACCGCACGGTCGAGAGGGGCTACGCCGGCTTCTCGCTCTGGGACTGGCAGAAGCTGCCCGACTACCTCGACCCGCGCTACACCGACTACGCGCGGGCGAACGCGTCCGTCGGCATCAACGGCACCGTGCTGACGAACGTCAACGCGAACGCCACGAGCCTCACGCCCGAGTGGCTCGGGAAGGCGGCGGCGTTGGCCTCGGTCTTCCGGCCCTACGGCATCCGCGTCTTCCTCACGGCCCGCTTCAGCGCGCCCATCGAGATCGGCGGCTTGAAGACGGCCGACCCGCTCGACCCGCAGGTGGCCGCGTGGTGGAAGAAGAAGGCCGACGAGATCTACGCCGTCATCCCCGACTTCGGCGGCTTCCTCGTGAAGGCCAACTCCGAGGGCCAGCCCGGGCCCCAGGATTACAGGCGCACGCACGCCGAGGGCGCGAACGTGCTCGCCGACGCGCTCGCGCCGCACGGCGGCGTCGTGATGTGGCGCGCGTTCGTCTACTCCCACGAGACGCCGTCCGACCGCGCGAAGCAGGCGTACGACGAGTTCCACCCGCTCGACGGGCAGTTCCGGCCGAACGTCCTCGTCCAGGTGAAGAACGGCGCCATCGACTTCCAGCCCCGCGAGCCCTTCCACCCGCTCTTCGGCGCCATGCCCCGCACGCCGCTGATGATGGAGTTCCAGGTGACCCAGGAGTACCTGGGCTTCGCCACGCACCTCGTCCACCTCGGCCCGCTCTTCGAGGAGACCCTCCGCGCCGACACGCGGGTGAAGGGCGAGGGCTCGCTCGTGGCGAAGGTCGTCGACGGCTCGCTGGACGGCCACGCGCTCTCGGGCGTCGCCGGGGTCGCGAACGTCGGCACCGACCGCAACTGGTGCGGGTCGGTGTTCGCGCAGTCGAACTGGTACGCGTTCGGCCGCTTCGCCTGGGACCCGATGCTCAGCTCGGCCGGCGTCGAAGGCGAGTGGGCGCGGATGACCTTCGGGACGGACCCGGCCGTCGTCGCGCCCGTGGCGCGGATGATGGCGGGCTCGCGCGAGGCGGCGGTCGACTACATGACGCCGCTCGGCCTCCACCACCAGATGGCGGAGGGCCACCACTACGGACCGGGGCCCTGGGTCGACACCGCGGCGCGCGCCGACTGGAACTCGACCTACTACCACCGCGCCGACGCGAACGGCATCGGCTTCGACCGCAGCGCGACGGGGTCGAACGCCGTGGCGCAGTACGCGCCCGAGGTGGCCGCGGCGTACGGCGACGTCCGGCGCGTGCCGGAGCGGCTGCTCCTCTGGTTCCACCACGTGCCCTGGGACCACAGGATGGCCTCGGGCCGCACGCTGTGGGACGATCTGGCTCTTCACTACCAGGCGGGGGTCGACGCGGTGCGGCGCATGGAGGCGGACTGGCGCTCGGTCGAGGGGCTCGTCGACCGGGAACGCCACGCGCAGGTGGCGGCCTTTCTCGCGATCCAGGAGAAGGAGGCGCGGTGGTGGCGCGACGCGTGCCTCCTCTACTTCCAGACGTTCTCGAAGCGGCCGCTGCCGGCCGGCGTCGAGCCGCCCGAGCGCGACCTCGCGTACTACGTCGCCGTCAAGAAGCGCTACGTCCCGGGGAACTGACCGAACGATGTCTCTCTTCGACCTGACGGGCCGTGTCGCGGTGGTGACGGGCGGGTACGGCGTCCTCGGCGGCAGCATGGCCGACGCGCTCGGCGCCGCGGGGGCGCGGATCGTGGTCCTCGGCCGCGACCACCGCGCGGCGGAGACGAAGGCGAAGGCCCTCCAGGCCGCCGGGATCGGCGCCCTCGGCCTCGGGGCCGACGTCCTCGACGCGCCGTCGCTCGTCCGCGCGCGCGAGGCCCTCCTCGCGGAGTGGGGGCAGGTCGACATCCTCATCAACGCGGCCGGCGGGCACATCGCCGAGGCCCGCACCGACAACACGCCGGCCTTCGAGATGAAGCTGCCCGCCTACGAGGACGTCGTGCGCCTGAACCTGCACGGCACCGTCTACCCGACGCTCGTGTTCGGCGAGGCGATGGCCCGCAGGGGGAAGGGGAGCATCGTCAACGTCTCGTCGATGGCCGCGACGCTCGCCCTCTCCGGCGTCCTCGGCTACTCGGTGGCGAAGGCGGCCGTCGAGAGCTTCACCCGGTGGATGGCGGTCGACCTCGCGCGCCGGTTCGGCGACGGCCTGCGTGTGAACGCCATCGCCCCCGGCTTCTTCGTGGCGAAGCAGAACCGCGCGGCCCTCGTGAAGGACGACGGCACGCCGACCGAGCGCGCCCGGAAGATCCTCGCCCGCACGCCGATGGGCCGCTTCGGCGATCCCGGCGAGCTGCGCGGGCCGATCCTCTGGCTGTGCAGCGACGCGGCGTCCTTCGTCACCGGCGCGGTGATCCCGGTCGACGGGGGCTTCA
>JAXLRD010000042.1:0-66468 GCA_046331285.1 Vicinamibacteria bacterium
GGGCCGGCGGGCGGCGGTGGCCGTGGCGCTCGGCGTCCGCGCGGCGACCGCCGCGACGGCCGTCGCGGGTACGGCGACCCGGCTCGGGCCCGCGGGGCTCGTGCGCGCCGCGCGCGGCCTGCGGGCGCCGGAGAGGCTCGTCGACGTCCTCGAGGCGTCGCTCGTCAGCCTCGAGGCGATCGTGGCGCAGGCGCGGGCGATGCTCCGCGCGCGCGAGGCGCGCCGGAGCGTGCACGGGCCGTGGGGCTCGCTCCTGCGGGAGCCGGCCGACACGCTGCGCGGCTTCGGCCGCTTCGCCGGCGCCCTCCTGCTGCGCACGATGGAGCGGGCGGAAGGCGTCGAGCGCGCGCGTCGGGCGCGGGGAGCGGACCTGTGGTGAGGGCGGAGCCGGCCGCGCTCGAGGTCCGCGACCTCGCGTACCACTACCCGGACGGCTCGCCGGCCCTCCAGCGTGTCTCGTTCACGGTGGCGGCCGGCGAGCGGGTGGCCCTCCTCGGCCCGAACGGCGCGGGCAAGTCCACGCTCCTCCTCCACCTCGCCGGCCTGCTGCCGGAGCGCCAGCGCTATCTCCACCGTCACGGCCACGACGACGCGCCGCACCGGCACGACGTGCAGGGCACGGTCCGCATCGACGACGTGACGCTGTCTCCGCAGACCGTGCGGGCGGTGCGCGCGCGGGTCGGCATCGTCTTCGCGGACGCCGACGACCAGATCGTCGGCCTGACCGTCGAGGAGGACGTGGCCTTCGGGCCGAAGGCGCGCCGGTTCGCGCCGGAGGACACCGGGGCGGCCGTGCGCGACGCGCTCGAGGCGGTGAGGCTCGTGGGCCGGGAGGGCCGCTTCCCGCACCACCTCAGCACGGGCGAGAAGCGCCGCCTCTGCATCGCCGGCGCTCTCGCCTGCCGGCCGGGGCTGCTGCTCCTCGACGAGCCGTCGTCGGGCCTCGACCCGCGCGGCCGGCGCGAGCTCGGCGAGCTGCTCGGGCGCCTCGCGACGACGCTCGTCGTCGCGAGCCACGACCTCGGCTTCGTCGAGCGGCTCTGCTCGCGGGCCATCGTTCTCGACGGCGGGACGCTCGCGGCCGACGGCCCGATCGCGGCCGTCCTGGCCGACGAGGGTCTCCTCGCCCGGCACGGCCTGGCCTAGGCGATCGCGTCAGGGCGCGGGCAGCTCTCCGGCGACCGTCGGCTCGAGCGCCCGCAGCGCGGAGACGGCCTTCTCGCCGATCGCCTCGGCCAGCCGGCCGTCGTGACCGGTGCGCAGCAGGAACGCCAGGTGACGCAGCCCGTGCGCGAGCGGATCGAGCTCGCGGATCGCAGCCGGTCGCGGGTGGAGCGGGTCCGTCGGCCCCGGCGGGCCAAGCGGCGGCAGGGGACGGGCTTCCCGCCCGACGCGACCGTCCTTCATCCATGCGAGGTAGGTGAGGACGATGCGCCCGTCTTCTTCCCACCGCCAGCTCGTCGAGTGGAGCGCGGCGAGGTCGCCCGGGTCGTCGGCCGCCAGCGTCCGCGAGCGGTCATCCGGGTTCAGGCCGTCGCGCAGGGGCGCCTCCGAGCGGCTGAACGCGAGGCCGCCCCGGCCGTCGAGGCCGACGCGGAAGACCTCGACGCTCACGCGCGTCGCCGCCGCCGGCACCGCGGCGGCCGGGACGACTCCGGGCCGGGCGAGCGTCGCCAGGATCGTGGCGAAGAGGACCGAGGCCGTCATCGAAGGCGGACCGCCACGGACGCGAACGCGTTGAAGCCCGGGTCGCGGAACTGCCACGGCATCGCGTACCGGTCGTTGACGAGGTTGTTGAGGTCCATCGCGATCACGACCTCGGACCGTGCGCGGGACGCCAGGACCGACTCGACCCTGAGCGCGGGGATCACGTGTCCGCCGAAGGACTGGCGGCCGGCGAGCGACGTACTGTCGTAATAAGTCCCAACGGCGCGGAGGCAGGGCGACACCGTCAGCCGGCCTCGAACGGCGAGGCTCGCCCCGACGTTCGCCATCCACTCGGGCACGAACGGCACCTGAGCTCCCTGCTGGCCCGGATCGAGGGGGCTGTCGATTCGCGAGTGGGTGTAGGTCGCGTTCGCGAACCACGTGACGCCCTTGCCCAGGGCCTGGTCGAGAGTCACCTCGACGCCGTACGAGGTCGCGTGGCCGGCGTTCACCGAGCGCGTCTGCGAGGGGTCCTGGCTGACGACGTTGTCCACGATCGCATCGCCGATCCGGTTGAGAAAGGCGCGCGCGCCGACGCGGAGCTCCGAGGCCCGCAGGTCGACTCCCGCGTCGAAGCCGGTGCCGCTCTCCGGCCGCAGGCTCGCGTTCGGGAGCTGGCCGTTGCGGCCGGCGACGCCGGCGTCGCCCGGCGCGAGCGTCCCGCCGACGGCCTTCGGTGTCGGCGCCACGAAGGTCGAGCCCGCGTTGGCGAAGACGCCCGTCCGGGCCCCCACGTTCCAGCGCCCGCCCGCGCTCCACAGGACCTTGTCCCAGGACCGGCGGGAGAGGCCGGGCGTGGAGCCCGCGAGCCGCGCGTACGACTGGCCGGCGTGGCCGTAGCGCAGGCCGCCGCGCAGGACGACGGCTCCGAGGGTCACCTGCTGCTGCGCGAACAGGCCGACCGAGCTGGCGGTGGCGTCGTTGCCGGTCGTGCGCGGACCGTCGGCCTCGGCGTAGGTCTCGTACGCGGCGTACTGCCCGTCCAGCCCGAAGGTCAGCCGCCCGGAGTCGGACTGCCTCCAGCCGAAGGTGGCGTCGACGGGGAAGACGGACTGTCGGACGGCGTCGTGCTCGCGCAGCGCGAGGCTCGCGGGGTACTGGTCTTCGCCCCAGCGCCGGTCGTACAGGCGGGCGCCGCCCCGAAGCGTGAGGTCGAGCGCCTCGCCGAGGGGGCCGTGGTAGGCCGCGTTCACCGTCCCGTAGGCGTTGTCGTAGTCCCGGTTCGGGCGGCCCACGTCGCCCGCGTGGCCGTAGTAGTGCGCGAACACCGAGACGGATCGCTCGCCGCCGAGAAACGCCGTGCCCTTGCCGTAGAGGCGAACCTTCGTGTACTGCGGATCGTCGAGGATGTGGAGCCAGGATCCGGGCGTGCCGTAGTCGGTGTAGTCCGAATGCTCCCAGCTCGCTCCGGCGAGGTAATGGACTCCGCCCGTGCGGCCCTGGCCGTAGGCCTGCGCGCTCGTCGTACCCCAGGAGCCGACCCCGGCCTGGAAGCGACCCATGGGCGTGTCGACGCGGTCGCACAGCACGAGATTCGTGATCCCGGCGAGGGGCGACTGGTTCCCGGCGAAGTCCATCGCGAGGTAGTTGGAGTACAGGACGGCTCCCGGCCCGCGCTGGAGCTCCACGCGGTCGATCGCGGCGGAGTCGAGACCCATGCCGTCGACGAAGGCGTCGATCGGGAGGCCATCGAGGAGGTAGGAGCTGTACTTGGGCCCGAGACCGCCGTTCGAGCCCCAGTTCGCGTCGTTGCGCGAGAGCGCGCTCACGAAGATACCGGGCTGGTAGGCCAGGATCTCGGAGACGTTCCGGTTCGGCGGCGCGGGGAGGGCCTCGATCTGCCGCGCGTCGAGAACGCGAACGACCTGCGTCACGTCTCGCGGCTGCTGGGGAGTCTTCGACGCGGTGACCGTGATCTCCTCGTGCGAGCGGACCACGTCGGCGGGCTTCCTCGCGGCGTCCGCGTCGCCGGCGCGGCGGGCCGCCGCCTCGGCCGCGGGCGGGTCGTCGGCCCGCACTCCCGGGGGGAGACCCGCGACGAGCGCGGCCGCGACGAGCGCGATCGTAGCGAGAGTCGTTCGAGAAGTTGCCAAAGGGTCCTCCTGGCGCGACCCGCGCCGCGCAGTAGTACTTTCGTGAAGAGTTTCCTACCGGCCGGCGACGACGCCAATAGAGCCGATGATCCGGGGCGGGCGCACCGCCTGCGACAAAGAGCCGCACCCGGGAGGGGCGGGCTCGCGCTCGCCTCACCGCGCTCGCTCCGGGCCGCGCTTCCCATCCCGCCGCGCTGAGCGAGAATGCGTGCGTGAGAGAAAGCGGGCCGTTCGACCGGAGGGCGGAGGTCAGCCTGGACTGGCTCGTCCGCCTGCGTTGGGGCGCGGTCGCGGGCCAGGTCGCCACGATCGTCCTCGCGGGGGTCCTGTTCCGGGCGTCCCTGCCGCTCGAGCGGCTCGGGGGGCTCGTCCTCGCGCTGGCCGCGAGCAACGTCCTCCTCGCGCTCGCGAGGCGCTGGGTGGAGGCGCCGCGCGCGCTGTGCGGAGCCGCGCTCGCCTTCGACGCGCTGCAGCTGACGCTGCTTCTCCACGCGACGGGCGGGACGGCGAACCCGTTCAGCGTCCTCTACCTCGTCTACATCACGCTCGCGGCCGTCGTGCTCGGCGCCCGCTGGACGTGGTCCCTCGCCGCGCTGTGCGTGGCCTGCTACGGGCTCCTCTTCGCCCTCGCCACTCCTCTCGAGCACCTCGGCCACATGGACCCGTCGATGCGCCTGCACCTGCAGGGCATGTGGGTCGCGTTCTGCGTGGCCGCGGCTCTCACCGCGTACTTCGTCGTGCAGATGTCGGCCGCGATCGACCGCCGCGACGCCGAGATGGCGAGGATCCGCGACCGGGCCGCGCGCTCGGAGCGCCTCGCCTCGCTCGCGACGCTCGCGGCGGGGGCCGCGCACGAGCTGGGCACGCCGCTCGCGACGATCGCGGTCGTGGCCCGCGAGCTGGAGCGCGCGCTCCGGGCCGGGAGCGGGGCGAAGGAGGCGCTGCTCGAGGACGCGGCCCTCATCCGCGCGGAGCTCGACCGCTGTCGGGCGATCCTCGACCGCATGGCGGCGGGCGTGGGGGAGGGGCCGGGCGAGGCCCCCGCGTCCTTCGCGCTCGCGGACCTCGTGGCCGACGCGATGGCCGGCGTGCCGGCGGACGGCCGGGCGCGCGTCGTCGCGCAGGCCGACCCGGCCGTGCGGGCCACCGCCCTGCGCGGAGCGCTCGGCCGCGTCGCCCAGACGCTGCTGCGCAACGCCCTCGACGCCGGTCGCGTGGTGCGTCTCGGCGCGCGCGCCGAGGGCACGGACCTCGTCGTCGAGGTGGCGGACGACGGACCGGGGATGCCGCCCGAGGTGCTCGAGCGCGTCGGCGAGCCCTTCTTCACGACGAAGGGGCCGGGCGCGGGCCTCGGGCTCGGCGTCTTCATCGCCCGCTCGATGTGCGAGCAGATGGGCGGGCGGCTGACGATCGAGTCGGCGCCCGGGCGGGGCACGACGGCGAGGGCACGCGTGCCGTGCCGGCCGGCGCCGGGGCCGGAGAGCCATGCCTGAGGCGGCCGGGCGCATCCTCGTCGCCGAGGACGACGACGACCTGCGGCGCCGGCTCGGCCGGGCGCTGCGGGAGCGCGGATTCGAGGTCTCCGAGGCCGCCCGCGTGGACGAGGGGCTCCGCTTCGCGGCGGAAGCGACGCTCACGCACGCCGTCGTCGATCTTCGCCTCGCGGACGGCTCGGGGCTCGACGTGGTCCGCGCCGTGACGGAGGCTCACCCGGGGGCGGCCGTCGTGGTCCTGACCGGCTACGGGAGCATCGCCACCGCCCTCGAGGCGGTCCGCCTCGGCGCGCGGCACTACCTCACGAAGCCGGCCGACGTGGACGAGATCCTCGCCGCGTTCGCCCGCGACGCTCCGAGCGCGCCGCCTTCGACCCCGGTCGAGTCCGCGCCGAGCCTGGCCCGGGTCGAGTGGGAGCACATCAATCGCGTGCTCGCCGACTGCGGCGGCAACGTGTCGCAGGCCGCGCGGGTCCTCGGCATCCACCGCCGGTCGCTCCAGCGGAAGCTCGCGAAGTTCCCGACGTCGCGCTGAGCCCGCGCGGGCGGTTCCTAGAACGCCTTCGAGAAGCCGACGAGCACCGAGTAGCGCGGCGCGAGCTGGGCGTCCTCCACGTGGCGGTACACCGGCACGAGCACGTGGGTGTAGAGGCTGAGGCCCTCGGCCGTCCGGTAGCGGAGGCCGCCGTTGGCGTAGACGGTCGTCGCGCCGGTCGACGGTACCGTCTCCCCGACGAACGTGTTGCGGCCCTGGCGCACGAGCTTGAGCTGGAGCGAGGGCACGAAGCCGCGGGCCGGGCGGCTCACGGTCGCGGCCGCGATCGCCAGGTTGCCGAAGCGGTAGTCGAAGTCGTTCGTGGTGTTGATCTGGTACGAGCCGTAGAGGCCGATCTCCGTGCGCCCCGGGCCGACGCTCGTCCAGCCGAGCGAGGCGTTGACGTCGCCCGAGCCGGTGCCGGGCTGGAGCGTCGGGTCGAGGATCGTCGTGTCGTAGTCGTCGATCACGTCGTCGGCGCCGGTCGGCAGCTTGACGCCGACGCTCGCGACCAGCGACCGCCGCGGGCCGCCCGCGAGCTTCTGCCGCGCGCCGAGCAGGAGGTCGCCGATCCCCCGCACGTTGTAGCCGGACTGGTATCCGCCGTGCTCGATCTGGTAGGTGCGGTGGCTCACGACCGGCATGGACGCGAAGAGGGTCGTCGTGGCGAGGAGCCCGTACGCGGCGTCGACCTGCAGGAAGGAGTCGGTGCCGTCGAGGTCCTCGTGGTAGCCCGGGATGAGGCGGCCCTCCTCGAGCAGAACCTTGGGGCGCACCACGGCGTCGGTGGCGTCTCGTCCCGAGCGCCGGGCGGACATGTCGGTCGTGCGGTAGGACAGCTCGATCTGGAAGCCGCCCTTGCGGAGGAGGCCGGCCTGGCCGCGCGTGAGGATGAGGCAGCACGACGAGTCGCACGCCGCGACCGGGGCGGGCGAGGCCGCCGCCGCCGCCGCGATCGCGGCGCCGAGCAGTGTCCGCCACCAGGAGAGACGTCGGCTGCACTGCTTCCGCATGAGCCTCCTTCGACGAGCCGCCACGAGATGCCGGGGAAACCGGAAGTCTAGCAGCCCTCCCGCGACCGCTCCACTCAGGGCGCGCGGTGGGAACGAAACCACTCCAGGATGCGGCGGTTGCGATCCTCGCGATGGCGGGGGAGCGAGTGGCCGTCGTCGCCGTAGACGACGAGCTCGTACTCGCGCCCGACCTCCTGCAGCCTGCCCGCGAGGGCGAGCGCGTGCTCGACCGCGACCATCCGGTCGGTGCGCGAGTGCAGGATGAGGACGGGCACCTTCACCTCGCCCGGCCAGCAGACAGGCGACCGCGCCTCGAGGTGCTCGCGGGCGCGCCTCGCGTAGTCGGGCCAGATCCGGGCCCATCCGTCGTAGTCGTCATCGCCCGCGACGAACTCCGGCCGGTCGACGGCGAACCTCGTGAGGTCGGTCGGGCCCGCGATCACCGCCGCCGCCCGCAGAGGAGCGCCCCGCCGGATCGCGAGATACGTCATGAGCCCGCCGCGGGAGACGCCGAGCATGAAGAGGTCGCGGGCGTCGACGTCGGAGCGAGCGGCGAGGAGCGGCAGCAGGTTCGTGACGTCGGCGACCTCCGCACCGCCCCATTCGTCGCGCCGGGAGAGCGAACCCACGTAGCGATAGTCGGAGGCAGCGACCACGAAGCCCTCCTCGGCGAGGAGGCCCATCTCGGCGAGGGTGAGCGGGTCGATGCGGCCGTAGTCGCCCGTCCCTCCCCGGTTGTAGATGATCGCCGGAAGCCGTTGCCGGCCCGCGGTGGCCGGAGCGAGGACGTAGCCGTTCACCTCGAAGCCGTCGCTTTCGTAGGTCAGCTGGCGGCACTCAACGCCGCTCCGTCGCGCGCGTTCCCACTCGGGCCGATCGAAGTACCTGCGGCCGAATGCGTCGAGCCCCTCGTGGGGCGGCAGCGGAGCGCACACCGCCTCGCGGTGGACGCGCGGAGGCGCCGCGCGCACCGCGCCCGGGTCGCCGGGTGGCGGCGCCGCGCACCCGAGGACGAGAGCGGCCGCCGCCGCCCGGCGGGCGCTCATGCGGGACGGCCGCGGCGGCCCGGTCACCGCTCGATCGAGGAGGGCGACGAGGACGACGGCCACCGCGACGAGCGGGAAGGCGAGGGCGACCACGGCGAGGAGGGCCCACGCGCCGGCGGGCACGTGCGCGACGGCTGGCGGAGGAGCGAGGCGCGCGCCTCGCCCTGGCCGCCGCATCCACCACCGCGCGGGCCCCGTGACTCTGAGGAGCGTCAAAAGCACGGAGGAGGCGGCGCCGGTGCCGCGCAGTGGCCCGCGATCGACCGATGCTGCCAGCGGGCGACCGAGTCTCCGAAGAGGAGGATGAGCCCGCCCGCGGCGAGGATCGCGAGGAAGGTGCGACGAAGAGACCGGCGTAGAAGTGCCAGCGCCCGAGCGTCGCGCCGGCCGCCGCCATCGGCCGGGACGACTCTCCGGGCGCCGCGCTCAACCTCATGCGGCCGCCGGATCAGCGGCGGAGGTCCAGCTTGACCCAGAGCGTGCGCCCCGGCTCGTTGACGCGGGTCGTCGTCGTGAAGCCGGCGACGTCCGCTCCGCCGCGGCTCACGAACTCCGCGTAGGCCGTGTCGAGGACGTTGTCGGCCCCGGCCGCGAGGCGGAGCCCCCTCGCGAGGCGGCACGAGCCGTTCACCGAGAGGACCGAGAACGCCGACGTCGGCCCGAGATCCTGGCCCACGACGTTGCCCTGGCCGGTCGCGTAGCGGTCCTGCGCGGCGACGAGGCGCGCGAGCCCGGCGATCGCCCAGCGGTCGGTCGCGTACTGCGCGGCGATCCGGCCCTCGAGCGGGGGGAGCTGGGCGAGCGGCCGGTCGTCGGTCGCGTTCGTGCCGCGGACGTAGGCGAGGCTGCCGTCGATCTTCAGGCGCGGCGCGGGAGTCCACGCGAGCGTCGCCTCGCCGCCCCACGACGACGCGTCGACGTTGCGCGTGACGGTCGTCTTCCGCGTGGCCGTCGTCATGCCGCCCATGCCGCCGGTCCCGGCCGCCTTCTTCCCGTATCCGCTCTCGATCAGGATGAAGTCGGAGATCGTGCTGGCGAACGCGGACACCGAGCCCGACACGGCCCCGGCGCGGAAGAGGAGGCCGGCGTCGAGCTGGGTCGTCCTCTCCGGACGCGTCTCGAACGCGCTCAGCGAAGAGGCGCTCTCCTTGCTCACGAGCTCCCAGTAGTCCGGGGCGCGCCGGGAGTGGCCCACGCCGGCGAAGAGCGTGGCGCCGGACGAGAGGCCGTGCTCGTAGCGGAGGAAGCCGCTCGGCAGCGTCTCCTCCCGCTTCAGGCCGGCGGTCGGGTTGGCCGTCGTCGTGCCCATCCCCATCGAGACCCTCTGCCGCTCGTCGCGGCCGGACCACCGGTCGACGCGGGCGCCCGCCACGACCCGGGCCGTCGCCGCGGTCTCGCGGGTCAGCTCCGCGAAGAGGCCTCCGTTCTCGAAGGTGGCGTCCTCCGCGCGTGGGTGGCTCTCGAACGGGTCGGCCGTCTGGTTGGAGGAGCTGCGGACCGAGTGGCGGTTGTCCTGCCAGTCGGCGCCCACGCGGGCGGAGGTCCGTGCGCCGAGGTGGAGCGCGGCGAGCGCGCGGCCGCCGACGGTCCGGCGGTCGGGATTCGACACGGAGGGGTTGGGCATGGTGGCCGAGCGCTTGAACGTGCGGAGGCTGTAGTTGTCCATCACGTGGTCGACGTAGTTGTAGAACGCCTGCGCCTCGACGCTCTCCAGCCACGGGGCGACGGCCCGCCGCTCGAGGCGGAGGCCCACGTTCTCGCGAGCGAACTTCACGCCGTCCATCGCGCGGTCGGCGTAGGCGGCCTCGCCGTCGCTGCGCGTGCCCGACACCTCGATGCGCGTCGCCCGGTCGGGAGTCCAGCCGGCCGCGCCGCTCACGGCCCAACGCTCGTAGCCGGAGTGGACCGCCTGCCCGCTTCCGTCTTCGTAGTCGTCCATCGCCGAGCGCGAGGCGCTGGCCTGCACGTAGCCCTTGCGGGCGCCGGCCCGGACGTCGGCGACCTGGTCGTTCCGACCGAAGCTGCCGAGCGTGGGCGAGGCGTAGACCTGCAGCTGCGGAGAGTCGAAGCGGGGACGCTCCTTCTCGAAGAGGACGACGCCGGCCGAGTTCCCGGGGCCGTGGACGACGGTCTGCGGGCCCTTCACCACGGTGATGCGCTCGTAGGCCTCGGGGAAGGCGTACGCCGTGGGCGGGTCCATGCGGTTGCCGCAGCCGCCGAGAACGTTCTCGCCGTCGAGGAGCAGGCCGAGGCGCGAGCCGGCCATCCCGCGCAGGATGGGGTCGCCGTCGGTGCCGCCTTTCCGGATGACCGAGAAGCCGGGGATCGTCTTCAGGTAGTCCGCCCCGTCGTGGGCCGGGATGGGCTGCCGCGGGGCGCGCGGGTCCGTCTCGATGACGAGTGGCCGCTCGGTGGCGCGGGCGGTGACCTCGACGAACGCCTCGCGCGGGGCGAGCTCCAGCACGAAGTCGGCCTCGGATTCCGCGTTCCCGGACACCGGCACGTCCTTCCGCACGACGCGGGCGAAGCCCGGCGCGGAGGCCGCCACGGAGCATGGGCCGGCGGGCAGCGCGTCGAAGGCGTAGCGCCCGCGCGCGTCGGCGAGGACCGAGCGGACGGATTCGGCCGGGGCCGATCGCACCTCCACGCGGGCGGCGGGCACCCCCGCGCCGGTGGCGTCGCGCACGACGCCCACGAGGCGGCCCGAGGGCTCGTCGGCGGCGGCCGCGAGGCCGCCGGTCGGCGGGACCGACGCGAGGCCGAGGAGGAGCAGGCGGACGAGGACGGACGAGGAGCGCATGGCCTCGACCGTAGACGTTCGCGGGCGCTCGCGGAATGCGGCAAGTTGTCGCAGGGCCATCGCGGGTCGCGGCCTGCTACTCTGGTGAGCGGGACTTCCGAACCATGAGCGACGCGCTCGTCTGGCACCGGCTGCAGTTCGCGTTCACGATCCTCTACCACTACCTCTTCCCCCAGCTCACGATGGGCCTCGCGCTGCTCATCGTCGTCATGAAGACGATCGCGCTCCGGACGGGAGACGAGGGGTGGGAGAGAGCGGCCCGATTCTGGATCCGGATCTTCGGCCTCAACTTCGCGGTCGGCGTCGTGACCGGGATCCCGATGGAGTTCCAGTTCGGGACCAACTGGGCGCGCTTCGCGAAGTTCGCCGGCGGGGTCGTCGGCCACACCCTGGCGATGGAGGGCCTCTTCGCCTTCTTCCTGGAGTCGAGCTTCCTCGGCCTGCTCGTCTGGGGCGGGAAGCGGCTCTCGCCCCGCGGGCACTGGCTGGCCGCGGTCGCGCTCTTCCTCGGGAGCTGGCTCTCGGGCTACTTCATCGTCGCCACGAACGCGTTCATGCAGCACCCGGTCGGCTACGAGCTCGCGGACGGCGCCCTGCAGCTCGCCGACTTCCGGGCGTTCGTCCTCAACCCGTGGGCCCTCGCCCAGTACGCCCACACGATGGTGGCCGCCGTCGTCACCGCCTCCTTCGTGATGTCGGCCGTCGGTGCGTACTACGCGCTGAAGGGCCTCCATCCCGACGGCGCGCGTCGCTTCCTCGCCCTCGGCACCCTCGCGGGGGTCGCGTCGAGCGTCCTCGCGGCCTTCCCGACCGGCGACCTCCAGGCCAAGCTCGTGGCCCGCCACCAGCCGGTGGCGCTCGCCGCGATGGAGGGGCGCTTCGAGAGCGAGCCGATGGCGGGGATCGTCCTCATCGGCCAGCCGAACCTCGAGGAGCGCCGGCTCGACAACCCCGTCGTCGTGCCCGGGATGCTGAGCTTCCTCGCGTGGGGCACCTTCCACCGCGAGGTGAAGGGACTCGACGCCTTCCCGCGCGAGGACTGGCCGGACAACATCGCGCTCCTCTACTACGCCTTCCACATCATGGCCGGCCTCGGCACGCTCTTCATCGCTCTCATGGCGCTCGGCGCCTGGCAGCAGGTCCGCGGGCGCCTGGGCGCGCACCGGCCGCTCCTCTGGGCGCTGATGCTCGCCTTCCCGCTCCCGTACGTCGCCACCGCCGCCGGCTGGATGACCGCGGAGCTCGGCCGGCAGCCGTGGCTCGTCTACGGGCTCCTGCGCACCGCGGACGGCGCGAGCCCCAACGTCCACGGCGGCACCGTGCTCTTCACGCTCCTCGGCTTCTGCGGCCTCTACACGGTGCTCGGCCTCCTGTTCCTGTTCCTCGTCGGCCGCGAGATCGCCCACGGCCCGGACGCTCCGGGGGAGGCCGCCCGTGGTTGAGCTCTGGTACGCGATCCTCGCCCTGATGCTCGTCGGCTACGCCGTCCTCGACGGCTTCGACCTCGGCGCGGGCGCCGCGCACCTCTTCGTCGCGCGGACGGACGACGAGCGACGGACGGTCCTCGGCGCGATCGGACCGTTCTGGGACGGCAACGAGGTCTTCCTGCTCGCGGCCGGCGGCGTCCTCTTCGTCGCGTTCCCGAAGGCGCTGGCGGCCGGGCTCTCGGGCTTCTACCTCGCCATCTTCCTCGTCGTGTGGACCCTCCTCCTCCGAGGGATCGCCATCGAGTTCCGCAGCCACGTCGACGACGCGCTGTGGCGCGCGGCGTGGGACGCGGTCTTCGCCCTCGCGAGCGCGCTCCTCGCGGTCCTGTTCGGCGTGGCCCTCGCGAACCTCGTCCGCGGCGTCCCTCTCGACCCGGACGGCTGGTTCAGCCTCGCCCTCTTCACCCACTTCCGCACCGAGGAGCCGGTCGGCCTCCTCGACTGGTACACGATCCTCGTCGGCGTCTTCGCGCTCGCCACGATCACGGCGCACGGCGCCTGCTTCCTGGCGTGGAAGACGGCCGGGGCGGTCGAGGCGCGCAGCCGGCGGCTCGCGCTGGCCGCGTTCGCGGCGGTGGCCGCCCTCTGGCCTCTCGTCACCTGGGCGACGCGGGTCGCGAGCCCGGGGGCGTTCGCGACGCTCGGCGGGCGGCCGCTCGCGTGGGCGGGTGCGGTGGCGGCCGCGGTCGGGATCGGAACCGCGTTCGTCGGCCTTCGCGCGCGGCGTGGGCTCGTCGCGTTCCTCGGCTCCTGCGCCTACGTGGGCGGGCTGCTCGGCGCGACGGGAGCCATCCTGTTCCCGGTCCTCCTCCGTTCGACCGCCGATCCGTCGCGGTCCCTGACCGCCTTCGACGCGGCGTCGCCGGCGAGCGGCCTGCGGACGGCGCTCGGCTGGTTCTCGGTCGGCGCGCCCCTCGCCCTCGCGTACTTCGTGACGCTCCATCGTCTCCACCGCGGCAAGGTGGCGCCGCCCGTGGACGGCCACGGATACTGACCGCCGCGCCGGCCCGGGCCGCGCGTCCGGGGCGTCTTTGTGGTTCCATAGCACCCGTGACCGCCGAGCCTCCCGCCGAGCCGCCTTCCGAATCCGAGGATCCCTGGGCCTCACGGCGCCGGGCGTTCCGCGACCTCCACGCGTCCGGCTGTTTCGTCATGCCGAACCCGTGGGACGCGGGCAGCGCGCGGGCGCTGGCCGGCCTCGGGTTCCCGGCCCTCGCCACGACGAGCGCGGGGGTCGCGTGGTCGCTGGGGCGCGCGGACAACCACCTGGCCCTCTACGAGGCCCTCTCGCGCATCGGGGCGATCGCGGCGGCGGTGGACGTGCCGGTGAACGCGGACTTCGAGGGCGGCTTCTCGATCGCCCCGGAGGGCGTCGCGACGAACGTCACGCGCGCGGTGACGGGCACCGGCATCGCCGGCCTCTCGATCGAGGACTCGACCGGCGACGCGGACGAGCCGCTCTTCGACCGCGCTCTCTGCGTCGAGAGAGTGCGCGCGGCGCGCGAGGCGATCGACGCGAGCGGCACCGGCGTCGTGCTCACGGCCCGCACCGAGGGCTTCGTGGTCGGGCGGCCGGACCTCGCCGAGACCGTGCGGCGGCTCGCGGCCTTCGCCGAGGCCGGGGCGGACTGCCTCTTCGCGCCCGGCCTCCGGACCGCCGACGAGATCCGGGCGGTGGTGGAGGCGGTCTCGCCGAAGCCGGTGAACGTGGTGGTGGGCGGCGACTTCACGACGGTCGCGGAGCTGGCCGCGCTCGGCGTGCGGCGCATCAGCGTCGGCGGCGCGCTCGCCCGCGCGGCGTGGACGGCCTTCCTCGAGGCCGCGCGGGAGATCGCGGGGCAGGGGAAGTTCTCGGCGTTCGCGCGCGTCGCGCCGTCCGCCGGGCTCAACGGGATGTTCCTCGAGGGGTGAGCGGACGTGTCGACACGATGGGACGGTCGGTCGTGAAGCGGAAGACGGCGGCGACGGCCCGCACGCGGCGGGTGGACGAGGCGAAGCGGCGCGTCGACGGCCGGCATTGCCCGGTGTGCCTCGAGCGGCTGCCGAGCCTCGGCGGGCGGCCCGCGGGCCGCTGCCTCGCGTGCGGGGCGGAGAGAGCGGCCGAGCGACGCTGCGCGAAGTGCCACGAGGACCGCGTCTGGGAGGCCGGCGCCAACGCCGGCTGCGCCGCCTGCGGCCACCACGGCTCGAAGGTGAAGGTCTTCGCCGGCCAGGAGTGGCTGAAGGAGAGCTGAGGTCGCGCGCCGCCGACCCGCGGTCAGGACAGGCCGTAGCGGTGGATCTTCTCGTACAGCGTGCGCAGGCCGATGCCGAGCCGCTTCGCCGCCTGCCGCCGGTTGCCGCCCACCTCGGCCAGCGCGCGGACGATCGCCTCCCGCTCGATGTCCGTGAGGGTGCCGGCGCCGGCCGCGCGCCGCCCGGGGGCCGCGGTCCCGCCCGCCACCGCGCCCGCGCCGCGCGCCGCGATCACGTCCTGCGCGCGCAGCTCCCGGCCCTCGGCCAGGATCGCCGCGCGCTCGAGCGCGTTCGCGAGCTCCCGCACGTTGCCCGGCCAGTCGGCCGACGCGAGCGCGGCCGCGGCGTCTTTTTCCAGCGCGAGCCCCGGCCGGCCCAGCTCGCGGCCGATCCGCGCGAGGAGCGTCCGGGCGAGCGGGGCGACGTCGGCCGGCCGCTCGCGCAGCGGCGGGAGGCGGACGGGGAAGACGGCGAGGCGGTGGTAGAGGTCCTCGCGGAAGCGGCCCTCGGCGATCGCCCGCTCGAGGTCGCGGTTCGTGGCCGCGATCCACCGCACGTCGGCCTCGAGCGTCCGGCTCGAGCCGACCCTCTCGAACCGCCGCTCCTGCAGCACGCGGAGGAGCTTGGCCTGGAGCTCCACCTTCAGCTCCGCGACCTCGTCGAGGAAGAGCGTCCCCCCCTCGGCCAGCTCGACGCGGCCCCGGCGGGTCGCCACCGCGCCCGTGAAGGCGCCCTTCTCGTGGCCGAAGAGCTCGCTCTCGAGGACCCCCTCGGCGATCGCCGCGCAGTTCACGGCCACGAACGGGCCCGACGCCCGCGGGCTCCACTCGTGGACGGAGCGCGCGCCGAGCTCCTTGCCCGTCCCGCTCTCCCCGAGGAGGAGCACCGTCGCCTGCGTGCGGGCGACCTTCCGCAGCGCCTCGACGACCGGCGCCATCGCGGGGTCGCCGTGCGAGAGGGGCGGCAGGTCGCTCGCCGCACGGGCCGCGCCGTCGCGCAGCGCGAGGAGAGCCCGGCGCTCGAGCGCGCGCGAGGCCAGGAGGCGCAGCTGGACCGGGCTGCCGATCGGCTTCTGCAGGTAGTCGAAGGCGCCGAGGCGCATCGCCTCGACGGCCGTCTCGATCGTGCCGTGGGCGGTGAGGACGATGACCTCCATCTCCGGCTGCTCCGCCCGGGCGAGTCGGACGAGCTCGAGCCCGTCGAGGCCCGGCATCCGCAGGTCCGTGATCATCAGGTCGAACCCGCGGAGGCGCAGCATCTCGGCCGCGGCCCGGCCGTCCTCCGCCTGCGCGACCGCGTGGCCCTCGTCCTCGAGGGCCTCGGCGAGGAAGCCGCGGACGCCCTCCTCGTCGTCGACGACAAGGACCTGCGCCATCTCAGCCCCGCGGCAGCTCGACCTCGAAGACCGCGCCGCCCTCGGGGTGGTTCGCGGCGCGGACCGCGCCGCCGTGCATCTCGACGATGCGCTGCGCGACGGCGAGGCCGAGGCCGGTGCCCTTCGCGCGCGTGGTGAAGAACGGCTCGAAGATGCGGTCCTCCTGGCCCTCGGGCAGGCCCGGCCCGTGGTCGCGCACGGTGAAGAGCAGCCGCCCGGCCCGCGTCGCCGCCGCGGCGTCGACCGGCACGCCCGCCGGCGAGGCCTCGATCGCGTTCTCGAGGAGGTTCGTCAGCACCTGGCGCGTGCGCGAGGCGTCGAGCGGCCACCGCGCGGGCGCGGCCGAGACCGTCAGCCGGACGCGCTCGCCGTCGACCGCCTCGGCCGCGGCGCGCAGGAGGGCGGCCGGGTCGGTCTCCGCGCGCTCGATCGGGCCCGAGCGCGAGAAGTCGAGGAGATCCGCGCTCAGCGCCTCGAGCCGCTCGGCCTCGAGCACGATGCGGCACGCCTTGCCGTGCTCGCGCCCGCCCTCGGGGAGCTTCTCCGCGAGGAGCTGCGCGTGACCCTTGAGCGAAGCCAGGGGATTGCGCAGCTCGTGCGCGAGGACCGACGACATCTCGCCGAGGGCCGCGAGGCGACGGCGCTCCTCGAAGCGCCGCTCGGCCGCCTCGCGCTGGAGGAGGAGGCGCGCGAAGAGGCCGGCCACGAAGAGGAGGCCCGCGGCCGCCGCGGCGCTCGTGCGCAGCGCGCGGCTCGCGTCGGCTTCGAGACCAGTGGCGACGACCGGCTCGAATTCGATCGTGATCGTCGGCGGGGCTCTCTCGTCCCGGCGACCCCGCTCGCGCGGGGGCGGGCCGGGGCGCACGACCATGCGCACGCGGTCGCCCACGTGGCGGAGGTCCAGGTCGGAGTCCGCCGCGGTGGCCGGCGTCGCCTCCGCCGCTCCGCCGGCCGCGACGCCCGCCTCGACGCGACCGCCGTCGGCGCCGACGAGGCCGACGAAGCGCAGGCCCGCCGCCTGCTGCTCGGCGAGGAGCGCCTGCAGGTCCGCCGCGGCGATGCGCCCGCCGTCGCTCCGGCGCGAGAGGAAGAAGAGGGAGCGGAGGAACGCCTCGCCCTGGCTGCGCGTCACCGCGGCGGACGCGGAGATCACGCTGCGGTGGCTCGACCACGACGTGAGCAGGAGCGAGGCGCCCATGGCGAACGTCGCGCCCACGAGGCCCCACGCGGCCCAGCGGACTCCCGGCGAGGACAGCTTCATGACGGGCGGCGGGCTCCTTCAAGCCGCTGAACGAGCAAGGCGGGTGCCAGCGTAGGCGCGGCCGGCGCTCGTCGCAAGTCCGCGTCCGGGCAAGGCGCTCCCGCGCGCTCGCCGCGAGCGAGTGCGGTTTCCGCACGTGCCGGTGTGCGGATCCCGCACGTCGCCGGCCGCCTCGGTCCGCCGCCGGCGACCGCAAGTGCCTGCCATGGCTGGCGTGGCCGGGTCTGGCAGGGACGTTGCTGCCGGTCGCATCGGAATCGGAGCGTGGCGATGCGAACGGAGTCGAGACGAGACGGTCGTGGGTGCCGGAGTGGCGCCGCACTGGCCCTTGGGGCGCTGATGCTCGTCGCCGCCCGCCCCGCGGCCGCGGCGGACGCGAAGCCCGGCGTGCCCTCGCTGCCCCCGGCCTGGAACGTGACCACGGCCGAGCCGGCCGCGGCCGAGGCCGACCCGGCGGCGCTCGCGCGCTGGTGGGAGGTCCTGAACGACCCGCTGCTCGCGGAGCTCGAGCGGCGCGCCGTGTCCGGCAGCCTCGATCTGCGCGCGGCCGAGGCGCGGCTGCGCGAGGCGCTGGCCCGTCGGGGCGCGGCGAAGGCCGAGCGTCGGCCGACCGTCGGCGTGTCCGGCCAGGCCTCGCGCACCGACACGCCGGAGGCCGACGGCCGCCGCTACTCGCTCGGCGCGACGGCGAGCTGGGAGGTCGACCTCTTCGGCCGGCTGCGCAACGCGCAGCGCGCGGCCGCGGCGAGCGCCGAGGCGAGCGAGGAGGCGCTGCGCGACGCGCGCGTGAGCCTCGCGGCCGAGGTGGCCCTCGCCTATCTCGACGTGCGGGTGGGGCAGAAGCGGCTCGCGACCGCCGAGGCGAACATCGGCGTCCTCGACGAGACGCTCGACATCGCGCGGTGGCGGCACGAGGCCGGCCTCGTGACCGAGCTCGACGTCGAGCAGGCGCGGCTTCTGGTGTCGCAGGCCCGCGCCGCGCTGCCGTCGCTGCGGGCGGGGCTCGAGCAGGCGGAGAACCGGGTGGCCGTTCTCCTCGGCCAGGCCCCCGGGGCCCTCGACGCCGAGCTCGAGGCGCCGAGCGAGCTGCCGCAGGCCCCTCTCGCGGTGGCGGCCGGAGTGCCGGCCGACTTGCTGCGCCGTCGTCCGGACGTGCGGCGCGCCGAGCGCGAGCTGGCCGCGCAGGTGTTCCGGGTGACGTCCGCGAAGGCGTCGCGCTGGCCGCAGCTCTCGCTCGGCGGCTCGATCGGCCTCGAGTCGCTCGCCGCAGGGAACCTCCTCTCCACCGCCGCGCGCGTCGTCACCGGCTCGCTCGGCCTCGCCGGAGCGCTCTTCGACTTCGGGCGGGTGCGCCAGCAGGTGGCGATCCACGGCGCGCTCCAGGAGCAGGCGGCCATCGCGTACGAGGCGGCCGTGCTCGGCGCGGTGCAGGAGGTCGAGAACGCCCTCGTCGCCCTCGTCGAGGAGGAGGCGCGGCGGCGGTCGCTCGCCGAGGCGGCGACGCTCGCCCGCAGCGCGGCCGACCTCGCGGGCACCCGCTACCGGGCGGGGCTCGTCGACTTCCAGGTCGTGCTCGAGGCGCAGCGGTCGCTGCTGAGCGTCGACGACCAGCTCGTCTCGAGCCAGGGGAACGTGGCGTCGGACCTCGTGCGGCTCTACCGGGCGCTCGGGGGCGGCTGGACGCCGGGCGGCGCGGCGTGAGCGGCGCAGGGGGATGCAGGTGGAGAACGGAAGGAACGCGATGAACGAGGGACTGAGCCGCGAAGAGGTGGCGCGGACGCTGGGCGCCGGCGCCTTTCCAGGGCCGAGGCCCCGCTGGCGCCAGCCGAAGGTGCTGTGGATCGTGGCGGGCCTCGTCGCGGCCGCCGCGGTCGCCACGGGCTCGCGGGGCGCCTCCGCCCCGGCCCTTCGGTACAGGACGCAGCCCGCGGAGCGGGGCGAGCTCCGCGTCACGGTCACCGCGACCGGGACCCTCGAGCCGACGAAGAAGGTGTCGGTCGGCAGCGAGGTCTCCGGCACGATCCTCCAGGTGCTCGTCGACGAGGACGACCACGTGACGGCCGGACAGGTCCTCGCGCGCATCGACCCGACGAAGCTCGAGGCGCAGGCGCGGCAGCTCGAGGCCGCGCTCGAGTCCGCCGAGGCGCGGCTGCTGCAGGCGCAGGCCACCCGCGAGGAGACGCAGCAGCAGCTTGAGCGCCTCGAGCAGGTGAGGGCGGCGAGCGGCGGCAAGGTGCCGTCGGAGCTCGAGATGAACGCCCAGCAGGCCGCGGCGAAGCGGGCGGCGGCCGACGAGGCGAGCGCCCGGGCCGCGGTGTCGCAGGCGCGCGCCTCGCTGCAGGCCCTGCGCACCGACCTCGCCAAGGCCGTCATCCACTCGCCGATCGACGGTGTCGTCCTCACCCGAACGGCCGAGATCGGCGCGACCGTGGCCGCGCAGTTCCAGGCGCCGGAGCTGTTCAGGATCGCCGAGGACCTGCGGCGGATGGAGCTGCGGGTCGACGTCGACGAGGCGGACGTGGCCCAGGTGCGCGACGGCGAGGACGCGACGTTCACCGTCGACGCCTACCCGGGGAGGACGTTCCAGGCGAAGGTGCAGCGGGTGCGGCAGGCGTCGGCGACGACGGACGGCGTCGTCACCTACGAGGCCGTCCTCGTCGTCGACAACGCCGGCCTGCTGCTGCGGCCGGGGATGACCGCGACGGCCGAGCTCACGGCCTCGCGCGTGAAGGACGCCCTCCTCGTCCCGAACGCCGCCCTGCGCTTCACGCCGCCGGCGGTCCCGGCCGCGGCGCCGAGCGGCAGCTTCGTGCGCCGGCTCCTGCCCGGGCCGCCGATGCGTCGCGCGGCCGCGGCTCCGGCCGCCGCGAACGGCCGGTCGCAGCACGTCTACGTGCTGAAGGACGGCGACCTGCTCGACGCGGTGGCGGTCGAGACCGGCCTGACCGACGGAAAGGTCACGCAGGTCGTCAGCGGCGGCGTCTCGCCCGGCGCGCCGCTCGTCGTCGACACGGTCGGGAAGGAGTGACGGCCGTGACCCCGGCGGAGAGGCTCATCGAGCTGCGCGGCGTGACGCGCGTCTACGGCACGGGCGACGCCGAGGTCGCCGCCCTCGGCGGAGTGGACCTCGCGATCGACGCCTCTGAGTTCGTGGCGATCATGGGGCCGAGCGGCTCCGGCAAGTCCACGTGCATGAACGTGCTCGGCTGCCTCGACACGCCGACCGCGGGGGAGTACCTCTTCTCGGGCGTCGACCTCGCGCGCCTCGACATGCGCCAGCGCGCCCTCTTCCGCCGTCACTACCTCGGGTTCGTCTTCCAGGGCTTCAACCTGCTGAGCCGCACCTCGGCCCTCGAGAACGTCGAGCTGCCGCTCCTCTACCGCGGCGTGCCCGCGTCGAGGCGCCGCGAGCGGGCGAAGGAGGCGCTCGCCCTCGTCGGCCTCACCGGCCGCGAGAGCCACGCCCCGAACGAGCTCTCGGGCGGCCAGCAGCAGCGCGTGGCGATCGCGCGCGCGATCGTGACCGACCCCGCGGTGCTCCTCGCCGACGAGCCGACCGGCAACCTCGACCGCGCCCGCAGCCGCGAGATCCTCGAGCTCCTCGCGCGGCTCAACGCCGAGCGTGGCATCACCGTCCTCATGGTCACCCACGACGCCGAGATCGCGGCCTACGCGCGGCGCAGCGTGCACTTCCTCGACGGCCTCGTCTCCGCGGACGAGCGCCGTCCCGAGGCGGCCTGACATGATCTGGAACGCCTTCGTCCTGGCCGTGCGCACCGTGCGCCGCAACAAGATGCGCTCCGCGCTCACCATCCTCGGCATCGTCATCGGGGTGGCCGCGGTCATCGTGATGGTGACGCTCGGCAAGGGCGCCACCGCCCAGGTCACGAGCCAGATCGCGAGCATGGGGACGAACATGCTGATGATCGCGCCCGGCCAGCGGCCCGGGCCGGGGCAGTCGGCGCCGCCCTTCCGGGTCGAGGACGCCGAGGCGCTCGCGGCCGGCGTGCCCTCGCTCGCCGCCGTCTCGCCGACGGCGCAGCAGTCGGCGACGGCCGTCTACGGCAACGAGAACTGGAACACGAGCGTCGCCGGCGTCGACAACGCCTACTTCGTGGTGCGCCACTGGCCGCTCGCCGCGGGCCGGACGTTCACGGACGGGGAGGTGCGGGCCGGCGCGGCGGTGGCGGTCCTCGGGAACACGGTCAGGACGAAGCTCTTCGGCGGACAGGACCCGATCGGGCAGAACGTCCGGCTGGGGAACGTCTCGGCCCAGGTCATCGGCGTCCTCACCGCGAAGGGCCAGGCCGGCATGGGCGACCAGGACGACACGGTCCTCATGCCGCTGCGGACGGTGCAGCGCCGCTTCACCGGCAACCGCGAGATCCGGATGATCCAGGTGTCGGTGAAGGACGGCGTCTCGACCGCCACGGCCCAGGCCGAGATCGAGCAGGTGATGCGCGGCCGGCGTCACATCACGGGGGTGAAGGAGGACGACTTCCACGTGATGGACATGAAGGAGCTCGCGACGATGCTCACCGGCACGACGCAGCTCCTGACGATGCTGCTGAGCGCGGTGGCCGCGGTGAGCCTCCTCGTCGGCGGGATCGGGATCATGAACATCATGCTCGTCTCGGTGACGGAGAGGACGCGCGAGATCGGCATCCGGCTCGCGATCGGCGCGACCCAGGACGAGGTCCTGACGCAGTTCCTCGTGGAGGCCGTCGCGCTCTCGTCCTTCGGCGGCCTCGTCGGGATCGCGCTGGCCCTCGCCGCGTCGTTCGCCCTCGCCGGCGTCCTCGGCGTGCCGTTCATCCTCGACGGGTCCGTGGTGGCGATCGCCTTCCTCTTCTCGGCCGCGGTCGGGATGGTGTTCGGCTACTTCCCGGCCCGCAAGGCCGCCCGCCTCGACCCGATCGACGCGCTGCGCTACGAGTGATGGTCGAAGCTCGAATCTCGAACGCGGAGCGGATTCGAGATTCAAGATTCAAGATTCAAGATCTGACCCCGGCCGTGTAGGCCCGGCGGCAGTGCAGCGGACTCGGCGAGCCGGGCCGGGCGGCCTGCGCGCCAGTCGCCGAGCGCGGCGTCGGCGTGCAGCATGAGGCCGGCGCGCACGGGGAGCCCCTGCCACACGTGCTGCGCGCCACATCCATTGCAGGCACGGCCGGCCCGGCGGAGCGACGCGAGCGACGTCATCTCGCGGCGGAGCCGACCCTCGGGCCACGCCGCGATCTCCGTGAGCGCCGCGCTGCGGTCGCCGCTCGCGTAGCGCTTCAGGACCGACAGATAGGCCGGCGAGAGGACCGCCTCGTCCTGCGGGCGCGCCGCCCCGGCCGCGAGCCACAGCGCGGCGGCCGCCGCCGCGATCCGGCCGGGCGCGCCTCCCATCGCGGAAGCGTATCAGGGGACGAGCGTCAGGTCCGTCGAGCGTGAGGCCATCGCCTCGCCGTCGGTGGCGACGACGCGGAGGGTGCACGGGCCCGGCAGCAGCCCGGCCGTCGGGATCTCGCCGACGACGCGGATCGAGCCGGCCGCGTCGGGAGGGGGCAGGGCGACCGGCAGCTCCCGCACCAGGGTGTCGCCCGAGAGCACCTCGACGGTGAGCGCCGAAACCGGACGGCTCCCGGGCCGCAGCGCGACCACGAACGCGATGGGCTTCTCCCCGCCGACGCGCACCGGGTCGCCGAGGTTCGGGAAGAGCAGGTGGCCCCGGTAGTCGAGAGCGCCCGGGTCGGCGAGAGCGCGAGGCTCGACCTGCCCCACGACGACCACGCTGCCGACGCGGGGGCTCGCCCGCGTCGCCGGCACGTCGAGCGGCAGGCGTCGCACGCCGGCCCTCCCGCTCTGCGCGTCGAGGGCCACGATCTCGACCGTGTAGCGGCCGGGCGCGAGCCGGGCCTCGCGCTCGAAGAGGACGCGGCCGGCGGCGGCATCCGGGGCCTTAGCCGCGGGCCAGACGAGGGCGTAGCGCCGGCTCGCCTTGGCCGCGACGCGCCCCGTCCGGTCGCGCACGAGGGCGAGCACCGTGAAGTCCTGCGCGACGTCGCGGCCGCCCGTCTCCGGCGCCATGGCCGGCGCGTCGGCCGGGAGCGACGCAACGATCGCGACGACGCTCTCCCCGTCCTCGGCGGGGAAGTGGAGGGCGCCCGCGCGCAGCGGCAGGGCGCTCGCGGACGGGTCGCTCTCGAGCCGGGCGAGGGCCGGCGCCTCGTAGTCGAGCACCGGCGTCGGCGTCCGCGTGCGCACCGCGAAGTAGCCGCGGCGCGCGTGAACGGACACCCCGGACCGGTGGACGCGGACGTCGATCCGGCGGTAGCGGCCGTCCCACGCGTCGTTCCGCGGGGCGTACGCCAGGAAGTAGTACGCGCCGAGATCCTCCTCCACCCGGCGCAGGCCCGCGGTGATGTCGTTCGTGTCGTGCACGAGGAAGCCGCCCGTCTCCCGTGCCAGGGAGCCGAGGCCGCTCGCCGGGTCGTACCGGAGGAGATCGTCGCTGCGTTCGAGGCGCTTCGAGGCGGGAGACAGGGCGGGCAGGCCTCCGGCCGCCTGGCCGAGCCCGGCCAGCTCGCGGCGCATCTCGTCGGAGGCGCTGGCCGCGCGCAGCCCCGCCGCGTCCACCGTGTAGAAGCTCACTCCGCCCCGGTTCGCCTCGGAGACGAGGGAGTCGAGGCTCGCCAGGACGCGCGACGGGAGGACGAGCCCCTCGGAGAAGAGAACGACGGCCTTGCGGCCCGGCAGGGACTTCAGGCCGTTCACGAGCGAGAGGAGGGCGTTCGTCGTGGCGAGGCCCTGCTGGTCGCGCTCGAGCTCCTCGAACGCCTCGAGCATCGCGATCTGCGAGGCGGCGAAGCGCCGCTCCGTGTCCCGCTCCATCGCGTCGGCGGGGCGCTGCTCCATGCGCGCGGTCGCGGCCGTGCCGTCGTCGGCGGCGGAGAGGGAGCCGACGAGCGACTGCGGGGTGCCCTGGCCGTCGAGCCTGAGGGCGCGCTCCCGCAGGCCGCGGAGCCGCTCGTGGTCGGAGGCGTCGAGGTAGGCGGTGGGCAGCGAGCGCTCCATCGCCTCGAGCGCCTCGCGGACCGTGGCGCGGTCGTCCGTGAACTCCTGCAGCTGGGCGAGCCCGCGGTCGATCCGGAAGACGCCGACCTCCCGGCCGGCCACGGCCGGGAGCTTCAGCCACTCGTCGGCGGCCCGCCGGGCGTTGACGCGGGCCTCGGTGCCGAGGCGGTCGAAGACGAGCGCGACCACGGCCTCGCGCTCGACCTCATCGGGGGCGGAGCGGGGCAGGGCCGCCGGCGCGCCGCGCTCGGCGGAGAGCGCCACGGGCGCCTCGTCGACGGCGACCTTCGGGGCGATCAGCTGGAAGAAGCCGACCTCCTGCCGCACGCCGTCCTCCAGGACCTCGACCTCGTTCGGCCGGAGGTCGCGCACGATGCGGCCCCTCTTGTCCCTCACGACGAAGTCGACCGACACCTCGGCCGCCTGGACCTCGATGCGCGGCACGGTGCCGGGCGGCGCCGGCGGCGCCTGGGGGTGGAGCGGGGACGGCAGGGCGACGGCCGTCACCACGGCGAGCGGCAGCAGGCGCATCGAGCGACCTCGCGGTGGGTTCTCCACGTCATGTTACCGGAACCGCGCCCGGGGATACGGGCGGCCCGACCGAACGGCTCGCGCGCGGCGTATGATCGACGGCGGAGGCACGCATGAGACGTCCGCTCGCGGCCGCGGCCGCCCTCGCGGCTCTCGTCGCCCTGCCGGCCTGCCAGAAGGACCAGGTGGTCGCCCCGACGCTGGGCGTCACCTGCGAGGCGCGGCCGGGATCGGGCGCCGCGCCGCTGCCCGTGTCCTTCCTCCTCGGCGTGTCCGGCGCCGAAGGGACCTTCACGGTCGCCATCAGCTACGGAGACGGCGCCAGCGGCACGAACCCCGACGCGTCCCACACCTACACCGCCGGCGGGAGCTACGTGGCGGCGTTCACCGTCACGACGGCTTCGCAGAGCGCGCGCTGCTCCGCGACCGTCACCGTGAGCTCGGCGCCGCCTCCGCCGGCGAACCGCCCGCCGGACCCGGTCTTCAAGTCGACGCCCGACGCGGCGGGCACCAACCAGGATCGGATCACGGGGCAGGCGCCGCTCGCGGTCCGCTTCAACCTCTGCGCCACCACCGACCCGGACGCCGACCTCCTCTGGTTCTCGATGGACTTCGACGGCAACGGTCGGTTCGACACCGAGGGCACCACCGGCCTCTTCTGCCGTCGGGACTGGACCTACGCCGCGGGGACCTGGCGGGCCCGCGTGTGCGTCCACGACATGACCGCGTCGTACGAGGCCCTGCACGACGACCAGTGCAAGGTCTACACGGTCACGGCCGCGCCATAGTCGTTCCCCCGGGACATGAGCGAGACGCCGTTCGACAACGTCGAGGCCGCCCACGAGTACGTGGGCCTGCTCGTGGAGGCCGTCCGCCAGGCCCAGGCCGAGGTGCAGCAGGATCTCGCGGCCGCCGCCGGCGGCTCCGCCGCGCGCGAGCGCGACGCGCTCCGCCTCGTCGCCTACAAGCTCGAGCGGCTCGAGGCCCAGCTCGCGTCGAGCCGCCGGCTCCTGAACGACCTGCGCCGCCTGCGGACGCTCCTCCTGGGCGAGGCCGCGCCGACGGCCGCCCGCGGCGCCGAAGACGACGAGCCGTGGGACGAGTGATCGCGGCGCTCGCCTGGAGACTCGGGCGGAGCCCCGGACCGGCTTAACGCCGGAGGCCGCTGCTGTTACGCTGTCACGCCGCCGCGCCCATGCGGCCGCCCACCGATCGAAGAGGCCCTGAATGACCCGATCTCTCCTCCCCGTCGTGATCCTCCTCGCCGCCGCGGCGGCGGCCCCGGCGCTCGCGGACGACCGCGCCACGAACCTCGCGATCGGCGACCCCGCCCGGAAGGATCGCCAGTCGGCCGTGGTCGTCGACGGCATCACGGACGCCGCGACGGGCGACGTCGTGACTCCGCCGGAGCTCGCCGCCCGGCTCGACGGAGTGAAGATCGTCTTCGTCGGCGAGAGCCACACGGACATCGAGTTCCACAAGGTGCAGCTGCGCGTCCTGCAGGAGCTGCACAAGCGGGGGCGCCAGGTGCTCGTCGGGCTCGAGATGTACCCGGTGACCGAGCAGCCGTGGCTCGACCGGTGGCACTCGGACAAGGCGATGACCGAGGAGGGCTTCCTGAAGGAGTCCCACTGGTACAAGAACTGGGGCTACCACTGGAACTACTACCGGGACGTCTTCCTCTTCGCCCGCCAGAGCGGGATCCGGATGTTCGGGGTGAACGTGCCGCGGGCGGTGGTGCAGACGATGCGGGGGAAGGGCTACGAGGCGCTCACGCCCGAGCAGAAGGCGATGCTGCCCTCGCGGATCGACACGGAGGACGCCGAGCACCAGCGGCTCTTCCGCGCGTTCTTCACGGGCTCCGACTCGCTCCACGGCAACATGCCGGACGCGATGTTCCAGGGCATGTACCGGGCGCAGTGCACGTGGGACGCGGCGATGGGCTGGAACGCGCTCCAGGCCCTGCAGAAGCACGGCGGGGACAAGGCGATCATGGTCGTGCTCATCGGCTCGGGCCACGTGGCCTACGGCCTCGGCGCCGAGCGGCAGGTGAAGCTGTGGTTCCCCGGGAAGACGGCGTCGGTCATCCCGGTGCCGGTGGCGGACGACGAGCACCCGCCGCTGACGTCGGTCCAGGCCTCGTACGCGAGCTTCGTCTGGGGCCTCCCGCGCTCGACCGACCCTCTCTACCCGAGCGTCGGCATCTCGACGCCGGAGACGAAGTCGAAGGCGGGCCGCTACGTCGTGATCATGGTGGCGCCGGAGTCGCCGGCCCAGGCCGCCGGCTTCCAGCTCGACGACGAGCTCGTCTCGATGGACGGGGTGCCGATCGACGACAAGGAGACGAGCAACCGGATGATGTCGGAGAAGCGCTGGGGCGACTCGGTCGTCTACAGGGTCGTGCGCGACGGGAAGGAAGTCACGCTGACGGCCTACCTGCGCCGCTCGCCGCCGAAGGCGCCCGCTCCCGCGAAGGCGGACGAGCCCGCCGCGGGTTCGCAGAAGTGAGGCGCTTCCTCCCGGCCGTCGCGCTCGTCCTCGGCGTCGCGGCCGCCGCGCCCGCCCAGCCCGCGGCGCCGCCCGCTCCCGCGGCCCGCGTCCGCCATTCGATGAAGGTCACGCTCGACCCGGCGCGGGGCTGGCTGAGCGTCGTCGACGAGGTGGCCGTCCCCGGCGCGGCCGTGAAGGACGGGGGCGTCGAGTTCCTCCTGAACCGCGCGCTGAAGGTCACGAGCGCGGAGCCGGCCGTCGCGGAAGCGCCGGCCGGGAAGGACGCCGCCGCCCGATTCTTCGGCATCAACTCCTCGCCCGACGACCTCTACGCGGCCGGGAAGCTGAAGCGCTACCGCGCCGCCCTGCCGGGCGCGGGGGGAACGGTTCACCTCGCCTACGAGGGGAAGTTCGACTTCGGCCTCTCGGACCAGAAGGAGGAGTACACGCGCGGCTTCCGCGAGACGGAAGGCATCGTCTCGAAGGACGGCGTCTACCTCTCCGGCGGGGGCTACTGGTACCCGTTCGTCGACCGCGATCTCGTCGACTACGAGGTCGAGGTCGCGGCTCCCGAGGGCTGGCACGTGATCGCGGCCGGCAACGGCACGTCGCGCGACGCGCAGGGCCGGGCGCGCTGGGAGTCGCACGGGGCGATCGACGAGATCACGCTCGTGGGCGGTCCGCTCGTCGTCTATCGCGACAGCGCGGGCGCCGTGGAGTCGCTCGTCTACCTCCGGCAGAAGGACGACTCGCTCGCCGCGAAGTACCTGACGGCGACGGCGCAGTACCTCGAGATGTACCGCGGCCTGCTCGGCCCGTACCCGTACGGGAAGTTCGCGATGGTCGAGAACTTCTGGGAGACGGGCTACGGCATGCCCTCCTACACGCTTCTCGGCCCCCAGATCATCCGCTTCCCGTTCATCCTCACGTCCTCCTACCCGCACGAGATCCTGCACAACTGGTGGGGCAACTCGGCCTTCGTCGACTACGCGAGCGGGAACTGGTGCGAGGGCCTGACCGCCTACATGGCCGACCACCTGATCCAGGAGCAGCGGGGGAAGGGCGACGAGTACCGCCGCGACACGCTGCAGAAGTACCGCAGCTACGTGAAGGACGGGCGGGACTTCCCGCTCTCGGAGTTCCGCTCGCGCCACAGCGCGGCGACCGAGGCCGTGGGCTACGGCAAGACGCTCATGGTCTTCCACATGCTGCGCCAGCGCCTCGGGGACGACGGCTTCCGCCGCTGGGCGGCGCGCTTCTACCGCGAGAACCGCGGGAAGCAGGCCTCGTTCGCCGACGTACGGAAGTCCATGGAGGCCGTGGCCGGCGCCGACCTCGGCGCCTTCTTCGCCGCGCACGTCGCGAAGCCGGGCGCCGCGCGGCTTCGCGCCACGCTCACGGACCTGCGCGACGCGCCGAACGGCGGCGCCGCTCCGGCCGCCCACGACGGCTACGACGTCGCGTTCGTGCTCGAGCAGACGCAGGACGGCGAGCCGCGGCCGCTCGACGTGCCGGTCGTCGTCCAGACGACGGGGAAGCCGGTCGCCTCGGTCGTGCGCATGACCGGCCGGCTCGCGGCCACGACGCTGCACACCGAGGCGGAGCCGGTGGCCCTCCACGTCGACCCGCAGTTCGACGTCTTCCGCCTCCTCGACCCGCGCGAGACCGCGCCGTCGATCGGCCAGATCTTCGGAGAGGCGAAGATCGTGGCGGTGCTGCCGGCCGGCGCGCCGGCAGCGGAGCAGGAGGGCTACCGGAAGCTCGTCGAGAGCTGGCGGAGCGACTCCCACCAGCCGGAGATCGTCACCGACGCCCAGATGGCGGAGGTCCCGGCCGACCGCGCGGTCTGGCTCCTCGGCCGGACGAACGCGCTCGCGGCGAAGCTGTTCGCCTCCGGCGGCGACTACTCCCTCGACGCGAGGCGAACCTCGCGGTCGACCGCGAGTCGATGGCGCTCGGCGGCCACTCGGTCGTCCTCGTGCGGCGGCACCCGGAAACCTAGAGAAGGCGGTCGGCTGGATCTTCGCCGACGGCCTCGCCCCGCTGCCCGGCCTCGGGCGGAAGCTGCCGCACTACGGAAAGTACTCGTACCTCGGCTTCGAGGGCGACGAGCCGGTGAACGTGCTGAAGGGCCAGTGGACCGCCACGGACTCGCCGATGCGCGTCGACCTGAGGCCGGCCGCGGAGCAGCGCCGCGCCGCGACGGCGCTCGTCCTGCCGGCCCGCGCCGCGCTCGCCGAGCTGCCGCCCGTCTTCTCGCAGAAGGACCTCCTCGCTCACGTGCAGTGGCTCGCCGCCCCGGAGCGCGAGGGCCGCGGCGTCGGCACCGGAGGCCTCGACGCGGCCGCCGAGTACGTGGCCGCGGCGTTCGGGCATCGGCCTGCGGCCGGGCGGCGACGGGGGGACGTACTTCCAGTCGTTCCCGGCGGCGAAGTCGCCGTCCGGCGCGCCGGCGACGCTGCGCAACGTGATCGGGATCCTGCCCGGGGCGAAGGCGGAGTGGGCCGGCCAGTCGGCGCTCCTCACCGCGCACTACGACCACCTCGGCGCGGGCTGGCCCGACGTCCACAAGGGCGACGAGGGGAAGCTCCACCCCGGCGCCGACGACAACGCGAGCGGCGTCGCGGTGATGCTCGAGCTGGCGAAGGCCCTCGCCTCGGGCGAGAAGCCGCCGCGGACGATCGTCTTCGTCGCCTTCTCCGGCGAGGAGGCGGGGCTCCTGGGCTCGAAGCACTACGCGGAGCACCCGGTGTTCCCGCTCGACAAGGCGATCGGCGTCATCAACGTCGACACCGTCAGCCGGCTCTTCGACAAGAAGCTCTCGGTGCTCGCCACGGGCAGCGCCAGCGAGTGGCCGCACATCTTCCGGGGAGCCGGCTTCGTGACCGGCGTCGAGAGCCGCATGATCCCCGACGCGCTCGAGTCGTCGGACCAGAAAAACTTCATCGACCGGGGCGTGCCGGCGGTGCAGATCTTCACCGACCCGCACGCGGACTACCACCGCCCCGGAGACACCGCGGACAAGGTCGACGGCCCCGGGCTCGTGAAGGTCGCGACGTTCGTGAAGGAGGGGATCCGCCTACCTCGGCGAGCGCGGCGGCCGCTCACGAACACGATCGCGACGATGAAGGGCGCGTCCCCCGCGGGCGCCGGCGGTCCCGCCGCCGCCTCGCCGGCCGCCGGCCCGGCCCGGCGCCGCGGCCGGCGCCCGGCGCGTGAGCTTCGGCACGATGCCCGACTTCGCCTTCGAGGGTCCGGGCGTGAAAGTGGCCGGCGTGACGCCCGGCTCGCCACGGCGGAGAAGGCTGGCGTCAGGGAAGGCGACGTCCTGCTGAAGCTCGACGACAAGGACGTCGCGAACCTGCCGGGCTTCTCGGCGATCCTGCGCGGTCTGGCGCCGGGCCAGACGGTGAAGGTGCTCCTCGACCGCGCCGGGCAGCGGCGCCGGTCGCTCGAGGTGACGGTCGTCGAGCGCTGAGGGACGAGGCGCCGGCCCGGCGGGCGCTCAGCTCTGCGCCGAGGCCGGACCGCAGGGTGCTTTGAGGATCTGCCGCCACGGGTGTGGAAGCGCACCGGCACTCCGGACGTGCCGACGCCCGCGCTCGTCACCCCGACCATCCCGCCGTGGCGCCACGTGCCCGGTAGAACCGCCGCCCGCGCGAGAGGTGGGTGAGGACGGGCCGTCCCCCGGGCAGGCAGACCTGCCCGGCGTGCGTGTGGCCGCAGAGGTAGAGGTCGACCCCGAGCGACGCGGCCACGTCGTAGATCTCCGGGAGTGGACGAGGGCGACGGTGAACGCGTCGGGGGCCGCCTCGAGGGCGTGGACGGCCTGGTCGGTGAAGTAGTAGTGGACGTCGTCCGTCCCGACGACCTGGAGTCTGGCGTCGCCGCGAGCAGGAGTCCACCCGTTCGTTGACGAGCATCCGCACGCCCATCTCCTCGAGCGGCGCGACCATGTGGCCGTCGTCGTGGTTTCCCGACCCCGAGGACGCCTTCGCGGCACCGCAGCCCGGACACGAGGGCGCGCATGCGCTCCATGACCGGGCGGATCGGCCGATGCGCTCCGTGCAGTAGTCGCCGGTGAGGGCGCAGAGGTGGGCTTCCCGTCCGCCCAGTCGGCGGAGCACCGCCTGCTCAGGCCGTCCATGCCGTCGAGGTGGAGGTCCGACGGGTGGAGGATCGTGAATCCCTCGAACTGCGGAGGCAGGCGGGGCAGGCGCAGCTCGAGCTCGCGCAGCTCGAGGTCCCACGCGTTGCGCACGCCCTGCTCGTACCGGCCGACGAGGCGCAGCCCGAGCCGCAGCGTGCGCATCAGGAAGAGGAGGGCGTACCAGTGCTGCCGGCTCTTCCCGCCGTAGCGGCCGGTCTTCCGGTTCTCCGTCTCCATCCAGAAGCGGTTCACCGCCCAGACGAGCCGGGGCGGCGCCGTCGTCCCTCCCGGCGGAAGGGCGAGGCCGGCGGGAACGGGCCGGGGCGCGCGCACGCGCGAAGCATACGCCCGCAGGGTGGGATCGGGCCTCCCGAGGTCTCCGATGAAGGCTGCGTCCGCCGCCGTCTCGAGGCGAAGCGGGGCGGCGGGCCCACGAAGAGCGACAGCGTCGGCATTTTTTCAGCCGGGTACGGGTTCCGTCGGAAAGGCGACTCCCGGGCGTCCGGCCGCCCTCCGCGCCGAGCACACTGCGGATCGACAGAGAACGTTCCGGGCGGGTCCGGCTCGCGTCCGTATCCGGATCGGATAGCGGCCGGGCGCGGCCGGACCGCGCACTGACGGTCAGAGTCTTACGCTCAACGCTTGTCGGAGCGAATTGGAGAGTAACTTGGGGTCAAGAAAGCTCTTCCGGCCTTTGACAGAGCCTTCGGCGGGACGTACCATCCCCGTGCTCGCGATGAAACGGCACCCGGACCTCCCTCCGTACGTGACGATGCGATCGACGCGAGGCGAGGCGACACACTGATGCACCGCGAGTCTCTCGAGTGTCTGATCGACGCCCGCACGGTGCTCGTCCCGCTGCGCGACCTGGAGCGCGTCGTCGAGTTCCCGCTGTCGCCGCCGCCGCCGCTGTGCGAGGCGTGGGTCGCGGGCATCGGCGTCGTGGGCGACGAGCCGGTCGTCTGCGTGACCCTGTCCGGCGAGGGCCGCGGCCCGCAGGCCCTGGCCAAGGGGCTTCTGCTGCGCGCGGCGGGCGGGGACGGGCCGCGCTACCTCGTCCGGGTCGACGACGTGCGCGCGGTGGGCGTCGCGACGGACGACGGGCGCCTGCCCGGCTCGCCGGCCCGCTGGGTGTGCCCGGAAGGCTGGCTGGCCGGCCGGTCCGCGGACACCGGGGCCCTGCACCTCGATCCGGCGGCGGTGGCATCCACGCTCTTCGGCGCCCTCGTCGCCGCGCCGGCGGAGGTCGTCCCGTGAGCGGCGAGACCGTGCTCGTCTCGACGACGGGCCTCGACGGCGGGCTGCGGGGCGAGATCGCGGAGGCGTGCGCCCATGCGCGCGTCTTGCCGGTGTTCTGCAGCCCCGGTGGCGGCGACGGCACGCCGCGGCCGGCGAACCCGGCGCTCCTCATCGCTCCGCTCCCGGCCGGACAGCGCGCGGTCCCCGAGGACGTCGCGGCGCTGGCGAGCCTCGAGTACCAGGCCGCGCCGCTCCTGCTGCTGTGCGCGGAGCCCCTCGTCCGGCACTCGGTGACCCTTCAGGGCGGCCGCGTGACTCTGCTCGGCTCCCCTCTCACGCGCGAGAAGATCGGCGCCCGCATCCGCACGGCCATCGCCACGGCCGAGGGGGCCGCGTCGCTGCGCAGCGGCCGCGTGCTGCAGGTCCGGGAGATGCAGGGCCGCGAGTGGTGGGCCGGCGGGGTCTCGCGGGACGCCGCGGTCGTCCCGCTGCTCAGCAAGCTCGGCCGCCAGGGTGTCGCGGGCTTCGTCTCGGTCGACGGCGAGCGGCCCATCCCCGAGTCCGCGGCGCAGAACGCGGCGTGGATGCTGACCTCCGGCCTTCCCGTCGATCGCGCCGCGGCGAGCCTCGTCGGGGCGCTGGGGCCGGACGCCGTGGCCGTGTGGTTCTCCCCGGCGGCGGGGCAGTGGGCCCTCCACGTCCCGAGCGCCGAGGTCGACGTCTGGCTGCACTCCCCGCTGCGGCTGCCCGGGGCGTGGCGTTTCGGGCCGCGCGAGGGCGAGCGGGGAGCCCACCTCCTCGCGGCGTCGGGCGGGGACCTCGTCGTCGCCGCGACCGGGGCCGCGCGCAGCGCGGTGGCGAACGGAGCCAGGGTCCAGCTCGCCCAGGCGGCCGAGGCCGGCGGGCCGGCCCTGGTCGACCACCTGGAGTCGATCCTGTCGAATGCCGGCGGGGCCGGCGCCGCGCTGGTGGTCGAGCTGAGATGAGCGCCCCCGCCCGCCGGGTCCTCGCGATCGACGACTCGCTGACGATCCGCAAGCTCCTCGAGATGGCGCTCGGCCGGGCCGGGTTCGTGCTCGAGCTCGCGAGCAGCGGCCAGGAGGGCATCCAGCGCGCGCTGCGCGCGCGGCCCGACCTGGTGCTGCTGGACTACGTGCTGCCCGACATGAAGGGCCTCGACGTCGCGCGCGGCCTGTGGGCCGACGAGCGGACGTCCTCCGTGCCGATCGTCGTGATGTCCGCGAAGAGCGACGACCTGAGGGGCCTCTTCCGCGAGCTGCCCTCGGTGGTCGAGTTCGTGGGAAAGCCGTTCACGCCCTCGGAGATCGCCTTCCTCGTCGGCGACGTCCTGGCCCGCTTCGCGGCGGAGGCGACGGCCGAGGGCGCGTCGCCCGCGACGGACGCCGCCCCCGCGGTGGCCTTCAGCTTCGCGCAGAAGGAGGCGGCGGCGCGCGCGATGTTCGCGCTCCTGCGCGAGCGCTTCGCCCGCATCCCGGAGTGGGCGCGCTCGCTCGGCGACGCGAGCCCGGCCGTCTACTTCGCCCGGAAGATCCTGACCCCCGACCTCCTCGACGGCCTGCTCGGCGCCCTCGTGCCGACGGTGCGCGAGGGGCTCGGCGCGGCGGCCCCGGCCGAGCCGAGCCGGGCGTCGTCGAGCGTGCTCGCGGGCCAGACGAGCCTCCTGCCCCTCGCCCAGCTCCTGCAGAGCCTCGACGCGAGCGGGCGCACCGGCATGCTCCGCCTCGGGCACCCGTCGCGGCGGACCTTCCTCTTTCTCCGGCGCGGCCGCCTCGTCCTGGCGAGCCACGACCAGCCGGAGGAGGACCTGCGCCAGTCGATCGAGGACCTCTCCCTCGTCCCGCCGCCGGAGCTCGACCGTGCCCGGGCCGAGCAGGCTGCGACGGGGAAGCCCCTGTACGCGACCCTCGCCGAGGGCGGGCGCTTTCCGGCGGCCGAGCTCGCGCGCGTCCTGTACCAGCAGGGCAAGCGCGCCCTGCTCGCCGCGATCGAGGCGGGGCCGGCCGCGTTCGACTGGACCGACCTTCCCGAGCTGCCCGGGTGGGTCCAGGCCTTCGGCTCCCGTCTCTCGCTCGCCCAGATCCAGCTCGAGCGGCTGCGGGCCGTCGACGACTGGGCGCAGGTGGAGCTGCACGTCGACGGGCTCGACGTGGTGTTCCGCCGTTCGGACGGCTTCGACGAGGCGCTCGCCGGGTTCGAGCTCACGGACAGCGAGCGCCGCGTGCTGACGCTCGTCAACGACCGGCACGGCGTCCGCCAGATCATCGAGGCGAGCGGGGTACCCCCGTTCGAGGTGTTCCACTGCCTGTTCCGGCTGAGCCAGGTCGGCCTCGTCCGCAAGCGTGACGACGCGGGCGGGAGCCCCGACCGGCCCGCTCCCGCCGTGCGTCCGGTGGCCGTGATCGAGCCCGACCGCGAGGGCGTGAGGGAGCCGCTCGCCCGGCTCCTGGCCGGGCGCGGCCGGCCCGTGCCGCTCGTCGAGATCCCGACCCCCGACGACCTCATCGAGATCTGCCTCAAGGAGCGGCCCCGCTTGCTGATCCTGAACGTGTCGGCGAACATCGACGCGCCGGCGGCGGCCCGCGCCCTGCGGGGCATCCTCGAGATCTCGGATACGGCCCTCGCCGCGGTGTCCGACCGCGAGCTCGACCGGCCGGAGGAGGACGAGCTGCGGGCGGCGGGCTTCGACGCCGTGCTCGTCAAACCGTTCCTGTTTACGGCTATCGAGCGGTTCATCGCCGCGTAGCCAGGAGGACAGACTGTGCGCACCGTTCTGATCGTGGACGACCTCAAGACCGACCGTGAGCTCATCGGCAAGGTGGTGACGAGCGCCGGGCACCACCCCGAGTACGCCGAGGACGGCGACTCGGCCCTCGACCGCGCGAAGACGCTCAAGCCGGCCCTCGTCCTGCTCGACGTCGTGATGCCCAAGCAGGACGGCTTCGCCACCTGCCGCAAGCTCAAGAAGGACCCCGACACGGCGGCGATTCCCGTCGTCATGGTCACCTCGAAGAGCACCGACACCGACCGCTTCTGGGCGGAGAAGCAGGGCGCGGCCGACCTCATCGCGAAGCCCTTCACTCCGGACGCCCTCACGGCCGTCCTCAAGAAGTTCCTGTAGGAATGGACGCCGACGCGAGCCCGGCGTCGGGACCGCCGTCGTCGCGGCGGGAGCCCGCGCCGGGCGCCCCTCGCGGAAGCGGGCCCGGCCGCGAGGGCGCGCACGTCTGCGTGTTCTGGCTCGCGGGCCGGCGGTACGCGCTCGACACGGTGGTCGTCACCGAGGCGCTGACCCTGGCCCAGCTCGTGACGGTGCCGCTCAGCCCCCCGTGGCTCGTCGGCCTGACGAGCCTGCGGGGGGCGGCCGTGCCGGTCGTGAGCCTCTCGGCGGTCCTCGGCCTCCCGGCCGACGCCACACCCGTCGAGCCGGGAGAGCTCCCGCGGTCGCTCGTCCTCAGGGTCGACGGGACCCTGCTCGCGGCGGTCGTGGACCGGACCGAGGCCGTGTACGGGACGGAGGGCGCGCGGCTCGACACGCTGGGCGGGGTCGACGCGCACGCCGGTTCGCGGGGGCTGCTGGACATCGGACCGGCCGACGTGCCGGCGACGCTGCTCGACCACGCCGAGCTCGCGCGCCGTCTTTCCGCGCTGCGCTTCCGCGCGAAGTGGGACGAAGGACCTGGAGGAGAGACTCGAGATGGCGCTCACGACTGAGACGACGCGGGCCGGGGGGCGCGGACCGGCCGGGCTGGTCCTGGGGCCCGCCGTCGCCCTGATGAACCGGCTGAGCTACGCCCGCAAGTTCGCGCTCATCGGGCTCCTGCTGCTGACGCCGTTCGCGGTCGTCAGCTACCTGCAGATCTCGCTCGCCACGGAGCGCATCGACTTCAACCAGAAGGAGTCGTACGGCGTCGCCTACATCACGCCGCTGCGCGAGATGCTGCGCCAGGTCCAGCTCCACCGCCTGTACACGGCGGCGGTGCTCTCGGGCCAGACGAAGTTCGAGGAGCGCCTGACCCAGGCGCGGGCCAAGGCCGACCAGGCCGCGGTCGACGTCGACGCGCAGGAGGCGCGCTTCGGCGTCCTGCTGCAGACGACGAAGCCGTGGACGGCGGCCAAGAAGGCCTGGAGCGACATCAAGGCCCAGCGCTTCGCGAGCGCGGACCAGAGCGAGCGCGAGCACGACCAGCTGACCGCCATGCTGACGGACATCGTCCTCAACTACGCGGGCAACTACTCGAACCTGATCCTCGACCCCGACCTCGACAGCTACTGGCTGATGGACGCGTTCATCATCAAGCTGCCGACGATGACGGAGACGGTCGGCAAGGCGAGCCTCCTGTCGGCCAAGGGCCAGCTCGGGTCCGACGACCGCATCGAGCTCGCCGGCCTCTACCGGACGGGCGCGAGCCTCTCGAGCGACCTCGTCAACGTGAACATGGCGACGGTCTTCAAGGAGAACAAGAGCGGCACGAGCCGCCCGGCCCTCGAGGACACGATGCGGCGGACCGACGCCGCGGTCACGAAGCACCTCGGCGACCTCCGGACCCGCTCCCTCGCCGAGGGCGGCGCCGACCCGTTCGCCGGCTCGCTCGAGGCGCTCGTGACCCAGACGGCCGCGAACGTCGACGAGGTCTACCGCCTGTGGGAGAAGGTCGGCCCCGAGCTCGACCGCCTGATCCTCGCCCGCGTCGCCAACTACCAGCGCCAGCGGATTCTCGGCCTCACGTCGGTCCTCGTCGCGATCGCCCTCCTCGTCTGGGTGTTCTTCGCCTTCTATCGCTCCGTGCAGGACTCGGTCGTCTCCCTGCGCGCGGCGACCGGCCGGATGATCGCCGGCACCAAGGAGACCTTCTCCCTCGCCGCCCGGGACGAGCTCGGCCAGGTCGCCGACTCCTACAACGAGATCAACGCCGCGCTCCTCCAGGCCCGCGACCTGCGGGCCCGCGTCGAGCAGGAGAACCGCGACCTCCAGAGCAACATCCTGTCGCTGCTGCGGATCGTGTCGGACGCCGCCGACGGCAAGCTCCACGTCCGGGCCTCGGTCACGGAGGGCGCCCTCGGCAACGTGGCCGACGCCCTCAACCAGATGCTCGAGGAGTGGCAGCAGCTCATCGCCGGCATCGGGACGCTCGTGCAGGGCACGCGCGACGCCACGTCGGCCATCGCGACCTCGACCGAGGCGATGGCGCAGGGCGCCGGCCGCCAGGCCCAGGAGATCGTCGACGCCTCCGGCGCCGTCCGCCGGATGGCGGCCGAGGTCGAGCGGGTGTCCGGCACCGCCTCGACCGCGGCGACCGCCGCGCGGCGCGCCCAGGACGCCGCCCGCGAGGGCGCCACCGCCGTCCAGGACGCCGTCCGCGGCATGGACGACCTGCGCGCGAAGGTGCAGGCCGGCGCGAAGAAGATCAAGGCCCTCGGCGACCGCTCGATGGAGATCACGGGCATCGTCGGAACGATCGCCAAGATCTCGGACCAGACGAACATGCTCGCCCTCAACGCCGCGATCGAGGCGGCGCGCGCCGGAGAGCACGGCCGCGGCTTCAGCGTCGTCGCCGACCAGGTCCGCCAGCTGGCCGAGCGCACCGCCGCCGCCACCCAGGAGATCGGCAGCCTCGTGCGCCTCATCCAGACCGAGACGAACGAGTCGGTCGAGGCCATCGAGCAGCAGACCACGGTCGTGGAGGAGGAGTCCCGGATCGTCTCGCGCGCCGGCCAGGCGCTCCTGCAGATCCAGGAGGTCTCGACCCACTCGGCCGAGCTCATCGCCGACATCAACGAGATCGCGAAGCAGCAGGTCACGGGCGCGGCCGGCGTCGCGACCGCGATCGAGCAGCTCTCGGAGATCGCGAGCCGGACCGAGGCCGGCGCCGGCGAGTCGCTGCGCAACACGCGCGAGCTCGCGGCCCTGTCCGAGCGGCTGCAGAAGAGCGTGAACCAGTTCGAGCTGCAGTAGACGGCGGGCATGGACCGCTTCTCGATCGACGACGTCCGCGAGTCCTTCTCGGAGGACATGGCGGCGAAGATCCGCCGGGTGCGCGAGGCGGGGGAGGCCCTCCTGGCCGCTCCCGGCCTGCACGTGCCGGTCGGAATCGACCCGGTGGACGGCGAGCCCGGCTTCGACTCGGTGAGCCACGCCTGCCACGCGATCTTCGGCACGAGCGCCCTCGTCGAGGCGCGGTCCCTCGCGGAGAGCGCTCGGCTCCTCGAGATCCTCTCGGTCGTGGGCCGCAACGCGCTCGGCGAGATCGAGAGGAACGCGCGGCTCAGCCGCTCCCTCGGCGAGGCGTGCGTCGAAGGCGCGGAGGCGCTCGCGCGGATGCTCGAGCTCGAGCTCGAGCACCGCGGGCGCGAGGCGTGGGAGGTCGCACTCGACTTCCGGCTGCGGATGGCCCGGTGGGAGGAGTCGCGCGACCTCATCGCCGAGGGCGCGCCCCCGCGGGAGTTCGCCCTCGAGGACGACGCGGCGGCATCCGGTGACCCGGCCGCCGCGGCGGTCGAGGCGCCGCCGCCGGCCCGGGAGGGGGCGTCCCCGGCCGCGGAGCCGTCCCCGGCGGCCGAGGCGCCGTCGCCCGTGGCGGAGGCGGCCGAGTTCTCCTTCGACGAGGAGGCGCCCGGCGCGGCGCCGCCGGCCGGCGACGCCGCGCCGCGGCCATGCGCCTCCCGCGGCGGGCGATCACCTCGAGTTCTCGTTCGACGAGGACGAGCCGGCCCCGCCGCGTTCGCCGGCCGCGGCGGACGTCCTGGCCGGCGAGCTCGTCGAGGTGTTTCGCCAGGAAGCCCGCGAGGGCCTCCCCGCGCTCGCCCGTGCGCTGCGCCGCCTCGGCGCCGACCCCGAGGACCGCGAGGCGCTCGTCGCCCTCGAGCGGATCTTCCACACCATCAAGGGATCGGCCGCCACGGTGGGTCTCGCGCGGGTCTCGGCCCTGGCGGTCGACCTCCAGGACACCGCCCAGGACGCGCTCCAGCGCGACCTCGACCGCGGGGGTTTCTCCCACGAGGCGCTGAACGACCTCGTCACGCGGACGAACAGCCTCCTGGCCGCGGCCGAGCTGCCGCTCGTCGAGCCGTTCGCCGCGGAGGCCGAGCCGGCGGAGGCTCGGCCCGAGACCGCGCGCGCGGCGACGGAGGGAGCCCCCGCGTACGAGTCGGTCCGGGCGGAGCCGGGACTGCGCGAGCCCGTCACGCTCTCGCTGCCGCCCGAGGTCCTCGAGGCGTTCGAGGAGGAGACGGCGGAGCTCCTCGGCGGGATCGAGGCCGGCGTCCTCGCGCTCGAGGAGAGCCCGCAGCCGCAGGCGGTCCTGCTCGACCTGTTCCGCTCGTACCACACGCTGAAGGGCTCGCTGAACACCGTGGGCCTCGCCCCGCTCGGGCGCGTCGTCCACCGGGTCGAGGACTTCATCGAGGAGCTGGCGCAGGCGGCCATCCTCCCGCCGCTGCGCCACCTCGCGACCCTCCTCCTCAACGTGCAGGACGACATCCGGCGCGGGCTCGCTCACTCGCGCGAGGGCTTCGTGGAGACGCGGCTCCCCGAGGTCGAGGCCGAGATCCTCGCCCTGAGGTCGGGAGGACCGGGCTCGGTCGAGATGCGCGGGCCGGGCTCGTCGCGCGGCCCCGCGGCGTCCTCCGTCCGCGGCGCCGTCTCTGGCGGGCGCTCGGGGGCCGCGACCGGCGGGGCGTCGTCGGCGGAGGCCAGCGCGCCGTCGAGCCGCCCGCCGCGGCGGCGGTACACCGACCGCGTGCCGGCCGAGGACCGCCGCACGGTCCGCGTGACGAGCGAGAGGCTCGACGGCCTCATGAACCTCACCGGCGAGCTCGTCGTCGGGCGGTCGCGGCTCCTGCGCCGCGTGGCCCGCCTGCGCGGGATGCAGCGCCTGCTGTCGCTCGGCCACCAGCGCCTGGGGGGCGCGGTCGATCGCTTCCGCGAGAGGCACGAGTTCTCGGGAACGAGCGGCCGGGCCTCGACGCCGGCCGCCCGGCCGGGCACGCCGTGGGGCGGGTTCGGCGCGCTCGAGCTCGACCAGTACGGCGACGTGAACATCCTCGCCCGGCAGGTCGGCGCGATCGCCGACGAGGTGGCCACGGTCCAGGCGCAGATCCAGGAGGTCCTCAACCAGTTCGCGGACGATGCCGCCGCGTTCGGCGGGATCGTCTCCGGGCTGCAGGACGAGATCACCCGCGCGCGGATGGTTCCGGTGGAGGAGCTGTTCAGCCGGCTGCGGCTCCCCGTGCGCGACGCCGCGCAGCGCGAGAGCAAGAGCGTCCGCGTGACCACCAGCGGCGAGGACGTGGCCCTCGACAAGACGATCGTGGACCAGCTGTACGCCCCGCTCCTCCACGTGGTGAGGAACGCGGTCTCGCACGGGATCGAGCCGTCGGCCCGGCGCCAGGCCGCCGGCAAGGACCCGGTCGGCACGGTGTCGCTCGAGGCCCGCCAGGAGTCCGGCCTCATCGTGCTCGAGATCGGCGACGACGGCGGCGGCCTCGACCTCGTCGCCCTCCGCGACGCCGCGGCGCGCATGGGGCTGCTGCCGCACGACGCGTCGCCGGAGGACCCGGCGGTCGCGGATGCCGTCTTCCAGGCCGGCCTCAGCACCCGCGCGGCGGCCGACGCCACGTCGGGCCGCGGGATGGGCGGCGACGTGGTGCGGCGCGAGATCGAGAAGCTCGGCGGCGACATCCGCGTGCGCACGGCGGCGGGCCGGGGGACGCGCTTCACGATCACCCTGCCGCTCACCCTCGCCATCACGCGCGCGCTCCTCCTGCGCAACGGCCGGCACGTCCTCGCGGTGCCTCTCTCGTTCGCGGAGCGCCTCGTCGACCTCGCCGAGGTCCAGGTCGTCGACTCCGCGGGGGCGCGCCGCCTCCGCCTCGACGACGGCTACGTGCCGCTCCTCTCCCTCGACGCCGCCCTGCGGATGCCCGAGCGCGGCCAGCCCGGCGCGACCGCCGTGCTCCTGCGGGCCGGCGAGCGGCGGCTCGCGGTGACCGTCGACCGCGTGCTCGGACAGGAGGAGATCGTCGTCAAGTCCCTCGGCGACCTCCTGGCCGGCCACCCGCTCCTCTCGGGGGTGACGCTGAGCGGCGATGGCGAGCTCATCCTGATCCTCGACGTCCCCGGGCTCGTCGCGGGCCGCACGTCGGCCGCGGGAAGCACGACGACGAGCGCCGCGGCGCGCCTCGAGGGGCCGCCCCGCGTCCTCTTCGCCGACGACTCGCTTTCGGTGCGCAAGGTGGCGGAGAAGCTCCTGACCGAGCTCGGGGCCGAGGTGACCCTGGCCGTCGACGGCCAGGACGCTCTCGAGATCCTCGCCCGGCAGCCGTTCGACATCGTCTTCACCGACCTCGAGATGCCGCGCCTCCACGGCTTCGAGCTCATCCAGGCGATCGGCGGCCAGGCCGCCCTGCGCCACCTGCCGGTCGTCGTGGTGAGCAGCCGCTCCGGGCAGAAGCACAAGGACGAGGCGTTCGCCCTCGGCGCGCGGGAGTACATCACGAAGCCGTTCGACCGCCGCGTGCTGGGCGAGGCGCTGCGGCGCTACGCGCCGGGAGGCCACCGGTGACGACGTCGCTTCCCGCCGCGACCGAGCGCGGCCGCGCCCTCCACCTCTTCGTCCAGTGCGGCTCGTGGGTCGTCTCGTTCACCGCGGGCGACGTCGAGCGGCTGCTTCTGCCGGGCGAGGCCGTGGTGGAGGTGGACTCGGGCGGACCGGAGGGGTGCCTCGGCCGGCTGACGGCGGACGGGCGGCGCTACTCGGCCTGGGACCTCGGGATCCTCCTCGGGCTCGAGCCGCAGGGCGAAGCCTTCGTCCTGCTCGCGGGGCGCGGGGCGCACGTGCCGGCCCTCGCGCTACGGACGGGCGCCTGCCTCAGCGTCGGGCCGCTGCCTTCCGGCCGCGCGGCGCCCGTGCCGCCGCGCGCGTTCCGGTCCCGGCGGGGCGCGGTGGCCGCGGCGTTCCTTCCCGCGAAGGCCCTGCAGAGGCGGTCGGCGGCGTCCGTCGGCCTCGCCCTGCGGCCGTCGCTCCTCCTCTCGGTCGGCGAGGCCGCCCACGCGCGGTCCTCCTGGCGGGCGAGGGCGGCCGTTGATCCAGACGAGCCTCGTCGGCTGTTTCCCCGGCGACCCGGTGGAGCCGGGAGGGGGCGGGACGTTCGACGTGCGGCTGCCCGAGGAGCTCTTCCTCGCGACCGCTCCCGTCGCGGCGCCCTCGCTCGGCGGCTCGGGGTCGGCCCGGTCGGTCGAGCGCGCTGCGGATCGCTCGCAGTCCGCGCCGACCGTGGCGACCGGCGACGCCCCCGCGCGCCCTGCGCGCGAGTCGCGCGAGTCGCGCGAGGCGCGCTCCGCGGCGTCCGGCGCGGACCATTCGCTGCCGGCCATCGGGTCGGTCATCGACAAGTACCGGATCGAGGAGCTGCTCGGGACCGGGGCCTTCGCGGCCGTCTACCGGGCGACGCACCTTCTCCTGCGGATCCCCGTCGCGCTCAAGCTGCTGAAGCCCCGGGTGCTCCGGCAGCGCCCCCTGCTCGCGGGGCTCCTGTGCGAGGAGGCGCGCTTCGCCGCGCAGCTCAACCATCCGAACGTCGTGCGGGTCTTCGACGTGACCCACAATCCCAAGATCACCTACATCGTGATGGAGTTCATCGAGGGGGAGAGCCTCCACCAGGCCGTGCGCCGGAAGGGCCGGCTGCGCGCGCTCGATGCGGTGGACGTGGGAATCGACATCACGCGCGGGCTCCTGGGCGCGCTCGACCAGGGCCTCATCCACCGCGACATCAAGCCGGCGAACATCCTCCTCGCCCGCAGCGGCGTCGCGAAGATCGTGGACCTCGGCCTGGCCCAGCAGGCGGACGACGAGAGCCGGGCGCGCGCGACGGACAGCGGTCGGATGGTGGTCGGCACGCCGATGTACATGGCGCCCGAGCAGGCCAGCCGGCCCGAGGACGTGGACTTCCGGGCCGACGTCTACTCGCTCGGGGCCACGCTGTACCACGCCGTCACGGGGAGGCCTCCGTTCGACGACGAGAAGCCGATCGACGTCCTGGCCCGCCACCAGAAGGAGCCGGTGCGTCCGCCCGACCAGGTCGCCCCGGACGTGCCGTTCGAGCTGTCGCGCCTGCTGATGTGGATGCTCGAGAAGGAGCGCGAGAAGCGGCCGGACTACGGCCAGCTCCTCGTCGCCTTCGACGAGGTGCGTCAGGTGGCCGTCCTCGAGGACGGCATCGCCGACCTCCTCCGCTGACGCCTCGCCCTCCGCGGGCGCTACTGCCGCCGCAGGGCCTCCGTGGGCGGGAGGGCCGAGGCCTGCCACGCCGGATAGAAGCCGAAGCCCACTCCGACGGCGAGGGCGACCCCGAGCGCGGCGAGGACCATCCCGGGATGGGTGGCCGTGGGCCAGCCGGCCATGCGCTGGACGAGCCACGACGAGGCCACGCCGAGGAGCGCGCCGAGGGCCCCACCGCCCGTGGAGAGAAGCGCGCTCTCGAGCAGGAACTGCGTGGCGACGTCGCGGCGCCGCGCCCCGATCGCGCGGCGGACGCCGACCTCGCGGGTGCGCTCCGCGACACTCGCCAGCATCACGTTCATGATGCCGATCCCGCCCACGAGGAGGCCGATCGCCGCCAGCGCGGCCGTGACGATGTCGAAGACCCGGCGCGAGCGGTCGCGCTGGCGCTGGATCTCGCGCGGCACGACGAGCTCCAGCGGCCCGCCCGCCACGCGGTCGAGCACCGCGCGGGCGGCGGCGGCGCCGGCGGAGGCGGCCTCGGCCGAGGCGAAGCGGAGCACGATCTCGTCGACGCCCTCGCGGGAGCCCGCGCCGCGGTCGAGCGCGGGGAGCGGCACGAGGACCACGCGGTTCGGGTCGCGGGCCTGCACGACCCCGCCCCGGCCGCGGGGCGACGCGCGGCTCTCGAGGACGCCGACCACGGTGAACCACTCGCCGTCGAGCCTGACCGACGCGCCGAGGGGGCTCCGTGCGGGGAAGAGGGACCGGGCGACGGCCGCGCCGAGGACCGCCACCCGCCCGGCCTCCCGCACGTCGAGGTCGGCGAGGAAGCGGCCGGCCGCCACGTCGAGCCGGGTCGCTGCGCGATACGCGGGCGTCGTGCCGAGAGCGACTAGGGGGCGCCGTGCGGCCGTCGGCGTCCGCCGTCGTCGCGACGACGCGCACCGGAGCGGCCACGGTGACGCCGAGGCACCACGTGGCACAGCGACTCCGCCGCGGCGAGCGGCGAGGTCGCGGGCGGCGCCGGCCGGACGCCTGGCCGTCACCGTGTCGATGCCGAGGGCCTCGATCTGGGCGAGCGTCGCGCCGCGCGCCCTCGCCGACGGACGTCGTCGCCACCACCGCGGCCACCGCGAACACCACGCCGAGGGCCGAGAGGGCCGAGCGCGGGCGGTGCGCCCGCAGGCTGCGGAGGGCGACCCGGACCATCACCCGCGCGCGCGGGCGGCCGCGGGGTCGGGCCGCACGTCTCCGTCCACCCGGCCGTCGAGGCGCCACGACGCGTTCGGCCCGCGGCGGGGGCCTCGTCGTGGGTCACGAGGACGACGGTCACCCCGTCCGCCGCGAGCTCCGCGAGGAGGCGGCGATCTCGTCGCCGGTGGCGCTGTCGAGGTTGCCGGTGGGCTCGTCGGCGAGGATGAGCCGCGGCCGGGTGACGAGGGCGCGGGCGATGGCCGCGCGCTGGGCCTCGCCGCCGGAGAGCTCCGACGGCCGGTGCTCCGCGCGGGCGAGGAGCCCCACGCGGGCGAGGACGGCCTCCGCGCGGGGGCGCCACTCGGCGGGCGGCGTGTCGCCGTAGAGGAACGGGGCCTCGACGTTCTCGAGAACGCTGAGCTGCGGGATGAGGTGGAAGGCCTGGAAGACGAACCCGATCTCGCGGTTCCGCAACCGCGACAGGGCGTCGTCGTCGAGCGTGTCGAGCGGGCGGCCGTCGAAGAAGTGCTCGCCGCTCGTGGGCCGGTCGAGGCCGCCGAGGATCGACAGGAGCGTCGACTTCCCGGAGCCGGACGGCCCGGTCACCGCGAGCGTCTCCCCGTGCCGCACGTCGAGCGAAACGCCGCGCAGCGCGGCGACCGCACCCGACCCGCGCGGGTAAACGCGCTCGACGTCCCGCAGCCGCACGAGCGGGACGCCGCTCTCAGGGGGCCGGGGCACCCGCGGGCTCCGGGAGAAAGGCGTCGGGGTCGCGCAGCAGGACGCGCTCGCCGCGGGCGAGGCCCTTCTCGACGACGACGAAGTCGGCGTTCGAGGGCCCGAGCACCACCTCGCGCGGCCGCGGCCGCCGCTGCGCCGGGAAGACGACGGTCCGGCCGTCGCGCTCGAACACGGCGTCGATCGGCACGTAGAGCGCGCTCGTCCGCTCCTCGACCGCGATCTCGACGCGGGCCGTCATCCCCGGCCGCAGCCGCGGCTCGGACTCGCTCACGAGCACGCGGACCGAGAAGAACTTCGCGCTCCGGCGGCCCGTCTCCTCCTCCGCCAGCGCGCCGATCGCGACCACGGCCCCGGTCAGGCGCAGGTCGGGGTAGGCCTCGACCCGGATCTCGACCTTCTGGTTCTTCTCGACCCGGTGGACGTCGGTCTCGCGCACTCGCGTCTCGACCACCATCCGCGACACGTCGGGCAGGGTGACGAGGGGCTGGCTCGCGAAGACCTGGTCGCCCACCTGGGGCCGCCGCTGCTCGGAGCCGAAGAAGACGAGCTTGTGCACGACGATGCCGTCCACGTCGGCGCGGATCTCGCAGCGGGCGAGCTGCTGGCGGGCGAGGTCGAGCTTCGCCCGCGCCTCCTCGATCCGGCTGCGCGCGGCGGCGATCGCCGCCTGCTTCTGGGCCGAGCGGAAGGCGCCCGCGCTTCGCATCTGCCGCAGCGCCTCGCGGCTCGACTCGGCCCCCGCCCGTGCCTCGCCGAGCTCGAGCGGACGGGCGAACCCCACGAGGGCGTCGCGGCGGCGTTCGGCGAGGGCCAGGTCGCCCCGCGCCTTCTCGACCTGCTGCTCGGCGCGCTCGAGCTCGATCCGCGTGATGAAGCCCTCGGCCATGAGCGGCCGCAGGTCGGCGAGCTGCGCCTCGGCCCGGCGCAGGTCGCGGGCGGCCTCGGCGACCGCCTGCCGGGCCTCCTCCTCCTTGACGAGGCCCTTGCCCTCCTGCGCGTCGCGCAGCTCGAGGTCGCTCTTCGTCACCTTCGCGCGGGCTGCCTGGGCCTCCTCGCTGTTCTGCAGCTCCTGGAGCTTCAGGTCCTCGCGCGTCCTGACGAGCTCGGCCTCGGCCTGGGCGAGGAGCGCCTGGTTCCGGCGGATCTCATCCTCGAAGGGCGCGGTGTCGAAGAGGACGAGAGGGTCGCCCCGCCGCACGGGGCTGCCCTCCGGGGCGAGGGCGACGATCTTCGCCTGGTTGCTCTGGATCGAGGAGGAGTAGGTGATGGAGCGCAGCGCCTGCAGGGTGCCCGCCTCGACGATCGAGACGCGGAAGGGGCCCTCCCGCACGTCCGCGGCGGGCCCGCCGGGCGGGCCGCCGAGCGACCGCCAGAGGAGGCCGCCGCCGGCCGCGAGGAGGGCCGCCAGGGCGACGAGGGCGCCCGGCCGACGCGCGCGAAGCGCCGCCGTCGCGGAGGCGACCGCGCGGGAGCCGGCGAGGAGGGCCGCGTCGCTCACGGGGCGAACTCGCTCTCGACGTCGAGCGCGCCGGTGGCGCGGGCGAGGTCCAGTCGGGCCACGGCGTAGCCGGTCAGGAGCTGCACGAGGGCGCTCCGCGCGGAGACGAGGCTGCCCTCGGCGTCGACGACGTCGAAGTTGCTGCCGAGGCCGCGCTCGTAGCGCAGGACCGCGAGCCGCCGCTGGCTCTCGGCCACCTCGACGGCGCGGGCCTGGATGAGAGCGCTCTTCCGCGCGAGCTCGAGCCCGCGCACGGCCTGACGCACCTCCTGCTCGACGTCGATCTCCGCCTTGAGGACGGCCCGCTCGCGGCTCGCCGCCTCCATCCGCGCGACGGCCCTCGCCGCGCGCTCGGCCGCGAGGGGCAGGGGGACGGAGCCGCTCAGGAACACCTCGACGCGCCGGTCGCCGGCGCTCCACGCGCCGCCGAGCGAGGTCCCGTAGCCGACGCGGCTCACGCCCACGTTCACCGCGACCTGGGGCAGGAGGTTCTGTCCGGCCAGGGCCGCCGCGCGCTCGGCATCGCGGAGGCGGTCGCGCGCCTCGAGGATCTCGAGGCGCGAGGCGAGGGCGCGCGCCACGAGCGCCTCCGCCGGGGCCACGTCGCCCTCGGCCGGCCGCGGCAGGGTCGAGGCCTCGGGCTCGACCGGGTCCGCCGGGGGGCGCGCGAGGGCCGCGCGGAAGCGCTCGAGCGCCGTGGCGAGCGACGCTTCGGCCCGCAGGACCGCGTCCTGCGCCTGCTGCCGCTGCAGCTCCGCGCGGAAGACGTCGAGCTTGCTCGCCATGCCGACCTCGAGGCGCGCGTTCGAGGCGCGCAGGAGCGCGTCGGTGCGCCCGAGGCTCTGGCGCGCGACCTCCAGGAGCTGCCGCTGGGCGACGACGGCGAAGAAGCCGGCCGCCACGTCGACCGCGAGGCGCTGCCGCGCGAGGGCGAACGAGCGCTCCTGGCCCGCGCGCGCGCGGCGGGCGTTACGAAGGTCGAAGAGGCTCGCGTTCGGGCCGAACCCGCGGAGCAGCGGCTGGCTGAACAGGAGCCGGACGTCGGCCGTCTTCGCGAACGGGGCGTCGCGCGCGGGCTCCGACAGGTAGCGGCCGGAGGCCGAGACGCTGCCTCCGGTCCAGGGCAGGGCCTGCGAGAGATCGACGCCGAAGACCGTGAGGTCCTTCGACCGCTGGTAGACCGGCACGACGGAGGGGAAGAAGCGCGCCGCCGCGGTCTTCTCGTTCCACCGTGCTCCCTCGACCGCGTCCGCCGCGTCGAGGATCCCGAAGCCCTTCTGAAGGGCCTCCCGCACCGCGGCGGCGAGGGACAGCGTCGGGGCGCCGGGGGTGGGGAGGACGAGCGGGACCTCGGCCGGGGCGCCCTCCTCGGCGGACGGAGGCTCGGCCCCGGCGCCAACCGGCGCGAGGCAGACCAGCAGGGAGAGGATGGCGGGGAAGGGGCGGTGCACCTCGACGCAGGTTAAGGGCGGCGGCAGGCGCGGTCAAACCGGCACTGGAACGTCGTGCGGAGCCGCACTCTGGCCGCCCGGACCTCGGGATATACTCGACGCATCCAGTCAGGCCGGGCTTTGGGACCGCCCGCGGCGGGCGGATCGGGGGAGCGATGAGCTTGAGGTTCCTCGCGGGCGCGGTCGGTGCGCTCGCGCTCGCCTGTCCGGGCGCGCTCGTGGCGGCCGTGACGATCGACCACGGCGCGGTCGGCTGCGTCGTGGCCGAGAGGTTCCCCCGCTTCGAGGCCCGGTTCGACCCGGCCGCCGAGGTGAGCCGGGCCCGCGTGCACTTCCGCCCCGCGGGCGGCGCCCACTGGTACTCGGTGACGATGAAGGCCGAGGCGGGCGTCTTCGCGGCGGCGATCCCCAAGCCCCGGCCGACGCTCGCGCGGATCGACTACTACATCGAGGCGACCGACCGCGCCTTCGGGACCGCCCGCACGGCGGAGTTCAGCCCCGCGGTCGAGTCGGGCGCGCTCGCGTGCCGCGAGAAGCCGGCCGCCGGGGCGCTCGGGTCGGCGTCGGTCGTCATCGAGGCGCCGCCCGGCGCGCCGCCCATTCCCCTCGGCTTCAGCCCGGACGGCGTCGTCTCGATGCCCTCGTCGGCGTCCGACGCCGGTCCGGCGGCGTCCCCGGGGACGGGCACGTCCGCGACGTCCGCGATCGGGAAGTCCGGGGGCCACGGCAAGGCCCTGCTGATCGGCGGCGGCGCGGCCGTCGCCGTGGGCGTCGGCGTGGCGGCCGCCGGGGGCTCGAGTTCGGGCTCGGGCGCGAGCGGCGGCGGCTCGTCGACGGCGGGCGGCGGCTCGGCCGCCCCCTGCGTCGCGACCCCGATCACCGCCTCGCTCTCCAGCGTGTCGAGCCCGACCCGTTGCGGGCAGCCGATCGCGGCGGGCATCGTCGTGAAGAACGGGGCCTGCGTCCCGATCACGATCCGCTCGATCCAGCTCACCCAGACGGCGACGGCCGCGACGTTCTGCTCCGCGCAGGTCGCGACCTACACGTACGTGCCGACGGTCAGCACCGTCGGCGCGGGCCAGACGGTGACCGTCCTCAACTACACGAGCCAGCCGTTCTGCTGCACGGGCGGGGCCTGTCCCGGTGTCTCGAACTGCCCGTACGACGAGGCGTTCGTCGTGCAGACGAGCGAGGGCCCGGTCGCCGCCGGCTCGGTGCCGCTCGTCGTGTCCTTCGATCCGAGCTGCCCGATCTGCGCTCCGTGAGCGCGCCCCCGGCGGGCGCGCCCCTCGGGCCGGGGTCCGTCCTCGCGTCGCGCTACGACATCCGGCGCGTCCTCGGGCGCGGCGGGATGGGCATGGTCTACGAGGCGCACGACCGCCTTCTCGACGAGCGGGTCGCGATCAAGGTCCTGCGGCCCGACGTGGCGACGTCGTCCGAGCTCGAGCAGCGCTTCCGGGCCGAGATCAAGATCGCCCGCGCGGTGAGCCATCGCAACGTCTGCCGCATCCACGAGTACGGCGAGGACGGCGACCTGCGGTTCATCTCGATGGCCTACGTCGACGGCACGGACCTGAAGGCGGTCCTGCGCGCGAAGGGGGCCCTGCCGGCGGCGGAGGCGTTCGACGTGCTCGTTCCGGTGGCCGAGGCGCTCGCGGCCATCCACGACGAGGGCATCGTCCACCGCGACCTCAAGACGCCGAACATCATGATCGACTCGCGCGGCGTCGTGCGCGTGATGGACTTCGGCATCGCCAAGCAGTCCGGGGCCGAGGGCCTCGACATGACCGCGACCGGCCAGATCGTGGGAACGCCCGAGTACATGAGCCCGGAGCAGGTCCACGGCCGCGGACTCGACGGACGCTCCGACCTCTACTCGCTGGGCGTCGTCGCGTTCGAGCTGTTCACGGGCCGGACGCCCTTCCGGGCCGAGACGCCGCTCGCGACCGTGCTCCTCCACCTCAACGAGCCGCCCCCGCTCGAGGGCCCGCCGGCCGAGAAACTGCCGGCCGCGATGGTGCCGGTGCTCCGGCGGGCGCTCGCCAAGTCGCGCGACGAGCGTTACGCGGACGCGCGCGAGATGACGCGCGCGCTCGTCGAGGCGCGGTCGAAGAGCCTGCCGGCGACCGACCGCTTCGCGAAGACGGTCGAGGCTCCGGGCGGCGGTGCGCCAGGGCAACCATGATGACGCTCGCGGCGCCGACCGACGCGCCGGCCGGCGCGCCGCCGGCGGCGACCCAGACGCAGAACGCCGCGGCCGACCTGGCCGGGCGCGCTGGCCTGGAAGCAGGCCGCCGCCTTCGCTCGCTCAACGAGCGCCGCGAAGCCGAGCGCCCGCCTGGATCGGCATCCGCTGCGTCGCCGCCGCCTGGCCGTCGTCGTGGCTGGCCTGGCCGTCCTGCGCCCGGGTCCACGTCGCCGCCGGCCCGACGCCGATCCCGGCCGCTGCGGCCGCGGCGCCGCCGGCACCGGCCTACCCAGGCGAAGCGGCGGCCATCCGCCGCGCCGGAATCGCGGCCGCGTCGCCGCCATCGCCCGCGTCCCGGCCAGCGCCTGCATCGCCGCATTTCCTCTGTCCCGGGCGCCAGCCGCGCGGACGGACCGCCGCTGCGGCGACCGTGTTGGCCAGTTCGCCCGGCGGCATGCCGTCGAGCAGATCGACGCTGCACGGCGACGGACTCCGCGCTCAGGCCGGTTTCGCCGACAGGCCATCGCGCTACGGCGACGTCCCCTGCGCATCGATCCGCGCAACGCAGTCGCCGCGGTGATCGAGGCCAGCGCGATCACCGCTCGCAGGCGGCTGGGCCTCCGCGGCAGCGTCGCGAAGCGAAGAGCTTCCAGGCCGGGAAGACCGAGGCCGAGAGCGCGGAGACGGCGCCCGACACGGCCCTCGCCTCCGGGTTCGAGCCGGCGCCCGGCATGGCCGTCACGCGCGACACGCAGGCCTCGGCGCTCCCGGGCCGCATCGGCTTCCGCCTGGAATGGAGTCGGTCCGGCCCAGCGAGCAGTTCCGCCTCGAGGTGCTGTTCGTCAACCCCGGGGCGGGCCCATCGAGATCAAGCAGATGACCGTGCGCACGACCGTGAACGGCGCAACGCGGGCGGCCCAGACCGCCTGGCCAGGACGATCGCTTCCCGAGCCCAGCAGGCCACGATCCTGGTCAGCGACTCGCTCGGGAAGACCCTGCCGAAGCTGGTGCTCGAGGTCGTCGTCACGACCCGCGCGAGGCGAGACCTGCCGCAACCGGATCGTCTGGACGCCGCCTCCCGCGTCCGGCCGCTGAAGGTCGACGCGCCCGCGGCGGCGGGACGATCCCGGCTCCGGCCGCCAGGGCAGCAGGCCCGATCCTTCGGCTCCAGGAGCGGGGCATGCGCGGACTCTCTCGCGCACGGGCGCGGCCACGTCAGCAGGAGGACAGGCCCACCCGCGCAGCCGGCCGGGCTCGCGCCGCTGACGACGAGCCACGTGCCTCATCCCGTCCTCCTCGCCGGCGCTCCTTCTCCCGCTCGCGGCGACCCCGGTCCGTTGCAGGCGCCGGCCTTGCCGCGCAGGCGGCCCGCGAAGCGCGGGTCGCGGTGTTCCAGGCCGCCGGGTTCCTGACCAGCGGACACGGCCGTGGATGACGCGACCCCTCGCCGAGGCGCTCGAGGGTCTCCGGCCGACACGTTCGAGTCGCCGGCGGCGCCTCGGCACGGGCGTCGAGGCGAACGCGGTCTCTTCGCGCTGAGCTGCAGCGGCATGGCCGCTCGAGGCGTGGCCGGCGATCCGCGGCTTCGTGACGCAGGGCGGCGGGCTCGTGTCCTCAGTGGCGCGCCCTTCCACCAGCCCGTGCGCCAGGAGGCGAGCCGCTACGTTCCTCGGTCCGCGGCAGCCGGCCTTCGCCCACCAGCTCTGATCGGAGCCCTCGACGAGCGCGGGCATCGGACTTCTCCGGCCCGCTGAAGGCGGTCGCGGCAGTGGGGCGCGTGGGACAGCCTGCTGCGGACGCACGGCGCGTGGGCCTGCGTTCGTCTCGGCACGAAGGCCGACCCGCAGAACAACGGCGGGCAGGAGGCGTGGCGTGACGGCGTGCTGCGGCCGCTGGTACGTGGTCGACGCGCAGGAGCGTTTCCCCGCATGGCCCCGCTCCTCGAAATCGATCAGCTGCGCAGCGACGACGCCGAGTCGCGCTGGATCGCCCCGCGCCGACCGACGCGCAGCTCGAGGCAACCCTCGTCCGGAAAGCCGTCGAGCGCGCGCTCGAGGGCGCCTCCGAGCTCTCGACGCGCCCGGTGCGCGGCAGTCGAACGCCGGGCGAGGGCGTCGTCCTGCGCGTGACCCTGCGCCGCCCGGGCTCCGCGGCGGCTTCCGTGCCGTCGAAGGTCGAGGCCGTCGTGCGCGACGGAAAGGGGAGCCGAGGTGCTCGCCGGCGCGGTCGAGCTCGTCGGCGTGCCCGAGATGCGCACAGGTCTCCTCTCCTGCGCGACGCCTCGAAGCTGCCGCCGGGCCTCTACGGCGGCGGGAGTCAGCGTCGCCGGGGCGTCGTTCGTCCGCACGGCGTGACGACGGGGTTCTGGATCAGGGACGAGGAAGCTGCTCGCCGAAGCCGGCCGAAGCTCACGGTCTCGCGCGACTGGCTGCGCCGCGGCCGGGCAGCCGATGCCGGTCGTCGGCACGACCTACATGGCCTCCGACGTCCACCGCGAGTTCCTCTTCGAGCCGAACCCGGCGGTGTGGACCGCGACTTCGCGGCCATGCGCGCGCAGGGCGCGTCGGCATGGTGCGCACAGGCCTGTGGACCGGCTGGCCGCGGATCATGGCGGATCCGGGGGCGGTGGACGAGAACGTCCTCGCCGCTCGACATCGTACGTGCTCACGGCGGCGAAGAACAGCGTCTGCTCAATGCTCACTTCAACTTCTTCGCGTTCACCGCCGGCCTGCGGCGACGCGAACCGCCTCCGGGTCGCGGGCACTCGAGGGCCGAAGGCTCTCCGCGGTGGCCCCGCCGCTACCGCGGCGTATCGTGGATCCACTACGACCTCATCAACGAAGCCGTCGTACGCGCCGCCCGACGGCGTGTGGCCGAGAACCTCCCGATCGGCGACGGCGACGAGGCGAAGGCGGCCGAAAGCGCGGGTGGGTCTCGGCATGCAGCGAGGACCCGCGATGCTCCTGCGCGACCTCTGGCCGCGACGGCTCGGGCGACGTCCTGGGCGTGCCCCGCGGCGACGAGATCGGCTACAGCTTCCTCCGCGACGGCGGGCGTCGTCCGCGGAAGATGCGCGACTTCTTCGAGTTCACTCAGGAGGCGGCAGCGGGATGGGCGGCGACGCTGCGCGGCGCGCTCCGGGCCGCGGGCGGCGACGACGTCCTCGTCACGCTCAACGGCCGAGGACAAGGCGGGACCGGCTTGCCGTGGCCCAGCTCTTCCACGCCGGCGTCCTCGAGCTGCGGCGGTCCGCACCTGGTGGGGCAACGACGACCTGCTCTGGGACGAGGTCCGCAACGAAGGCGGCAGGAAACCCAGCATGCCGGGGGCGGGCTCGCGAGCCTCCACGATCCCGACGGCGCGCCGTGGCGCACGCCGGCCGACGCGGCGGACCTGCTCGACCGCAAGTTCGCCTACGCACCCTTCGCGGCCGCAGCGCGGGCGTCATCCGGTGGGCGTGGAACGTCGGCCTCTACCAGCCCATCGACGAGGGCGACGATCGGTGTGAACCGGCCCGACGGCACGGCGAAGCTCGAGCGGGACGCCTTCGCGCGCTACGCGCCGTTCTTCGAGAAGGCCGCGCCCTACCTCGACGACTACGCGCCCGAGCCGGTCGCCCTCGTCGTGCCGTACGCGCGGCTCTTCTCCGGCCGGCCGGGCGGGATCGACCACACGAAGCGGCTCGTCCGGCTCCTCTCCGAGCGGTTCGGCGTCGTCCCGCAGGCGTTCCCCGACCTGCGGCTCACCGCGGAGCAGCTCGCCGGCGTGAAGCTCGCGATCGTGCCGGCCCCGGAGGTGCTCGACAAGACGACGGCCGCCGCGCTCCTCGCCGCGTCGAAGGCGGGCACGAAGGTGCTGGTGACCGGTCACGTCGAGGGCGACTCCTACGGCCGCGAGACGCCCTCGCTGCGGGCGCTCGGCCTTCTCGGCGGGAGCCGGGCGGTGGCTCTCCACGAGTGGAGTGGCTGGGGCGGCGCGCCGGCGGGGAAGGGAGCGAAGGCCGGCCAGGACGTCACGTTCGAGAGCCTCGCGCAGCACTGGCTGAAGCGGTCGACGAAGCCGTCTCCGACCGCGCTCACGGGCAACGTCTGGCACGAGCCGCTGCCGCTCGACCTCGCCCGCGAGACGGCGCCGCTCGAGGCGATCCTGGGCGCCGCGCTGCAGGCGGCGGGCGTCGCGACCCAGCCGGCGGCCGACGGCGTCCTCGTCCGCGTCCTTCATGCGCCCAGGGCGGCGCTCGTGGCCGTGGTCAACGAGACGGCGGAGAAGGCGTCGCGCCGCGTCGTCGTCGGCGGCAGGCCGTTGTCGGTGCCCGTCGACGCGCTGCGCGCGCGGCTCGTCCTCGTCGACGCGAAGGGGCAGGTGGTCGCCGCGACGCCGGGCGATCCGGTGCGGTAGAGGAGGCTTCATGAGCCGAACGGTGCTTGCGGCAGGTGTCGTTCTCGTCCTCGGAACCGGGGTGGCGGGGGCGGCGGACGGGCGACGGATCAGCCGGGCGGCGCTCGAGGACAAGATCCGGGGCGGCTGGGCGGGCCAGGTCATCGGCGTCACCTACGGCGCGCCCACCGAGTTCCACTCGAACGGGAAGATCAACGAGGGGAAGATCGACTGGACGCCGGCCCAGGTCGAGGGCGCGCTCGACCAGGACGACCTCTACGTGGAGATGACCTTCGCCGAGGTGATGGACCGGGTCGGGCTCGAGGCGACGACCGAGCAGTACGGCGAGATGTTCCGCGACTCGCAGTACCGCCTCTGGCACGCGAACGCCGGCGCCCGGCGCAACCTCGCGCGGGGGATCAAGGCGCCCTGGTCGGGCCACCCGAAGTACAACGTCCACGCGAACGACATCGATTTCCAGATCGAGTCCGACTTCATCGGCCTCATGACCCCCGGCCTCCCGCGCGAGGCGAACAAGTACGCGGACCGCGTGGGCCGCGTGATGAACTACGGCGACGGGCTCTACGGCGGGATGCTGTTCGGCGGCATGTACGCGGCGGCCTTCTTCGAGACGGACCCGCACCGCGTCGTCGAGGAGGGGCTCCGGTCGATTCCCGAGGACAGCGGCTACGCGAAGGTGATCCGCGACGTGATCGCGTGGCACGCGCAGAACCCGACCGACTGGCGGAAGACGTGGCGGCTTCTCGAGGAGAAGTGGGACCGCGACGACCCCTGCCCCGAAGGGGCCCTCGTGCCGTTCAACATCGACGCGAAGCTGAACGGCGCCTACGTCGTGCTGGGTCTCCTCTACGGCGACGGCGACATGGGGAAGACGATCGAGATCGCGACCCGCGCCGGCCAGGACTCCGACTGCAACCCGTCGAGCGCGGCCGGCATCCTCGGCGTGATGCTGGGGTACTCGAAGATCCCGGACGTCTGGAAGTCGGGGATCCCGGCGATGGCCGGGAAGAAGTTCGCCTACACGCAGCTCTCGTTCGACGGGATCGTGGCGTCGACGATCGCGCGGGCGCTGAAGGTCGTCGCCGGCGCGGGCGGCACCGTCGGCGACGCGGAGATCGTCGTCCCGCGGCAGACGCCCAAGGCTCCGCCGCTCGAGCAGTGGGACCCGGGCGTGCCGACGGCGCGAGTCGAGGTCGAGGCGGCGGCGTGGACGTGGACGGGCGGGTGGCGCGACGCGACGAAGAAGAACGACTGGTCGCAGTGGAAGACCCGCGACGCCGCGGGCCCCGGCGACGCGGCCACGCTCACGTTCGAGGGCACCGGCGTCGCGATCGTCGGCATGATGTCGCAGGAGGGCGGGCGGGCCGACGTCTGGGTCGACGGGAAGAAGGCCGAGGAGATCGACGCCTGGATCCCCGAGCGCACCTTCGACAGCGACTACTTCCACGTGACCGGGCTCGAGAACGGGCGCCACACGGTGCGCCTCGTCGTCCGACCCGACGCGGACCGCCGCTCGACCGGGAAGACGGTCGCGATCGAGCGCGCGATCGTCTACGGCCCGTCGCCGAAGAAGTAGCCGGCGGGCGCCCCGCGCGCCCGCCGGACGTCACATCGACGCGTCCTGGACGATCTCCCAGCCGTCGCCCTTCGGGCGGAGGACGATCAGGGTGAGGCCCGTCGCGTCCGGCTGGCCGGTCCGCACGAGCTTCCAGCGGGCGACCACGGACACCGACTGCACGCGGCCCGGCACCGCGTCGTCGAGGAGCGAGACCTCGATGCCCCACGCCGTCCGCATCTCGACGACGTCGAGGGTGAGCGTCCCCATCGCCTCGCGGCCCGGGTAGCGCTTGCGGTAGCGCTCGAGGACCTCCTGGCGGCCGCGGGTGAGGCCGGAAGGCGACACGTAGGTCGCGTCCTCCGCGTAGGTCGAGCAGAAGGTCTCGATGTCGCCCCGGCTCCACGCCTGCGACTGCACGTCGAGGAGCTTGCGCACCCCCTCGCGCGCGTCGGCTTCGCGCTTCAGCGCGGCGATGCGGTCCCACAGCGAGAAGCCGTTCGTCGCGGCGAGGCGGGGCAGGTCGGCGAACACCGGGTCGGCGAGGACCTCGTCCGCGGAGGCGAAGCGATGGCCCGTCTCCTCGAGCCACGTGAACAGCCGGTCCCACTGCGCCGCGCCCACCGCGTTCGCGTGCAGGAGCAGCACCTGCGGCGTCCGCCGGCCGAGGACGCGGTCCCCGGTCTCCTCGGCGTGGCGGACCGAGATCTGCAGCGCGGCGTGGTAGTCGGCCGCGACCTGCGCGAGGGCGGCGGCGTCGCCGGCGCGCTCGGCCTTCACCCAGGGCTCCTCGTAGGACCAGTCCTGGTCGTCGATCGTGACCGAGAGGTTGCGCTGGCCGGTGCGCGCGAGCCACTCGCGAGCGGCGTCGACCTTGGCCAGGGTGTCGCCCTCGTTCAGGTACGGGAAGCGGAAGAAGCGCAGTACCCGCTCGCGCTCGCGGAGGAACGCGTCGAGCCCGGCGCGGCCCTTCTCGGCGTCCTCGATCCAGGCGGCGGCCTCGTTCCGCGTGAGGCTCGGGTGCCCGAACGAGTGGTTCCCGAGCTCGTGGCCGGCGGCGATCCACTTCTGAAGGATGGCCCGGTCGGCGGGCTCCTTCACGTTGGCCCAGATCACGAAGCCCACCGCCGGCACGCGGTGCTTCGCGAGCGCCGCGAGGAGCCCGTCGGTGACCCGCGCGCGGTCGGCGGCATCGGCGTGCAGCCCGCCTCCCGCCACGGGCAAGTCGTCGACGGTGACGACGAGCGGCCGCGGCGGCTCGGCGGCGTGGACCGCCGTCGCGGTGGGGAGGAGGACGGCCAGGGAAGCGGCGAGAGGGACGGCGCGGGATCGGAGCATCTTCGCATCGAGTGTACGCGACCCGCGGGTGATCGCTCATCCTGGCGCGCCGCTCGGCGGCGCCTGCAAGAAGAGCCTTCATCCTTTCGCGGGACGTCTCGCGGATGCGCTCCTTCATCTCCTTGTTCGGCGGCGTCGCCCACCTCGACCAGCAACCGGCGTGCGTTCCCCGGCCGTTCGGGCATCGCCGTTCTTGCCCGCATGTGCTCGGGCGGCTTCCAGCAGGCGCGCCGCGCTCCCAATCTGAGCCAACTCGAGTTGCACCTCGCCCAATGCAGAAGAATCGTCTGCTGAGGGCGGTGTTGCGCCTGGCCAAGTCAAGCGCGTGTCGGTAGAGCGCTATCCGGGCAATGCGGTTCCTCCGCAAAGTCGCCCACGGTCTCGGGTAAGGAACGGATGCTTGGAGCCCGTTCGCCTCTTGTCGGAGATAGTACTCGCGCAACCGGGTGGAAGATGGCGGCGACCGCCCGGCTGTCGTCGCGACCTGAGGCGTTCCCGATGTCGACCGCGTACTGGTGGTGCACTCGGTCGTAGACTCGCCGCGGGAGCCCCTGCATGAACGGGCGAGCTGCACCGTTCGTCGTCATGCTCTCATCGCTTGGGCCCGGCAAACATTGGCGATAGGCTGCGATGCGGTACCCGCGTCAGCGACAGCCCCGGCGCGGCATTCGGCGGCGACTCCGATCTGGCCGGTCGCCTCCGAAAGCTTCGTCAGCTTGCTCGCCCTGCTCGGCGGCCACGGCACCTCTGATCCCACCATAGCTGGAGCAACGGCTGCCCCGAATCTGGGAACTGCGCGCCGGTCGATGCGTCGGCCGTACAGTGCTGATTGCAGAGCGCTATCACACGGGCGCCGGGCTTCCCCTTCGCCAGGCAACTCCACCGTCAGAGGGAGTCGGTGTAGGGTCCGCCCCACTCCTCGGCGTCGTGATGAGCGATGTTCTCCGCCCAGACACGTTCGGCTCCAGTCGAATACAGCTGATCGATGAACCGCTCAGCTTCTGCGCGCGTCAGAAATGGTTAACTGCAATTGGATTCTCGCGCCTGGCGCGAGACGACATCGCGGGCCGACTCGGAGCGCAGGGTGGTCAGGAGTCGGTTGGGGTCCACGAGCTGTCTGCAGCGGGGCGTCGCCACGGAAGCCCCGGCGGTCGTCCGCCCTGGGGGAGCGATTCCATTCCACTCGATTGACGCGGACGCCTCGTACGCCGACGTCAGCAAGAGACTCCGACTCTCACCGAAGGCGGGCAGGCTGGGCTGGGGATCTCCAATAGCCTGGACCCAGCCCTTCGCTTCAGCGCCGCGGCGCAGCCACAGGTCCTCAGCCGCCTGAAGAATCGGCGGGCCGTCAGTCGAGTAGTTCCAGAGGTCGATGGCTTCGATCTCACACACTAGGTGCTCGAGAGCTTCCGGCCGGAGTAGGCCAACATCGTAACGCCCACCGTCGGTCGCCCGAAGGATGTGGCCGTCGGGCCAAATCGCGACAACAACTCGCACCTCCGGCGTCGTGCTCATCCGACTGGCCGTTCTCAACAGCGCAAAGGGAGGGCTGCTCGGGACCGCAGTCGAAGCCAGAATGTCGTATGCAAGAACGAAGGCTGCGGTGGTCTTCACCGTCTCATCCTGCCGGTCGCCCAGCACCGGCGACAATCTGCGAGGCTTCGATATGCTCAGGGCTCGTCAACTCGCCTTGTTCCGCCGCCCTTACGCACGCCCCAGTAGTTGTTCCGCCGTTAAGCCGACGTCCTTGGCGATCTTTCGTAACAGCGTGGGAGAGATGTCGCGCCCGACATGAAAGGGCACGGTCGTGGCTCGGCCATCCGGATGCCTATACTGCTTGTGGGAGCCGCGTTGCCGGACCGCGACGAAACCCACCGCCTCGAGAAGTGCTGCGACTTCCCCGGGCTTGAGTACGGGCAGATTGCCCATCAGGCAACCTTGATGGTCTGCACTCCTACGAACTCCGACTCGAGCTTCGGCTCGCCGTCTTCAAGAAGCATGGCCATCACTTCCTGGAGATTGCGCTGAAGCTCGTCCAGGCTTTCGCCTTGGCTGTGGGCGCCAGGCCAGCCCGGGACATGGCCGACGAACAGCCCCGTGTCGGGATCACGCTCGACGACAACGTTGAAGCTTCGCATGCCGGAGTCCTCATGCCGAGAATACGCCTGCGTGTTCCGCTCGTCCACCCCGAGGTCGCCCGTCTGTCCGGCACGACAGTGTGGAGTCTCCGGCTGCCGTGACGCTGGGTCAATGAACTGTCGGCCGAGAGGTAGGGCGGCGTCTTCGAGGGAACGGCGGGAAGGGGCATGTCCGCCCAATCCCGGTCGGCGGCGGTCCGTCCCCCTCAGGCCAGGACGGCTTCGATCTGGTCGACGGCCCAGTCGAGCTCGTCCCGCGTGATCACGAGCGGCGGCGCTAGGCGGATCGTGTTGACGTGGGTGTCCTTGCAGAGGAGGCCGCGGTCCTTTAGGGCGTAGCAGTACTTCCGGGCGCCGCCGGCTTCGGGCACGAGCTCGACCCCCGCCCACAGGCCGCGGCAGCGTGTCTCCTTCACGAGGGGCGAGCGGATCGCGGCGAGGCGGGCGGCGAGATGCACGCCCAGTTCGGCCGCGCGCTCGACGAGGCGCTCGTCGACGAGGACGTCGAGAGCGGCGATCGCCACCGCGCACGCGAGGGGGTTGCCGCCGTAGGTGGAGCCGTGGATGCCGGGGGTGAAGACGTTCATCACCTCGGCGCGGGCGAGGAACGCGGACACGGGGTAGAAGCCGCCCGAGAGGGCCTTGCCGATCGTGACTCCGTCCGGCCGTATGCCCTCGTGCTCGAATGCGAAGAGCTTCCCGGTGCGGCCGAGGCCGGACTGGATCTCGTCGAGGACGAGCAGCACCCGGCTCTCGTCGCAGATCCGCCGGAGCGCGGCGAGGTAGCCCTTCGGCGGGATGACGACGCCGCCCTCTCCCTGGATGGGCTCGACGAGCACGGCCGCCGTCCGCGGCGTGATCGCCGCGCGGACGGCGTCGGCGTCGCCGTACGGCACCGGGCGGAAGCCCGGAGTGAACGGGCCGAAGCGAGAGGTGGAGTCGGGGTCGGTCGAGAAGCCGACGATCGTCGTCGTGCGGCCGTGGAAGTTGCCCTCGGCCACCACGATCTCGGCCTCGGGGTAGGGGATGCCCTTCGCGTCGTAGCCCCACTTGCGCGACGCCTTGATCGCCGTCTCGACCGCCTCGGCCCCGCTGTTCATGGGGAGGGCGCGGTCGAAGCCGGTCAGCGTGCAGAGCTTCTCGAGGAGGATCGGCAGCTTGTCGTTGCGGAACGCGCGCGAGGTGAGGGCCAGCCGACGGGCCTGGGCGACGAGCGCCTCGGCGATCCGCGGGTGGTTGTGGCCCTGGTTCACCGCCGAGTACGACGCCAGGAAGTCCATGTAGCGCCGGCCCTCGACGTCCCAGAGGTAGACGCCCTCGCCCCGCTCGCAGACGACGTCGAGCGGGTGGTAGTTGTGGGAGCCGTAGCGCTCCTCGAGCGCAATGAGGGCCTGGGCCGAAGACGGGGAGGTGGCGACGGTCATACGAAGCCTCTCGCGGTCTGGGGGAATGGGCCCGCCGGGCGGACCGCGAGGCCGCGAGCGGCGGGTCGGGCACGACGGTGCGGCTAGAGGTCGTAGTACAGCTCGATCTCGAACGGGTGCGGACGGTCGCGCACGGCGCGCTCCTCCGCGCGCTTCTTCGCGACGAAACGGTCGATCATCTCGGAGCTGAAGACGCCGCCCTCGAGCAGGAAGGAGTGATCGGCCTCGAGGGCGCTCATCGCCTGCTCGAGCGACGTGGGCAGGGCCTGGATGTGGGCGCGGCGCTCGGCCGGCCAGGAGAAGACGTCCTCGTCGTAGGGGCCGAAGCCGAGCTCGCTCGGGTCGAGCCGGCGGCGCACGCCGTCGATCCCGGCGAGGAGCTGGGCCGCGATCGCGAGGTAGGGGTTGCCCGTCGCGTCGGGCGGGCGGAACTCGATGCGGGCCGAGTCCGGCTGGTTCGCGTACTTCGGGATCCGGATCGCGGCCGAGCGGTTGCCGAGCGAGAAGATGGCGCTCACCGGCGCCTCGTAGCCGGGCACGAGGCGCCGGTAGGAGTTCGTGGACGGGTTCGTGAGGGCCATGACGGCGGCTCCGTGGGCGAGGAGGCCGCCCACGTAGAAGCGGGCCGTGTCGCTGAGGCAGCCGTAGCCGTGCTCGTCGTAGAACAGGTTCGTGCCGCCCCGCAGGAGCTGCTGGTGGAAGTGCAGGCCCGAGCCCGCCTCGCCGTACAGGGGCTTCGGCATGAAGGTGGCGGTCATGCCCATGTCGCGCGCGGTCATGCGGGCGACGTACTTCGCGAGGAGCGTCACGTCGCCCGCGCGGACCATCGGGATCATCCGCGTCTCGATCTCGCACTGGCCGGGGCCGCCCACCTCGTGGTGGTGGTACTTCACGGGCACGCCCATGGCCTCGAGGTGCTGGCAGATGCGGGTGCGCGCGTTGTAGAGGTGGTCCTGGGGCGGGATCGCGTGGTAGCCGCCGTGGCGCGGGATCGTGTAGCCGCCGCTCAGCTCGTGGCTCTTCCAGTCGGCCTCGCGCGACTCGACGCGGTACGACGCGACGTTCATCCCGTTCTCGTAGCTCACGCCGTCGAAGAGGTAGAACTCGAACTCGGGGCCCCAGAGGCTCGCGTCGCCGACGCCGCTCTCGGCGAGGAACGCCTCCGCCCGCGCGGCCAGCATCCGCGGGTCGTGGGGGAAGGGCTGGCGCGTGTCCGCCTCGAGCGTCGCGCAGAGGAAGCTGATCGTCGGCGCCTCCCAGAACGGGTCGAGGAAGGCCGTGCCGAGCTCGGGCACGAGGACGAGGTCGCCCGACTTCACCGCGGTGAGCCCCAGCGAGGACCCGTCGAACCCGACGCCGTCCTGCAGGAGCGCGGGGCCGAAGCGCGACGCGGGCAGCGTCACGTGGCGCCAGCGGCCCCACAGGTCGCAGAACTTCAGGTCGACCATGACCACGGACTTGTGACGGATGAAGGCGACCGCCTCGTCGAGGGTCTGGAACACCGGTGTCTCTCCCGTCGGCAGGATAGCCAAGGGAGAAGACGCCCCGAATGGGCCAGACGGCCCATTCGTGCCGGGCCATCGAACGGCGTCATGGCCGAAGGAGCGGGCCCGCGCGGCCGCCGCTCCCGACTTCGGGAGCGCGGAGATCGTGGCCGATCCCCGCGCTCCCGTTCGCGATCCGACGCTAGGGCACGCTGACGCGGGCGGCCGTCATCGCCTGCTCGCCGGCGGCGATCGGCCGCAGGCGGAAGCGGTAGCTCATGGGCGCGGCCGGCAGGCGGTACTGCGGCAGCGGGAGGGCGCCCCAGCTGTCGTCGCCGCCGAGGCCCATCTGCTTCCCGTCCACGTTGAGCCACGTCTCGGCGCGGACCGGCATCTGGTGGTCGTGGCCCGCCTGGTCGATGTCCTCGTGCGAGTGGTGGAGCGCGTTCACCGACACGAGCGGCAGGCCGGCCACGAGGAGGCCCGCGCCGGAGGCGTCCCGCACCGACGCCCAGCGGACCTCGACCTTGTTGCCGGTCTCCTGCGGCTGCGAGTACGGGAAGTAGTTGTCGGTCACCGTCGTCTCGTACACGGAGACCGGGAGATCGCGCCGGTCGGAGTACGTCTCGTTCGGGCCGGGCCCGTACCACTGCAGCTTCTCGAAGCCGGCGACGAGCTTCGCCTGCATGCCGAAGCGCGGCAGATCGGGCAGCTTCGTCTCGCCGGGGTCGAACGACGGCTCGACCACGAGGTCGCCCGTGCCGTAGACGGTGTAGACGACCGAGTAGCGCGAGCCGACGGAGCCGAGGTCGGCCTCGAGGGTCAGCTTCACGATTCCCTTCGCCGGGGTGTCGGTCCGGAAGCTCCGGACCACGAGCGAGCGGTGCGCGTCGCGCCACACGCCGAGGCGCTTCATCATGTCGCTGCCGCGGTCGTTGTCGTTCGGCGGCCGCCAGAAGTCCGGGCGGAGGGGCCCCGCGAGCCGTTCGACGCCCCGGCTCCTGATCGAGGTGAGCAGGCCGGAGGCGGGGTCGAAGCCGTAGGAGAAGTCCGCGCCCTTCACCTCGATCGCCTTCGGGCCGCCGGTCACCGAAAGCTCCGGCAGCGCGGCCGCGGCGAGCGGGGGGGCGGGCGTCGTGGCCGCGATCGGGTACTGGTCGTGGGCGAGGACGAGCCCCGCCTTCGCCCAGGGCGTGTCGGCCTTCAGCGAGAAGACGAGGTCGAGCCAGTAGAGGACGCCCGGCTCGGGCGTGATCGGCGGCACGGGGATCGTCACGGTCTTCGACGCGTGGGGCGCGACGTCGAGGGCGAGAGCGCCCTCGGCCAGGAGCCGGTCGTCGGCCTTCACCTGCCACCGCCCGTTCACGATCTCCTGCAGGTTCGTGAAGTCGTAGCCGTTGTCGATGCGGACCTCGCCCTTCGCGAGGTCGACCGGCGTCGTGTCCACGTACTGCTGCACCTTGCGGATCTCGCCCATCGCGGGCTGCGGCACGCGGTCGGCGGTCACGACGCCGTTCTGGCAGAAGTTCTCGTCCGACGGCGTCGTCGACGGCCCGAAGTCCCCGCCGTAGCCGAAGTACTCCCCGACGCCCGGGGCGACCTGCTTCGCGTCGGCCGCGTCGAGGGCGAGGACGAGACCGTCGGCGGGCCGCGTGGCCGCGGCGAGCTCGGCGTCGCCGAGGGCGCGCGAGTAGAGCCACGCGCCCTTGAACAGGGCGGGGGTCCGGATGTCGATGCGCTCGGGGTTGCGGCCGACGTTCAGGGGGAAGTGGCCGGGCGAGAGGACGCCCGCCTTCTCGCCGGAGGCGAGGAGCTTCCCGTCGACGAAGAGGCGCGCGACCCGGCCGTCGTAGGTGCCCGCGAGCTGGTGCCAGTGGCCGTACCAGTCGTCGGGCACCTTCGCCTGCACGAGGAAGGGCTCGGCCGCGCCGGCGAAGCGCAGGGACAGCTGGAGCTGGTCGAGGTCCTGCAGGAGCTGGAAGCCGAGGTCGCCCTTCGAGACGTACGGGTGGAAGCGTCCGACACTCGGGTAGGCCGCCCCCAGGAGGGCCGGCCGCGGGTAGACCTGGGCCAGGATCGACAGCGGGCCGGTCAGGTTCAGGTGGTCCGCGTCGGGCAGCGCGAGGTAGCCCTCGACGCCGTTCTTCGCGTCGACGCTGCCGACGACGAGCGCCTCGAGCCCGTGCTTCGTGCGGTCCTTCACGACGACGCGGGGCGGCACCTTCGCCTTCACGCCCTGGTTGACCCAGTCCCAGATCGCGCCGCCGCGGGCGCGGGTGCCCGACTTGAAGAGCTTCCAGTACTCGTCGATCCCGCCGTTGCTGTTGCCCATCGCGTGCGCGTACTCGCACTGGATGAGCGGCCGGGGATCGGGGAGCTTCGCCTCCTCGCTCATGGCCCGGGCCGTCTGGTACATGTGGCTCACCACGTCGACGTGGGCCTTCTGGTCGGCCCGCTCGTAGTGCACGGGCCGGGTCGGCTCGTGCTCGTGGATCCACCTCGACGCCGCCACGAAGTTGACGCCGTCGCCGGCCTCGTTGCCGAGCGACCACATGATGACCGACGCGTGGTTCTTGAACGTCTCGACGTTGCGGACGTTGCGGTCGAGGTGGGCCTTCTCCCACTCGGGCTTGTTGGCGAGCGTCTTGTCCGGGTCGTAGCCCATGCCGTGGGACTCGATGTTGGCCTCGGCGATGACGTAGAGGCCGTAGCGGTCGCACAGCTCGTACCACTCGGGGACGTTCGGGTAGTGGGACGTGCGGTCGAGGTTGAAGTTGTGCTGCTTCATGAACTCGATGTCGCGCACCATCGAGTCCGCCCGCACGTACTGGCCCGTCTCCACGTCCCACTCGTGGCGGTTCACGCCGCGGATCACGATCGGCTGTCCGTTGACGAGGAGCTTGCCGTCCTTCGTCTCGACCTCCCGGAAGCCGACCGGCCACGGCACGACGTCGGTGGGGCGTCCCGCGGCGTCCTTCAGCGTGAGGAGGAGCGTGTAGAGGTTCGGCTTCTCCGCGGACCACAGGGCGGGTGCGGCCACCGGCGCGTCGAAGGAGACGGTCGTCGTCTTTCCCGCGGCGGCGCGTCCGGCGCCGGTGAGGAGCGGGAGGACGGAGCGCCCCGACGCGTCCTGCAGCGCGGCCTCCACGGTGAACGCCTGCTCGGCGGCCGCCGCGTTCGCCACCGTGACGCCGAGCTTCAGCGTGGCGTCGCGGTACTGCGCGTCGAGGTCGGTGACCACGCGGAAGTCCGCGAGGTGGACCGGGGCCGTCGACCACAGCACGACGTCGCGGAAGATGCCCGAC
>JAXLRD010000043.1:0-64290 GCA_046331285.1 Vicinamibacteria bacterium
TGCAGGAGGGCGATGGCCTCGACCACGCGGAGGTCGACCTCGTCGGGCGACGAGACGCGCTCGCGCAGCGCGCCCTCGCGCGAGCGAAGGCGGCGCTGCGCGTCGCCGATCTCGGCGCCCGTCCAGCCGCGCACCGCGTCCACGACCGGGCTGCCCTGGCTCCGGTAGGCCACGCCGAGGCGGAGATACGCCGCGAGGTCGTGCGGCCCCTCTTCTCCGGCGACGGCCGCCGCGAGCAGCAGGGGCAGGAGCAGCATCGCGTCGCCGGGGTCAGCGCACCGCGAAGACGAGGAAGTACTGGTAGGGGAGGAACGAGTGCTCGGCCGCGAGGCGGAAGCCGGCGCTCTCCATCTCGCGCACGAGGTCCTCGCGCGCGATCTTCATCCCCGGGGGCGGCCCGACCGGGAGGTCCCGCTTGTGGAAGTCGATGTGGACGACCTGCCCGCCCGGCCTCAGCACGCGCTTGAGGTGGGCGAGGTACTTCACGTGGTCCTCGACGTGGTGCCAGGTGTCGACGACGACGACCCGGTCGACCGAGGCGTCGGGCAGGAGCGGGTCGTCGTGGTCGGAGAGGACGGTCACGAGGTTTCCGATCTTCTCGTCGCGGACCCTCCGGTTCAGGTGGCGGACCATGTCCGGGCTGACGTCGACCGCGTACACGCGGCCGCCCGGGCCGACCGCGCGGGCGAAGCGGACGGCGAAGTAGCCCGAGCCCGCGCCGACGTCGGCGACCGTCTCGCCCGGGCGCAGGGCGAGGGCCTTCAGCACCTCGTCCGGCTTCTGGTAGGCGTCGCGGGCGGGGTCGTCGAGGGACGCGATGTAGGACTGCGGGTCGCCGTGGCGATGGTGCATCTCCGCCGGCGGGGCCGAGGCCTGCGCCCGGGAGGCCGACGGGAGGGCCAGCAGGAGGAGAAGGAGCGGGGCGAGGCCGCGCGTCACGAGCGCACCAGCGAGGCCACGCCGTCGACGAGCCGGTCGACCTCGGCCGCCGTCGTGTAGCACGCGCAGCCGGCGCGCACGAGGCCGTCGTCCGCGTGACCCAGGCGCCGCGCGACGGTCGTCGCGTAGAAGTCGCCGTTCGACACGAAGACGGCGCGCTCGGCGAGGGCCCGCGCCACCTCGTCGGACGTCCGTCCGGTCACCACGAACGAGACCGTGGGGGTCCGCGGGGCGGTCGGGGGCGGGCCGTAGAGCGTCACGCCGTCGATCGCCCGCAGGCCGGACCAGAGGCGCTCCACGAGGGCCTGGCCGCGACGGTGGAGGGCGCCGACCGCGTTCACGAGACGGGCCCGCCGGCCGTCGCCCTGGGCGAGCGAGGCCAGGAAGTCGACGGCGGCGCCCGCTCCGACGATGCCCTCGTGATTCTGGGTCCCGGTCTCGAGGCGGTCGGGAGCGTTCTCCGGGGCCGGCTCGAGCTTCGGCACGTCGAGCGCCTCGAGGAGCTCCTGGCGCGTCCACAGGACCCCGACGTGCGGGCCGTAGAACTTGTAGGCGGAGCACACGAGGAAGTCGGCGCCGAGCGCCGCCACGTCGACGAGGGCGTGGGCCGCGTAGTGGACGGCGTCGACGTAGACGAGCGCGTTCCGCTCGCGGGCGAGCCGCGCCGCGTGGGCCACGTCGTTCACCGTCCCGAGCGCGTTCGACGCCGCCCCGATCGCGACGAGGCGCGTGCGGGGGCCGATCGCGCGGTCGAGGTCGTCGAGGTCGAGCTGGCCGGTGAGCGGGCGGAAGCGCGCCACGCGGATCGTGAGGCCGCGCTCGCGGGCGAGCTGGCGCCACGGGTCGGAGTTCGCGTGGTGGTCGAGCTCGGTGACCACGATCTCGTCGCCCGGGCTCCACTGCCGAGCCAGGGCGCGGCCCACGTGGAAGGTGAGCGAGGTCATGTTCGCCCCGAAGGCGACCTCGGACGCCCGTCCGCCGAGGAAGTCGGCGAGCGCCGCGCGGGCCTCGGCGAGGGCGGCGTCGGTCTCGACGCTCGTCGGATAGGCCCAGTGCGTGTTGGCGTTGTGGTGCAGAAGGTAGTCGGCCATCGCGTCGACGACCGCGAGGGGGACCTGCGTGCCGCCCGGGCCGTCGAAGTACGCGACCGGAAGCTCGCGGTGGCGGCGCTCGAGGGCGGGGAAGTGCGATCGGACCTGCTCGACGGGGACGATGTCTTCGGACGTGGGCGTGGCCAGGCTCATGCGTTCACCTGGCCCGGAGCATACCTCGACCCCCGGGCGACGAGCGACCGGCCGCGTCAGGCCGCGCGCGGGCCGCGCAGCACTCGGGCGGGCAGGAAGACGATCGCCTTCACCAGCTCGAGGACGCCGCCCACGGCGATGCCGACGATCCGGAAGGGCAGCGTGAGCAGCCACACGACGGGGTAGAGGACGAGGGCGAGGAGCGCGAGCGGCCAGCACACGACCAGCAGGATCAGCCAGAGCAGGAACTTGGCCATCTCTCACCTCCTCCCGCGCGGGAGCCTACGCTCTTCATGACGCACGCGAGGCCCCGGGCGTTCCATGCCCGGAGCGGCTAGCATCTGCCCGTGCCCTCGCCGCTCCCGATCGACGCGCACGTGCCGCTCGTTCGGGCCGCGCTCGCCCAGGCGCGGGCCGCGGTCCTCGTCGCCCCGCCCGGGTCGGGTAAGACGACGCGGGTGCCGCCGGCCCTGCTCGAGGACGGCCGCGTGTTCCTGCTCCAGCCCCGGCGGGTGGCCGCGCGCTCGATCGCGCGGCGGATCGCGGAGGAGCAGGGGCTTCCGCTCGGCGAGGACGTCGGGTGGCAGGTGCGCTTCGAGCGGCGCTTCACGGCGCGCACGCGCCTGCTGGTGGCCACCGAGGGAGTCCTCACGGCCCGGCTGCAGTCGGACCCGTTCCTCACCGGCTTCCGCACGATCGTGCTCGACGAGTTCCACGAGCGCAGCCTGCACGCCGACCTCGCGCTCGCCCTCGCGCGCCAGGCGTGGCGCGCGAGAGAAGACCTGCGGATCCTGGTGATGTCCGCGACCCTCGACGCCGAGCCGGTCGCCCGCTTCCTGGACGGCTGCCCCGTCGTCGAGGCGGGCGGGCGGCCGCACCCGGTCGAGGTGTCCTACGCTCCGGGAACGGGAGTGGCGGAGGCCGTGCGCGCAGCCCTCGCCCGCCCGGGGGGCCACGTCCTGTGCTTCCTGCCGGGAGCGCCCGAGATACGGAGGGCCGAAGCGGCCCTGGCCGGCGTGGCGGCGCGGGTGCGGCCGCTCCACGGCCGGCTGAGCGCCGAGGAGCAGGACGCCGCCCTCGCGCCGTCGCCGGGCGCGCGCAAGGTCGTGCTCGCCACGAACGTGGCGGAGACGTCGCTCACCGTCGACGGCGTGACCGACGTCGTCGACACGGGACAGCAGAAGGTCCTCCGGTTCGACCCGGCCAGCGGCCTCGACCGGCTGGTGCTCGAGCGCGTGTCCGCCGACTCGGCGGAGCAACGGGCCGGCCGCGCCGGGCGGACGGGCCCGGGCCGGGTCGTCAGGCTCTGGGACGCCCGAGACCGGCTCCGCTCGCGGAGGGAGGCCGAGATCCTGCGCGTGGACCTCGCGTCCCCGGCGCTCGAGGTCCTGGCGTGGGGCGGCGACCCGCGCACCTTCGAGTGGTTCGAGGCGCCGGAGGCCGCGCGGCTCGAGGCCGCGCTGCGCCTGCTGGAGCGCCTGGGCGCGACCCGCGCCGGGCGCCTCACGAGCCGCGGCGAAGCCATGCACCGCCTGCCGCTGCACCCGCGCCTCGCCCGCGTCTTCGTCGAGACCGGCGGCCGTCGCGCCGCGGCCGCCTGCGCGGTCCTCGCCGAGGGCTGGCGGCCGGCCGGCGAGCCCCCGACGACCGACTCCGACGTGCTGACCGCCGCGGACCGGATCGGCGACGCGCCGGCCGGCGTGAAGGCGGCGGCGCGCGAGATCGAGCAGGTGGCGCGAGGGGCCGGCCCGGGGGAGCGATCGGGCGAGACGGACGAAGCGATGAGGCGCGCGCTGCTCGCCGGCTTCCCGGACCGCGTGGTGAGACGCCGCGAGCCGTTGTCTCCCCGCCTGGTGCTCCCGACGGGACAGGGCGCCGTCCTCGGCCGCGAGAGCGGGGTGCGCGGCGGCGAGCTCCTCCTCGCGCTCGACGTCACGGGCGGCGCGGCGGGAGACGCGGGCGAGCCGATCGTGCGGGCCGCGAGCCTCGTCGAGCGCGAGTGGCTCGCGCCGATCGACACCGAGACCGTGCACCGGTTCGACGAGCCCTCCGGCGCCGTCCGCGCCTTCGCCTGCGACCGATACGAGGGCCTCCTTCTCGGCGAGCGGCCGGTGCCCGTCGACCCGGACCGGTCCGCCGAGCTGCTGGCCGCGGCGATCGAGCGGCGCGGCCTCGGCGGAGCGGCGTCGGCCCTCGCCAACCGCCTGCGCGCGGCCGGCCTCGAGGCCGACCTGCACGCGGCCGTGCTCGCCGCCTGTGGCGGACGCACCCGCCTGCCGTCCCTCGAGCGCCCCGAGGAGTGGCTCGACCCCGGCGTGCGGGCGCGGCTCGACCGCCTCGCGCCGGCCCGCCTGGCCCTCCCGAGCGGCCGCACCGCCGCCCTCGAGTACCGGGACGACGGCACGATCGTCGCCGCGGTGAAGCTGCAGGAGCTCTTCGGCCTCGCCGACACCCCGAGGATCGGACCGCGCCAGTCGCCCGTTCTGTTCGAGCTGCTCGCGCCGAACGGGCGTGCCGTGCAGACGACCCGCGACCTGCGCAGCTTCTGGGAGCGAACGTATCCCGAGGTCAGGAAGGAGCTTCGGGGTCGTTACCCGCGGCACCCGTGGCCCGAGGACCCCTGGACGGCCGAGCCGACCCATCGCGCCAAGAAACGCGGATGATGCGGGTCATTCGCCGCGCGGGAGGGAAGGCGCTATCCTTCCAGGCTGCAGTCTCCCGTCGGCCGCCGCTGGCGCGCCGCCCGGGAAAGCACCACGGAGAGCCATGACCAACGACCTCGTGATCGGGATGGCCGGCTCGGGCGGAGACGGGATCGTCTCCGCCGGGGACGCGATGATCACCGCGGCGGCCCTCGACGGCTACCACGCCATCCTCACCAAGAGCTTCGGCCCGCAGATCCGCGGCGGAGAGTCCTCCTGCCGCGTCCGCTTCGCGACCCAGCCCGTGCGGAGCTCCGGCGGCACGCTGGACGTCGCGGTCGCCCTCAACTGGGAGGACTTCCTCAAGTTCGGCGGAGAGCTGCCCGTCGACGGCCACACGACGGTCGTCTACGACGCGGCCACGAACGTGCCCCCGGAGCGCGTGCCCCTCGCCGGCGTCGTGCCCTGGGAGGCGATCCCCGTCCCCATCGGCGAGATGGCGAAGAAGACGGCCGGCACCGAGCGGGCCAAGAACTCCGTCGTGCTCGGCCTGCTGTCGAGCTGGCTCGGCGTCGGCCGCGAGTCGCTCCTCGCCGGGATCCGGAAGAAGTTCGCGAGGAAGGGCGCCGAGGTCCTGCAGGGCAACGAGAGCGCCTTCGCCGCCGGGTTCGACTGGGCGTCGCAGCACCCGCTGCGCGAGCCGCGCGCGATCGCCGCGTCGGCCGGCGCCACGGCCGGCAAGATGGTCGTCGACGGCAACGAGATGTGCGCGGCCGCCGCGATCTTCGCGGGCTGCGACTTCTTCGGCGGCTACCCGATCACGCCCTCGTCCGAGATCATGCACTTCTTCGGGCGCGAGGTCTGGAAGTACGGCGGCGTGATGGTGCAGTGCGAGGACGAGATCGCCGGCATCGGCGCCGTCGTCGGCGCCTCGTTCGCCGGCAAGAAGGCGATGACCGCGACGTCGGGCCCCGGCATGTCGCTCAAGACCGAGATGCTCGGCCTCGCCTCGATCGCCGAGCTGCCGCTCGTCTGCGTGAACGTCCAGCGGGGCGGGCCCTCGACGGGCATCCCGACGAAGAGCGAGCAGTCCGACCTCTTCCAGGCCTGCTTCTCGGCCCACGGCGACGTCGTGCGCCCGGTGCTGGCGCCGGTCTCCGTCGCGGACACGTTCGGCCTGACGGTCGAGGCCTTCAACGTCGCCGAGCACTACCAGACGCCGGTCGTCCTCCTCTCCGACCAGGAGATCTCGCAGCGCAAGGAGACGGTCGACCCGATCGACACGTCGCAGGTCCGCGTCGTCAACCGCCGGGCCCCGCGCGGCGACGAGCTCGAGCGCTACGAGCGGTTCAAGATCACCGACTCCGGCATCAGCCCGATCAGCCATCCCGGCCTGCGCGGCGGGAACTACCTGGCGTCGGGCATCGAGCACAACGAGAAGGGCGCCCCGACCGCGAGCGGCGAGGTGCACGCGCGGATGAACGACAAGCGGATCCGCAAGCTGGACCCGCTCAAGCACCGCCGCGACCTCTTCGTGGTCGAGGGCGACCTCGACGCGCCGGTCGCGCTCGTCGCGTGGGGGAGCATCGCCGGGACGGCCCAGGAGGCGCTCGAGATGGCGCGCTTCGAGGGCATCCGCGCGAAGCTCCTCGTGCCGAAGCTCCTCTTCCCGGTGGCGGAGGAGGTCTACAACGACTTCTTCCGCACCGTGCGGGCCGGCCTCGTCGTCGAGCAGTCGCACCAGGGGCAGCTCTACCGGATCCTGCGGATGTACGCGAACGTCCCCGCGGGCGTCGTCTCGGTCGCGAAGAGCGGCTCCAACCCGATCCTGCCCTCGTCGATCGTCGAGAGGCTGCGCAAGGTGGTCCTGGGCCTGCAGCGCGAGCGCGTGGGCGAAGTCGAGCCGGCCGGCTAGGAGCGAGCGAGAAGATGAGCACCCTGACCCATTCCATCGAGCCGTACCAGGCGAAGGACTACAAGAGCGACCTCAAGCCGATCTGGTGCCCGGCCTGCGGCGACTACGGCGTCGTGCAGGCGATCTACCGCGCCCTCGCGAGCGTCGGCCGCCCGCCCCACGAGATCGCGTTCGTCTCGGGCATCGGCTGCTCGAGCCGCATCCCCGGCTACACGACCGCGTACGGCTTCAACAGCGTCCACGGCCGCGCGCTGCCGATCGCCCAGGGCATCAAGCTCGCGAACCCGGAGCTGCTCGTGCTCGTGGCCGGCGGCGACGGCGACGGCTTCTCGATCGGCGGCGGGCACGTGGCCCACGCCGTGCGGCGCAACATGGACCTCACGTACATCGTGATGGACAACCAGATCTACGGCCTGACGAAGGGCCAGCTCTCGCCGACCTCGCCGCGCGGGCTGCACACGGCGTCCTCGACCTGGGGCAGCCTCGAGGACCCGGTGAACCCGCTCCTCTACGTCCTCGGCTACGGCGCGAGCTTCGTCGCGCAGGGGACCCCGGCCGACATGCAGGGCCTCGCCGCGGTCGTCGAGGAGGCGATCCGCTTCCCCGGCTTCGCGTTCGTGAACGTGCAGTCGCCGTGCGTGACGTACGGGCAGGAGGAGCAGCAGCTCAAGGCCCACAAGTCGGGCATGCAGACGCTCGCGAGCCTCGGCCACGACCCGACCGACCGGCTGAAGGCGATGGCCCTCGCGTCGGAGTACGGGACGAAGCTCTACACCGGCGTCTTCTACCGCAACCCGCAGCCGCCGCCGACGTACGAGGCGGAGGCGAAGCGGCGCCAGGCGGAGGCGAGTGCTTCGGCCCGCCCGAAGGAGCGCATCCTGGAGATGTTCCGCCCGCAGCGCTAGGCGCCGCCCATGATCGACCCGCACCCCATCGTGCTCGTGGCCATGGGCGGCCACGCGTTCATGCAGCCGGGGGAGAGGGGGACGATCGAAGACCACGAGCGGAACGCGGCCACGATCGCCGCGCTCCTCATGACCCTCGTCGAGCGCAACTACTACATCTGCGTCACTCACGGGAACGGGCCGCAGGTCGGGAACCTCCTCATCCAGCAGGAGCTCTCGCGCGACGAGGTGCCGCCGCTGCCGCTCGACGTGCTCGTGGCGATGACCGAGGGCAGCCTCGGCTACATCCTGCAGCAGGCCCTCCTCAACGAGCTGCGCAAGCGCCAGGCGAAGCGGTACGTGGTCACGGTCGTCACCCAGGTCGTGGTCGACGAGAACGACCCCGCCTTCGGCAACCCGACGAAGCCGATCGGCCCGTTCCTCTCGCGGGAGGAGGCCCTCCGCCGGCGCGACGCGCTCGGCTGGAGGGTGAAGGAGGACTCGGGCCGCGGCTGGCGACGCCTCGTGCCCTCGCCCGACCCGCTGCGGGTGATCCAGCGCCACATGATCCGCGACGCCGTGCGCCAGGGCCACATCGTGGTGGCGAGCGGCGGCGGCGGCATCCCGGTGAAGCGGCAGCCGGACGGCCAGTTCGCGGGGCTCGAGGCGGTGATCGACAAGGACCTCACGTCGAGCGTCCTCGCGACCGACGTGGGGGCCGCGCTCCTCGTCATCCTGACGGCCGTGCCGCAGGTCTACGTGCGGTTCGGCCAGCCCGACCAGCGGGCCCTCGGCGCGGTGACGCTCGAGGAGATCGAGCGGCTGCACGGCGAGGGCCACTTCCCGCCGGGCTCGATGGGCCCGAAGATCGAGGCGGTCATCCGCTTCCTGCGGGCCGGGGGCCGCCGCGCGCTCATCACCAACCCCGAGAGCCTTCCCCTCGCCATCGAGGGAAGGGCCGGGACGCACTTCGTGGGAGGGATCTAGCGTGGACGACCGGCCTCTCGGCTGGGGCCTCGTGGGCACCGCGCGGATCAACCGGCGCGTCATCCCGCCGCTGCGCGAGTCGAAGGGCAACCGCCTCGTCGCGGTCGCGAGCCGCGACCTCGCGAGGGGGGAAGCCTACGCCCGGGAGTGGGGGATCGGCCGCGTGCACGGCTCGTACGAGGCGCTGCTGGCCGACCCCGAGATCGACGTCGTGTACGTGCCGCTGCCGAACCACCTCCACGCCGAGTGGTCGATCCGGGCCGCGCGGGCGGAAAGCACGTCCTGTGCGAGAAGCCGCTGGCGCTCCGCGTCGAGGACGTGGACGCGATGGAGGCGTCGGCCCGCGCCGGCGGGGTCGTGCTGGCGGAAGGCTTCATGTATCGCCACCACGCGCAGACGCTGAAGGCGAAGGAGATCCTCGCTTCCGGCGTGATCGGCGAGGTGCGCTTCGTCCGCGGGACCTTCACCTTCCCGATGGCGCGGCCCAACGACGTGCGCCTGCGCCCGGAGTACGGCGGGGGGAGCCTGTGGGACGTGGGCTGCTACCCGCTGAGCTTCACCCAGTTCCTCCTCGACGCGGCGCCCGTCGAGGTGTTCGGCCGCCGCGCCGACGGGCCGACCGGCGTCGACCTCACCTTCGCCGGCCAGCTCGTCTTCGCGAGCGGCGTGCTCGCGCAGTTCGACTGCGGCTTCACGAGCCCGCTGCGCGCCGAGCTCGAGGTGGCGGGCACCGAGGGCACGCTGCGGGTGCGCCTCCCCTGGCAGCCCGATCCCGCGCAGCCGATGCTCCTCCGGCGGGGCGACGACGTGGTCGAGGTCCCCGTCGAGTCACGCGAGCGGTTCCTCCTCGAGATCGAGGACCTCGAGGCCTGCGTGCGCACGGGCCGCGCGCCCCTCGTCTCGATCGCCGAAAGCCGCCGCAACGTGCGGACGATCGCGGCCCTCTACGAGTCCGCCCGCGAGGGCCGCCCCGTCCGACTGTAGTCGCCCGCGCGCCCGCCGTCGGGCGCCCGCTCAGCCGCGGGTGCTCGCCTTCGGGATCCGCGCGAGCAGGTCCTCGAGCTCGCGGCGGTTCTCCGCGCCGATCGTGAAGGCGTCGAGCACCGGCGACGCCGTCGCGTACTGGAGGGCGTCGTCGATCCGGGGGCGCAGGCGCCCGGCCCCGAGGATCTTCATGCCGATGACGCCCTTGCCCTGGCGCTTCATGTCGGCGAGCACCGCCGTGACCTCCTCGACGGAGGCGTCCATGATCGCGCCGGCCGGGTTCAGACGAGCCAGGTCGACCTCGACCCAGTCGCTCGCGGCGGCGGCCTTGAGCGCGCCGAAGTCGTGGCAGGAGACGCCGTGCGCGCGAATCGTCCCCTTCTGCTTGGCCTCGGCGAGGACGGCCATGGCGCCGGCCTTCTCCTTCGGCCAGTCGGCCGACATCATGCAGTGCAGCAGCACGATGTCGATCATGTCGGTGCCGAGCTCCTGGCGGAAGCGGTCGAGGTCCGCCCGCATCTCCTTCTCGGTGGAGGCGTGCGTCTTCGAGAGGAGCACGACCTTGTCGCGGGCCACGGTCTTCAGGGCCTCGCGCACGTGGGGGTGCGTGCCGTACTGGTCGGCGGAGTCCCAGAACGTGAGGCCCTGGTCGACGCCCGCCCGCAGGAGCTCCGCGAGGCCGGCGAGGCCGAGGCCGCGCGTCTGGTTCGACGAGCGGTTGACGCCGTTGGTGCCCGTGCCCTGGGCGAGCCGCGAGACCTTGATCCCGGTCCGGCCGAGGGTCACGACGTCCTGGGCCGTCTTCGGCTTCGCCGCCGCGTAGAGGTGGCGGGGGAACGACTGCGCCGCGAAGAGGGCGGCGCCCCCGGCGACCGAGCTCTGGCGGAGGAAGTGGCGACGGTTCATGCGTGACCTCCTGGACGGCTTGGGATTCCCGCGATTCTACGCGGTCGCGCGCCGGGAATACCAGTAGACGCCCACCCCGAGGAGGAGGAAGACGGCGAGGCCGTTCCAGTTGGACCAGGCGGCGATCCACGTCCCGAGGCCCGGGACGGCCGTCAGGTCGGGCACGAGGGGCGTCCCCGTCCGGTCCTCGGCGAAGCGCAGGAGCGCGGCGAGAACCCCGACGAGGGCGCCGCCGGCGATGAAGCCCGAGGCGACGAGCGTGCCCTCCTCCTGTCGCGCCGCGCCCGTTCGCTCGTCGCGCGAGGAGCGCCTCAGGAGCCACGACACGAGCGCCCCGTAGACGAGGGGGGAGTTGAGCTCCATGGGCAGGTACATGCCGAGGGCGAAGGCGAGGCCGGAGACCCCGCACATCTCGGCCGCCACCGCGAACACGCCGCCCACGCCGTAGAGGAACCAGGGCGTCGTGGCGTCGCCCATCACCCCGCGCAGGACGGCGGCCATCGCGTTCGGCTGCGGCGCCGGCAGCGGCGTCGGGTGCGCGGGGGACGGGGCAAAGCCGTAGACGCGGGCCATGAGGAGGATCACGGCCGTGGTGGCGACCGACGCGAGCACGGCCCCGGCGAGGTTCGCGACCTCCACCCGGCGCGGGGTGGCCCCGAGCCAGTAGGCGATCTTGTACTGCGTCACGAGCGAGCCGGACATCGAGAGCGCCGTGCACACGACGCCGCCCACGAGCAGGACCTGGAGCATCCCGCTCTCGCCGCGCAGGCCCGCCGCCGACAGGGCGACCGCGGTGACGATCAGCGTCGTCAGGGTCATCCCGGAGATCGGCGTGATCGAGATCATCGCGATCGCCCAGGCCGAGACGGCGGCGAAGAGGAAGGCGATGACGAGCGTCATCGCCGTGGCGAGGACGGCGAGCGTCGTGGCCTTTGCCTCGGCGGCGAGGACGGAGCCGCGGAAGTAGGCGAAGACGAGGAGCGCCGTGGCCGCGATCCCGGCCAGAACGACCCACATCGGCAGGCCGCGGTCCCCGCGCTCGCCCTAGGCCGTGCCGCCGCCGCCGCCGCGGGCGAGCCGCGCGACCTCGCCGAGCGCCTGCCGTGTCGCCTGCAGGATGACGGGCGACATCTTCAGGATGGAGAGGAGCCCGGCCGCGAAGATGCCTCCGATGCCGATCGGCCGCACGTAGAGGGAGAAGATCTCCTCCGAGGGGAGGCTCGCGAGGGGCGCGGTGGCCGGCGGGACGGCCGCCGTGGCGAAGGGCGCGAACCAGGCGAAGAGCGGGACGAGGGCGAAGAACGAGACCATCGACCCGGCCATGATGATCGCCGCGTAGTCGAGGCCCATGATGTAGCCGAGGCCGAACACGGCCGCCGACGTGTTCATCGTGAACACGGCCTTCGTGCGCTCGGTGAAGCCGGCCAGCGTCCCGATGGCGCCCGAGGAGAAGTTCTCGGCCCAGCCCTTCATCGACGGTCCGACGAAGTCGAAGACCGCCGCGCCGAGCGCCGACCACGTGAGGACGAGGGCCCCGTGGCCGCCGCGCCGGCCGGCGACGAGGATCTCGGTCGTGGCCCGGGCCTCGGGATAGGGCAGCCGCCCGTGCAGGTCGCGCACGAAGTAGCGTCGGAAGGGCGCGAGGAGGAAGACCCCGAGCACGGCGCCGAGCAGCGGGACGAGGAAGATCTGGAGGAACGACGAGCGCGACTCGAGGCCGAGGATGTGGATCGCCGGCATCGTGAAGACGGACCCCCCGGCGACGATGCCCGACGTGGCGCCGATCGCGAGCACGTTCACGTTCTCGAGGAGGGTCGACGCCCGCTTCTTCAGGAACGCGGCGGCGAAGGCGGAGAAGCCCACGGCGAGGATCGAGATCGGGATCGCCGACTCGACTCCCTGGCCGAGCTTCAGCGCGATGTAGGTGGCCGCGGCGGAGAAGACGACGGACCACAGCGCGCCCTGGACCACGGAGCGGACGCTGATCTCGGGGACGGCCGCGGAGGCCGGCACGACCGGCTGGTAGGCCTCTCCCGGCTCGAGGGGGCGAAACGCGTTCTCGGGAAGTCGGGCGTCCTCGGGCGGGGCGGGGGCGGGCTCGGCCATGGGGGTGCGACCTCGACGCTAGGCGGGGTCCTCGGGGTAGGCGGCGATCAGGGAGGCGGCGACCCGGCGCGAGAGCGCGTGGTAGCGCTCCTGCGCGGCGGCGAAGACCTCGCGCGCCAGGGCCCGCGTGCGGGGCGCGCGGCCGAGCGCGCCGTAGAGCGGCCGGAGGTACTTCATGCGGCCGACCGTCGAGAGCACCTCCCGCAGGCGGGGGAACGCGGGCTCGTAGTCCGAGCCGGCCGCGATGGTGAGCCACTCGACGAGGATCTCGTAGTTGCCGCGCGCGGTGAGAGAGAGCGTGGCGTCGAGCCACGCGCAGCCCGCGCGGTCGAGGACGCGCGGCAGGCTCTGCAGGTAGAGGAGCGTCTCGGCCGGCCGCCACGCCGCGGCCTGGCCGGGGGAGGGCCGCTCGCCGCGGCCGAAGCCGGCGGCGAGGGCCACGAGGGCGTCCTTCTGGGGCGAGCGGAAGACGGGCGAGTTCGCCGGCAGGCCGGGCTCGTAGAGCCACTCGCGCGCGCCGACCGCCGCGGCGGTCCCGGGGAGCCGCTCCTCGAGAAACGCGAGGAGGTCCTCGGTCGTGATCGACGTGAAGCGGAAGCGCGCCATGTACTCGCGCATCACGGCGTCGAACCGCGCCCGGCCGGCCTCGCGCTCGAGGAGGGCCACGAAGCGGGCGCCCTTCTCGTACGGGATCGACGAGAAGACCTCGTCGGGGTCGACGCCGGCGAGGTCGCCGCGCAGCCGCGTGAGCGGCGAGGCGGGGCCGAAGCGCTCCATCGACTCCTCGAGCGCCTTCTCGCCGATGGCCCAGGCGAGGGCGCAGGCGCTCTCGCCGTAGAGCGCCTCCACGAGGCGCCGCTCGGCCCAGACGGTGAAGCCCTCGTTGAGCCAGAAATGCTCCATGTCCGCGTTCGTCACGAGGTTCCCCGTCCACGAGTGGGCGAGCTCGTGGACGACGACGTCGACGAGCGAGCGGTCGCCCGCCAGCAGCGTCGGCGTGAGGAACGTCATGCGCGGGTTCTCCATGCCGCCGTAGGGGAACGACGGCGGCAGGACGAGCATGTCGTAGCGGTCCCAGTCGTACGGGCCGAAGAGCGCCTCGGCGCCCGCGATCATCGCCTCGATCTCCGCGAACTCGTGCGCGGCCGCGTCGACCGTCTCCGGCTCCGCCCACACCCGCGAGCGCGGCGAGAGCTCGCGCGACTCGAGGCGGCCGACGGCCAGGGCGAGCAGGTATGGCGGGATCGGCTGCGGCATCCGGAAGCGGAAGGCCCGCGTTCCCGGTCGCGGCCCGGGCCCCGCGCCCGCCGGGCCGGCCGACATGACGGCCGACAGCGGCTCCGGGACGACGATCTCCGCGTCGTAGGTGATCCGCTGACGCGGCGTGTCGGGCAGGGGGGCGACACCGCGCGCGTGGATCGCCTGGCACTGGCTGAACAGGAAGGGGTGCGTGCCGCCGCGCGTCTGCGCGGGGTCCAGCCACTGGAGGGCCGGAGCGTCGGGGGCGGTCGCGTAGCGCACGGTGACGGCCCGCGTCCCGTCCGGCAGCTCGAGCCGGAGTCGGCGCCCGAGGATCGCGTCCTCCTCGCCGAGCTCGGAGCTCACGGCCCGCCCGGAGTCGCTCGTGACCGCCCGCACGTCGAGCCCCCGGCTGTCGAGGTCCAGCGTCCCGCCCGCCGGCTCGCCCAGCTCCAGGGTCGCCTCGCCGACGAGCCTCCGCGACGCGAAGTCCGCCTCGAGGCGCAGGGAGAGGTGTCGCGGCCGCGGCTGCCCGGCCTCCGCGTACGAGTGCGGGTCGAGCCGGGCCATCAGGCCCCGGCGCCGCGGTGGATCTCGGCGTCGATCTCCGTCCGCACCTCGGAGCGGAGCGGCGCGTCGGCGATGAACGCGGCGGTGAGCAGGCCCTCGGCGATGGGGACCCGCCAGGCCGTGAGGTGCTGGCCGCCCACCGGCGCCGAGACGGACCGCGTCGGGGCGTCCTTCAGCGTCCGCTCCATCATCACGACGAGGCGGCCGGCGATGGCGTCGGGGCCCGGATCGGGCCAGTCGCCCCGAGCGGCGAAGACCTGTCCGGCGGGATCGATGATCATCGCGCCCGTGGCGCCCGCGATCCCGCGGCAGTTCTCGACCACCTCGTCCCACGACGGAGGCGCCGGCGTGTCGTCGAAGATCTCCTCCTCTTCGGCGCTCGCGCCCTCGATGGCCGCGGGCAGCTCCGGCGACTCGACCTCGACGTCGCCGAGCGGCTCGCGGAAGGGATCCTCGTCCGCCGGAGAGGCCTCGGTCGCGGAGCCGACCATCTCGTCCGGCGAGATCGTCTCCTCGTCGACTTCCACGTCGACCCCCGGCAGCCCGGTGGCCAGGGCCTCGGCCGGCGTCTCCTGGTCGGGCTCGGCCGGCTCGGGTTCCTCGCCCGTCGCGCGCGCGGACACCGCATCGTCGATCGCGACGTCGGCGTCGTTCCCGCCCATGTCGTCGAGGTCGCCGAGAGCGCCCCGGAGGTGAGCGGAATCGCCGGGCTCCGCCTCGGCGTCGTCCCAGCCCGGAGGCTCGGGCTCGGGTTCGGGCGGCGGGGGCGTCTCCCTGGCCGACACGACGGACAGCGGCCGAGCGGGCCGCGGGCTCGTGAAGGGCGGGGGAGCCGAAGGCGCCGGAGCGGGGGCCGGGACGAAGGCGTGCGCTCCGGGCGACGGCCGCTCGGCCGGAGCATGCGCCGTCGCCGGGCCGCCGGAGGAGGGCGCGAAGTCGGCCCGCCGCCGCCGCTGGTGGAGCCGCCGGGCGATCTCCCGGGCGGCCTCGAGATCAGAGGAGCTGGCGGGCGGGTTGAGCTTCATGGACTCTCTCCGTGCCGTCGAGCCGGTTCATGCGGGCCTCGATCTCGTCGGCGAGCAGGTCGAAGCGCCGGGCTTCCGGGCCGCCCGACTCGCCCGCGAGGAAGCCCACGGGCACGCCGAGGGCGCTCGCCCGCGCGAACGCCTCGGTCCGTGGAATCACGGTCTCGAGTGCGTCGGGGAAGCCGTGCCAGATCTCGCTCAGCACGCTGTGGGTGCCGTGCTGATCGCGCTCGACGAGCGTCGGCAGGATGCCGAGCAGGCGCAGCTTCGGGTTGCGGGTGCCCTGGACGTGCTCCACCACCTTCAGGGCCTGGCCGATCGAACGCAGGGCCAGGTTCTCGGTCTGGAAGGCCAGGAGGGCGTAGTTCGACGCCGCGAGCGCGGCCGTCGTCACGCGGCCGAGGCCCGACGGCGTGTCCATGAGGACGACGTCCACCTCGGCCTGAACGGCGTCGAGGACGCCGGCGAGGGCTCCGTCCCGCGAGACCTCGGCCTCGAAGGCGTCGACGTCGGTGGCGTCGAGGCGGCCGCGGGACAGGAGGCTCAGCTTGTCGAGGCGCGTCCGGACGACGGCGTCCCGTGGCCCGCCGATCCCCGAGAGGACCTCCGCGAGCCCGGCGAGCTCGGCGTCGCCCTTGGCGAGCGACAGCCCGATCGCGCCCTGCGGGTCGAGATCGACGAGCAGCGTGCGGCGTCCCCGCTCGGCGAACGCGACGGCCAGATTCAGCGCGACCGTCGTCTTGCCGACGCCGCCCTTCTGGCTCGCGATGACCACGCGCCGTGCCATCCAGTCCTCCCCGCTGTGTCGGGGAAGTGTAGCACCGCGTGAGGTTTGTCGCAGCGCCGCGGCCTCAGCCGCGCGCCGTCGTCGCGGCCGCGGCCCGGTGCTGCGCGAGCCGGTCGACGAGGGCCTGGCGCAGTCCCTTCGCGAAGGCGGGGAGCTCCGACGGATCGGCTGGCGGGTGGAAGGGGCCCATGACCTCGGAGCGCGCGTCGATGAGGTGCACGCGGAAGAGGAGGTCCGCGAAGCTCGCGACGCGGTGGACGCCCTCGTTCAGGACGAGGTAGACGGGCAGCGGCCGGGCCCGCAGCATCGTCTCGAGGCCGGTGCCCCGGAAAGGGAGGATGGAGCCGTCGCGGCTGCGATGGCCCTCCGGGAAGATCAGCAGGCCGTTCTCGAGCTCGCGGGCGGCCTTCTCGATCCGGCGGACCGCGCCGCCCGCGTCGCGCTTCGGGTCGACGAAGGGCGAGCCGAGGAGGCGCGCGCTCGTCGAGACGAGCGGGATCCACCGCTCGTAGCGCGTGCGGGTCACGAACGCGGGCACGAGCGGCGTCGACATCAGGGTGACCTGCAGGATGTCGGTGAGCGACTGGTGGTTCGCCACCACGAACACCGGCTCGTGGGTCGGGATGCGCCCGTGCCGGGCCACGCGCGCCCCTCCCGCGCGGAGGCAGATGAAGATGCCGTGGCTCATCATCTTCATGTAGAGCCCCACGGTCCGATGCCGGCGGCCCGGCGCGACCCAGCAGAAGGGGACCACCACCAGCCGCAGGACGAGGCTCCCGAAGGCGAACCACAGCCCGACGAGGAGCACGGACACGAGGCTTCGCAGCCCGCGCAGGAAGGCCATGCGGCCGCCGATCTTAGCGAAGTCAGCTGGCGGCGGCGAGCGTCGCCCGGCGGGCCTCGATCGTCTGCTCGAGCGCGCGGCCGGCCCGCTCGACGAAGCCGGCGAACGGCGCGACGGGCGGCAGGTCGCCGCCGTCGGGATCGTCGCCGTAGACGACCGCGATCGTCTCGTGGAGCGCGCGGACCGGAACGATGGCGGCCTGCCGCGCGGCGAAGGCGCCGACCTGCTCCACGAGCCCGTGCACGGGTCCCTCGATCGGCAGCGGTCCCTGCCAGGCGCGTCCCCGCGCCACCGCCTGTCCGAAGTGAGACGTCGCCTCGAGCGGCACCACGAGCTCCCGCGCGAGGCGGTCGAGCGTGTCGCCGTCCCGCGCCCGCCCGAAGCCGGCGAGGCCCCGGAGGCGATCGTCCTTCGCGACGAAGAGGACCGCACGCGGGAAGAACGCGCGCGCGGCGCGCAGCAGGACGAACGCGACGAGGTCCGGATCGGGGGCGGCCCGGATCTCGTCGAGGGCCCGCCGCAGCGCCTCCTCGCGGGGTTCCGTCGGGGCCGCCGGCGGCGTCGCCGGAGCCTCCGCGGCCACGGGTCGGTCGGGCCGCAGGCGGGCGAGGAGCCTCGGCACGAGGTCCTTCGAGAGCTTGTCCCCGAAGGCGCGCAGGTCGGCCTCGTACTGCAGGGGATCGAGCTTCGACAGCCAGGGCTTGAACGCCAGCATGGAGACGCCGAGGCGCTTCGCGCGCGCGCGGAGCTTCTCGTCGATCGACTCGGCCATCAGCAGGATGACCGGCGCCGGCCGCAGGCCCGAGGCGTGGCGTGCCACGTCGAGGCCCGCGCGGAAGGTCGTGCCCGACTCGGGCGGCAGGCCGAGATCGACGACGAGAAGGAAGCCGCGGCCGGCGGCCGCGAGGCGGGTCGCCTCCCGACGCGCCTCGGCCACGGTCGCCGCGGTCGCGACCGCGAGAGAGGCGCGCGCGAGGCGCTCGCCGACCACGCGGAGCACGTCCGGCTCGTCGTCCACGAGGAGCACCGTCGCGGGGGCGTCCTCCTCCTCCGGGACCTCGTCGAGGGCGAGCTCCTCGAGCCCGGCCTCGGGCTCGTCGGCGACCGCCCCCGGCGCGCCGACGGGGCCGTCCCTCGTCTCGAGCTCCGTCGAAGTCGACTCCGTGTGCGCGCCGGCGAAGGGCTCGGCCGGCGCGACGAACGAGGCCTCGAGGACGGCCGCCACGTCGCGGCGGTCCTCGTCGAGCTTTCGCGCGAGCTCGAGCATCAGCTCCTCGGGGTTGATGCCGTCCTCGAGCGTCTCGGCGGACAGGTCGCGCCCCTCGAGCCGCGTCGGCACCTCCTCGGCGAGGTTGAACGCGAACTCGCCCTCGCGCAGGCGCACGAGGCTGCCCAGGAGAGCGGCGAGACGAGCGCGCAGGCCGGCCTCGCGCGGCTCGCTCCCGTCCCAGGCCGGGACGTTCCACGCGTATCCCGACACGACGCGGCCGTCGCGGAAGGCGACTCCCGCCTCGCCCTCCGGGGCCCGCACCACGAGGTGGCCGGTCTTCTGGCAGAACGCGACGACCTGCAGGATCTCGAGGAGGGGGAGGTCCTCGATCGAGCCGCTGAGGCTCATGGCCGCCGGCGGCCGCGAAGAGCGGCCTCGCGCAGGCGGGCGAGCGGGGCCGGCTTCACGATGACCTCGTCGGCCCCCCGGACGAGCGCCTCGGCGTGGACGTGGTTCTCGTTCGAGGCGGTGAAGAGGATGACCGCGGCGCCGGGCCGCCGCTCGCGGGCGCGGGCGACGATGTCGAGCCCTTCGGCGGCGAGCTCCGGAGTGAAGTGGAGGTCGCTGATGATCGCGTCGAACGGCGCCTCGGAGCCGGCGAGCCCGAGAGCCGCCGCCGCGTCGGCGCAGACCTCGACGGACCAGCCGAGGCCCGAGAAGTACGTGCGCAGAAGGGCGAGGATCGAGGCGTCGTCGTCGAGGACGAGCAGCCTCCGGCCCCGGCTCACGCGAAGGCCGCCTCCGGCGCGCGGCCGTCGAGGTAGCCCGCGGCGAGCAGGTCGGGGCTCGAGAGGGGCTGGGAGTAGAGGAAGCCCTGGATGAGGTCGATGCCCGCCGCCTCGACCGCCACGAGCTCCCGCGGCGTCTCCACGCCCTCGGCGACGGCCCGCGCCTCGAGCCGGCGGACCATGCGGGCGAGCGAGTCGAGGATGACCTGCCGGTAGGGGTCGTTCCACGCCCCGCTCACGAGGTACCGGTCGAGCTTGTAGATGTCCGGTCGCACGTCCAGGATCATCTTGTAGTTCGAGTGGCCGAGCCCGACGTCGTCGAGGGCGAGCAGGACCCCGGCGTCGCGGAGGAACGCGAGCGCCTTGCGGAAGCTCGGCACGTCGAGCGGCGGCGAGTGCTCCACGACCTCGACGATCAGGCTGGCGGCCGAGATGCCCTCGGCTGCCGCGCGCTCGAGGATGAAGGCGGGGAAGCCGGGGTCGCGGCCGAGCGTCGAGGCGTGGACGTTCAGCGAGAGGCGCGGGCACACGGGGAGCCGGGCCGCGGTGGCGAGCGCGGTCTCGACGCACGCGCGGTCGATCACCGCCTCGGCGCGCTTCCGGCGGACGTACTCGAAGAGCACGTGCGGCCGCTCGAAGTTCGTCTCCCGCGGCCCGCGGATGAGGCACTCCAGCGCGAAGAGCTGCGGCGCGCCGACGCCCACCTCGAAGATCGGCTGGAACACCACGGAGAGGCTCCCGGGGTCCAGTAGCGTGTCGAGGTGTGTGCGGTCGGTTGGCACGCTCCACGCTTCTGCACCCTACATGCCACGAAGCCGCACCTTCTTCGCTGGGAGGCAGGAGGTGATCTATCCTGCTGACCTGAAAGGCGTTGGGCGGCCGACTGTCAGCGGCGCCGCCGAGGGCTCGTCCCGCGCCGGGACGGGTGTCATCCGGAATCGGGACGGCCGGGGGGAGGCTCGGCGGTGACCGAGCCCCTCCACGTCCTGCTCGTCGAGGACGAGCCCGGACACGCCGAGCTCGCCCTGCGGGCGTTCGAGGACCGCGGCGCCGGCTTCTCCGTCAGCGTCGTCCAGACGATCGACGAGGCCCGCACGCGGCTCGCGGCGGACCCCGCCCCGCACCTCGTGATCGCGGACTGGCTGCTGCCGGACGGCGAGGGGCTCGACCTTCTGCGGGGCGCCCCGGCCGGGGCGATGCCCCCGGTCGTGATCATGACGAGCCACGGCAGCGAGCGCGTCGCGGTGGAGGCCATCCGCGCGGGGGCGGTCGACTACTTCGTCAAGAACGAGGTGTCGCTCGCCGACCTGCCCCACATGGCGGAGCGGGCGGTCCGGCAGCGGCGGCTCGAGGAGGCCCTGCGCGACCTCGTCGCCGGGACGACGCTGCCCGGGGGCGAGGCCCTGTTCGGGGAGCTCGTCCTCAGGCTCTCGCGGGCTCTGCGGGTGAAGTACGCCTCCGTCGCGGAGATCGCCGGGCCCGGCCGCGTGCGGACACTCGCGCGCTGCGTCGACGGGCGGCTCGCCCGCAACGTCGAATACGAGCTCGCGGGCACCCCCTGCGGCGACGTGATCGACGGCGCGGTGTGCCACATCCGCGGCGGAGTCGCCGAGCGGTACCCGGACGACGCCGGCCTCGCGGAGATGGGGGCCCAGAGCTACGTGGGCGCGCTCCTGCGCGCCTCCTCGGGCCGCGTCCTCGGCCTCGTGAACGCCATCCACGACCGGCCCCTCGAGGAAGCCCTGCGGCCGGAGACCGTCGTCCAGGTCTTCGCCGGCCGGGCGGCCGCGGAGCTCGAGCGGATGCAGGCGGAGCGCGAGCTCGAGCGCCAGCGTCTCTTCGCCGACAGCCTGCTCGACATGGTCGCCTCCCTCGTGATCGTCGTCGACCTCGAGGGGCGCGTCGTGCGCTTCAACCGCGCCTGCGAGCACACGAGCGGCTGGTCGGAGGCCGAGCTGCGGGGCCGGCCGTTCTGGGAGGTGCTCCGGCCGGCCGAGTCGCGGGCGGAGATCGCCCGCTACTACCGCGGCGCGACCTCGGTCCGCGATCTGCCGCTCGTCTACGAGACGGAGTGGGAGCAGCGGGGAGGCGAGCGGCGCCTCATCTCGTGGATCAACCGGCCGATGCTCGACTCGTCGGGGACGCCGGTCTACGTGCTCGGGACCGGCACGGACGTCACGGAGCGGCGGCGGCTCGAGGCCGACCTCAAGCGGGCCGCGATCGAGTGGCGCGACACCTTCGACAGCCTCCCGCTCGGAGTCCTCGTCGTGGACGCCGCGGGCCGGGTGGTGCGCGCGAACCGCACCGCCGTCGAGCAGACGGGCCGGGCGGCGTGGTCCGACCTGCTCGAGACCCCGCTCGCATCGCTCGGGCGCGGCGAGCCCTGGACGGCGCTCGCCGCCCTCGCCGCCGCCCTGCGCGAGGGCCGGGCGACCGGGCCGCGCGAGGCGGTCGACCCGGTGACGCGGAGGACCTGGGTCGTCAGCGGGCGGGCCCTGGCCGCCGAGGGCGAGGGGGGCGGCCGGGTCGTCCTCAACTTCCAGGACATCACCGAGACCGTCCGGCTGAAGGAGCAGCTCCGGCAGAGCGAGAAGATGGCCGAGATCGGCTCGATCGTGGCCGGCGTCGCCCACGAGGTGCGCAACCCGCTCTTCAGCATCTCGGCGACGCTCGACGCCTTCGAATCGCGCTTCCGCGACGCGGAGGGCTACTCCCGCTACCTCGGCGTCCTGCGCGGCGAGATCCAGCGCCTCACCACGCTCATGAAGGACCTCCTCGACTTCGGCCGGCCCTCCCGGCTCGACTTCGCGCCATGCCGCGTGGACGAGGTCGTCGAGGCGGCGGTCGCCGCGAGCGCCGAGCTCGCGCGGAGCAAGCCGGTGGACGTGTCGTGGGCTCCCGTCGAGGGGCTCCCGGCCGTCTTCGCCGATCGCGCGCGCGTCACCCAGGTGCTGCAGAACCTGATCGAGAACGCGGTGCACTTCTCGCCGGCCTCCGGCGCGGTGCGCCTCGGGCTGCGCGAGGTGGAGGTCGAGGGGCAGCCGTGGGTCGAGATCGAGGTGAAGGACTCCGGCCCGGGCTTCGAGCCGGACGACCTCACGCGGCTCTTCGAGCCGTTCTTCACGCGCCGGCGGGGCGGCACCGGGCTCGGCCTCTCGATCGTCAAGCGGATCGTCTACGACCACGGCGGCGAGGTGAGCGCCCACAATCACCCCGAAGGCGGAGCCGTCGTCCGGGTCCGCCTCCAGGGGGTCCGGCCGTGAGCCCGTCCGGGCGCGTGCGGCGCCTCCTCGCCCGCGCCGTGGAGAAGCTCCCGGGGCGGGCCGCCGAAGCCCGTGCCCGGACGAGCGAGGAGCGCCTCGCCCTCGCCCTCGAGGCGTCCGGGACGGCCATCTGGGAGCTCGACCCGCAGACGGGCGCGATGTGGTGGTCGGCCGGTGCGGCGCGGCTGATCGGGGCGTGGGACGAGACGGAGCAGCCCACCCTCCGGGAAGCGCTCCGCGCCGTCCATCCCGACGACCGGCCGGCCCTCGACGCCTCGATCGCCGACGTCCTCGCACGCCCCGGCGAGCTGCGGACGGTGCAGGTCCGCACGCTGCGCTCCGACGGCCAGGGACGCTGGATCGAGGTCCGGGGCCGTGCCGACGCGGAGGGCGCCGGTCGTCGTCTCATCCGCGGAAGCCTCGTGGACCTCAGCGACGTGAAGCGGGTCGAGGAGGGCCTCCGCCGGAACCTCGAGGAGATGCGCCTTCTCGCCGCGGTGGCGGAGGCGGTCGCCTCGGCGCCCGACGAGGAGATCCTGCTCGGCCGCGTGACGGCCCTCCTGCGGGGCAGCTTCTTCCCGCACAACTGCGGCTTCCTCCTGCACGCTCCCGCCGAGGGCGTCCTGCGCCACGCCCGGTCCTTCCACGCCGCGCGGGGCCGCGACGCCCTCGCGCCGATCGAGACGGGCGCCGGCATCGTCGGCGCCGTCTTCGCGACCGGGGCCCTCCGAAGGGTCGACGACGCGTCGCGCGAGCCGGCCTATCTCCCTCTCGACGAGGGCATGCGCTCCGAGATCTGCGTGCCGCTGGAGGTCGGTGGCCGCGTGATCGGCGTCTTCGACGCCGAGAGCCCCGGCGCCGCCGCGTTCAGCGGCGAGGACGAGCGGCTCCTGACGGTCGTCGCGAGCCAGGTCGCGGGGGCGATCGAGCGGCTGCGCGCGGCCCGCGCTCAGCGCGAGGGCGAGGAGCTCTACCGCGCCTGCTTCTCGGCGTCGCCCGTGGCGCTGTTCGTGTCCGACCCGCGCGGCCGGCACCTGGAGGTGAACGCCGCCGCGTGCGAGCTGACCGGCCGGTCGCGCGACGAGATCGCGGCGCTGTCCGTGGCCGACCTCGTCGTGACGGACGAGGCCGGCGCGCGTCGGGGGGCGGCGCCGTCGAGCGTCCTCTCGCTCGCGGCGGGGGGCGAGGTGCGGATCCGCCGCAAGGATGGCAGCGTGCGCCACTGCATCGTGCACGCGACGGCGATCGACGCCGACCGCCTCCTCGGCACCCTGCTCGACATCACCGAGCGGCGCGAGGCGGAGGAGCGGCTGCGCGAGAGCGAGGAGCGCTTCCGCAGCCTGTCGGAGGCCTCGCTCGAGGCGATCTTCGTCCACGACGGCGGCCGCGTCGTGGACGTGAACCAGGCCCTCTGCGACATGACCGGCTACGCCTGGCACGAGCTCATCGGGCGTGACGGCTTCGAGGTGATCGCGCCGGAGTGCCGGGAGCTCGTGTACCGCAACCTCCTCGCCGAGAACGACGACCCCTACGAGATCGAGTGCGTGCGCCGCGACGGCAGCCGCGTGCCCGTCGAGGTGCAGGCCCGCTCGTTCGCCTACCGCGGTCGGATCCTCCGTGTGGTCGCGGCCCGCGACATCACGGCCCGCCGCGAGGCGGCGGCCGTGCGCGACTCCCTCGTCCGGGCCCTCGAGCAGAAGAACGCCGAGCTCGAGCGCTTCTCCCAGACGGTGACCCACGAGCTCAAGGCTCCGCTCGTGACGGTGCGCGGGTTCGCGGCCCAGGTCCAGCGTGACCTCGACGCCGGGCGGACGGACCGCCTCGGCGCGGACGTCGGGCGCATCGCGGAGGCCGCCGGCCGCGTGTACCGGATGCTCGACGAGCTGCTCGCCGTCACCCAGGCCGGGCGCCCGCTCGGCCCGCCGACGGCGGTGGCCGTCGAAGAGCTCGTGCGGGAGGCGCGGCAGCTCGTCCCGACGCGCTACGGGCCGGGCGGCCCGACGCTCGAGATCGCGCCGTCCCTGCCCGTCGTCTACGGCGATCGCCCGCGGCTCGTGCACGCGTTCCAGCACCTGCTCGACAACGCGGCGAAGTTCCGCTCCCCGTCCGACCGCGGGCGCGTGTCGGTCGAGGGGGCGCCGCCCGAGAACGGCCGGATCGTCCTCGCCGTGCGGGACGACGGCATCGGGATCGATCCGCGCCACCACGAGCGGGTCTTCGACGTGTTCGAGAAGCTCGATCCGCGCTCCCAAGGGCGGGGCATCGGCCTCGCGGTGGTCCGGCGGATCGTGGAGAGCCATGGTGGCCGGGTCTGGGTCGAGTCGACCGGCTCCGGCGCCGGCACGGCCGTATTCCTGACGCTGCCCGTCCCGCCGGCGGCGCGGGTCCTGGCGTCTGCCGCGGACACGGTGCCGACTCGCGACTAGCGCAGGCTGTAAGTAACGGATAGAATGACGCTTGTTCAATGTCGCCCACATGGCGCCTGGGCCGCCAGTCGGGCACGCAAAGTGCTTGGGTCGGACCGGGATGATAGGGTCGTGGCGAGAAGGCGCCTGGCGCCTCGTGCAACGGTGGCTCGGACGGGGGGCCGCCTCCGGGTCGACCCCTAGCCTGACCCGGCAGATCACGATCGTGACGGCCGTGACGGTGGGCGCGAGCGCGGCGACGATCGCGCTCCTCGCGGCCGACGGCCTGCCGGCTCCCGGCTCCGGCCGACGCCTCGCCGCCGTCGCGGGACTGGTCGCGGCGGCCGGCGTCCTCGGCTGCGCCTGGGCCGTGCGGCGGTTGACGGCGCCGCTCGAGAGCCTCCATCGCGCGGGGCGAGCGGTCGAGGCGGGCCGTCTCGACGTGCGAGCGGATGCGCGGGGGACGGGGGACCTCGGCCGGCTCGCGCGGTCCTTCAACCTCCTCCTGGACCGGCTGCAGGACGACGAGACGCGCCGCGCGTCCGAGGGCCGCCGGCTCCGGGAGGAGCTCACTGCGCAGGGGGAGCGGGTCTCGTCGGCCAACGCTCAGCTCGAGGCCCTGGTCCGCGAACTGCGGGCCGCCAACGACCGGGCGGAGGCGGGAAGCCGGGCGAAGTCGCGCTTCCTCGCGAACGTCAGCCACGAGATCCGCACGCCGGTGAACGGGGTCGTCGGCATGGCCGACATCCTCCTCGGGCTCGAGCTCTCTCCACCGCAGCGTCGCGTCGCGGAGGCGCTGAAGGAATCGGCCGACGCGCTCTTCGCCGTCATGAGCGACATCCTCGACTTCTCGGAGATCGACTCCGGGCGCCTCGAGCTGCGGCCCGCCGAGTTCGATCTGCTCGACGCCGTCGAGGAGACGGTCGAGGCGCACGCGGCGCGGGCTCACGCGAAGGGGCTCGAGATCTTCTGCGTCGACGAGCGGGAGCGGCTCGCGCGCCTCGTCGGGGACGCCGGCCGGGTCCGGCAGGTCCTGGGCCGGCTCGTCGGCAACGCGGTGAAGTTCACGGAGCAGGGCGAGGTCAAGGTGCGCGTCCGCGCGCTGGCCGAGGCGGCGGGAGCGGTGCTCGTCGAGATCGAGGTCGCGGACACCGGGCCGGGCATCCCGCGCGACGCCGCCGGGCGCATCTTCGAGCCCTTCTCGCAGGGCGATGCCTCCGCGGCGAGACGACACGGCGGCACGGGCCTCGGCCTCGCCATCGCGCGGCGGGTCGCGGCGGCGATGGACGGGGACATCCTGCTCGACAGCGAGCCGGGGCGCGGGTCGTCGTTCCGGTTCGTGGCGCGCTTCGCGACGGCGGCCCCGGCGCCGGGCGAGCCGGCCGAGGCCGTCACCGCCCGTCCGCGCGTGCTGGTCGTCGACGGCCATTCGGGCAGCCGTGCCGCTCTCGTGGCGCAGGCGCGGGGCCTCGCCGCCCGCGCGGACGGCGTGGGCAGCGCGTCCGAGGCGATCGCGCGGCTGCGGGAGGCCGGACGGCAGGGCGACCCCTACGGCCTCGCGCTCGTCGCCTTGCGGGCCTCCGAGGCGGCCGACCTGTGCCGCGCGACGGCCGGAGAGCGCGCCCTCGGCGCGACGCGCCTCGTCGTCCTCGGCCGCCGGGACGACGAGCGGCCGCTGCTCGCGGCCGGGGCGGGCTGGTTCGTGAAGCCCGTCCGCTCCGCGACGCTCGCGCGCTGGCTCGCGGGCGACCTTCCGTCTCCCGTTGCGCCCGCGGGCGCCCCCGCGCGCGGGTCCGTGGCTGTCGAGATGCCGCCGCCGGCGGTCCGGCCCCGGGTCCTCGTGGCGGAGGCCAGCCCCGTGCACGCGGAGGTCGCGCGCGCCCTCGTCGAGGACCTCGGCTCGGAGGTGCAACTCGCCGAGGACGGCGTCGCCGCCCTCCTGGCGCTCGAGCGCGGGCGCTTCGACCTCGTGCTCATGGACTGCTTCATGCCGCGGCTCGACGGCTTCGCGGCGACCGAGGAGCTCCGCCGCCGCGAGCGCGCCGCGGGCGCCCGGCCGACGCCGGTGATCGCGATGACCGCCGAGGCCTCCGCCGAGCACCGCGCCCGCTGTCTCGAGTCGGGCATGAACGACTGCCTGGTCAAGCCGCTCGCCGCGGACCGTGTCGCGGAGCTGCTGCGGGGAGCCCCCGGCCGGCCGGCGGGGCCTCCGCCGGCGGAGGCTTCGCGCCCGGGCGGCCACGTCGACGACGCCGTGATCGAGTCGCTGCGGACGCTCGAGCGAAACGGGGCGACCGCCCTCGTCGAGCGCGTGGTGGCGGCGTACCTCGATCACGGGCCCTCCCAGCTCGCCGCGGCGCGCGAGGCCGTCTCGTCGGGCGAGGCCGGCGGTCTCCTCCGCGCGGTGCACACCCTGAAGTCGAGCAGCGCCAACGTCGGCGCGCTGCGGCTCTCGGGGATGTGCCGGGCGCTGGAGGTCGAGGCGCGCGGCGGCTTCCCGCCGACCGCGCGGGCCCGCCTCGACGAGATCGAGGCGGAGCTCTCGCTCGTCCGTCGCGCCCTCCTCGAGATGACGCAGGAGGTTCCCGCGTGAGCCGCGAGGGGGCCACGATCCTCGTCGTCGACGACGACCCGACCGGCCGCCTCGTGCTGAGCGCGGGGCTCGCCCAGGCCGGATTCGAGGTCGTCGAGTGCGCGGACGGCCCGACGGCGCTCACCCTCTTCGACGAGCGGCAGCCGGACCTCGTCCTGCTCGACGTCGTCATGGCGGGCATGGACGGGTTCGAGGTCTGCCGGCGGCTGCGCTCAGGACCCCACGGGCGGCAGACGCCGATCCTGATGCTGACCGGGCTCGACGACCTCGAGTCGGTCAACCGCGCGTACGACGTGGGCGCGACCGACTTCGCGACGAAGCCGGTCAACGTGACGCTCCTCGGCCACCGCGTCCGCTACATGCTGCGCACGCAGCGGACGCTGCGCCAGCTCGACGAGAGCGAGCGGTCGCTGGCCCAGGCGCAGAGGCTCGCCCACCTCGGCACGTGGGAGTGGAGCGTCCTCGACAGCGCCCAGCGCCTCTCGCCGGAGTTCCTCCGCATCCTGGGCCTCGGGCGGGACGGCTCTCCGACGCGCGCGGCGTACCTCGCGGCCCTCGACCCCGAGGACCGGCACCGTCTGCTCCGCTGCCACGACGAGCTCCTCGTCCGCGGGGGGCGCTACTCGATCGAGGTGCGGCTGAAGCGCGCGGACGGAGTCCGACGCATCCTGCGCGACCAGGGCGAGGCGGTCGTCGCCGCCGACGGGCGCGTGACCCGGCTCAAGGGGACGGTGCAGGACATCACGGAGCTGCGGCAGGCGGAAGCGAACGCCCGCTACCTCTCCGAGCACGACGCCCTCACCGGCCTGCCCAACCGCGCGACGTTCGACGCCTGGCTCGCCCCGACGCTCGTCGACGCCGGAGAGCGCGGCGAGAAGGTCGCCGTCCTGTGCATCGACCTCGACAACTTCCGGCGCGTGAACGAGACGCTCGGCCACGGGCAGGGCGACTCCCTGCTCGCCGACGTCGCCGGGCGCCTCGCGCGCTCGCTGCGGGAGATGCCGCGGGCGGGGGAGCTCGTGCTGGCCCGCGCGGCCGGCGACGAGTTCCTCGTCGCGGCGACCGGAGTCGCGGACGCGGAGGACGCCGCGCGCATCGCGGAGCGGGTCCACGTGGCGCTGCAGCGGGCGTTCCGCGTTCGCCAGACCGACGTCTTCCTGACGGCGACCATCGGCATCTCGATGTTCCCGGTCGACGAGCAGGCGGCCGAGAGCCTCATCAGCCGGGCGGCGTCCGCGCTGCGCCACGCCAAGAGCCTCGGCCTCTCCGGCTACGAGTTCTACGACGCCTCGATGCAGCGGGCCTCCGCGCGCCGGCTCGCCCTCGAGGCCGACCTGCGGGGCGCGGTCGAGCGGTCCGAGCTGCGGCTCTTCCTGCAGCCGCAGGTCGACGCCGGGACGCGCCGGATCGTCGGCGCGGAGGCCCTCGTGCGGTGGGTGCATCCCGAGCGGGGCCTCCTCCCGCCGGCGGAGTTCATCGGGTTCGCCGAGGAGACGGGCCTCATCGTCTCGATCGGCGAGTGGATGCTCCACGCCACCTGCCGGCAGCTCGCGGCGTGGCGGACCGAGGGCCGCGAGCCGCCGGTCGCCGCGCTCAACGTCTCGCCGCGGGAGTTCGCCGACGCCGCCCTCGCGTCCCGCGTCCGGGCCGCGATCGAGGCGAACGCCCTGCCTCCCGGCTCGATCGAGCTCGAGATCACCGAGACCTCGCTGATGGGGGACACCTCCGCCGCCACCCGCACGCTGCACGAGCTGCGGGAGATGGGCGTCCGCGTGTGCCTCGACGACTTCGGCACCGGCTACTCGTCGTTCGGCTACCTGAAACGCTTCGCCGTCGACACCCTCAAGATCGACCGCTCGTTCGTCCGTGACGTGCTGACGAACGCGCAGGACGGCGCCATCGTCTCCGCCATCCTGGCCATCGCGCGCAGCCTGCGCATGGGCACGGTCGCCGAGGGCGTCGAGACGGAGGAGCAGCTGCGCGAGCTCGTCGGCCTCGGCTGCCGGGTCGTGCAGGGCTATCTGTTCGGCCGGCCGGTCCCGGCGGAGGAGTTCGCCCTGCTCCTCGCGCCGCCGGCGATCCGACCGCCCGCGTCCTGATCCGCCGGCGCACCGGCGCCGGCCGCCACTAGGGAGATCCTCCACGAAGATGACGAACGACCTCCGCCGCACCGCGCACGCTCTCGCGGGCGCGGCCCTCCTCGTGACCGTGGCGTCGTCGCGGTCGTCCGCGCAGCCGGCGCCGGCGCGGCCGCCCGCTCCGGCCGCGCTCGAGATGTCCCTCGACCAGTGCCTGAAGACGGCGATGGAGAAGAACCACTCCCGCCCCGCCTCGAAGCTCGCGGTGAGGGCGGCCGAGGCGCGCCACCGCCAGGTGCTCTCCGCCTACTGGCCGCAGGTGTCGCTCCGTGGCGCCTACGAGGTGCTGGACCAGCCGCAGAACTTCGTCTTCCCGTCGTCGACCTACGAGATCGGGCCGTCGGCTCTGACGGTCCCCCTGCCGCCGGGGATGCTGCCGGTCCCGAGCCTGACGATCCCGGTCCCCGCCCAGCGAATCACCGTGCCGGACCAGGACGTGACGCTGAGCGACGAGCGGTCGGTCTACGCCTCGGCGGAGGCCCGCTGGCTGCTGTGGGACGGCGGGATGCGCCGGGGGCTGCGCGAGCAGGCGCGGGCCGGCGTCGACGTCGCCCGCGAGCGCGCGCGCCGCACCGACCTCGAGGTCGTCGACAGCGTGACGCGGCTCTACTGGGGCGCCGTGATGGCGCGCCAGGTCCACCAGGTCGGCCAGGACACGCTCGCGCGCATGGAGGCCACCTTGAACCTCACCGAGTCGCTGTACAAGGAGGGCTCGGGCCGGGTCAAGAAGACCGACTACCTCTCGAACAAGGTGATGGTCGAGACGCTGCGCGCGGCGGTGGCGCTGCTGCGGCAGAACGAGGAGGAGGCCGGCGCGGCGCTCGCGTACACGATCGGCCTCGAGTGGGACGAGACGGTGCGGCCGACGGCGCGGGAGATTCCCTTCGAGCCCTTCGCGGTGGACGCCGGCGAGCTGGTCGGCCAGGCGTTCGAGTGGAGCCCGGACTGGAAGCAGGTCGAGGCGGGGCTGCGCGCCGGCGACGGCGCGGTCCGCGAGGCCCGCGCCGGCTACTTTCCGAAGCTCGCCCTCGCGGGCGACCTGCACCGGTGGTGGAACGACTACGACAAGGGCTTCGCGACGCCCCAGAACAAGCAGGGCTGGTCCGTGAGGGTCGGTGTCGAGCTGCCGCTCTTCGACGGCCTTCGCACGCGCGCCCGGATCCAGGAGGCGGTCGCGCGCCGCGACGAGCTCGGGGAGCAGAAGGTCCTGCTGCGGGAGGGGATCGGCCTCCAGGTGCGCCAGGCGGTGCTCGGCCTCGACGCGGCCGGCCGGCGCTACCAGGCGACACTCGACGCGGCGAACGCCGCGGTCGAGAACCGCGACCTCAACACCCGCGCCTACCAGAGCGAGCTCGTCGAGACGGAGGACGTCATCAAGGCCCAGCTCATGGAGGCCTTCATGAGCGTCCAGCACCTGAAGGTCCGCTTCGACAACGCGGAGGCCCGCTCGCGGCTGAACCTGCTCGTCGGCACCGAGGTCGCGCGGCGTCTGGGCGCGGAGTAGGCAGGCGGAGATGCGGTTGACCGGGGGCCGCCGCCGCGCGCCGCCCGCCGTGCGCGGCGCGACGCTCGTCGCGGCCCTCGCCGCCGCGGCGGGGGTCGCCGCGGCCGAGCCGGCGCCTCCCTTCCGGGTCGGTTTCTCCCGCGCTATGTTCGCCGAGGTCAACGAGGCGGACGCCCGCGCGGCGATGACCGTGTGGGCGCGGACCCTCGGCCACGAGCGCGGCCTCAGCGTGGACCCGGTCGTCCGGTTCTTCAACGACGCGCCGGCGATGGCGGACGCCCTCCGCGACGAGACGACCGACGCGGTGATCTGCACCTACGTCGAGTTCCGCGACGTCGACGAGCGGGTCCGGACGGGGCCGTGGTTCGGCCTCCGCGTCGCCGGCGAGGTGACCCAGGAGTACGTCCTCCTCGTCGACGCGGCCTCGAGCCACGCGGCGGTCGCCGACCTCAGGGGGAAGGCCGTCTCGCTGCACCGGTCGCCCCTCACCTGCCTCGCCCGCGACTGGCTGGACGGGTTGGCGATCGACGGGGGCGTCCGCGAGGGGGCCTCGGGCCTCTTCGGACCGATCCGCGAGGTTCCGAAGGTGACGGCCGCGGTCCTGCCGGTCTTCTTCGGGCAGGCCGAGGCGGCGGTCGCCACCGCCTCGGACTTCCGGACCCTGGCCGAGCTCAATCCCCAGATCGGCCGGCGGCTCCGGGTCATCGCCCGCTCGCCGCGGCTCGTGACGGAGGTCCTCGCGTTCCGAGCGAGCTTCCGTTCCCCGGAGCGCGAGCGGCTGCTCGCCGAGCTCGAGCGGCTGCACTCGAGCCCGGCCGGCCAGCAGGTGCTCACGGTCTTCCGGGGCGAGTCGACGGTGGCGCTCGACCGCTCGGCGCTGCGCGAGACGGAGTCGTTCCTGGCGAGAGCCCGCTCGCGCCGGGTGACCGCCGGCGCCGCCGGCCGGCCGGGACGCCCGTGAGGCGCGCGGGGCCGCGCGACCGCCTCGTGCAGCTCGTGCTGCATCTCCACGAGACGGTGACGGGCGGGCAGGTGATGCGCGTGTTCAGGGCGGACCGGATGGCGCCGCTGGGCGACGGCGAGCCGGAACGTTCGGTGCGGTTGCTGCTGCAGTGGCGGCAGGCCGTGGGAGAGCGGAGATGAGAATGGGTGCGGCCGGGCTGGTGCTCGGGATCGTCGCGTGGAGCCGCGCTGGTTCGTTCTGCGGGAGCGGCGAGGTCGTTCGCGCGCTCCGGGGAGGACGATCGACGCGCTGACGCTGTCGTTTCCCCGAGCTCGCCGACCTGCCGGCCGGGCTCGTGACGCCCTACTTCCGCGACGAGGTCCAGGGACGCCGCCGTGCGCTACGCGCTGGTGGCCGTCGCGGACGGGGCCGGTGCGGGCGGCTGGCGACCTGCGCGGCGCCCGGGTCGTGGTACCACGACGGGGACTACGCCGAGGTGGCTCGCCTGTGGCTCGACGCGCGCCTCGTCGCCGAAGGGCGGGCCCGCCTCGCGTCGTCCGCGGCGAAGGTGATCGCCACCGAGCGAGCCTCCGCCTGCGTGCTGGACGTCTTCTTCGGGCGGGTGGACGCCTGCTCCCCGTCCGCCAGGACGTGCCGCCGCCGCGGCCGCCGAGCTCAATCCGCAGGTCGGGGAAGCGGCTCGCCACGGTGGCCCTCCTCGGAGCCGGTCGCGCCTTCGCTCTATCGGGCCGGCGTGCCGGAGGGGCGTGCGCGACCGCCTCGTGCGGGCTGTGCTGCATCTCCACGAGACGGTGACGGGCGGGCAGGTGATGCGCGTGTTCAGGGCGGACCGGATGGCGCCGCTGGGCGACGGCGAGCCGGAACGTTCGGTGCGGTTGCTGCTGCAGTGGCGGCAGGCCGTGGGAGAGCGGAGATGAGAATGGGTGCGGCCGGGCTCGTGCTCGGGATCGTCGCGTGGTCCGCGCTCGGCGCGCCGTCGCGGGACGCGGCTCTCGCCGCGGGCGGCGAGCGGATCCTGCGCGTCGGCATCTGGCTGCCGGGCACGGTCAGCCTCAACCTCGCGGACGCGCGCGTCGCCATACAGGTCTGGGCCGAGCGGTGGGGCCGCAAGAGCGGGGTCTTCACCGGGGCGGAGGTCCAGGTGTTCGAGGTCCGGCCGGAGACGATCGCGCCCCAGGTCGCCGATCCGCGATGGGATGCCATCTTCCTGCCGAGCGAAGACTTCTTCGCGACCGCCGAGCGGCTCGGCTATGTCGCGGACTACACCATCGCGCGGAGCGACTCGCCGGGCGACGTCTACGTGCTGGTGGTCCGGCGGGACGGCGGCATCCGCGAGCCGGTCGATCTGAAGGGCCGGCGCCTCATCGTCGCCAACGAGCACAGCTCGTCGTGCGCCCTCGTGTGGCTGAACCGTCTCCTCGCCGGCAAGGGCGCGCCGGGCCTGCCCGCGCTCGTGGCCTCGATCGTCGGAGAAACCAAGGCGGCGAAGCAGATCCTGCCGGTGTTCTTCGGCCAGGCCGACGCCTGCCTCGTGAGCCGGTACGAGTTCGAGGCGATGGCGGAGCTCAACCCGCAGGTCGGGCGGAAGCTCGAGATCCTCGCCACCTCGCCGCGCCTCATCCCGCTCGTCTTCAGCCTGGGCCGCGGCCTCAACTCGCGGGAACGCGAGGCGCTGCAGACCTCGGTGCGGATCGCGCAGGGGGACCCCGACTTCCGCCAGCTCCTCATGCTGCACCGCATGCGCGCGTTCGAGCCGATCGACCGGGCCGCCCTCGACACGACGCGAGAGCTGTGGGAGTGGGGAAAGTCGGCCGGCGCGCCCGCGAAGCCGGCCCGGGCCGACGCCCGGCGGCCCCGCGGGCCGGGAGGTGAGCGATGAGCGGCGGGTTCGTGAGCCGCGGCCGGATGGGCATCCTGGCCCGCACGGCCCTCCTGTCCTGGCTCGTCACCCTCGTGACGCTGTCCGTGTTCGTGGCGGTCATCCTTCCGCTGCAGGAGCGGACCTTCCTCGAGAACCTCGCCTCGAAGGCCCACGGCGTCTCCGTCTCGCTCCAGGACGTCGCGGCGAGCGCCCTCGTGACCGAGGACTACGGCGCCGTCGTCGACCACTGCACCCAGGTGCTGGCCGGCGACCCGACGATCGAGTACCTCGTTCTCACGCGGAAGGACGGCTTCTCCCTCATCAACCGGCGCGACGGCTGGACGAGCGAGGAGATGCCGGGCGCGTGGCGGCCGATCGAGCGTCGGGCGCGGTACGCGCTCGAGCGCCCGCCGTTCCTGTCCCACGACGTCCTCCACTACTCGCGCCCGTTCGACTACTCCGGCATCGAGTGGGGCTGGATCCACGTGGGCGTCTCGCTCGACTCGTACCGGACGAACGTCCGCACGTCGTACGTGCGCACGGCGTGGATCGCCGCGCTCTGCCTGACCCTCGCCCTCGTGGCGTCCGTGGTCTACGCGCGGCGGACGTCGGCCCCGATCCTGCGGCTGCAGGAGACGGTGCAGGCGGTGGCGGAGGGCGACCTCTCGGCGCGGGCGGACATCCGCACCGGGGACGAGGTGGAGACCCTCGCGAGCGCCTTCAACACGATGACCCAGGCGGTCCAGGACCGGGAAGCGAAGGTGCTCGTCCAGAACCGCCAGCTGGCCCGCCTCGCCACCGACGAGGCCCTCCACGCCGGCGACTTCGCGGAGGCGGCGCGCCGGATCGTGGAGGCCGCGGCCGGGACGCTGGAGGTTCGCCGGTCCGGCGTGTGGCTGCTCGACCGCGACGGCTCCGGCATGGTCTGCATCCACCAGTACGACGCGGCCGCGGCCGCGCACGCGCGCGGGCCCCGCATTCCCCGGCTCGGGCACGAGCCCTACTTCGACGCGCTGCAGAACGAGCGGACCATCTCGGCGGCCGACGCGCTCTCCGACCCTCGCACGGCCTGCCTCGCCGGCGACTACCTCGACGCCGTGGGCGCCGTGTCCAAGCTGGCCGCCGGCGTCCGGGTCGGGGGCAGCGTCGTCGGGTCCATCTGCCTCGAGCACGTCGGGAGCCGCCGGAAGTTCACCCTCGAGGAGGAGAACTTCGCCGGCTCGCTGGCCGACCTCCTCGCTCTCGCGATCGAGGCGGGCAATCGTCGCCGGGCCCAGGACGAACTCCTCGCGGCGAAGGAGGCGGCCGAGGCCGCGAACCGCGCCAAGTCCCAGTTCCTCGCCAACATGAGCCACGAGATCCGGACCCCGATCAACGGCGTGATGGGGATGCTGCAGCTGCTCGACCGCGAGGCGCTGAGCGAGCGCCAGGCGCGGTTCGTGACGGCGGCGCTCAGCTCCACCGACACGCTCCTCGCGGTCATCGGCGACGTGCTGGACCTCTCCCGCATCGAGGCGGGCCGCCTCGAGCTCGAGCGGCGGCCGTTCGGCCTGCGCGACGCGGTCGACGGCGCGGTGCGCCTCTTCGCCGGCCGCGCGGCCTCGAAGGGCGTCGAGCTTTCCTACGCCGTCGCGGCCGACGTTCCCGAGGAGGTGGTGGGCGACTCGAACCGGCTGCGCCAGGTGCTCATCAACCTCGTCGGCAACGCGGTCAAGTTCACCGACGCGGGCGAGATCCACGTCGAGGTGGCGCTCGTCGAGCAGGCGGGGGGGCGGGCCAGCCTCGAGTTCGCGGTCCGCGACACGGGGCCCGGCATCCCGCCCGAGCAGCGGGAGGCCATCTTCGAGTCGTTCTCGCAGGGCGACCCGTCGATGCACCGGCGGCACGGCGGGGCCGGCCTGGGCCTGACGATCTCGCGACACCTCGTGACGCTGATGGGCGGGCGCTTCTCGGTCGACAGCGAGGTCGGCCGCGGCTCGACGTTCCGCTTCTCCGTCCGCCTCGAGCTCTCGCCGGCCGCGACCGCGCCGCGGCCGCGGGTGTGCCCGTCGCCGCCGCAGACCCGCGTCCTCGTCGTCGACGACTCCGCGACGGCCCGCCGCGTGGTCGGCGACCACCTGAGGGCCTGGGGCTACGACGTGGACGAGGCCGCGGACGCCCCGCAGGCGATGGCCGTCCTGCGGGCCGGCGCCGCCGCCGGCGGCCGCTTCGCGGTGGCCGTCGTCGACGCGGCCCTGCGGGGCATCGACGGCTACGACCTCGCCGGGCTCGTGCGGGCCGAGCGCGAGCTCGCCGACACGCGGATCGTTCTCGTGAGCGGCTTCGAGCAGCCGGCCCGCGAGCGGCTCGCCCAGTCGGGCATCGACGCGGTCGTCGTGAAGCCCGTGCGCGCCTCGGAGCTCTACGACGCGATGGTCGGCGTCGCGGGCGGCGCGACCGTGCGGACGGCGGCGCGGGCGGGGGCCGAGGCGCCCGCCCCGACCGCGCGCCGCGCGCACATCCTCCTCGTGGAGGACAACGCGATCAACCAGGAGGTCGCGCGCGAGATGATCACGCGCCTCGGCCACTCGTGCACCTGCCTCGACTCCGGTGCGCCGGCCGTCGAGGCGGCGACGGGCGGCGTCTACGACCTCGTCCTCATGGACTGCCAGATGCCGGGCATGGACGGCTACGACGCGACGGCGGCGATCCGCACCTGGGAGGCGCGGCACGGCCAGGGACGGCGGATTCCCATCGTCGCCCTCACGGCGCACGCGATGAAGGGCGACCGCGACCGCTGCCTCGCGGTCGGCATGGACGACTACCTCACGAAGCCGCTCCAGGCGGACGACCTGCAGTCGATCCTGGAGCACTGGCTCGAGCACCGGCCCGGCGGGGGGGCCACGGCCGGCGCACCGCCGGCGCCCGCCGCGGACGCCCACCAGGAGGCGGCGCTCGAGGCGACCGTCGTGGAGCGATGCAGCGGGGTGCGCAGTCTCGCCGCGCGCCTGCTCGTGACGTTCGTCAGGCAGGTGGGGGAGGACCTCGCGTCGGTGGAGGCGGCCGGCCGCGCCGGGCAGACCGAGTCGATGGCGCGCGCCGCGCACCGTCTCAAGGGCGCGGCGGTGAGCCTGGGCCTCGCGGAGTGTCACCGGGCCGCGGCCGCGCTGGAGGCGGCCAGTCGCGCGGGCGACGGCGACGCGATCGCCGCGAACATGGCCATCCTGCGGGAGCAGGCCGAGCGCATCGCCGGAACCCGGCTCGCGCGGGAGGCGGCGGCGGGTCAGGGGAGCGGGACGGCGTCCTCGGGGATGTAGGCGTCGGGCAGGGGCGAGTCCAGGAACTTGAGGCCGAGCCGCTGCGCGCCGCCGAGCCCCTCGCCCGAGCCCGCGGACACGTACATGACCTCGGCCCGGCTCTCGTAGGGGCCGAGGCGGAAGCGGATCATCTCGCCCTTGTCCACGGCCATGCGGCTGCGCACGAGCGCGCCGCCGACCGCGATGACCTCGGCGATCGTGTCCTCGCCCTGCGGCGAGGGATCGCGCCACGTCGGGATGCGCTCGATGCGGACCGGCAGCGTGACCTCGAAGCGGCGGAACTGCCGGCGCTCGCCGCCGTCGACCCGGCCCTGCGCGTCCTTGAAGACCTCGAGGCTGCCCGGCTTGCCGAGCTGTCGCCACTCGGCGAGGCCGAGGACGAGCTTCTCGCCGGACTCGCGGGAGCAGGGCGAGCGCTGCGTCGACTCGAGGAGGACCCACGCGCCGCCCCGGCACGAGCACTCCAGCCCGTGCAGCTCGATGCGGGTCTCGCCGTTCATCGGAAGAGGAGCGACTGCGCGGCGACCGCCCGCGTCTCCTGCTCGAGGCAGTCCGGGCAGATCCCGTGGGAGGCGTCCGTCGGCCGGGTCTCCCGCGGGTCGACGCGCTCCCAGCGGCCCTGGGCGGTCCTGACGCGCTGGCACCAGGCGCAGACGAAGCGGAGCGGGAGGGCGACGATCACGCGGCCTGCCCCAGGAGCGAGTGGACGACGGCCTCGAGCTGCGGCAGGGGCAGCGGCTTGTGCAGGAAGGCGTCCGCCCCGCGGCGCCGCGCCTCGGCCTCGATCTCCGGCGTGCCGTTGCCGGTCAGGAGGACCACCCGGGTCTCGGGGCGCAGGTGACGCGACCACTGGATGATGTCGAGCCCCTCGACTCCGTAGATGCCGGTGAGCCTCAGGTCCGCGATCACCACCGTGTACTCGGTGCACGCGAGCAGCGCCTCGGCTTCCTCCTTCTCGGAGGCCGCGTCGACGGCCCAGCCCGACTCGCGGAAGTACTCGGCCAGCGCGAAACGGATCGCGGCTTCGTCGTCGACGACGAGAATCCGTCCGGGCGTGCTCACGCGGCGACTGAGAGCAGGACTCGTGCCACCGTCGGCAAGCCCGAGTGGCGGAGAGGGCTGCGATAACTGGCGAATGCAGTTGAGGTTACGGGCGCCGCCGGCGCCCGTCGCGGGATGCCGGGGTATGGATTCCGGAACTCGGCTCCAGATTCCGGACGCAGACTCAGGCGCGGGGCAGGGGGAGGCCGAACTTCTTGATCTTCTGGTAGAGCGTGCTGCGGGGGATCCCGAGCCGCTGGGATGCCTCGGCGACGCGGCCGTTCAGCTCCCGCAGCACCCGTTCGATGTGCGTCCTCTCCAGCTCCTCGAGCGTGAGCGACGCGGCGGCGTCCTCGCTCCCGCCGGGCGCCGCGGCGATCGCGGCCGCCCTCGCCGCCCCGGGGCCGTCGAAGCGCAGGTCGCTCGCCTCGAGGACGTCGTTCCCGCTCAGCAGCAGCGCCCTTTCCAGCACGTTCCGCAGCTCGCGCACGTTCCCCGGCCACGAGTACGCGGCGAGGGCCCGCTCGGCCGCGGGCGACAGGCGCGTGCCGCGTCGCGAGAGGTCGGCCGCGAAGCCGTCGAGCAGCAGACGCGCGAGGACGGGGACGTCGTCGGGCCGCTCGCGCAGCGGCGGCACGCGGAGCGGGATCGTGCTGATGCGGAAGTAGAGGTCGCTGCGGAAGCGCTTCTCCTCCACGAGCTGGTGGAGGTTCTGGTGGGTCGCCGCGATGAGCTGGATGTCGACCTGACGGTCGCGCACCTCGCCCAGCCGGCGGAAGCGCTTCTCCTCGAGGACCTTCAGGAGCTTCGGCTGGACGTGCGGGTCGAGGTCCCCGATCTCGTCGAGGAACACGACCCCGCGGTGCGCGACCTCGAGCAGGCCCGGCTTGCTCGCGACCGCGCCGGTGTAGGCGCCCTTCTCGTGGCCGAAGAGCTCCGTCTCGAGGAACTCGCGCGACAGCCCCGCGCAGTTCATGTCGACGAAGGGCTCGTCGGCGCGCGGCCCGTTGCGGTGCAGCCAGCGGGCGAGGACGCCTTTCCCGGCGCCCGTCTCGCCCTCGATGAGGATCGGGCTGCTCGAGGCCGCGAGCCGCCTCGCCTGCTCGGCGAGCGCGCGGATCGCGGACGAGGTCCCGGTGAACGGGTCGACCGTCTCCCGCGCCTGGCGGGCGCGGCCCGCGATCTGGCGCCTCTTCTCGCGCTGGCTCTCGAGGAGGCGCTGGAGCATCAGGGCGAGCGCGGGCAGCTCGACCGGCTTCGCGAGGAACTGGTCGGCCCCCTCCTTGACGGCCCGCACGGCGAGGTCGATCGTCGCGTGGCCGGTCAGGACCACGACGGGGAGGGCCGGGTCGGCCTCCTTGAGGCGCGGCAGCAGATCGAGCGCCGTTCCGTCGGGGAGCATGTGGTCGAGCACGACCGCGTCGGGCCGCGACTCGCGCACGAGCCGCTCCGCGCTCGCGGCCGAGTCGGCCTCGTCGACCTCGAAGCCCTCGGACTCGAGGAAGTCGCGCACCCCGAAGCGGATCCCGGGCTCGTCGTCGACGATGAGTATCCTGGCCAAGTCCGCGAAGCCCCTGAAAACCGGTTCCGGGGCGGATTGTCGCACGGCGCGGACGCGGGCGCTCTCGCGCGGGGGCGCCGCCCGGAGCGCACGTTCGCGGCCGGCCTCAGTCGAGCGCGCGCGGAAGGGCGCCGGGCGGGCGGCAGCCGGCGGGCTGGAGCGCGATCCCGGTCCGCGGCGCGAAGTACCCGGCGCGGTGCCGCACGGTGACGCCCTCGCGCGCGACCCGCACCCGGACGGGCCTCCAGGCGCCGGCCGCGGGGACGCCGCCCGGCACGTAGCCGATCGTGTACTGCGAGGCCACCTCGGCCGCGATGGCGCGGTAGGCCGCCGCGAGCTCGCCGCCGTGGCTCACGTAGGCCACGCGGCCGCCGGTCTCCCGCGCGATCCGCTCGAGGAAGCCGTCGTGGAACGACAGGGCGACGGGGTAGACCGCGACGTCGGCGCGCCGGGCGGCGTCGAGGACCGCGCCGCGGAAGCTCCGGCGCGAGACCTCGTCCTTCCCGTCGGAGAAGACGACGAGCGCGCGCCGGGCGGGAAGCGCGGCGTCCCGGCCGGCCCCCGACTCGATGGCGGTCCACAACCGGGCGTAGAGGGCCTCGTAGAGCGCGGTGCCGGCCTCGAAGTGGTCCGGGATCCGGTCGGTCGCGGCGAGCAGCGCCTTCTTGTCTCCCGTTTCCTCCTGGAGGACCTGCGTCGTCGTGTCGAAGAGGACGAGGCTCGCCCGGTCGACGGGCCGCATCGTGCGCACGAAGGTCTCGAGCGCCTCGAGGACGAGGCGGAGGCGGGGGTTCATCGAGCTCGAGACGTCGACGAGCAGCGTGTAGGAGACGGGCACGTTCTCGTGGGCGAAGTACGCGATCTCCTGCGGCCGGCCGTCCTCGCTGACGCGGAAGGCCGCGGCGTCGAGCGGGGCGTCGAGCGGCTCGTCGTCGCGCGTCACCGTGACGTGGACGTGGACGATCGAGACGTCGGACGAGAAGGTGAGGGGGGCCGCGACTGCCGCGGCCACGGCGGCGCCCGCGGCGTCGCAGGCGGGGTCTGCCCCGCGGCCGGGCGCGGCGGCGCACGACGCGCCGACGAGCACGGCGAGGAACCAAGTCTTCGATCCGACCACCGACCGCTGCGACCGCGCCACGGCTCTCCTCCTCGCTCCCCGGCGGCGCCCCTGCGGGCCGCCGCTGCCGCGGAGACGGTCCATGGCGGTGCAGGCGGCGTGCCACGCGCCCGTGAGTCCCGCCAGGAAGAAGGACGCAGCGCGAAGCTCGCCGAACGCGTCGTTCCGTCCAGCGGACAACCGCGCCAAGCCGATCGGGAGCGTCAGTCGCGCCCGCCTCGACGACGACCCGACGCACGGGACGTGAGTGTCGTCGGCGCAGGAAGCGGGCCGGCGCCGCCGTAGGGCGGCAACTGGCTGACCCTCCCGACGACCGGCGTCCGGGAGTGGAACGCCCGATTTCCCGATCCGGGACGGCTCGGAGCGAGTCAGTCCGCGGCGGGCGAGGACCGCGCGCCGGCCGCTTCGCTGACCACGACTCGCGACTCGAGCAGGTCGGACGCGCGCGACGACGGCCCCACGAGGATGCGATAGGCCATCGGCTCGACCCGCCAGGACTTCGCCGACGCGTCGTACCACGCCAGGTCCCGCACGGCGACGCGGAGCGGGACCGTCTTCGTCTCGCCCGGGGCGAGCGCCACCTTCGCGAACGCGCGGAGGAGCTTCACCGGTCGGTCCACCTTCGATCCGTCGAAGCCGACGTAGAGCTGCACGACCTCCTCGCCGGCCCGCCCGCCCGTGTTCCTCACGTCGACGCTCACCTCGACGACGCCGTCGGGACGGACCGCGGGCGTCCTGACCTTCAGGCCGGAGTACGCGTAGCTCGTGTAGCTGAGGCCGTGGCCGAAGGGGTACGCGGGCTCGAAGCCCTTCTTGTCGGCGAGCGTGTAGCCGTGGTACGGGCCGTACTCGATCGAGTCGGCGAACTCGTCGAAGAACGGCAGCTGGGAGTCGTCCTTCGGAGTCGTGAGGGGCATCTTCCCGCTCGGGTTCACGTCGCCGAAGAGCACGCGGGCGAGGGCGTGCCCGCCCTCCATGCCGAAGTACCAGGCCATGACGATCGCGGGGACGCGGCCGCGCCACTCCTCCATGGTGAAGACGCTCCCGCCGACGAGGGCCACGACGGTGCGCGGGTTGGCCGCAACCGCGGCCTCGATCACCGCGAGGTCGCCCGGCCCGAGCGAGAGGGGCACGCGGTCCCCGCCCGACATCACGATCGGGTCCTTCACGAAGGGGACCTTGATGACGAGCGGGCGCTTCTCGGCCGGTCCCTTCGGCCGCAGGCCCGCGTCGTCGGTGATGTACTCCCCGACCTCGTCCCAGCGGGACCCGACCACGACGACGACCGCGTCCGCCTCCCGCGCCACGCGCGTGAGCTCGGCCGGATCCGTTCCGTCGGCGTGGAGGACGCTGGCGCCGGCGCCCAGCTGGTCGCGCAGGCCCTTCAGCGCGGACGTGTAGTACGGGGGATTGACGTTGCTGCTCCCGTGGTCGCCCGTGCTGTCGGCGGCGGCCAGGCGGCCGACGACCGCGAGCTTCCGGATCTTCGTCCGGTCGAGCGGCAGGAGGCCGCCCTCGTTGCGGAGGAGGACCATCGCCTTCTCGGCCACCTCGCGGGCGAGCGCCGCGTGCTCGGCCGACCCGGCGAGGCCCTTCGGGTACGCCGCCTGCGGGTCCTCGCGGGTCAGGAAGCGGAGCTTCGTCCTGACGATGCGGCGGACGCTCTCGTCGACCTCGGCCCGCGGCACCTCGCCCTTCTCGACGAGCTTCTTCAGGTTGGCGCCGTAGTACAGCCCGCGCGGCATCTCGATGTCGAGGCCGGCGTGCGCGCCGCGCTTCCCGTCGTAGAGGCCCCACATCCAGTCGGAGGTCACGTAGCCGCGGAAGCCCCAGTCGTCGCGGAGGACCTCGGTCAGGAGGTGCCGGCTCTCGCCGCACCACTCGCCCCGCACCTTGTTGTAGGCGCTCATGAAGCTCGCGACGCCGTGCTCGACGGCCTTGCGGTACTGGGGGAGGTAGACCTCCTGCAGTGTCCGCTCGTCGAGCTCGACGCTGCTCTTGAAGCGGGCCGTCTCCATGCTGTTCAGCGCGAAGTGCTTCGCGCAGGCCATGACGTTGTGGCGCTGCACGGCCTCCAGGATGGCCGCTCCCATTTCGCCCGTGAGCCACGGGTCCTCGCCGTAGACCTCCTCCGCGCGGCCCATCGACGGGTGGCGGACGATGTTGAGGCAGAGGCCTCCCCAGTAGTTCGCGCCCTGCGCGCGGGCCTCCTGGCCGATCGCGTCGCCGACGCGGCGCTGGAGGTCGAGGTCCCAGGTGGCGGCGCGGGCCATCGCGACCGGGAACGACGTCGAGCGGCCGCAGATGATCCCGCGCGGTCCGTCGCTGAACGCGACGGGCGGGATGCCGAGCCGCTCGTTCCCGCCCGCGAACACCGGCCGGATCTCCCCGCGGAACGCCGGGCCGAGGACCATCGGCCAGAACCCGGCCCCCGTCATCTCGTTCACCTTCTCGTCGAGCGTCATCTTCGCGACGAGGTCGAGGGCCGCGCGATCCGCCGCCTCCTCGCTCATGGCCTTCGGCCAGCGCGCGCGCTCGGCGAAGGCGTCGCGGGGACGAAGCTGCTTCTGGACCCAGAAGTACCCGGCGGCCGCGCCGAGGAGGACGAGCGCCAGGAGGCCGGCGACCGTGAACGCGAGGACCTTGACGACGCGCTTCAGCATGGACGCCTCCTGTCCGGCCGCTCTCTCCGGCGGCCCGGCGCTCGCGCGAGCCGGCGGGAGAATAGCATGCAAGTGATCACTGCCATTTCGGCCGCGCGCGCCGGTTTCGCGGCGAGGCCCGCGGTCAGCGGGAGCGGCGGATGCCGGCGAGCAGCGTGCGCGCGTGGCCGGCCAGGTCGTCGGCCGAGAGGCCCAGCGGGTTCACGCCGAGCGCGCTCCACTGCGCGAAGTGGGCGGGGACGGCCAGCAGGGCGTGGACGACCGCCTCGGGCCTCATCGGGCGGAAGGCGCCCTCGGCCTGACGCCGCACGACGTACTCGCGCAGGAAGGCGGCGACCGGCGCCGTGTATTTCTGCTGGAAGAGCGGCGCGACCTCGTGGCTCTCGAGGGCGGCGAAGAGCATCAGTCGCTGGGTGACCGCGTCCTCGCGGTAGGAGCGCAGGATGCCCTCGACGACGGCGGTGAAGAGGGCCTCGTCGTCGCGCCGCTCGGCGATGACGCGCAGCCCGTCGATCCAACCGGCCACGGCCGCGTCGGGGATGCGCTGCTCGAGGAGGGCCGCGTAGAGCTTCTGCTTGGCGGGGAAGTGGCGGAAGAGCACGGTCTCCGTCGTGCCCGCGACCGTCGCGATCTGCTTCGTGGTGGTTCCCGCGTAGCCGCGCGCCGCGAAGAGCCTCCCCGCGACGTCGAGGATCTGGCGCCGGCGCGTCTCGGTCGGGACGTACTTCCTCCGCGCGGCCGGCCGAGCCGCCGTCGACGCCTTCGTCCTGCGGCCGGCGGGGGTGGTGCGCACGCGCGTGCCGGCGATCGTACGACACTCCGGGGCGAGCGTCTTCGGGGTTGGTGGACCGCGGGGGGCTCGAACCCCCGACCTCCTGATTGCGAACCAGGCGCTCTCCCAGCTGAGCTAGCGGCCCGACGGCGGGCGGGAACGACAGCCACGGATTCTACAGGAGGTCGGCGGATCTTTCCACTGCGTCACTCCGTCGTCGCGTCGTCACGGTCGTTCGGCGGAGTCGCGCTCCTTCCGCGCAGATCCGCGTTCCGGCAAGTCTGCCCGACCCGATTCGGGAGACTCTGCCGAGCCCTGTCGCCGCCGGCCGCACGGTGTGCGGAATCGCACGGGAATCGCGCATCCGTCCCTGGCACGGCTGATGCTTCGTCACCGCACGTACCAGGGCGACAGGGAGGCGGAATGCTCGGGCACGCGAGCGAATGGATCGACGGGCAGACGATAGGGCTTCCGGACGCGGCCTTCCAGGAGCCGTTCGAGGCCGTGACGCCGGTGGGCGAGCCGGTCCTGGTCGTGGACGACAGCCTCGTGGCGCGGAGCGTCGTGGCCGCCAGCCTGCGTCGGGCGGGCTACCGCGTGCTCCACGCGAGCCGCGCCGAGGAGGCGATCGCCGTCTACGAGGAGCACGCCGTGCCGGTCGTCATCACCCCCGTCGACCTCCCGGGCACGAGCGGCATCGAGCTCCTCCGGCGCCTGCGGGCGTCCGATCTCGGCCCCGAGGTCATCCTCCTGACGCCGTCCCGCTCCGACGAGGCGCTCGCCGCGGCGCAGGCGCTCCGCCTCGGCGCGCACGCGTGTCTCGCGAAGGACGCCGCCGTGGGCGACCCGGTCGTCCTCGCGACGCGGCGGGCCGCGGAGAAGTGCCGCCTGCGGGGCGAGATCGCCGCGCTCACGGCGGAGCTGCAGCGGCGCAGCCTCGCCGACGCTCTCACCGCGCTCGGCAACCGGCGCGCGTTCGACGAGGCGGTGGCGCAGGAGATCGCGCGGGCGCGACGGTCGGGCACGGCGCTCGGGCTCGCCGTGGTCGACGTCGACGGCCTGCGGCACGTGAACGACGCCCTCGGCCGGCCGGCCGGCGACCAGGCGATCACCGCCTTCGCCGACAGGCTGCGCGCGATCGTGCGACGGGCGGACCGCGTGTTCCGGTACGAGGGCGGGACCTTCGCGGTCCTGCTCGGCGAGGCGCCCCTCGAGGGCGTCCTGGGTCTCGCCCGGCGCGTGATCCTGGGCGTCGCCGGCGAGCCGTTCGCGGTCGGCGCCTATCCGCTCCGCCTGACGTGCAGCGTGGGCGCGGCCGCTCTCGACGAACGCGACGACGCCGAGGGCGGAGCGCTCCTCCGCCGCGCGACGGATGGTCTCCGCGCGGCCAAACAGGCGGGCCGCAACTGCACGCGCGCGGCGGCGGCGGAGCGCGGCTAGGCGACGACCAGCTCGACGCCCTGCGCCTCCAGGAGGCCGCGGTAGCGCGGGTCGACGGCGTCGTCCGTGACGACGACGTGGGCCGCGGAGAGCGGGGCGAGCGGGAACATGGCGGCCCGGCCGAACTTCGTGTGGTCGGCCACGATGACGACGCGACGCGAGACCTCGATCATCTTGCGCTCGCTGCCGACGACGAGCGCGTTGTTGTTGGTCAGCCCGGCCTCGGTGAGGCCGCCGATGCCCATGATCAGCACGTCTGCGGCGACCGCGGCCAGGGAGTGCTCGGTCAGGGGGCCGAGGAGGGCCCCGAGCCGCGGGTCGAACGTCCCGCCCGCGAGGGTCAGCTCGATCCCGCGCGCGTGCTGCAGGAGCTCCGCGATCGGCAGCGAGTTCGTGAGGACGTGGAGGCGGCGGGACGCGAGCTCGCGCGCGACCGCGGCGACCGTCGAGCCGCCGTCGAGGATGACCACCTGGCCGTCCTCGACGAGGGAGGCGGCCGCCTTCGCGATGCGGGCCTTCGCCTCCGACATGCGGCCGCTCTGGCCGGTGAAGTCGTAGGGCGCGTCGCGCCCGGCGGCGAGGGCCATCGCCCCGCCGTGGACGCGCCGGAGGACGCCCTCCTTCTCGAGGACGGCGAGGTCCCGCCGCACGGTCGACTCCGACGCCGCGAGGCGCCGACGGAGGGTCGCGAGGTCCACGAACTCCTCCCGCTCGAAGAGGCCGCGCAGCTCGAGGAGGCGGGCGGCGGCCTTCAAAGGGCGGGTCCCTTCCCGACGATGTCGAGGAGCCGCGCGTAGGCGTCGTCGACGCCGGCCGACGGGCGCGGCTCGTAGGTCACGATGTCGAACGAGCGGCGCACGACCTCGCGGGCCTCGGCGAGGGAGCCGACGTGGCCCAGGGCGAGCGCCTGCATGAGCGCGTTGCCGGCGGCCGTGGCCTCGACCGGGCCGGCGACGACCGCCCGTCCCGTGGCGTCGGCCGCGAGCTGGCACAGCAGCGCGTTGCGCGCTCCGCCGCCCACGACGTGGAGCGGAGAGAGCCGCCGGCCGAGGATCGCCTCCGCCTGGGAGAGGACGTAGCGGTACTTGAGGGCGAGGCTGTCGAGGGCTGTGCGCACGATCTCGCCCTTCGTCTCCGGCGCCGGCTGGCCGCGGCGGCGGCAGGCCGCCTGGATCCGGCCGACCATGTCGCCGGGCGCGGCGAAGGCCGGGTCGTCCACGTCGACGAGCGAGCGGAACGCCGGCGCCTGCGCGGCCTTCGCGGCGAGCGCGGCGTACGGCTCGGGCTCGCCGCTGCGCTCCCACTCGCGGCGGCACTCCTGCACGAGCCACAGGCCGCAGAGGTTCTTGAGGAAGCGGATCGTCGAGGCGACGCCGCCCTCGTTCGTGAAGTTCGCCGCGCGGCTCGACTCGGTGATGCAGGGCGAGGGGATCTCCGCCCCGAGGAGGGACCAGGTGCCGGAGCTGACGTAGGCGAAGCCGTCGCTTCGGGCCGGCACCGCCGCCACCGCCAGCGCGGTGTCGTGGCCGCCCACCGCGACGACGGGGGTGGTCGCCGGCAGGCCGGCGTCCGCGGCGACGCCGGGGAGGAGGGAAGCCAGCGTCGTGCCGGGCGCGACGACCTCGCCGAAGAGGCGCCCGGGCAGGCCCAGCCTCTCGACGAGGGCGTGCGCCCACGTGCCCCGGCCGACGTCGAAGCACTGCGAGGTCGTGGCGATCGTGTACTCGCTGGCCATGCGCCCGGAGAGCCAGTACGAGAAGAGGTCCGGGATCATCAGCAGGCGCCGCGCGGCCGCGAGCGCGGCCGAGTCGCGCTGCTTCAGCCGCAGGAGCTGGAAGAGGGTGTTGATCTCTAGGAGCTGGATGCCGGTGGCGGCGAAGACCTCGGCCGGCGGGACGACCGCGAAGGCGTCCTGCATGACGCGGCCGTCGATCGTGTCCCGGTAGTGGTACGGGTTGCCGAGGAGGAGCCCGTCCCCGTCGACGAGGGCGAAGTCGACGCCCCACGTGTCGACGCCGACGCTCGCGACCGCGGCGCCGGTGGCCGCGGCGGCGGCGAGCCCCTGCTGGATCTCGGCGAAGATCCGGAGGACGTCCGTGTGGAGGCCGTCCGGCAGGCGAACGGGGCGGCTGTCGAAGCGGTGGACCTCCTCGAGCGCGAGCCTCTCGCCGTCGAAGCGTCCGAGCATCACGCGGCCGCTCTCGGCTCCCAGGTCCGCGGCGACGTAGCAGGTCTGCGCGCTCATGCTGCCCCCCGGCGGCGCCGCGCCGGCGCCCGCGGCGACATCCTACTTCTGGAGGGCCGCCATCACCGCGTCGGTCACCGCGGCCACGAGGGCCTCGACGTCGTCGCCGCCGCCGACGGCCGCGCCGCGGGACGCCGGGCAGGAGCCGTTGCCCGCGCAGGCGCACTGGCCCCCGGGGCGCGGGGGAGCCACCGCGATGGCGCCCGGCATGTCCGGCAGGTCGCACAGCTGGCACTCCTTCAGCGACCCGCCGTCGAGGCGCGCGTCGGGCAGGCCGAGGCGCTTCTTGATCGCGAGGAGGTCCGCCGCCTTCTCCTGCGGGATGTACGTGATCGGCGCGCCGAGCTGTTGCGCCAGCATCAGCGTCCAGCAGTACGTGTCGAGCACCTCCGCGTACCACTCCGCGTGGGTCACGGTGTCGGCCCAGCAGACGATGCCGTGGTTCTGGAGGAGGAGGGTGTTGTGGTCCTTCACGAACGGCAGGACGGCGTCGGCGAAGGCCTGGGTGCCCGGCGTCTCGTACTTCGCGAGCGCCGCGCCGCCGACGAAGACCTCGTACTCGGGGATCACGCAGGTCGGCGGGACGCGGCCGGTGATCGCGTAGGCCGTGGCGTGCGGCGGGTGGCAGTGGAGGACGGCCTTCGCCTGCGGCACGGCCTTGTAGATCTCGAGGTGCATGAGGATCTCGCTCGTCCGCGCGCGCTTGCCGGCGAGCTGGTTGCCGTCGAGGTCGACCATGCACAGGTCGTCGGGCGTGAGGTCGGCCTTGCTCACGAGCGTGGGAGTGCACAGCACCGCGTTCTCGGCCAGGCGGAACGAGATGTTGCCGCCGTTGCCGTCGACGTAGGAGCGCTGCCACAGCTTGCGGCCGGCGGCGATGATCTCCGCCTTGGCCGCTTCGGCCTCGGGCGAGCGGAAGAGCCGCTCGTGGGCCGGGGAGACGGAAGGAGCGGCGGGTCTGCCCGCAGCCGGTGCCGAGCCGCCGTTCGTCGGCTCGCAGCCGTGCCGGCGCATGGCGTCGCGGGCCGACGGCGTCACCACGGCGCGCGGCGCCAGCGTCAGCGCCGTGGCGCCCTGCCGGACCGCGTCCTCGACGTCCTTCGCGGAGACGACCCGCAGACCGCTGAGATCGATGGTCTTCATCGCTTGGCCTGTCCTGACGGAAGGGGGCTCTCCTCGCGCGGCGGGCGGAAGTCGACCGCGTCGGCGAGGAGGGCGCAGTACGCGTCCACCGGGCAGCGTCCCGGCGACCAGGGGTTCGCGGCCTCGCGGCCCTCGACGAAGGCGACGAGCTGGCCGAGGCCGGGGTCGAGGTGGTCGGCGACGACGAGCGCCTTGCCTCCGCCCTGGCCGTTGCCGGCGGCCAGGTTGGCCGCGGTCACGGGCTCCACGACGACGAGCCGCGTGCCCCGCAGCTCCGGGACGGCGGTGTGCAGCACGACGTGGCCGCGGACGTAGCCGAGCCTCATCGCCCGCGCTCGACGGTCACGTCGTCGACGATCCCGACGACCGAGAGCCGCGCGGGCACGGTGTCGCCCTGCGTGCGCCGCACGGCGTCGCCGTCGGTCGAGACGAGGACGGTCGTGCCCCGGCCGGCGCCGACTCGGTCGATCACCACGACCGGCTCCCCGCTCGCGCGGCCGTCGGGCTCGAGGCGCATCGCGACGAGCAGGCGGCATCCCGCGAGCGTCTCGTGCTTCACCGTCGCGGTGAGGTGGCCGTCGACGCGGGCGAGGTACAAGGGCGGGCCTCAGACGATCCGCAGGGCGCCGCCGATCGAGATCTGGCGCTCGCGGGTGAAGGTGAGGGGCGTCGTGACCCCTTCGCCGGTGGGGGTCGCGATGGAGAAGCTCAGGTAGCCGGCGCCGCCGGCGCCGAGGGCGGCCGTCGACGGGCCGTTGTGGACGAACAGGGTCGTGTTCATGGCCCGCGCCATCGTGGTGACGTGACCCACGTCCTTCGAGTGGACGATCGCGGTGTGGCGGTAGCCGTGCTCCGCCTGGACCGCCGCGGCCACCGCGGCCTCGAAGTCGGGCACGCGGACGATCGGCAGGAAGGGCATCATCTGCTCCTCCTGGACGAACGCGTGGTCGGCCTTCGTCTCGCCGAAGAGGAGGGGTGTCCCCGGCGGCACCCGCGCGCCGGCCGCGGCGGCGAGGACGGCCGGGTCCTTGCCGACGAGCTCCTTCCTCACGTGGGCGCGGCCGCAGCCCTTGCCGGGGCCGTCGAACGTGAAGGCGGCCTCGGTGAGCGCCGCGATCTGGCGGGCGTCGAGCTCGACGGCGCCCGCTTCGCGCAGGGCCTTCATCAGGGCGTCGGCCCTGGAGGCGACGACGAAGACCTCCTTCTCGCCGATGCAGAGCAGGTTGTTGTCGAAGGCGGCGCCCTCGACGATCGCCTTCGCGGCCGCGGTGGGGCAGGCCGTCTCGTCGACGACCACCGGCGGGTTGCCGGGGCCCGCGGCGATGACGCGCTTGCCGGTCTGCATGGCGGCCTTCACGACGGCCGGGCCGCCCGTGACGCAGAGGAGGGCCACGAGCTCGTGCCGGAACAGCTCCTCGACCGCGGCGATCGTCGGCTCGGCGACGGTGGTGATGGCGTTCGCGAGGCCGGTCACCCGCTCGATCTCCCGGTTCCACATCTGCAGCGCGTGAGCCGCGATGCGGGAGGCCGCCGGGTGGGGGCTGAAGACCGCGGTGTTGCCGGCGGCGAGCACGTTGATGGCGTTGCTGGCCATGGTCGGCGCGGAGTGGGTGGCGGGAAGGACCATGCCGACGACGCCCCACGGCGCCCGCTCGATCACGCACAGGCCGGAGGCGTCGCTGCGCGCGTCGATGCGCAGGGCCTCGACGCCGAGGACCTTCTTCACGATGCGCAGCTTCTCGACCTTGTGGTCGAGGCGGCCGATGCCCGTCTCCTCGAGCTCGCGCCGACCGAGCTCCTCGGCGTGCTCGTCGCAGAGGCGGCGGATGATCCCGACGACACCCCCGCGCTCCTCGATGCTCATGGCCGCGACGCGGCGCTGGGCCGCGGCCGCCGCCTTCACGGCCTCGTCGACCGTGGCGAAGACCCCGTGGCCGAGGGCCGGCGGGGCGGCCTTCGGCCGAGGCGCCGCCTCGGCCTTCGCCGCGGCGGCCGGCGACCCGCCGGCCGCGCGCAGGCGCTCGACCACCTGCCGGGCGATCTCGGCCACGAGCGCCTCGCGTCCGGCCGTCGTGAGTCCGGCGAGCGTGCTCATGGCTTCGCGACCTCCCGGCCGCCGACCTCCACCGTGTCGACGATGCCGACGATCACCGCGTCGATCGGCTGCTCACGCGTCTGCGGCGTGAGCCGGGCCGAGCTGCCCTGGGTGAAGAGCACGCACTCTCCTCTCCCGGCGCCGAGCAGGTCGACCGCGACGATCGAGCTGCCGGAAGCGACGAGCGCCTCGTCCTTCGTGACGTAGGGCTGGATGAGCAGCAGCTTGCTGCCGACGAGCCTGGGGTCCTTCTGCGTCGCGACGACGTTGCCGATCACCTTGGCCAGGAACATCGCCGCAGCCTCAGCGGGGGAGGGCGACCTCGAGGTCGTCGTGGGGGCGCGGGATGACGTGCACGCTCACCACCTCGCCGACCCCGCGGGCGGCCGCCGCCCCCGCGTCGACGCCCGCCTTGACGGCGGCCACGTCGCCGCTCACGAACACGGTGCACAGGCCGCTGCCCACCTTGCGCCAGCCCTTGAACTGCACGTTCGCGGCCTTCAGTGCGGCGTCGGTCGCCTGCACGAGGGCGACGAGCCCTCTCGTCTCGATCATGCCGATTGCCATTGGCCTCTCCGCTCCTCGCGCCGGGCTAGCCCAGCATCCCCTCGACGAGACCCTCGTGCGGGCGCGGGATCACGTGGGAGGCGACGAGCTCTCCCACCGCCTTCGCCGCTTCCGCCCCGGCGTCGACCGCGGCCCGCACGCTGCCGGTGTCGCCCTCCACGATCGTGGTGACGTAGCCGCCGCCGATCTGCACCGTGCGCACGAGCTTCACGTTCGCCGCCTTGCACATCGCGTCGCTCGCCTCGATGAGGCCGACGAGCCCCTTCGTCTCGACGAACCCGAGCGCCTGGGTCATCACTTCTTCTCCTTCGCGGGCTTGCCGCCGCCCGCGGCGCGGCGGCCCGTGGTGTGGTCGACGAACGCCGCGAGGTCGTCGTGCGGGCGCGAGATCACCTGCACGCTCACCACCTCGCCGACGCGGGCGGCCGCCTCGGCCCCGGCGTCGGTCGCGGCCTTGACCGCGGCCACGTCGCCCTCGACGAAGGACGTCACGAGGCCGGAGCCGGCCGGCTCCCAGCCGGCGAAGGTCACGTTCGCCGCCTTGAGCATCGCGTCCGTCGCCTCGAAGAGGGCGACGAGCCCGCGCGTCTCGATCATTCCCAACGCCTGTCTCATGAGGTCGCCCTCCTCCTGCTACCTGAACAGCTCGATCTGCCGCGCGCGGGAGAGCCCGCACGCGTTCGCCTCGTCCGTGTCCATGTGCACGTCGAGGACCGAGTGCGGGTCGATCCGCACGTGGACGCGCTCGAACGTCACCGGGGCGTCTCCCCCGATGCGCAGCTTCATCACGTCGCCCGGCTTCACGCCGTAGTGCTCGGCCTCGCGCGGGTTCATGTGCACGTGCATGGACGCGCGGATGAGGCCCTCCGGGAGCTCGACGACCCCCTTCGGCCCCATCACGATCCCGCCCGGCGTGCCGGCGAGGTTGCCGGACAGCCGGACGGGGAGGTCGTCGTAGCCGAGGCTCACCGCGTCGGTGAACGCCAGCTCGATCTGGGACTGCCGGCGCAGCGGGCCCAGGATCCGCAGGTTCGAGATCAGCCGGCGGCGCGGGCCGACGAGCGTGACCGTCTCTTTCGCCGCGAAGTTGCCGGGCTGGGGCAGCGGCCGGTCGGGCGTCAGCTCGTAGCCGGGGCCGAACAGCCGGTCGAGGTCTTCGCGCGAGACGTGCATGTGACGGGCCGAGGCGTGCACCTGGACGCGCGGCGCGGCGCCCGGGCCGCCTAAGAGGCGGGCCGTGACGACCTGCCGCACGATCTGCTCGACCTGGGCCCGGCTCGGTGCGATCGTCCCCGTGGCCATCGAGGCCCCCTCCGGCGTGGAAGCTACTGACCGAATCTGGCGGATTCTAGCATCGATGATTCATGGGTCAAGAGGCGTTTGATCCATGTAGAAATCGTCGGGCAGGAGGCACTTAAGTGGCCCGGCGCTCGGTGTCGTCCGTGCTTCTTGGCGCGCTGGAGCCTCCAGAGCTGAAAGAACTTGAACGATCTCGCCGGATTCGGCTACGATCCCCCGCAGCGAGGAGCGTTCGAACGATGGCCCTGACCCTCGAGGAGTGCGGCGTCGTCGGCGCGGGCGGGGGCGGCTTCCCGACCGGGGCGAAGCTCCAGGCCCAGGTGCCCCTCGTCATCGTGAACGGGGCCGAGTGCGAGCCGCTGCTTCACAAGGACAAGGAGCTGCTGCGCCACCGCGCCGAGCCCCTGCTCGCGGGCCTCGCCACCGTCATGGAGCGGGTGGCCGCGAGCGAGGCCGTGGTCGGGGTCAAGAACAAGTACGAGGACGTCATCCGCGGCCTTCAGCCGCGCCTCCCGAAGGGCGTCCGGACGTTCCCGCTCCCGGACAGCTATCCGTCGGGAGACGAGTTCCTGCTCGTCCACGACGTCACCGGCCGCGTGATCCCCCCGGGCGGCCTGCCGCGTGACGTCGGCGCGCTGGTGGTGAACGTCGAGACCCTCGTGAACGTCGGCGCGGGCGAGCCCGTGACCCACAAGTACCTCACCGTCGCCGGGGCGGTGAAGGCGCCCGTGACGCTGCGCGTCCCGATCGGCACGCCGATCCGCGAGGCGATCGACGCGGCGGGCGGCACGACCGAGCCGAACGTGGCCGTCCTCCTCGGCGGGGCGATGATGGCGAAGCCCGCGCCTTCGCTCGACGAGCCCGTGACGAAGACGACGGGCGGGATCGTCGTCCTCCCGGCGGGGCACCCGCTGGTGCGCCGGCACTCCGCGACGCCCCTGCAGGTGCAGCGCATCGGTCGCGCCGCCTGCGACCAGTGCCGCTTCTGCACGGAGCTGTGCCCGCGGTACCTGCTCGGCCACCCGATCGAGCCGCACCGCGCGATGCAGGCCCTCGGGTTCACGGGCGAGAAGGGGCCGCTGATCGCGGGCACCCTCTACTGCTGCGAGTGCAACCTCTGCACGCTGTACTCGTGCCCGGAGGATCTCGACCCGAAGAACGTGTGCGCGCAGGCCAAGCCCGAGGCCCGGGAGCGAAAGCTCTTCTTCTCGGGTCGGGCGGACGACGTGAGGGCGCATCCGCTGGCCGACTCGCGCCGGGTGCCGACGAAGCGGCTGATGGCGAAGCTCGGCCTCTCCGGCTTCCGCAACGTGGGCCCGCTCGAGGAGCGGCCCCTCGCGCCGCGCCGGGTCGTCCTGCCGCTCAAGCAGCACGCGGGCGCGCCCGCTCTCGCGACCGTTCGCCCGGGCGAGCGGGTGACGGTCGGCGACGTGGTGGCGGCGCCGGCGCCGGGCGCCCTCGGAGCGCGGATCCACGCGAGCATCGCGGGGACGGTGCGGGACGTCGCGGACGCCGTCGTGATCGAGGCGTAGGGGAGGAACGCAGATGGCCGAGCTGGATTCGATCGGGCTCGTCGAGCTCTCGAGCGTCGCCGTCGGCTACCTGGCCCAGGACGCGATGCTCAAGGCGGCCCCGGTGGAGCTGCTCCTCGCCCGCACGATCTGCTCGGGCAAGTACATCGTGGTCGTGGGCGGCGACGTCGCGGCGACGACGTCCGCCGTCGACGCCGGCGCGGCCGTCTCGACCGGCTCGCTGATCGAGCGCCGGGTCATCCCGCGCGTGCATCCCGCCGTCTTCCCGGCCCTCTCCATGGCCGTGGACGCGCCGTCCGACACCACCGGCGCCCTCGGTGTCATCGAGACGTTCTCCGCCTCGAGCATCGTCGAGGTGGCCGACGCGTCGGCGAAGACGGCCGACGTCACCCTCCTGCGGGTGCACCTCGCGATGGCCCTCGGGGGCAAGGGCTTCGTGCTCATGACCGGCGACGTGGCGAGCGTCGAGGCCGCGGTCGCCGCCGGCTGCGAGATCGCGAAGGACGAGGGCATCCTCGTCGGCCGGGCCGTCATCCCGCGCCCGCGCCGGGAGCTGTTCCGCGATTTCGTGTAGCCGCGGCCCCGCGGCGGGCCGGAACCGGCGACAATAGGCTGTTCCATTCCCATGCAATCTGGAGGTCCGGTGAGCGCCGAGAAGCGCCTGCGTCATCTCGAGTCCCTGTGGCGTGACGACGTGGCCGACGGACTGGCCGGAGTCGACCGGCTCGTCTACCGGTCGAACACCCTGGGCGCCGACCTCACGCTCACGAACACGGGCGGGGGGAACACGTCGTCGAAGCTCCTTGAGACGGACCCGTTCACGGGCGAGCCGGTCGAGGTGCTCTGGGTGAAGGGCTCGGGCGGAGACCTGCGGACGGTGAAGCGGGACGGCTTCGCGTCGCTCTACGCCGAGCGGGTGCGGGCCATGAAGCCGCGCTACCTCGCGAGCTCCGAGCGGGGGCCGAAGACGCCCGTCGAAGACGAGATGTACGAGCGCTACGCCCACTGCGTGTTCGGGCTCAACCCGCGGGCCTGCTCGATCGACACCCCCCTCCACACCTTCGTGCCGTTCCGCCACGTCGACCACCTGCACCCGAACGCCGTCATCGCGATCGCCGCCTCGGTGAACCAGGAGAGGCTGTGCCGCGAGGTCTACGGCGACGACGTCGTCTACGTCCCGTGGCAGCGGCCCGGCTTCGACATCGGTCTGCGGATCGAAGCGCTCATCGCGGCCCGCCCGGAGGCGAAGGGAGTCCTCCTCGGCCACCACGGCATGAGCTCGTGGAGCGACGACGACAAGACCTGCTACGAGACGGCCCTCGAGATCATCGATCGCGCGACCGCCTACATCGAGGAGCGGGACAAGGGCGAGATGACGTTCGGGGGACCGCGGCACGCGGCCGTGCCGGAGGAGGAGCGACGGCAGCGGCTCGCGGAGCTGCTGCCGTGGCTGCGGGGGCGGCTGTCGGCGGGGAACCGCGTCGTCGCCACGGTGCAGGACGACGCGAAGATGCTGCGGTTCGTGAACAGCGTCGACGGGCCGCGGCTCGCGGCACTCGGCACCTCCTGCCCGGACCACTTCCTGCGGACGAAGATCAAGCCGCTCTTCGTCGACTGGGACCCGGCGACCCGCGACATGGCGGCCCTGCGTGGCGCGATCGAGGACGGGCTCGGCCGGTACCGCCGGGACTACGAGGCCTACTACGAGCGCCACCGCCGCCCGGGCTCGCCCGCGATGCGCGACCCGAACCCGACGGTCGTGCTCGTCCCGGGGCTGGGGATGGTGGCCTGGGGCAAGAACAAGAGCGAGTCGCGGGTGACCGCCGAGTTCTACAACTGCGCGATCGAGGTGATGCGCGGCGCCGAGGCCATCGACCGCTACGAGGCGATGGACCCGCAGGAGGCCTTCGACATCGAGTACTGGTCGCTCGAGGAGGCGAAGCTCCGCCGGCTTCCTCCGGAGAAGGAGCTCGACCGCCGGGTGGTCGTGGTCGTCGGCGCCGGCGCGGGGATCGGGAAGGAGACGGCGCACCGGCTCGCGAGGGAGGGCGCCCACGTCGTGTGCGTGGACCGCGAGGGCGACGCGGCCCGGCAGACGGCCGCCGGGATCGTCGCCCGCCTCGGCGAGGGCGTCGGCGTCGCGGGGACGGGCGTCAGCAACTGCGGGCCGGCGATCGGCCTCGCCTGCGACGTCACGAGCCGCGAGAGCGTCGCCGCCATGCTGCGGGACGCGGTGCTCGCCTACGGCGGCGTCGACTCGCTCGTGGTCACGGCCGGCGTCTTCGTGCCGCCGGACACGGCCGGCCGGATCCCCGACGCCCTCTGGGCCCGCACCTTCGACGTGAACGTCACCGGGGCCTGGCTCGCCGCGGACGAGGCGAACCGGGTGTTCCAGGCCCAGGGCCTGCCGGCCACGATCGTGCTCACGACGAGCGCGAACGCGGTCGTCGCGAAGAAGGGGAGCCTCGCCTACGACGCGAGCAAGGCCGCCGCGAACCACCTGGTCCGCGAGCTGGCCGTCGAGCTGGCGCCGCTCGTCCGGGTCAACGCGGTGGCGCCGGCCACCGTGGTGAAGGGGAGCACCATGTTCCCGCGCGACCGCGTGATCGCGTCGCTCGCGAAGTACGCGATCCCGTTCGCCGAGTCGGAGACGGACGACGCGCTGCGGGACAAGCTCGCCGCCTTCTACGCGCAGCGGTCCCTCGTCCGCTCGCCGATCGAGCCGGCGGACCAGGCCGAGGCGATCCTGCTCCTCGTCTCGAACCGTCTCGCCAAGACGACCGGTCACGTGATCCCGGTCGACGGCGGCCTCCAGGACGGCTTCCTCCGGTAGCGACGAGGCAGCGGGCATGGACGAGCGCCGCTACAAGGACGCCGTCGCCGAGGCCTTCGACGAGGCGGCGGAGGGCTACGACCTCGAGGCGATGCGGTTCTTCGACAACGCCGCCGAGGAGCTCGCCCGGTCGCTGCCGCTCGGCGGGGGCGAGCGCGTCCTCGACGCGGCGACGGGCACCGGGAAGGTGGCGGTCGCGGTGGCGCGGCGCCTCGCGACCGGGTCGGTCACCGGCATCGACCTCTCGGCCGGCATGCTCGCCCGCGCGGGCCGGAGGGCGGAGAGGGCCGGGGTGCGGAACGTGGACTTCCAGCGCTGCGACGTGGACGAGGCGCGCTTGTCGCCCGCGTCCTTCGACGGCCTGACCTGCGCCTTCGGCGTGCATTTCTGGTCCGACATGGAGCGGTCTCTCGGCGGCATCCTTCGCGCCGTCCGCGAGGGCGGGTTCGTGGCGATCGCCTCGTTCGCGAAGGGCTCGTTCGAGCCCGAGGCCGGGATCTGCCTGCGGAAGTTCGCGGAGTTCGGCGTGAAGCTGCCGGAGGTCTACAGCTACGAGCGACTCGACCACCCCGAGAAGGTGGCGCGGCTTCTCCAGGCCGTGGGACTGCGCGACTGCGTGACGCGGACGTTCCAGGCCGGCCACGACCTGGCCTCTCCGGGCGACTGGTGGGACCTCGTGCGCTACACCGGGTTCCGCGCGTTCCTGAACCAGCTCACGGCCGACGAGGCGGCGCGCTACCGGGACGAGTTCCTCTCTGCCGTGGCGGCGTCCGCGGGCGGACGCCGGGTGGTCCTGAACGTCGAGGTCATTCTGGCGACGGCGGTGCGCTGAGCGCGGGCCGCCGTCGCCGTCGTCGCCGCCTCAGTCCCCGTAGATCGGGCCGAACGTCGCGCAGGCGCGGAAGTCCGCGCCCTGCGGCTCGTGGGCGCCGAAGGCCGACCACGCGCTCGGCCGGAAGACCTGGTCCTCCGGCACGTTGTGCATCGAGACGGGGATGCGCAGCATCGAGGCGAGGGCGATCAGGTCGGCGCCGACGTGGCCGTAGCTGATGGCGCCGTGGTTGGCACCCCAGTTGTTCATGACCGTGTAGACGTCGCGGAAGGGGCCGCGACCGTCGACCCGCGGCACGAACCAGTGGGTGGGCCAGGTCGGGTTCGTCCGGTCCCAGAGCGTCGCGGCGACCTTCTCCGGCAGGTCGACCGTCACGCCCTCGGCGATCTGCAGCACCGGGCCGAGGCCCTCGACGATGTTGAGCCGCGACATCGTGCAGGGCATGCCGCCGAGCGTCAGGAACCCCGAGGAGTAGCCGCCGCCCCGGAAGTACTCGGTCATGGCCGGGTACCACTGCGTCGCGGCGAGGCAGGCCTCCGCCTCTTCCGGCGTGATCTCCCACCACGGCTTCATCCCGGGCCTTCCGCCGACCGTCATACGGCCCGTCGCGTCGAGGGTCGCCGCCCCGGAGTTGATGAGGTGGATGATCCCGCCCGCGGCGTCGCCGGCGAGGTCGTGGCCCGTCACGCGCTTCACCGAGGACGGGCTCCAGTAGGTCCGGACGTCGGCGAAGATCTGCGCGGTGTTCGACAGGAGGTGGCCGAACAGCATGGAGACGCCGTTCAGCGAGTCGTTCTCGGTCGCGAACACGAAGGGCTCGCGGATGCCGTTCCAGTCGAAGGACGAGTTGAGGATCGCCTCCATGAAGTCGCCGTTCGGGAGGTGGTCGGTCCAGTGGCGCTGGCCCTGGAAGCCGCCGAGGATCGCGTTGCGGCCGAGCGCCTCCTCGCCGTGGCGGCCGGCCAGGCGCTCGTTGCCGACCATCAGGTCGCGGGCGGCGAGGGTCATCTTCACGCTCGTGACCCAGTCGGCGTCCTTCTGGGCGCGGGTCCTCTCGAAGCCGGCTCCGTTGTAGTCGCGCCCCTCCCGGCAGCGCGTCTTCACCCACGCGAGGGCCCGCTCGAGCTCCTCCTCGTCGTAGACCCGCTCCTCGATCCGGCGGAGGACCTCGGTCATGTCGACCGGCTCGACGCGCATCCCGAGGTAGTCCTCGAAGAAGTCGGCGTCGACGATCGACCCCGCGATGCCCATGGACGTGCCGCCGATCGAGAGGTACGACTTCCCGCGCATCGTGGCCACGGCGAGGCCGGCGCGCGCGAAGCGCAGGAGCTTCTCCTCGACGTCCGCCGGGATCGTCTCGTCGCCGCGGTCCTGCACGTCGCGGCCGTAGATGCCGAAGGCGGGGAGCCCCTTCTGGTTGTGGGCGGCGAGGACGGCCGCGAGGTAGACGGCGCCCGGCCGCTCGGTGCCGTTGAAGCCCCACACCGCCTTCGGGTAGAGCGGGTTCATGTCCATCGTCTCGGCGCCGTAGCACCAGCACGGCGTCACGGTGAGGGACACCCCGACGCCCTCCCGCTCGAAGAGGGCCGCGGTCCGGGCGGCCTCGGCGACGCCGCCGATGCAGGTCGGGGGGACGACGCACTCGACGGGCAGGCCGTTCGAGTGGCGGAGCTTCGCGCCGAAGAGGCGCGCCACCGAGCGGGCCATGTCGAGCGTCGTCTGCTCGAGCGACTCGCGGACACCCTTGCGGCGGCCGTCGATCGCGGGGCGGATCCCGATCTTCGGCATCGGCCCGATGAGACGGTTCCGGGCGGGAGCGGCCTTCATCGCGGTCTCGGTGGTGGTGGCCATGTCTTCAGCTCCTCGGGCCCGCGGGGGCCGCGCCGACGACGCCGGCGACGGCGCGGGCGACGATGCGCTCCTCGTCCGCGGGGACGAGCAGGATCGTGACACGCGCCCCGTCGGGGGACAAGACCGCCTCGCCCTTCGCCGCCGCGTTCCGGGCGGGGTCGAGGCCGATCCCCAGCTCGCCGAGGCCGGCGCACACCGCGGCCCGCACGTCGGCGCTGTTCTCGCCGATCCCGCCCGAGAAGGTCAGCACGTCCAGCCCGCCCAGCTTCACGAGGAACGCGCCGAGGTAGTGCCGGACCGCCTGGACGAAGACGTCGAGGGCCAGGCGGGCGCGGGCGTCGCCGCGCCCGGCCGCCTCTTCGAGGTCCCGTACGTCGCCCGTGCCGCCGCCGATCCCGGCGAGGCCGGACTGGCCGGCGAGGACCTTCGCCATCGCGTCCGCGTCGAGGCCCAGCTTCTTCATCACGAAGAGGGCGGCGAAGGCGTCCATGTCGCCGACGCGGTTGTTCTGCGGCAGGCCGGACTGCGGCGAGAGGCCGAAGCTCGTGTCGACGGCGACGCCGGCGCGGATCGCGGCGACACTGGAGCTGCCGCCGAGGTGGCAGGAGACGTGCCGCAGGTCCGGCCGGCCGAGGACGGCCTGCGCCCGCTCGCTCGCCGCGCGGTGGCTCGCGCCGTGGAAGCCGTACCGGCGGACGCCCAAGCGCGTCCACTCGTACGGGATCGCGTACGTGGTCGTGGCCTCGTCGAGGCGGTCGAAGAAGGCCGTCTCGAAGAGGGCGACGAGGGGCAGCGAGGGCGCGAGGCGGCGGAAGGCGCGCATCGCCGCGACGTACGGCGGGTTGTGGGCGGGGGCGACGAACGCGAACTCCTCCATCGCGGCGAGGACCGCGTCGTCGACGAGCCGCGCGCCGCCGAGGGGGCCCGCGTGGACCGCCTTGAAGCCGACGGCCGCGAGGTCGGAGACGGCGCCGAGCGGCCGGCCGGGGCCGACCACCTCGTCGAGGGCGCGGCGGATGGCGGCGTCGTGGTCGGGGCACCCGCCCCCGGCCTGGCCGATCCGCTCGACCCGGCCCTGGCCGAGCACGCGCTCGCCGTCCGTCTCGAGCAGGCGGTACTTGAACGAGGTGCTGCCGATGTTGGCGATCAGGATCTTCACGATGTCCCTCCGCGAGCGCGGCGTATCGTTATCCGAAGGCGGCCCGCGCGTCGATAGAGCGTGTGGTCGCCCGAGCGGCGATTCTGGTAGAGTCCGCGACGGGGGACGGACTGCGCGGGCGGCGCCCCGGGGACCCGAGGCATGGTCGAGTTCAATCGCGAAGAACGGGTCATCAGGGTCAAGATCGCGTACTACGGCCCCGCGGTCGGCGGGAAGACGACCAACCTCAAGGTCCTCTACGACCGCGCCAACGCCAAGCGGCGGGGCGACTTCGTCTCGGTGAACTCGCAGCAGGACCGGACCATCCTCTGCGACCTGCTGCCGATCAAGACGGGCGGCTTCAAGGGGCACGACCTGCGCCTCCAGCTCGCGGCCGTCCCGGGGCAGGCGATGTACGCGCCGGCCCGGCGGGTGGTGCTCCGCGGCTCGGACGGCGTCGTCTTCGTGGCGAACTCGGCGACCGACCGGTGGCACGAGAACCTGCAGAGCTTCCGCGAGATGCAGGGCCACCTCCTGGCCCAGCAGATCGACCCGATGAAGATCCCGCTGGTCTTCCAGTACAACAAGCGGGACCTGCCGGAGGTGATGGAGATCGAGGCGCTCGAGCGCGGGATCAACAGCCGCCGCGTGGCGCACCTGCCGGCCGTGGCCGTGCGCGGCGAGGGGGTCCTCGAGACGTTCGGGACGATCGTGCGGCTGACGCTCGAGGACCTCGCGCTGCGGTACCGCGAGATCGCCGTCCCGGCCAGCGACTCGATCGCGGCCTGGACCGAGCGGGCGCTCCTCTCGATGTTCGGCACGACCCGCCTGACCGGCGGCGAGGCCGGCGACGAGATCGTCGCGGTGGACGCCGAGAGGGCCGAGGAGGAGGGGGCGGCGGGGCGGCGCCTCCTCCGGGTGTCGATGCCGGACGACTCCGGCGTGACGGCCGCGGCCTCGGGGGAGTCCCGGGCGGGGGAGCTCCTCGCCGAGAGCTACGCGCAGGCGTCGACCGAGCTCGGGATCCAGCTCACCGACATGCGCGAGCAGCGCGACCTCGCGCGCTCCCGCCTCGCCGAGGTCAAGATCTCCCTCGACCTCGCCGAGCAGAAGGCGGGCGAGGGAGAGGTCGAGGACCGCGGCCACCGGATCCTGGCGATCCTCATGCGGGCGGCCGACGCGGCGAACGCGTCGCTCCTCCTGACCACCACCGAGCCGCCCCAGGTCCTCGTCCTGCCGCCGCTCGTCGTGGACCCGCTCGCGCGCACGCGCTGGGGCGCCCTGCACCTGCGGGAGCTCCGGGAGATCGACGAGCCCCGGCTCGAGGAGGGCGCCCTCATCCCGCAGCTCGCCGAGGCGCTGGCCGACGCGGATCCGCCGTTCGAGTCGGTGGCGGTCGTGCCGTTCCGCTCCGCGGACCGCGTCCTCGCCCTGGCGATCCTCTACTACCGGCCGCACATGGCGCTGCCGTCGGACCACACGCTCGAGCACCTCGGCTTCCTGGCGCGCGTCCTCACGGGGCCGCTCGAGTCGGCGGCGGCGCGCGAGGCGACCGCGAGCGTCGACCGGATGCGCTCGTTCTCGCGGGCGGCGGCCGCGGCCATGGCGTCCGTCCTCACGCGGCTTCCGGCCGCGGCGGCGCGGCGATCGGTGCTCGCCCTCGACGACGTCCTCGCCCCGCTGCGGGTGCCGGGGGTGACGGTCACCGTGGTGCCCGGCACGCCCTCCGTCGCCGGCGACGCCTCTCTCCTGCGGTACGCCATCTCGACGCTCGTGTCGCGGTGCGAGGCGGTGGCGCTGGAGCGGGCGACGGTGCCCGTGATCGGAGTGTATGGCGGGCTCGAGGAGGGCGCCGTCCGGATCCACGTGTGGCTCGGCGAGGGGACCGCCGTGGTGGGGGCCCCGGCCGCGACGAGCGGGCACGGCGCCGACAGCGACGCCGAGGTGACCGCGGTCTACGCGGTCATGGCGCTCCACCAGGGGCAGCTCGTGGTGTCGGAGTCGTCGCCGGCCCACTTCGTCCTCCAGCTGCCGCCGGCGGAGGCCTGAGCCGCCATGGCGATCGTCGACCGCCGGGCGCAGGAGGAGCGGGAAGCGCGCTTCCTCGCGCCGTGGGGGATGCGCAGCGCGGACAGCCGGGGCCGCCGCCACGCGGAGCCCGAGCACCCGCTGCGGACGTGCTTCCAGCGCGACCGGGACCGGGTCATCCACAGCTCCTCCTTCCGCCGCCTCGAGTACAAGACGCAGGTCTTCGTGAACCACGAGGGCGACAACTACCGCACCCGCCTCACCCACAGCCTCGAGGGGGCGCAGATCGGCCGGACCGTGGCGCGGGCGCTCGGCCTGAACGAGGAGCTCACCGAGTGCCTGGTGCTCGGGCACGACCTCGGCCACACGCCGTTCGGCCACTCGGGCGAGCGGGTGATGAACGAGCTCATGAAGGACCACGGGGGCTTCGAGCACAACCGCCAGACCCTGCGGATCCTCGAGCTGCTGGAGCGGCGCTACCCCCAGTTCCCCGGCCTCAACCTCACCTGGGAGGTGCGGGAGGGGATCATCAAGCACCGGCCCGACACCGACGCCACGGCGCCGGCCGAGTACGCCCCGGGCGAGGCGCCGACCCTGGAGGCGCAGCTCGTCGACTACGTGGACGAGATCGCGTACAACAACCACGACATCGACGACGGCCTCGCCTCGGGCATGTTCACCGTCGAGCAGATCCGCCAGGTGCGGCTCTTCCGCGAGGCCCACGACGACGCGCGGCGGCGGGGCTTCGACGACCGGATCGCGCGCCACCACGTCGTCCGGGTGATCATCGAGCGGTGCGTGCTCGACCTCATGGAGACGACGCGCGAGGCGCTCGAGTCGCGCGGAGTCGGCTCGGCGGCCGAGGTGCGGGCGGTGGGGCGGCGGCTCGTGTCGTACTCGGAGCCGATGGCGGCCGCGGTGCGGGAGCTGAAGGAGTTCCTCCTCGTCCACATGTACCGGCACTACCGGGTCGTCCGGATGGGCGACAAGGCCGGCCGGCTGCTGCGCGATCTCTTCGAGTCGTACGTGAACGAGCCGC
>JAXLRD010000044.1:0-64219 GCA_046331285.1 Vicinamibacteria bacterium
TCTCGACTCCGTCCGGGCACGTGCTCGGCCTCGGCCTCGACCGCGACCCGCCCTTCCGCTTCAACGGCGACGCGCGCGACGCGATGCAGGACGTCGAGCGGCTGGGCGGGGCGGCCTTCGCCGCGCACCCGTTCTCGACCCGCCCGGACCTGCGCTTCACCGCGTGGGACACGCCGGGTCCGTGGGGGATCGAGCTTCTGAACGGCGACAGCGAGTGGCGCCGCGCCGGCCCGCGCGTCCTGCTGAGCGTCCTCCTCTACCGCCTCAACCCCGGCTACGCCCTCCTGCGGGGCACGAGCCCGCCCGACGAGGCGCTCTCCCGCTGGGACGCCCTTCTCGCCAGGCGCGACGTCGTCGGCCTCGCCGGCGCCGACGCCCACAGCCGCCTCCCGCTCACGAAGAAGCGGGCCCTTCGCTTCCCGTCGTACGAGGCGCTCTTCTCGCTCGCGCGCGTGCACCTGCTCCTCGACCGCCCCCTGGGCGCGGACGCCGCCGGCGACCGCGCCGCCGTCGTCGAGGCCCTGCACCGGGGCCGCTTCTACGTCGGCCTCGACGGGCTCGCCTCCGCCAACGATCTCGCGTTCACGGTCGAGGCCGGGGGACGACGGGCCACGATGGGGGAGTCGATCGAGCCGGCGGCCGGAGGACGCATCCGGGCCGGAGGCCGGATGCCGGCGGGAACGCACGTGGTGCTCCTGCGCGACGGCCGGCCGGTCGCCGACTCGGTCGGTGCGCTCGACGTCGCCCTCGGCGGCCCCGGGGTCTACCGGGTCGAGGCTCGCGTGCCGGGCTGGTCGACGCCCTGGGCGATCACGAACCCGGTCTACGTCTTCGACGCGGCCACTCGGGCCGCGCGGCTCGAGGCGGCCGCGTGGCCCGCGCCGCCGGCGGTGAGGGAGGCGCAGGCCCTCGTCTCGCTGCCCGGCTCGGCGGCGTTCACCCCGGAGTTCGACCCGACCTCGTCCATCCGGCCCCCCGGTCCGCCGCCCGACGCGCCCGCGGGCGCCGCCGCGCCGCTCGGCCTCGCGTTCCACCTTGGCGCGCCGGGCCCGGCCCAGCCGTTCACCTGGTGCGCCCTCGTCAACCGTCAGGCCCGGGACCTCTCGGCCTGGACCGGCCTGCGCTTCCGCGTCCGCGGCGACGGCGAATACGGCCTCTGGGTCCAGGTGCGCGACCCGAACCCCGCCTCGGCCGACGAGGGGCTCGAGTGGTGGCTCGCCGCCGCGCGCACGACGACGCAGTGGAGCGAGGTCGTCCTCCCGTTCTCGCGCTTCCGGACCATCAACCCGAAGAGCGACGGCCGCCTCGACACCGCGCAGGCCCGCGCGATCGTCTTCGTCCTCGACCCGGCCTCGGTCAAGGCCGGAACGTCCGGTTCGATCTGGATCGATGACGTCGGGGTCTACCGCTGAGCGCGCGGCGCCGGCCGCCCTCTACGTCTCGAGCGTGAGGATGAGGTAGAGGCCCGCCGCGCCGAAGATGAGGTTCGGGGCCCAGGCGGCGAGAGCCGGGTGCAGGTACGCGTTGTTCCCGAGCGCCTCGAAGATGCCGAGCACGGCCCAGTAGACGATCGCGATCACGATCGCGATCCCGATGCCGTAGAGGGCGCCCCGGCGCGCCACCACGAACGAGAACGGCACCGCCAGCAGGGTCATGACGAGCCCGACCATGGGGAAGGCGATCTTGCGCTGGAGCTGCACCCGCAGCTTCGCCACGTCGAAGCCCCGGGCCTCGAGCGAGGCGATGTAGGCGCGGAGCTCGCCGAAGCCCATCGTGTCGGAGGGCTTCTCCTCCCGCCTGAAGTACGGCGGGGGCTCGATCTCGCCGCCGGGGTCCCCGCCGCCGATCGCCCGCACCCGGCGGTGGACGAACGGCTGGTAGGAGGACTGCGCGCCGCTCGTGCGGCGCCAGCCGTGCTCGAGGTCGTAGCTGCGCGACGCCGAGATCCAGGTGGCGCGCGCGACGAACGTGCGCTCGCGCAGGTCCCACGTCTTCGGCTCCACGTCGTAGATCGACAGGCCGTAGACCGAGAACTCGCCGCCGCGGCCGGCGGGCTCCGCGACGCCGTGGGCCGGCGGACGGTCGCGCTCGACGATGTAGTCGAAGTTGTAGAAGCGGTCGTCGCTCGCCACCAGCCACCGCCGGTCGAACTGGTCGGACGACTGGGCCGGCCGGCCCTTGATGACGTTGAACTGGGCCGCGGCCACCTTGTTGGTGCTCGGCAGGACGAACTCCTGGAGGCCGTAGAGCGCGAGGCTCGCGAGGAGGCCCATGCCGAGCACCGGCCCCGCCGCGCGGTAGACGCTCACCCCGCCCGCCTTCATGGCGGTGATCTCGTTCCTCCGGGCGAGGAGGCCGAGCGTCACCAGGACGCCGACGAGCACCGCGATCGGCGCGACCGTGAAGCCGATCATCCACAGGTGATACAGGTAGTAGAGCCCGAGCGTCTTTCCCTTGACGTGGTTCTGCTGGATGTCGTCGATCAGGTCCATGAACTCGCCGAGGACGTAGATCGACGTGAAGGCGAGAAGGACGAGGGCGACGTTCGACACCCAGGAGCGGGCGATGTAGCGGTCGAGGATGGAGGGGAAGTGGAGGGTCATGCGGGGGATCCGCACGACCACCACCGCCCGCCGGGGAGCGGTCGCCGGGACCGGCTCGCGGGTGGCCACGGGCGCCCGCGCCCGCCGCACCCGGGGCACCCAGCTCATGTAGTGCGCGGGGTCGAGCGGGTCGAAGGCCGCCTCCCGGTGGTTGAGGACGAGGAGGGCCGCCGCGATGACGCCCAGCACGATGTTGGCGCCCCACATCGACAGCCACGGGCTCAGGAGGCCCGTGTCGCCCGCCTGCTCGCCCATGCGGATGAGGACGTAGTAGACGAAGATGACCCCGATCGAGAGGGCGAAGGCCGAGGAGCGCGCCTCCTTCTTGCTGCCGAGCGACAGCGCGAGCCCGAGGACGCCGAACACGACGCAGGCGGCGGGGATCGCGAACTTCTTGTGCCACTCGACGGCGAAGCGCCCCCAGTCCTTGCGCCCCTTGCCCTCGCGGCGGAGAGCGTCGATGCGCTCCTTCAGCTCCGGCAGCGACATCTCGCGGTCGCCCTTCGACAGCAGGAGCTTGCGCTTGTCGGGGAAGAACTCGTCGACGGGGAGGTCCCAGCCCATGGCCTGAAACTGCGTCTTCTCGTACTGCCGCGGGTCGGAGGTCCGGAAGGCGTGCTGGCTGCCCGGGCCGAGCTCGAGGCGCACGGTCGCCTTGTCGCGATCGACCACGAGCTCGCCGGTGCGGGCCAGGATGAGCTTCGGCTCGCGCGAGTCGCGCGTGTCGTGGACGAGGAGGTTCTCCCAGACCCCGGTCTGCGGGTCGATGTCCTGGACGTAGAGCATCATCCGCCCGGGGAGGAGCGTGTCGGTGAAGGTCCGCGCCCGCACGTCGGTGCGCGCCTTGCTCACCACGAGGCGGAACACGAGCTCCCGGTGCGCCTGGTTCGCGGCCGGGAGGGCGATCGCGTTGATGTAGAAGGTCACCCCGGTCATCGCCGCGGCCATCATCATCACCGGGCCGAGGAGCCGCGCCGGGCTCACGCCCACCGCCCGCAGGGCGACGATCTCGCTGTCGCTCGCCATCCGCCCGAACGCGAGGAGGACCCCGAGGAGGAAGGCCATCGGGATCGTGACCGCGAGGATCGACGGCAGGAGGTTCACGAAGACGCGGACGATCGTCTCGAGGTCGGCGCTGCGCGCCACGAGGACGGCGAGGAGGCGGGGGATCTGGTCGATGAGGAGAACGAAGGTGAAGACGAGAAGCCCGATCGCGGTCGGGGCCAGCATCTCCTCGACGATGTAGGAGTCGAGGAGCCGCGGGCGCACGGCCTCGGCCCGCCGGAGGAGCGTCATCGAAGGGATCGTAGCACGCGCTCCGCGCGCGCCCGGAGCGCGCGCCGTCGCCTCGCCGCCACGTTCGTTTTGCGATATCGTCACCCGTTCCATGGACCGCGTGACGGCGTACTCTCCGGGCTCGACGTCCAACGTGGGCCCGGGGTTCGACTGCCTGGGCATCGCGATCGCGGGCATGGGCGACCGGGTGCGCGCCACGCGGGTCTCCGCGCCCGGGGTGGCCGTGGCCCAGGTCTCCGACCCCCGGATCCCCAAGGACCCCGCCCGGAACACCGCAGCGCTCGCGGCGGCCGAGGTCCTCAAGCGGGCCGGGTCGGACGCCGGAATCGAGCTTTCGATCGAGAAGGGGCTGCCGCTCGCGGGCGGCCTCGGCGGCAGCGCGGCCTCCGCGGTCGCCGGCGCCGTGGCCGCCGACGCCCTGCTCGGCGCGGGACTCGCCCGGGAAGCGCTCCTCGACTGCGCCCTCGAGGCCGAGGCCGTCGTCGCCGGACGGCACCCGGACAACGCGGCGCCGTCCCTCCTCGGGGGCGCCGTCGTCGTCCTCGGCGTCTCGCCGCTGCGCTTCGCGCGCGTGCGGGTGCACCCCTCGATCCGACTGGTGTTCGCGACCCCGGCGTACGGCGTCGAGACGGCGCGCGCGCGGGCCGTCCTGCCGGCGGCGGTCGGGCGGGCGGACGCGGTGCGCCAGGCGGCCGCTCTCGCCGGGCTCGTCCTCGGCCTGGAGCAGGGCGACGCCGGCCTGCTGCGGGCGGCGGTCCGGGACCACATCGCCGAGCCGTACCGCATCCCCCTCTACCCGGGCTACGCGGAGGCCCGCGAGGCGGCCCTCGCGGCCGGCGCGTTCGGCGTCGCGGTGAGCGGGGCCGGGCCGACCATCCTCGCGCTCGTTCCCGCCGGCGCCGAGGCGGAGGTCGGCGCGGGCGTCGAGAAGGCCTATGCCGCCGCGGGCTTCGCGGCGAGCCTGCACGTCGCGGCCGTGGACGACCGCGGAGCGAGGATCGAGTGAGGACACCGTACCTCCGGTGCGACCACTGCGGCGCGACGTACCCGGTGCTGTCGCCGCGCGCCGACTGCTCCTGCGGCGGCCTCCTGAGCGTCGAGCAGGCCCCGCGCGAGAGCGGCCGGGCGCTGCGGGCCCGCTTCGACGCGCGCCGCCGCGACGGGGACGCCGCGGTCGGCGGCAGCGGCGTGTGGCGGTTCCGCGAGCTGCTCCTCGGCGGGCGGGGAGCGACGCTGACGCACCCCGAGGGCAACACGGCCCTCTACCGGCGCGACGCGATCGCGCGCTACGTTGGCCTCGAGGACCTCGCGCTCAAGCACGAGGGGGAGAACCCGACGGGCTCGTTCAAGGACCGCGGCATGACGGTCGCCGCGACGCAGGCGGCCCGGGCCGGCGCGACCGCCGTGGCCTGCGCCTCGACCGGCAACACCTCCGCCTCGATGGCGGCCTACGCGGCCCAGGCCGGGCTGCCGGCGCTCGTGTTCGTCCCGGCGGGCAAGGTGGCGGCGGGGAAGCTCGCCCAGGCCCTCGCCTACGGCGCGCGGACGCTCCTCGTCGAGGGCGACTTCGACGCGTGCCTGCGCCTCGTGCGCGAGGCATCGGAGGCGCTCGGCATCGCCCTGCTGAACTCCATCAACCCGTGGCGGCTCGAGGGGCAGAAGACGATCGTCTTCGAGATGCTGCAGCAGCGCGGCTGGGACCCGCCGGACTGGATCGTGGTTCCGGCCGGGAACCTCGGGAACACCTCGGCGTTCGGCAAGGCGCTGCGCGAGGCGAAGGCACTCGGGCTCATCCGCCGCGTCCCGCGGGTCGCCGCGGTCCAGGCCGCCGGCGCGAACCCGTTCTACCGGAGCTTCCGCGGCGGCTTCCGCAAGCGCTTCACGGTCGAGGCGGACACGGTCGCGACGGCCATCCGCATCGGCGACCCCGCGAGCCACGACCGCGCCGTGCGCACGATCCGCGAGACGAACGGCGTCGTCACGCAGGCGAGCGACCGCGAGATCCTCGAGGCGAAGGCCGTGGTCGACGCGGCCGGCATCGGCTGCGAGCCGGCGTCGGCCGCCTCCGTGGCCGGCGCCCGGCGCCTGCGCCGCGAGGGCGTCATCGGGCCGGGGGAGTCGGTCGTCGCGATCCTGACCGGCAACGTCCTCAAGGACCCGGGCGTCGTGATGGAGTACCACGCACGGCCCGGGACCCACCGCAATCCGCCCGTCGCGATCGCGCCGCGGCTCTCCGAGGTCGAGCGGCTGCTGAAGCGCTGGCGGGCCTGAGGGCGGCTACGCCTTCGCGGCCGTGGCCGCGGGCGCGGCCGCCTTGGCCACGGTCCGGGCGTCGACCGGCAGCGAGAGGCCGAAGGTGCTGCCCTTGCCGACCTCGGACTCCACCCAGATCTGCCCGCCGTGGCCCTCGACGATGAGCCGGCAGATGTAGAGGCCGAGCCCCGTGCCGGAGACCTTCATGTGGTCCTCGCTGCGCACCCGGGCGAACTTCTGGAAGAGCTTCCCGATCTGCTCCGGCGGGATCCCGAGGCCGTGGTCGACGACCTCGATCACGATGTGCTGCGTCCCGCGCTCGCGCACGCGGACGATGATCGAGCCGCCCTCGGGAGAGTACTTGACCGCGTTGCTCACGAGGTTCGTGAGCACCTGGCGCAGCCGGTCGGGATCCGCCCAGATCTTGGGGAACGCCGGCGGGACGTCCATCAGCACCGAGTGGTCGGACAGGCCGAGGGGCACCGAGTCGAGGAGGAACGGCCCGAAGTCGATCTCGCGGAAGTTGTAGCTCATCTGGCCCGTCTCGATCTGGGTGATGAGCAGCGTGTCGTTCGCGAGGAGGGCGAGGTGCTCGGTCTCGCTGATGACCGTCCGCATGAAGTCCTGCCGCGTCTCGAGGGGCAGGTCCGCCTCCTCGAGCACGAGCTCGGCGAACCCGCGGATCGCCATGAGCGGCTTGCGGAAGTCGTGGGCCACGATGCCGACGAACTCGCTCTTCAGCCGGTCGTACTCCTGCAGCAGCTCGTTCGCGCGCTTGATCTCCTCGTGCAGGCGCAGGTTCTCGACCGCGATCGTGGCCTGGCCGGCGAGGGCCAGGAGCAGGTTCAGGTCCTCGTCCGTGAAGGGCGCGCGGCCCATCCGGTCGGCCACCGCCAGCAGGCCCAGGATCTGCGGGCCGCGGGTGATCGGAGCCACCATCAGCTGCTGCACGCGCAGGTCGGCGACGAGCTCGGGCAGCAGGCGCGTGTCGGCCTGGGCCTTGTTCGACAGCAGCGGCCCGTTCCGGCGGAAGTTCCAGCGGGAGTCGGCCTCGCCGTCGACCCGGTAGCGGACGCGCTGGACCTCCTCGCGGGTCAGCCCGTGGCCCGGCCCCTTGCCGACGAGCTGACGGCGCTCGACGTCGTAGAGCATCACGAGGCCCCGCTCGGCCTTCAGCATGTCGGCCGAGTGCTTCGCGAGGTGAGCGAACAGGGCCTCCGAGCCGCCGGCGAGCGAGAAGGCCCACGACATCTTGTAGAGGCCCAGCAGCTCGCTCGTCTTCTTCTGGAGATGCCGCCTCTCGGCCAGCTCGCGCAGGAGGCGGCTCACGCGGATCAGCAGCTCCGTCTCCTGGAGCGGCTCCGCGCGCTGGACGTCGTCGACGTCCTCCGGCGCCCCGTGCGGGTCGAACCCGTACAGGACGAGGATCTTCACCTCGGGGCCGAGGGCCTGGCGCACGCCGCGGACGGCACTCGCCATCGGCGGGTCGCCGAGCGAGTGGGAGACGAGGACGAGGTCGGCCGCGCTGTCGACGACGCCCTGGACGACCCGGCGGCCGGGGACCACGACGCTGACGCGGTGGCCCGGCGCGCGGAGGATGCGGGCGATCTCCTCGGCCCGGTCGGCGTCCTCGTGGACGATCGAGATGTGCCCGAGCGGCCCGCCGACCGCCGGAGCGATCATCCGATCATCCCTGCGAGCCGAAGTCCGGCCGCCGCGACCGCTCGATCGACGTGAAGAGGTTCACGATCGAGCGCAGCGCCGCCCGGGCGATCGGCTTGACCAGGTACGAGTCGCCGCCGGCCTCGCGGCCCGCGGTGTAGTCCTTCAGGTCGCCCTTGGCGGTCACGAAGACGATCGGGACCTTCTTGTCCACGTGGCGCAGGGCCCGGCAGACGGAGTACCCGTCCATGTCGGGCAGGTTGACGTCGAGGAGCACGAGCTCGAACGGCCCCTGCTTGTCGGCGGCCTTCAGGCACTCGGTGCCGGTGCCGGCCTCGACGACCTCGAACTGCTCGTTCTTCTCGGCCTCCAGGATCGTCCGGATGAGCGCGCGCGTGGGGACGTGATCGTCGACGACGAGGACCCGCTTGGGCAAGATTCCGTCCTCCGGGATGCTGCGACGCCTGTCGCGGCTATTCTAGCCGAGCGCGGCGATCCCGCCACGGAATTCGACTCATCGGGTGCGCCCATCGCTCCGGCCAGCGCACGTGAGCAGGGCGCGACGGATCTCGCGCCGGTCGAGGGTGCCCGGCACGGGGAATCCGGATCGTCTCGATGAGCTCGAGAACCTATCTTGCTCTTTATCAGACACTTAACCTCAGTCTGCCAGCTCTCCAATCAGGTTCCGATAACAGATATTATAGTGGTTACTAAAATAGGTTGACAAAATGTCAGGAAGGTGTCAGGCTCTCGCCATGCCGAAGGCGCCTCGTCGCCGGTCCGCTCCTCCGACCCCGCCTCCCCAGGACTCCCGCCGGAGTCCCGCCACGAGCGCAGACCCGTCCCCGGGCCCGCCGCATCGCGGCCGGCCGCCGCTCTCGGCCGACGCCGTGCGCGGCCGGGTCGCGGCCTACTGCCAGCGCTACGGCGTCGTGGCCGGCGACCACGGGCTCCCGCCGTTTCCCGCCGGTCGCCGCGAGACCGCGCAGCACCGCGAGTGGCTCACGATCTACCGCGCGGTTCGCCGCCTCGACGCCCGCACCGGCACCGCACCGAAGGCCTCCGCCTCGCGCGGGAGCGCCGCAGCCACGCCGTGCGCCGTCTGCGCGAAGCCGCTCCCGCCGTCCGCGCGCGAGGTCCGCCTCGGCGCCCGGAGCGTTCCGCGGGCGCGGCTCCACCCGCACTGCGCCGACCTCGTCGAGCGCCTCCGCCGGGCGGGCCCGCAGGCGGCGGAGCGCGCCGGCCGCCTGCTCTGGAGCGCCCGGCCTGTCTGATCGGCCCCTTTTCCGAACCCAACCCCTTTTCCGAACCCCCGCGCCGCCCGGCCCGTAGTACCCGTTCGACCTCTCCAAGTCCGGCGAGCTGGTGCTCGAGAACACCAACGGCAGCGTCCGCGTCGCCTCCTGGGACGAGGCCACGGTTCGCGTCGAGGCGATCAAGGGCGCTCCCACGCGCGAGAGGCTCCGATCGATCGAAGTCCTCGTCGAGGGCGAGGGAGACCGCGTTTCCGTGAGGACCCGCCTCCCCCGCGGCCGGTTCTTCGGGTCGGGCGGCCAGGTGGAGTACCGGGTCACGGTCCCCCGCGGCGCTCGCGTGAGCGTGAAGAACGTCAACGGCGGCGTCGAGGTCGCCGAGGTCTCGGGCGGAGTGAGAGCCTCCACCGTCAACGGCTCTGTCGACCTCTCGAGGATCGCCGGCGCGGTCGAAGCCGAGGCGGTCAACGGCACGGTCGACGTCGCGATGACCGCCGTCGACCCGGCGAGCCACAACCGTATCGGGACCACGAACGGGACGGTGCGACTCACGTTGCCCCGCGACGTCTCCGCCGAGGTCGAGGCCGGGACCGTGAACGGCGCGGCCCACTGCGACTTCGAGCTCGCGGACGGCGCCACCGTGAGCCGCCGCAAGGTCGCGGGACGGATCGGCCAGGGCGGCGCGCGCTTCGTGCTCAGCACCGTGAACGGCACCGCCAGCATCGACCGCGGGCTCGCCATCGGGACGCCCGCAGGCTCCCCGACGGGCACGGCCGAGGCCGCGCCCGCCCGCTGACCCCTTTTTCGGCGGACGCACGGCGGCGGTCGGCGAGCGACGGAACGGTCCCCGGTCGATCGGCGTAAGCTTCGACGAGTAAAGGGGAAACATGGGCACGCCCGTCGCCGCCGATCGTCGTCCCGCCGCCGACTGGGGCCGAGCCGCCGACGGAGTCCAGCTGGCCGGCATCGCGGTCTTCCTGCTCCTCACGACGACCGGCCGGCTCCCGTGGTCGTTCTGGATCGACGCCATCGCCCTGTGGCCCGTCCTGCTGATGGCGGCCGGCCTGCGGATGGTGGTCGACCGCTCGCGAGCGCCGTGGCTGCAGCTCCTGGCGCCGGCTCTCGTCCTCGGCACGCTCGCCTGGCTCGCCACGGCGCCGCAGCCGTTCGCGCCGGCGCGGGACTGGCAGCCGGTCTCGGTCGAGCGCCCCGCCAGGGCCGGGCGGCTGCGGCTCGAGGGCAGCATCCTCGGCGCGCGTCTCGCCGCGGCCACGGCTCCCCTGCCGGCGGGCTTCCTCGCCGAGGGCCGCGTGGCCAGCCGGCGTGGCACCGCGCGGCTCGACTCCCCCGCGCGCGACGACGAGACGGCGTCGATCCGCATCCAGGGGCCACGGCACGGCGGCCCGTTCCTGTGGATGCCCGGCGCCTCCGACACCTGGGACCTGCGTCTCGCCGAGGGGCTGCCCGTGACCGTGAAGCTCGGCGGCGCGATGTCGCGCGTGGCCCTCGACCTGCGCACGGGCCGCGTCGCGCACGCCGCGGTGGAAGGCGCCTTCATGGGGACCGACCTCCGCCTCGCCCGCCCGGAGAAGGACACCGAGATCCGGATCGCCGGCGTCTTCAACTCCGTCACGCTCTCGGTGCCCGAGGGGACGCCGGTGCGGGTCCACGGCGCGGGTCTGCCCTTCAACGTCGTCGATCGCGGGCTCGGCGGCACCGGCCCCGGCTACGACGTCCAGCTCGCCGGCGTCTTCAGCGCGGCCACCGTCGAGGCGCGGTCCGCCCGCGGCGAGCGCGCCGCCCCGACCCCGCCGCCGGCGGCCTCGCCCGACCCGTCGCCGGCCCCTTCGCCGCGCCCGCCGGCCGAAGCGCCCCCGCCGGCCTCGTGAAGCGAACGCGGGCAGGGCGGTAAGATCCCTCCGGCGCGACCCGGGGTCGCGCAACCCGGCGCGGAGGATCTGGTGCACAAGAGGCGACTCGGACGGCAGGGGCTCGAGGTCGGGGCGATCGGCCTCGGCTGCATGGGGATGTCGGACTTCTACGGCCCTCGCGAGGACGCCCTGTCCATCGCGACCATCCACCGCGCCCTCGACCTCGGCGTCACCCTGCTCGACACCTCGGACGCCTACGGACCCCACACGAACGAGGAGCTCGTCGGCCGCGCGGTCCGCGGCCGCTCCCGCGACTCCTACGTCCTCGCCACGAAGTTCGGCATCCTGCGCGGGAGCGATCCCTCCGTGCGCGGCGTGAACGGCCGGCCCGAGTACGTCCGGGCCTGCTGCGAGGGCAGCCTGCGGCGCCTCGGGCTCGAGACGATCGACCTCTTCTACCAGCACCGCGTGGACCCCAAGGTGCCGATCGAGGAGACGGTCGGGGCGATGGCCGAGCTCGTCCGCGAGGGGAAGGTCCGCCACATCGGCCTGTCGGAGGCGTCTCCCGCGACGATCCGCCGGGCCCACGCCGTCCACCCGATCACGGCGCTCCAGAGCGAGCTCTCGCTCTTCACGCGCGAGCACGAGGGGGGCTCGCTCGCGGCCTGCCGCGAGCTCGGGATCGGCTTCGTCGCCTACAGCCCGCTCGGCCGCGGCTTCCTGACGGGCCGCCTCAAGAGCCCGGGCGACCTCGCGGCGGACGACTGGCGCCACTCCTCGCCCCGCTTCCAGGACGCGAACTTCGCGCGCAACGCCGCGCTCGCCGATCAGGTGGCGGCGATGGCGAAGGAGAAGGGCTGCCGGCCGACGCAGCTCGCCCTCGCGTGGGTGCTCGCGCGCGGCGAGGACGTCGTGCCCATCCCCGGGACGAAGCGCGTCGCTTACCTCGAGGAGAACCTCGCGGCCGAGGCCGTGGCCCTCGAGCCCTCGGAGATCGAGACGCTCGACCGCCTGTGCCCGCCGGGCGCCGCGGTCGGCGAGCGGTACGGGGCGGTGGCCGCCACCTTCATCGACCGCTGAGGGCCCGCGGGACCCGGAGGAGAGACGCATGAGCGAGAAGCGGTCGTTCCTCGGGATGCTGCTGCGGGCCTTCGACGCGCTCCGGCGGCTGGTGGTCAACCTCGTGTTCTTCGGGCTCCTCGCGGCCCTCGTCGTCGCCGCGTGGTCCGCCCGCCCGAAGGTGCCCGCGGGAGCCGCGCTCGTGCTGCGGCCGCAGGGCACGATCGTCGAGGAGGTCGCCGGGGGCGGACCGCTCGAGCGGCTGGCCGCCGAGCGCGCGGGGGCGGGCGCCCGGGAAACCCTCCTCCGCGACCTCCTCGACGCGGTCCGCCTCGCGAAGGACGACGCGCGGATCAAGGTCCTCTTCCTCGACCTCGACGCCATGTCCGGCGCGGGGCTGACGAAGCTGCGCGACCTCGGCGCCGTGATCGCCGAGTTCAGGAAGAGCGGCAAGAAGGTCGTCGCCTACGCGGACAGCTACGCTCAGGGCCCGTACTACCTGGCCGCGCAGGCGGACGAGGTCTATCTGCACCCGCAGGGCATGGTCCTCCTCGAGGGCTACGGCCGCTGGCGCAACTACTACAAGGAGGGCCTCGACCGGTTCGGCGTCTCCGTCCACGTCTTCCGGGTCGGCGAGTACAAGAGCGCCGTGGAGCCCTACCTGCGCGACGACATGTCCCCCGAGGCCCGGGAGATGTCGCTCGACGCCTACGGCGACCTCTGGCGCGACTATCTCGGCGACGTCGCGAAGGCGCGGAAGCTCCAGCCGGCGGACGTCCAGGCGCTCGTCGACGGCCTGCCCGACCGGCTGCGCGCCGCGGGCGGCGACATGGCGCGCCTCGCGAAGGAGGCCCGCCTCGTCGACACGGTGGCCCCGCGCGACGCGGTGCGCCAGCGGCTCATCGCCCTCGTCGGGGCGGAGGACGACGGCCGCACCTTCCGGCAGGTCGACCAGCAGGCGTACCTCGTGGCCCGGGCCGGGGACCGCCGCCGGGGCGCGGCCCGCGGCGACGCGGTCGCGGTCGTCGTCGCGAAGGGCGACATTCTCGACGGCCGGCAGCCGGCCGGCACGGTGGGCGGCGACTCGACCTCGCGCCTCATCCGGCGCGCGCGCGAGGACGCCTCCGTGAAGGCGATCGTCCTGCGCGTCGACAGCCCGGGCGGGAGCGCCTTCGCCTCCGAGGTGATCCGCCGCGAGTGCGAGCTCGCGCGCGGCGCCGGCAAGCCGGTCGTCGTCTCGATGGGAAGCCTGGCCGCCTCGGGCGGCTACTGGATCTCGACGGCGTCCGACGAGATCTGGGCCCAGCCCGAGACGATCACGGGCTCGATCGGGATCTTCGGGGTCTTCCCGACGGTCGAGCGGCCGCTCGCGAAGTACCTCGGCATCCACACCGACGGCGTCGGCACGACGCGCTTCTCGGACGCGCTGCGGCCCGACCGCGCCCTCGACCCCGCGGTGGCGGACGTGATCCAGCAGTCGATCGACCACGGATACGAGGAGTTCCTGGCGCACGTGGCGAAAGCGCGGAAGATGACGCGCGACCAGGTCGACCGGATCGCGCGCGGCCGCGTCTGGAGCGGAGAAGACGCGAAGACGATCGGCCTCGTGGACCAGCTCGGCGGCCTCGACCAGGCGATCGAGTCCGCCGGGAGGAAGGCGAAGCTGCCGCCGGGACACCGCGTCTTCTACGTCGAGCCGGAGAAGAGCTTCCGCGACCGGCTCTCGGAGGCCCTCTTCGCGCGAGCCGCGTCGGTGCTCGGCGGGCCGGACGAGCTCGAGCCGGGCGCCGCCGCCGCGCCGCGGATCGGCCCGGTCGAGGGCGTCCTGCGCGGCGTCCAGGCCGACCTCGAGCGCCTCGCCCGGTGGAACGACCCGGGCGGCGCCTACGCGCACTGCCTTTGCGGCGAGGACTGACGCCCCGCCTCAGTCGACGACGTCGACCGTGGCCCGGTCCTTCTCGCGCTTCGCGACCTCGCCCCGGCGCGGCGGCCGGCGCCCGAGGCGGCCGTAGAGCTCCTCGAACTCCGCCGTCACCTTGTGGCCGGCCTCGAAGAACACCATCGGCCGGGCGGCGTGGTGCGACTCCCGGATGCGCACCGAGGCGGAGATGTAGGGCTCGAGGACGCGCAGGCCGTCCTGCGCGAGCGCGTCGACCGCCTGCTGCGGGAAGTTCGCGCGGCCGAGGAACTGGTTGACGACGACCCCTTCCACTCGCAGCCGCGGGTTGTGGTCGGCCCGCGCCTCCTCGACCCGCTCGAGGACCGGCGCGATCGCCCGGCGCGCGAAGTCGTCGCAGTCGAACGGCACGAGCACCCGGTCGGCGGCGACGAGAGCCGAGAGCGTGAGGACGTTGTCGGACGGCGGCGTGTCGAAGAAGACGGTCGGGTAGCCGAGCGCGTCCACGACCTCCCGGATGCGGAAGATCTTGTGGCGCTGCTCCAGCTTCGGCACGAGCGACGACACCGACGGGTGCGAGGGCACGACGTCGAGCTTCGGGAACGGCGACGGGTGGACGAAGAGCTTCGGGTCGGTGCGGAAGAGGCGGAACGAGAGCGCCTCGTCGAACAGCTCCGCGAGGTTCGGCCTCACCTCGGCAGCGGCCTCCCCGAGGAGGTACTGCGTCGCGTTCGCCTGCGGGTCGAGGTCGACGACGAGCGTCCGCTCTCCGCGCGACGCGGCCACCGCCGCGAGGTTCACGGCGATCGTCGACTTCCCCACGCCGCCCTTCTGGTTGAACACCACGAATCGCATGGCGTGGCTCCCCGCGCGGCCGTTCGGGGCGCGACCGGCGCGTCCCCTTCGCCGCGCCCATCGATCGTACTCCCCCCGTCGCGCCCGAAGCCGTGGATCATGCGGCTCAGGCCGCCCGCATGCCTTACGCTAGGCCCTCCGGGAGGACGCCATGTCCGACGAGCGGAACCCTCGAGAGCGCTTCGACGAGACCGACACCCCCCTCGACGACCTCGAGCTGGAGCGGACGGCCGTTCCCGACGACGAGCCCGCGGCCGACGCCGGGGCCGGCCCCCGGGACGGCTTCCTGCCGTACGCCCTGGCCGCGGCGGCCCTCCTGGCGGCCGGACTCCTCGCCACGGTCTACTTCGTCTTCCGCACGCCCGCCACGCCGCGCCCGGGGGCGGCCGCTCCCTCGGCCGCGCCCGCCGCCTCGGCGACGGCCGTCCCGTCCCCGGCTCCCCCGCTGCCGCGCCTCGACGAGAGCGACGCGCTCGCGCGAAGCCTCGGCGCGACGCTCTCGGCCCATCCCGAGCTCGCGCGCTGGCTGGCCCGCGCGGGCCTCGTCCGTCTGGTCGCCGCGGTGGTGACGAACGTCGCGGACGGCGAGTCGCCGCGGCCCCACCTCGAGTTCCTCGCCCGGCCCAGCGCTTCCGGGCCCGCGCCGCGGGCCGCGGGGCGCTCGTCGCCGACGCCGCCGGGTTCGCGGGCTACGACGCCTTCGGCGACGTCATCGCCTCGGTCGACGCGCGCGCCGCCGCCGAGGCCTACCGGACCCTCGAGCCTCTCTTCGACGAGGCGCACCGCGAGCTCGGCCACCCGGAGGGCCGCTTCCGCACGAGCCTCGACAAGGCCGTGGCCGCCCTGCTCGCCACGCCCGTGCCGGCGGCCGACGCGCCCCTCGAGCGGCACGCGACGCTCCTGCGGTGGGCGGACCCGGCTCTCGAGGCCCTGACCCCGGCCCAGAAGCAGTTCCTCCGCATCGGGCCGCGCAACGTGCGGATCGTGCAGGGCAAGCTGCGGGAGCTGCAGTCGGCGCTCGCCGCGCCTCCCGCGCCCTGAGAGCCGGCGGAGCGCCCTCGACACCCCTGGCGCCCGGCCGTATAGTCGCGGCGCTCATGGTGGCCGACTTCCTCGTCCTCGAGAACCCCGTCCAGCCCTACGCGTGGGGCTCGCGGACCGCGATCGCCGAGTTTCTGGGAAGGACGTCGCCGTCGGCGGGCCCGGAGGCCGAGCTGTGGATCGGCGCCCACCCGAAGGCGCCGTCCCGCGTCGTCGAGCCAACGGGACTCGGCACGCTCGACGTCGCGGTCGCCGCCCACCCGGTGCCCATCCTCGGGGCCGCGGTGTACGACCGGTTCGGGAGCGAGCTGCCCTTCCTCTTCAAGGTCCTCGCCGCGGCCAGCCCGCTGTCGATCCAGGCGCACCCGAACCAGGAGCAGGCCCGGCGCGGCTGGAACCGCGAGAACGCCGAGGGCGTCCCCGTCGACGCACCGCACCGGAACTATCGCGACCCGAACCACAAGCCCGAGCTCGTCTGCTCGCTCTCGGAGCCGTTCCTCGCGCTCAAGGGCTTCCGCCCGGTGGACGAGATCGCCCGGCGGCTCGAGCCGGTCGGCGGCGAAGAGCTCCGCCGCGAGATCGACCGGGCCGCACGCGAGCGCGGGCCCGCCGCGCTGCGCGCGCTCTTCGCGCGGCTCCTGACTCTCGAGCCCGACGAGCACGGCCCGGTCCTCGCCCGCGCCGGCGCCGAGGCCCGGGCCCGCGGCCCGCTCGACGCCGCCTGGGACTGGGTCGGGCGCCTGCTCGAGCGGTACCCCGGCGACCCCGGCGCCCTCGCTCCCCTCTACCTGAACCTCGTGACGCTCTCCCCCGGCGAGGCGCTCTACCTCCCCGCCGGCGAGCTCCACGCCTACCTCGAGGGCACCGCCCTCGAGATCATGGCGAACTCCGACAACGTGCTGCGGGGCGGGCTCACGCCGAAGCACGTCGACGCGCCCGAGCTGCTGGCGACGCTGTCGTTCGAGCCGCGCGTGCCCGAGCGGCTGCGGCCCGTCGAGAGCGGGCCGGGCGAGCGCGTCTTCCGCACGCCCGCCCTCGAGTTCGAGCTCGGCTTCCTCGACGTGGCGGCCGACCGGCCGTTCCGTCCCGGCCCGGGGCGGGGCGTCGAGATCCTGCTGGGCCTCGAGGGCGCGCCGCGCCTCCAGGCGGGCGCCTCCACCTGCGCTCTCGGCCGAGGGAGGTGCGTCCTCGTGCCGGCCGCGACCCGCGCGTACACCCTGACGGGGGAAGGCCGGGCCGCGCGGGCGCGCGTCCCGGCCTGAAGGGCCGTCCCGACCACGCGCTCTACTAGGGCTTCGGCCGGCGCGGCGCGGCCCAGGCCTCGAACTCCTTCTCCATCGCCTCCGTCCACTTCGCGTCGACCTGACCCGGGGTGTACTTGCCCTGCCGCAGCATCTCGTGTCCCCAGTCGTCGCGCAGCCGCACGTCCTCCGACGAGGAGACGACCTTCTCCGCGAGCTGCGGAGGGATGAACGTCAGGCCCTCGGGATCGCTCAGGACGACGTCGCCCGGCAGGACCGTCACCCCGCCGATGCGGATCGGCACGTTGATGCCGACGAGGGTCGCGTCGGCGAGCGCCGTCGGGTGGAAGTCGCGCACGAAGCCGTGGAAGCCCTCGATCTCCAGGATCCCGGACAGGTCGCGCACCGACCCGTTCACCACGACGCCCCGGCCGGTCTTGGCGTAGATCGACGTGCCCAGGTTGTCGCCGATGAAGGTCCCCTTGTCGATCTTCCCGTACAGGTCGACGACGAGGACGTCGCCCGGCTGCAGGGTGTCGATGACCCAGGAGTTCTGGCCCCGGCCGACGCGCTTCTCCGCCGCGCCCGCCTTGTTGATGGCATCGTTGAGGTCCGGGCGCAGCGGCATGAACACGGCGGTCACGACGCGGCCGACGAGGCGCCGCCCCGGCGCGCCCGCGTTGATCTCCTTCCAGCCTCCCTCGAACTGCTGGCGGTAGCCCGCCTCGGTGAGGACGCCCCACGCCTCCTCGGCCGTGACGGCCTTCATGCGCTCGAGGATCCCGTCGCCGACCTTCGGACGGCCGTCGGCGAAGCGTTCCCCGCTCCAGCCCGCCGTGACCGCCAGGCGCTGCTCGCTCGTGAACGTGCCGAGCTGCGCCAGCGCCGCCGTCGGCAACGCCAGGAAGGCCGCGGCCGCCGCCGCGCTCTTGAGATCGATCATTGTGGAGGCCTCCTCGTCGGGCGCCGGGCGAGCCGCGGGGCGCGCCGCGCCGACTCGGCCGGAAGCCTAGCACGCGCGGCCGCGGCCTCGACACGCGCCCGCCCGCGCGGCGAGAATGGGCTCGAAGCGATGCGAGAAGACCTCACCGCCGCCCAGGTGCGCACCGCGCGCGCCGTCGCCGCCGCGGCCGACCTCGTGCAGGTCGTCCTGATGCCCGCCTTCTTCCCGGGCGCGGCCTCGCCGGCGAACGACGTGATCGACGTCGCGGTGGCGCTCGTCCTCCTGCGCCTCGTCGGCTTCCACTGGGCCTTCCTGCCCGCCTTCCTCGCCGAGGCCGTGCCCGTGCTCGACCTCGCGCCGACGTGGACCGCCGCCGTCTTCCTCGCGACCCGGAGCGCCGTGCTCGCGCCGGAGCCGGTCGAGGTGGTCGTCGAGAAGCCGGCCCCGCCCGCCGCTCCGAGGGCGCTGCCGCCCTCCCCGGATCAGGCCCCGCGCGGTCCCTCGGGCGCGTAGAGCAGCCCGAACCGGTAGAGGCCGGCCGGCAGGTCGAGCCGGCCGCTCCCCAGCGCGTCGAGGCGGACGTCCCGCGCCGCGTCGTCCCCCTCGCGCGAGAAGCGGACGACGATGTCGGAGAGGATCGGGATGTCGGGAAGCTGGACCTGGATGTAGCGCACGGCCCCGCCCTCGACGTCCTTCTCCTCGAAGGCGCGCACCGGGCCGTAGTCCGCGAGGGCCCCGAGGTCCTCCGGGACGCGGATCTGCGGGCTGTCGTGGCCGAGCCGCTGCTGCAGGTACTGCTGGATCTCGACCTCGACCTCCATGAGCCGGAAGAGCGACCGCTTCACGCGGTTCTTGCGGAGGATGCCGAGGAGCGGCTGGGCGACGACGTCTCGGGCCAGCACGTGCTCGCCGGCGCCCATCAGCGTCGCGAGCTGGTCGAGGCTCTTGAAGAGGATCCCGCTCTCGGCCGGCGTCAGCCGGACGCTCGAGACCTCGAGGAGGATCGTCTCCAGGAGCCGCAGGGCCTCCCCGCCGGCACCGCCGCCCGCGCCGTCGTCCCACGCCATGGGGACGAGCGTCGGGATCAGGCGGAAGAACGTCGCCTTCACCTCGCGCGCCGAGCCTTCCCCGAGCGTCGGCACCAGGGCCTGGAAGAACACGACGAAGCTCTCGACCGCCTGGGCGGCCTCGTGGCGAGGACTCCGCCGGCCGGATTCGAGGAGGCCGTTGCACCGCTCGGCGAGGGCTCCGGGCGACAGCGCCTGGAACGTCGCCTCGTTGAGCGGCGGGCCGTCGGGCGTCGTCGGCGCCAGGAAGCGCGCGAGCGTCTCGCGGTAGCCCCACGCCGCGGCGGGCGCCTGCCCCGCGGCCGATACCGCGATGCCCGTCTCGTTGACGAGACCCTCGAGCTCGGTCAGGAACGCGGAGTCGAAGACGTCGCCGGGCGAGTCCGGGATGGGAACCTCCGGGGACAGTTTATGCGCCGCGCGATGCGGAGGTAAAGACGAAGCCGTCCGGGCCGCCCCCCGGTGTACTAAACTTCGGCCGCCGCGGCATGAAGCGACTCGCCCATCGCCTCGCCCAGGTCCTGCCGGGCGTGGCCTCGCTCGTCCTGCTCGCCCTGCTCCTCCGGCGCGCCGACCTCGCCCGCGCCTGGGACCTCGTGCACGGCCTCGGCTGGAGGCTTCCTCTCCTCGTGCTGCCGAACCTGGCCGCGATGGTCCTCGAGGCCCACGGCTGGCGCCTCTCCTTCCGGCGGCTCGGAGCCGCGCCGCGCTTCTGGCCGCTGCTCGGCGTGAGGGTCTGCGGCGACGCGCTCATCCTGGGCCTGCCCTCGGGCTCGGTGGTGTCCGAGTCGGTGCAGCCGTACCTGCTCCGGACCCGCTGCGGTCTGCCGCTCGAGACGGGCATCGTCGCCACGGTCGCGCGCAAGTTCCTGGTGGTGCTCTCGCACGGCCTCTTCCTCGCGACGGGCACGCTCCTCGCCTGGCCGCTGCTCGAGCGGGCCTCGCGCGCCGCGATCGGCCGCGGCGGCCTCCCGTGGGCCCTCCTCGCCACGGCCGTCGTCCTCGCGTCTTCCGCCGCGGCCCTCGCCGCGACCATCGGCCGCGGCCGCGCCGCCGACCGCGTCCACGCCGCGCTGCAGCGCGTCGGCGGCCGCTGGATCGGCAGCTGGCTCGAGCGGAACGCCCGGCGCTTCCGGCGCACCGACGACTCGCTCGTCGCGTTTTTCTCGCGGCCGTTCGGATCGCTCGCGGCCGCGCTCGTCTTCTACCTCGCGGGCTGGCTCGTCCGCTCGCTCGAGACGGTGCTCTTCCTGCGGCTCGTGGGCGTCGACCTCCCGCTGTCCGCGGCGATGGTCGTCGAGACCGCCCTCATCCTCGTGCGGGCCGCGGCGGTGCCGGTGCCGGCCGGCCTCGGCATTCTGGACGCGGGCTACGTCCTGTGCCTCCACGCCCTGGGCCTTCCGGACGCCACCACGGTCGGAACCGCGTTCGTGCTGCTCAAGCGGGGCCGCGACCTCTGCTGGGTCGCCGCCGGGTTTCTCCTTCTCGGCGTCGGCCGGCGGCGGGCGGCGCCGGCCGAGCCCGCGGCGGTTGTCCCGCCGCGGCCCTCGTGATTCACTCGGCGTGTCCATGGTGACCGCGCAGCGCCGCGCCGCCGCCACGGCAGGGCGCCGTGGCTGACTTCCTGGTCGGCGCCAACCTGCCGTGGCTCGACTACGGCCAGGACTTCGGCGCCAGCGCGTGGCGGCCGCGCGGCGGCCTCGCGCAGCCCGACCGTCGCGAGACCGCGCGACGCGAGCTCGGGCGGCTCGCCGAGCGCGGGGGCACCCTCGTCCGCTGGTGGCTGCTCGGCGATGGCCGGGCCGGGCTCCGCGAGCGGGCGGGCGAGGTCTCTCCCGACGAGCGGCTCCTCGAGGACGTCGACGCCGCGGTCGCGCTCCTCCGCGAGGCGGGGCTCCGCGCGCTGCTCGTCCTCACCGACTTCCTGTGGTTCCGGCCCCGACAGCAGGACGGCGCCGTGGCCCTCTTCGGCCGCGCCGATCTCGTGCGCGACGCGTCCCGGCGCGCGGTCCTCGTCGAGCGGGTCTTCGGCGCGCTCGCGGACCGCTTCGGCCGCGAGCCGGCGGTCCATGCCTGGGACCTCCTGAACGAGCCCGAGTGGGCGACGCTCGGCGTGGGGACCCTCGACCCGCGGTCGGCCATCGCGGCCGGCGAGATGCGGGCTTATCTCGGGGAGCTCTGCGCGCTCTTCCACGCGCGCGCCACCCAGCCGGTGACCGTGGGCCTTGCCTCGGTCCGCGGCCTGCCCCTGCTCGAGGGCCTCCCCGTCGACTTCCACCAGGTCCACTGGTACGAGCAGAACGACGACGTCGCGAGCCTCTCCCGCCCGGTGGCGACGCGCGACCTCGGCGGCCGCGAAATGCTCCTCGGCGAGTTCCCGACCCGCGGCTGCTCGCTCGCCCCGGAGGAGATCCTCGTCCGCGCGCGCGACGCGGGCTACTGCGGCGCCCTCGCGTGGTCCCTGCTCGCGACGGACCACGCCACCGACGGGGCCGCCTGCGCCGCCGCCCTCGGCGACTGGTCGCGCCGCGGCGACGGCGAGTCGCTCGCCTGAGGATGCCTGTCTACCGCCTCGACGACCGCCTGCTCTTCCCTCCGCCCGAGCGCGGTCCGCGCTGGGGACCGATCGCGGTCGGCGGCGACCTGCGGCCCGAGCGCCTGCTCCTCGCGTACTCGATGGGCATCTTCCCGTGGCAGGGCGACCCGCTGCACTGGCACTCGCCCGACCCGCGCATGGTGCTCCTCGCCGAGGACCTCCTCGTGACGAGGAGCCTCGCGAAGACGCTGCGCCAGGGCCGCTTCTGTCCTGACCGCCGACCGCGCATTCCGCGAGGTGATGGTCGCCTGCGCCACGGTTCCGCGGCCGGGCCAGGACGGGACCTGGATCACGCCCGGGATGATCGAGTCCTACGGCGAGCTCCACCGCCGGGGCCTCGCCCACTCCGTCGAGGCGTGGGAGGACGGCCGCCTGGCCGGCGGACTCTACGGGATCTCGCTCGGCGCGGCCTTCTTCGGCGAGTCGATGTTCTCACGGGCCCGCGACGCATCGAAGGCGGCCTTCGTCACCCTGGTTCGCCAGCTCGCACGGTGGCGCATCCCTCTCGTCGACTGCCAGGTGTACACGCCGCACCTCGCCTCCTTCGGCGCGACCGAGTGGCCGCGGCGGGAGTTCCTGGCCGCCCTCGCTCGAGCCCTGGAGGGCCCCACGCGCGCCGGGCGGTGGTCGCTCGACGACGACCTCGCCTCCGGGAGCGGCCCTAGCCCGGTCCGTCCTCAGGGCCCTGAGGAACTCCGCCATGTCGGGAGGCAGCGGGCACTCGATCGACAGGGCGTGGCCCGTGACCGGGTGGACGAGAGCCAGACGGGACGCGTGGAGCATGAGGCGCGGCGCCGCCTCCCGCGACGCCGCAGAGCGGGTCCCCGAGGATCCCGAGGCCCGCGTGGGCAAGGTGCACCCGGACCTGGTGCTTGCGCCCGCTCCGGGGCCGCGCTTCGACCACGAGCGCGGCGCCCGCCGTCTCGAGGACCACGACCTCGGTCCCCGCGGCGCGCGCCCCGGGGCCGCCGACGCGGACCGGCCGCCGCGCCGGCCCGCCCTCCGACAGCGGGGCGTCGACCACGAACGACGCCGGCGGCCGGCGCGCGGGCCGCTCCGTGAAGGCCACGTAGCGCTTCTCCGCCTCGCGCCCGGCGAACGCCCGCGCCAGCCCGGCGTTCGCCGCGGGATCGACCGAGAAGAGCACGATGCCCGACGTGTCCCGATCGAGGCGCTGGTGCACGGCCACGCGCGCCTCGACGCCGGCGGCGGCCAGGAACCGCTCGACGCCCCACCAGGCTCGGGCGCGACGGTCGGCGGTGCCGTGGGTCGGCAGGCCGAAAGGCTTCGCCACGGCGAGGAGCCACCGGTCGCGGTACAGGACGGACGACGCGGAGAGAGAGAACGGCCGGTCGGTCGTCTCGGTCTTCGGCCGCAGCGACTCGACGCGGGCGAGGCCGTCGACGACCTGGCCCGCGCGCAGCGCCGCGCGGCCGCGCGGACGACGAGCCCGTCCACCCGGACGACGCCGGCCGCGATCATCGCCCTCACGCGCGAGCGCGGCGGCACCCGTCCGACCACCGGCTCGAGCGCGCCGCCGAGGACCTCGGCGAGGCTCCGCCTGTCCTCGTCGCGCGCCACGCGGTGTCGCACGCGGCGCGCGGGACCGCCCTCGGGCTGCCTCACGGCCGCAGGCTAGCACCCTGCGGCCCGGCCCGGCTTGCCCTATCATTCCGCCCCATGGCGGCTGCCCGTCTCTTCAAGATCACGTTCCTCAACCAGGGCCAGGTCTACGAGGTCTACGCGAAGAAGGTCTCCCAGGGCGGGCTCCTCGGCTTCGTCGAGGTCGAGGGCCTCGTGTTCGGCGAGAAGACGCGCGTCGTCGTCGATCCCGCCGAGGAGCGGCTCCAGCGGGAGTTCGAGGGCGTGAAGCGCTGCTACCTGCCCATGCACTCCGTGGTGCGCATCGACGAGGTCGAGAAGCAGGGGCCGAGCCGGATCACGGACGCGGCCAAAGGCAACGTGGCCGCCTTCCCGGTGCCCTACTTCGCCCCGGGGCCGCGACTCCGAGTCCTGAGGCGGCGCGACCGCGGCCTCCGGCACCAGCTGCCGGAAGAGGCTCGACTCCCGCCGGAAGAAGCCCTCCGTGTGGAACGACTCGCGCAGCTTCAGGAGCTCGTAGTCGAGGTGGTGTCCGACCTCGTGGAGCAGCGTGCGGAGGAAGGTCCGGAACGCCACGACGCGCTTGTGGCGGACCGTCCGCATCCACAGCTGGATGCGCGCCCGCTGGCCGGGCTCCCGGGTGTAGAGGCCGTGGAGCTCGCCCCAGCTCGAGGACGGGCGCACCGCCAGGACCGCGATCGCGACCGGCGGCACGCCGAGAGCGCGCGTCATCCCGAGCGCAGGCGGCCCGCGGCCGCTTCCACCGCCGCGCGGTCCTCCCCCGCCAGCGCTTCCCTGAGCTCGGCGACGGCCGGGTGGAGAGAGGCCGCCCCCGGCAGCGACACCGACGTCACGGCGTCGCTGTCGCGATAGACGGCCCGGTCGCGGGCCGAGAGGCGGTCGTAGTACGAGAAGGGCATCGCCTCCACCGATTGTAGCGAGCGGAGGCGTGCTATCGTCGCGCCGATGCGTCGACTCGTGGCCGCCGTCGTCCTCGCCGCCGGCGTCGCCGGCGCCGGGCCCGGCCACGCGGCCGTCGCGCGCCGCGACCTCGGCCGCGACGAGAGCCGGGGCGGCCACACCCTCGCGAGGCACGTCGGCCGGACGGACGACGAGCTGCGCGCGCGCCTGCGACGCGAGACGCGGATCGCGGCCGCGTCCACGTTCGAAGACAGAGCCACGGCAGAGGAGGTGGTGGCGGCCACCCTCGGCGCCGAGAGGGACCGGGTGCGCGAGTGGTCCCGCCGCGAGCCGCCCCGGCCCAACCTCGCCCTGGACTATCGGGGCGGTCGACCGATCGGCCGGTCCCTCCGCCGCGGTCGCAGCCGCGTCGAGCTCTGCCGGGACGCCGTCGTCGTCCTGAAGTGGCGGAGCGGCGACCCCGACTTCTTCGTCCTCACGGCGTACCCGGAGGTTCGGCATTGAGCGAGCGCTACCCCGCCCTGAGCGCCTTCGCGCGGGCGTACCTCCACGAGGACCTCGAGGCGGAGCACGGCACGGCCGAGGCGGCCCTCGACGCCTTCCTCGCGGCGACCCGGCCCGCCGAACGCAAGGCGCTCGCGGCCGAGGCGGTGCGGCTCGGCCGTCGCATCGCGGACTGGCCCGTCGCGCGCGTGCGGGCGCTCCTTCGCGACGAGCTCGGAGCGGCCTGGTGGCCCGAGCGCGCCGCCGAGGTCCGCCACCTCCTCGCGCGGGCGGCTCGCTCGCCGGGCGGATCGGGGACGCGGTAGTCCAGCTCCGTCTCGATCCGGTCGTGCGCTCCGCTCACATCGCTCGAACGACTCACGTTCACGACGTCATCACGCCGTTTTCCGTTGACGCCCCGGCCGACCGGGGCCTACCTTCTCTCCGACGGGCGTGTCGCGGAGCGCTCTCCGGCGACGAAGGCCGAACGACTCTCGACGGAAGTGCGGAGGTCGGCCATGACGAAGGCGCCTTCGGTCAGCCGCGCGGCGCGCGCGGCCGTCGACGAGCACCTGCAGCTCCGGCGGCTCGTCGGGCAGGTGGAGCAGGCCTTCTCGCGGCCCGAGCCCCACGAGGCCGTCGGCCCGGACGTGGTCGCCGCGCGGCTCGACGAGCTGCGAGGCCCCCTCGGCGCGCACTTCGACGAGGAGGAGAGGGCCGGCCTCTTCGAGCAGATCGAGATCGAGGCGCCCGAGCACGCCAGCCTCTGCGCCCGCCTGCGGGGAGAGCACGAGACGATCCTGCGCCGCCTCGACACCCTGCGATCGACCAACCCGATCGAGCGGCGCCGCCCCTTCTGGATCACCGAGGTCCGTCACCTGCTCGACGAGGTTCACGGGCACGAGTCGCGCGAGACGGAGCTCCTGACCCGCGCCCTCGATCGCGCGACCCCGGCCGGGGACTGACCCGGCCGGGGCCTTCCGCCGCGCCCCGCCTCAGCGCGCGGCGCGGTGCTCCTCGATCAGGCGCTCGACCACCTCCGGCTCGGCGAGCGTCGTCAGGTCGCCGAGGCCGTCGTACTCCGAGGCGGCGATCTTGCGGAGGATGCGCCTCATGATCTTTCCCGAGCGCGTCTTGGGGAGGCCGGACGCGATGTGGATGACGTCGGGCGCGGCGAAGGCGCCGATCACGTGGCGGACCTGCTCCTTGAGGGCGCCCTGCAGCTGGTCCTTGTCCGCGCCCGCGTACTCCGAGCCGACGAGCACGTAGGCGTAGATCCCCTGGCCCTTGATCGGGTGCGGGAAGCCGACGACCGCGGCCTCGGCCACCGCGTCGTGGGCGACGAGCGCGCTCTCGATCTCCGCCGTGCCCAGCCGGTGGCCGGACACGTTGAGGACGTCGTCGATGCGCCCGGTGATCCAGTAGTAGCCGTCCTCGTCCCGCCGCGCGCCGTCCCCGGTGAAGTAGTAGCCCGGGTACTGCGTGAAATAGGTCTCCTTGAACCGGTGGTGGTCGCCCCACACCGTCCGCGCCTGGCCGGGCCACGGCCCGCCGAGGCAGAGGGCGCCCGAGACGCCGTTGCCGTCGAGCACCTTGCCGTCGGCGATGTCCATGATCATCGGCTTGACGCCGAAGAACGGGAGGGTGGCCGACCCGGGCTTCGGCGGAGTCACGCCGGGAAGCGGCGAGATCAGGATCCCGCCCGTCTCGGTCTGCCACCACGTGTCGACGACCGCACAGCGGCTCTCGCCCACCACGTCGTGGTACCACTTCCAGATCTCGGGGTTGATCGGCTCGCCGACGCTGCCCAGCACTCGAAGCGAGTCGCGGCGGTACCGCTTCACCCACTCGTCGCCGCCGTGGGCCAGGGCCCGCAGCGCCGTCGGCGCGGTGTAGAAGATGTTCACCCCGAGGTCGTCCACGATGCGCCAGTAGCGGCCGGCGTCGGGATAGGTCGGCGTCGACTCGAACATCACCGTCGTCGCGCCGTTCGCGAGCGGCCCGTAGACGATGTAGCTGTGCCCGGTGACCCAGCCGACGTCGGCCGCGCAGAAGTAGACGTCGCCGGGGTGGTAGTCGAAGCAGAGCTTGTGCGTGTAGGCGGCGTAGACGAGGTAGCCGCCGGTCGTGTGCATCAGGCCCTTGGGCTTGCCCGTGCTGCCGGACGTGTAGAGGACGAACAGCGGGTCCTCGGCCCCCATCCACTCGTTCGTGCAGGTCGAGCGCTGCTTGTGGGTCTCGTCCTCGAGCCACAGGTCGCGGCCGGGCTGCATCGGCACGTCGGTGTCGGTGCGCCGCGCGACGAGCACGGTCTGGACGAGGGACATCCCCTCGATCGCCCGGTCCACGGTCTTCTTGAGCGGGATGCGCTTGCCGCCGCGGAGCCCCTCGTTGGCCGTCACCACCATGCGGCAGCGGGCGTCGACGATGCGGTCCCGGAGGGCCTCGGAGCTGAAGCCGCCGAAGACCACGGAGTGCACCGCCCCGATCCGCGCGCAGGCGAGCATCGTGTACACGAGCTCCGGCATCATGCCCATGTAGATGCACACGCGGTCGCCGCGCTGGATGCCGTGCGACAGGAGCACGTTCGCGATGCGGCAGACGTTGTGCTTCAGCTCTCGGTAGGTGATGTGGCGGTACGCCCCCGGCTCGTCCTGGGCCCAGACGATCGCGGTGCGGTCGCCGAGGGTCGGCAGGTGGCGGTCGACGCAGTTGAACGACGCGTTCAGCCGCCCGCCCGAGAACCACGCGAAGTCGACCTCGTCGTAGTCCGCGTCGAAGACGTTCTGCCAGGGGTGGAACCAGCTGACCGCCTTCGCCTGCTCGGCCCAGAACCACTCCGGGTTGTCGAGCGACAGGCGGTAGAGCCGCTGGTACTCCGCCATCGAGTTGACGTGCGCCCTCGCGGCGACCTGGGGCTTGACGGGATACATGTCGTCGGACACCGCTCGCCTCCTGCTCCTGTGGTCTCGGATGAGAGCGGGATTCTAGCTCACCACCCGCCGCCCCGAGCGCTCGCTCACGCTCCCGCGCGCAGCCGCCGCGCGATGAACACCGTGCGGTGCACGGCCGTGGCGAGCGCCCCCGCCGCGACGAGGGCCAGCACCCAGAAGAGGACGGCGCCCTCGGGCCGGCCGATGGCCCGCGAGACGGGCGGGTCGAGGAGGCACCCGAGGAGCGTCAGGACGAGCCGCTCCGCCCGCTGCATCAGGCCGCCGGAGCCGGACACGTTCACCGTCTCTCCCCGCGCCTGCGCGTAGCTCACGAGGAGCGAGCCGCCGAGCCCGGCCGCGACCACGAGCGGCCCCCACGGGCGCGAGGCGAAGTAGACGGCGAAGCCGAGGAACGCGAACGTCTCGACGAAGCGGTCGAGCGTGCTGTCGATGAACTTGCCGTACGGCGAGGCCAGGCCCCGGGCCCGGGCGAGGCGTCCGTCGAGGATGTCGCAGACGCCGGCGAGGGCGATCGCCCAGCCGCCGAGCTCGAGCCGGCCGAGCGCGATCGCGACCCCGCTCGCGAGGCCGAAGAGGAGGCCCCCGGCGTTCATGTGGTCGGGCGTCGCCCCGGCCGCGGTCAGCGCCCGCTCCGCCGGGCCGATCGCCCACATGAACCAGTGGACGAGGAAGTCGCCGGCGCCGAGCAGGAAGCGGGAGCCCTTGCGCGCGGCGTCCGCGTCGCGTCGGCCGCGGTGGAGGACGGCGAAGGCCGCCATCGACGCGACCGCCAGGGCGAGGACGACGAGGAGGACGGCGAGGCTCGTGGTCACGGGCGCGGGTCCTTTCCATCCTTCCGGCGCAGGTAGCGGAACACCCGCCCCCAGAGAAAGACGAGCGGCCAGCGGCGTTCCCGCTCGGAGAGCTCGATCGTCTCGCCCGCGTGCCGGCTGGCCTTGCGAACGATGTAGTCGAGCCATCCTCGAAGGACAGGATGTGCTTGCCCCAGCGGGCCGTGGCGCGCAGCATCGACAGGCTGAAGTAGAACCGGAGCCGAAGCTTCTCAAATGAGCCTGGGAGTTGTGTAATCGACCAGGCTTCGGTCGCCGAGCCGGAGCTTCGCAGCGCCCCTGCGTCCGCCAGATCGCGAAGCAGCACGTCGTAGACCGGCGCCTGGATCGACCGCTGGGCCTCCCACAGCGCCGCGGCGCGCCCCGCGGGTTCCGGCCGCACCTCCCACGACATCGACACCTCGAGCAGGCGACGGCCGCAGGACTGGGCGTCGAACGACTCCGGCAGCCACGGGCGGGACCACTTCCAGGTCTCCGCGTGAGCCGACACCAGCGCGCCGAGCAGCTCCTCTCGAGCCTCGTCCGTCCGCGCCGCGAGATGCGGCTCGGCTGGAAGAGCCGCCCGATCGTGAAGTGGTCGCGCCGCCGGGCGGACGTCTCACGGGCGAGGACGTCTCTCCTCACGACCGAGACCTTGGCCCGCAGCTCGGGCTCCCGGAAGACGACGGAGACCTGCGTCGGCGGGAGCAGGCGGCTGATCGCCGCGAGGAGCCCGGGGCTCTTGCTCGAGAGGCCCGCTCGCCGGAGCGCCTCGTAGAACGGGCGGTAGGCCTCGACCACGGCGAAGAGGTCGTACGCGCTGAAGGCGTTCGCGTTCGCGGCCCGCGTCCGGCGCGAGCCGAAGAAGATGCAGCCGACGAGCGTGTCGCCCGCCGCCTCCCGGAGTCGGGCCGTGGCCGCGAGGAGGGCCGCGTCCGTCTCGGGCGACAGCGCCGGCCGCGCGACGGCGTCCCGCAGCGCGGCGGTCGGCGTCGCCCTCATGGAGCCGGGGCGAGGACCCGCAGCGCCTTCGGCACGGCCTCGATGACGATCTCGTTCGACTTCGCCTGGTTCCACTCGCCGTCGGTCTCGTAGGCCGGCGGCTCCGCGAAGCGGTAGACGAGCCGCCGGGCCCGCGCGGCGCTGACCTTCGGGTGGCGCAGGTGCGTGCCGCGCAGGAGCCGCACGAGCGCGCCCACGCGGGAGCCGAGGCCCATGTTCTCGAAGGACACCGCGTCGAGCAGCCCGTCCTCGACGTCGGCCCCGGAGCGACCTGGAAGCCCCCGCCGAAGACGCGGGCGTTGGCGACGATCGTCATCAGCTGGTCGGTCCTCCGCGCGGGAGAGCCGTCGACCGACGCCTCCACGGCGAAGCCGCGGTAGCCGCCCAGCTGCCGCAGGGCGCAGAAGAGGTAGAGCGCGCCGCCCTCGAGATAGCCGACGCTCCACGAGTCCTCGAGCACCGCGACGTCGTAGCCGAACCCGGCGATGTTCAGGAAGTGCCGGTCCTCGATCCGGCCGACGTCGATCGTCCGCGTGTGGCCGGCCAGGATGATCCGGCAGCACGCGTGGATGTCGCGGGGCGGGACGCCGATCGTCTTCGCCAGGTCGCAGCCGGTGCCGCCCGGAACGAGACCCAGGCGGACCGGCTCGCCGGTCGCGAGGATCGCGTTCCCGACGTTGCTCCAGGTGCCGTCGCCGCCGACGGCGACGATCGTCCGGAAGCCCCGGGCGACCGCCTCGCGGGCCAGCCGGGCCTCGTCGCCCGGCCCCGTCGTGAGGCCGTGCTCCACCCGCGCCGCCGGGGCCAGGCCCTGGAGGACCGGGCTCACGAACGAGGCGCCCCGCCCCTTGCCCGACTGCGGATTGAAGACGACGTAGATCGGCTCGTCCACGCGGGAGGGGCGGGGCGAGGCTGCGGCTAGCCCGGGAGCTGGACGAGCGGGTCGAACAGCTGGCAGCCCCGGCGCATCCAGAGCTCTCGGAAGGGCGTCTCGTACACCTCCGAGAGGACGATGTCCTTGTTGAACGGGTTGTCGTGGAGGACGATGCGGCCGCTCTCCTCCTCGTGCTCGCTCTTGTCGCCCTCGAAGAGGATGTTCGCGAGGTAGGCGCCGGCGTCGTCCTTCTGGAACGACTGGTAGAGGTGCGAGACCGGGTGCCACTGGTGCTCGGTCACCGTCATCTCGAGGGCCGGGGCGCCGTCGGCCTTGACCCGCGCCGTGGTCCGCCCCGCCGTTCGCCGGTCGAACTCGATCTCGACGTCGTCCATCCAGTGCGGCAGGTGCCACCGGCCGATCGCGTGCTCGCGCGCCGCCTTCGTGGTCGTCGCGACCTGCCACGGGAAGAACGCCGACTTCGGCAGGCGCGCGTCGCGGACGAGCGGGGAACGATCACGGCGTAGACGACCTCGCCGTACTCCCACCTCGCTCTCGTCGAAGTCGAACACGGTCACCGCGAGGATGCTCGTGCCGTGGTGCGGCTCCACCGGCTCGAAGCCTCTCGGAAGGATGCGGCGCGCGTTGTCGGTCGGGAACTCGAAGAACCCGCTGATCGCGTCGCGGTAGCCGTAGCGGGTTATCGACAAATCCCCTCCTCGCGCAGGACGCCGGCGATCGTCTGCACCGCCTGCTCGAGGTCCTGCTCCCGTGGGCGGCCGAGACCGAGATGCGGAGGCGCGACTTGTGCTTCGGGACGGCCGGGTACGTGACCGGGTTCAGGAAGAGGCCGCGGTCCTGGATCTTCTCCGCGACCGCGAACACCTTCGCGTCGTTGTTGACCATCACCGGCATGACCTGCGAGTTCGACTTCCCGATGTCGACGCCCTCCTCCGCGAAGCGACGGCGCAGGTACGCGCAGTTGCTCCACAGCTTCGCCCGCAGCTGAGGCTCGGCGGCGGCGATCCGGAGGCCGGCCAGGAGGCCCGCGGTGAGCACCGGCGAGAGGTTGCAGGAGAAGAACCGCGAGCGGCCGAACGCGTTCACGTAGTCGACGAGCTCGCGCGAGCCGGCGACGAACCCTCCTGGCCGCCGAGGCTCTTCGAGAACGTGCCGAGGTGAAGTCCACCTCCTTGTCGAGCCCGAAGTGCTCCGCGACGCCGCGACCGTTCGGCCCGAAGAGGAACGTGGAGTGCGCCTCGTCGATCAGCATCCGCGCGCCGTGGCGCTTCGTGACCTCGAGGATCTCGGGCAGCGTGCAGATGTCGCCGTCCATCGAGTAGACGCCCTCGACGACGACGAGCTTCTTGCCCTTCACGTTCGCGATCTTCCGCTCGAGGTCGAGCGGGTTGTTGTGGCGGAAGAAGACGGTCTTCGCCTTGGCCAGGATCGCCTCGTCGACGATCGACGCGTGCGAGTACTGGTCGAGGAAGACGGTGTCGCCCGAGCGCATCAGGGCGGAGATGAACCCGACGTTCGCGCTGTAGCCGGTCGGGAAGACGATGCAGGCTTCCTTGTCCTTGAACCGCGCGAGCTCCTGGACGAACTGCTCGTGCACGTCGAACGTCCCCGAGAGGATCGGCGAGCCGGAGGCGCCGAGGCCGTACTTCTCCACCGCCTCGATCGCGGCCTGCTTCACCTCCGGCCGGTACGAGATGCCGAGGTAGTTGTAGGACGCCAGGTTCAGGAGGTCCTGCCACTGGCCGGTGCGCCCGTTCTTCACGCGCACGCGGGTGGTCGGGGCCGAGGCGAGGGCCTCCTGGTAGAGGTAGTACCCGTTGGGCCGCGCCTCGCGGTACCAGTCCGCGTAGGGGCGCAGCAGGTTCAAGGGGTCGTCGCCGGCGCCGTAGTAGAAGTTGCTGTAGTCGTACTCAGCGAACTGGGACGACTTCTCGGCCGGGCTCTTCTGGGCGGCCTCCATCGTTCTGCTTTCCTCTTTTCTCTTCCGTTCCCTCGCGGGCGCACGCCCGGAGGCCCGGGCTCCCGCCCGGACGAAAACCACGAGATGATATCAGCTTACGTCATCCCTGCGAAGGGATTCCGGCCCTCTCCCCGTCGAGCGCGGACGTCGGAAGGCCGCTGCCCGGCCGACCCATCTGCAGTCCCTCGCGGAGGTCCGTCGAGCGCCGTCGATCGGAGCAATCGCCATATAGGACAGCAACTTCGATAGCGTCAGCTCGTCTCTGACTTGATCGTATGATCCTTAAGTCTCACCCAATGCTGGGCCGAGGAGCGCCACCCGCAGCTACCGCTCCGCTCTCAGGCTCTCCAGGATCGCCTCGAGCGTCCGGATCACCTCGTCGCGCTCCACGTCGCCCTTTCGGAACTGAAGCGCGAGAGAGAACTCCTTTCCGCGCGGCTGGAACTTGAAGATGTAGTGCCTGGGCCGTCCGCGCCCACGCCTGGCCTCCGGTTTCGCCAGCTTGCGGGCCTCGGCCCGGGTCGGCCCCTGCTGCTGCAGCTTCTCCAGCAGCGCGACCATTTTCTCCGGCTCGCCCTGCCTAACTATCTGCAAAAGAAGAGACTTAGACTGAATGTCGGCCAGCCGACACAGCTGACGGACCTCTTCGGGCATCGCCGTGAGCGAGAGCGACTCGGTGATCGTCGAGCGGCTCTTGCCGATCTTCTCCGCCATGTCCTCGTGCGTGTAGCCGTACTTCTCGGCCAGCACCTTGAGGCCATCCGCCTCTTCGAACGCGCTCAGGTCCTTGCGCTGCAGGTTCTCGATCAGCGCGATTTCCATCGTCTCCGCGTCCGACGAGTCCCGCACGACGCACGGCAGCTCGGCCAGCCCCGCCTCCTGGGCGGCGCGGTACCGGCGCTCTCCGGCGATGATCTGGTATCGGCCATCGACCTTCCGGACGAGGAGCGGCTCCAGAACACCCTTCTCCCGAATCGAGGCCGTCAGCTCCGCGAGGTCCCCCATGGACTGGCGCGGCTGGTTCGGATTGGCGTCGATGTCCTCGATCGGAATCAGCCGGCCGACGGCCTCCCCGGGGAGCGACGAGCTGGTCCACGAAATGGGTGTCGTGCCGCATCCGAATCGTCTGGGGCAGTCCGATGCGCCTTGGGCTAGACACGGGCGATGACCTCCTCGCACAAGCGGTAGTACTCGTAGGCGCCGCTCGACTGGGGTGCGAACGTGAAGATGGACTCCCGATGCGCGGGGCTCTCCTCGAGCCGGATGCTCTTCGAGATCGTGGTCTCGAAGACGCGGTCCCCGAACACGTCCGCCACGGCCTTGTGAACGTCGCGAGCGAGCGTCGTCCGCTTGTCGTGGAGCGTGATGACGGCGCCCAGCAGCTTCAGGTCGGGGTTCGGGCGCGCCCGGATCCGGTCCACGGTCTCCAGCAGGTCGTCCGTCCCCTCCAGGGCGAAGTAGCTCGACTGGACCGGGATCAGGAGGTGAGTCGCCGCGACCAGGGCATTCACGGTGATCAGACCGAGCGCCGGCGGTGTGTCGATGACGACGAAGTCGTATCGGTCGCCGACGGAGCTGATCCGGTCCTTGAGGCGGAAGTGGCCGTCGATTTCGCCGACCAGCTGCGCCTCGAGCTTGGCGAGGCCGATCCGAGCTGGAGCGACGTGGAGCTTGGGCAACGGAGAGGGCTGGATGACGTCGTCGAGGGTCGCCTGGCCGGTCAGAACGTCGTACATCGACTTCTGCAGCGATCTCAGGTCGAGAAACGTCATGGACGAGTTCGCCTGCGGGTCGAGGTCGATGAGCAGGACGTTGCGACCGCGCATGGCCAGGGCGGCGGCGAGGTTGATCGCCGTCGTGGTCTTTCCGACACCACCCTTCTGGTTTGCGATCGCGATGACGGTCAACGGGGATCTCCCGGGGAAGGCGTCGCGGACGCGACGTTGCCGCGATGTTAGAGGAACGCGCGAAGAAGGGTCAAGCGCAAAAGGCGGCGCAGGCGGCCCGCGGCCGGCCCTACATCTTGTACTTGCCGAGGTCCTCGTCGGACAGGTTCTCCAGCCACTTCTGGAGGCGTCCGACGTCGACGTTTTCCCGTGCGGTCTCCACGCTCCGCGCGCTGGAGATCACGTCCTCTTCGACGAAGATGCGGGATCCGGTCCGGAGAGCGAGAGCGATCGCGTCCGACGGTCGGGCGTCGATCGTCACGGGGCCGTTCGCAGCGGTCACGTGCAGGAGCGCGTAGAACGTGTTCTCGCGGAGGTCCGAGACGACCACGCGCTCGACCTGGGCGCCGAGGTCCGCGATCACGTTGCTGAGCAGGTCGTGCGTCATCGGACGCGGCGTCTGGACGTTCTCGACCTGCAGGGCGATCGCGTTGGCCTCGAAGACGCCCACCCAGATCGGAAGGACGCGCTCGCCAGCGATCTCGCGCAGGACCACGATGGGCATGTTCGTGATGGGATCCACCATCAGTCCCTTGATGGCCATCTCGATCTGCACGTCGCCGGCCTCCCCTCTGGCGGGAAATATAGGGAGGGTGGAATTCGCTGTCAATGAACGATTTGCGAAACCCGCCCCTGCAGCGCGTTGGGTCCGGCGGCGGTGATCTCGACGCGTGCGAATCGGCCGATCAGCGAGCGATCACCTTCGACATGGACGATCTTGAACTGCGGCGTCCGCCCGGAGACGCGGCCGTCTCCGTCTTCGGACTCGACGAGGATCTCCTGGACCGTCCCGACGAGCGGCTCGTGGCGTCGACGCTGCCACTGCTGCTGGTGCCCGTTGACGACGTGCAGCCGGTGGAGCTTCACTTCCTCGGGGACGTCGTCGTCGAGCCTCAGCGCGGTCGTCCCGGGACGAGCCGAATAGGCGAAGGCGAAGAGCCCGTCGAAGCCGACGTCCTCGAGGACGCGGAGCGTCTCCTCGAACTCCGCCTCGGTCTCCCCCGGGTAGCCCACGATGACGTCCGTCGAGAGCGCCAGGTGCGGGACGTGATCCCGAAGGAGGGCGATCCTGTCGAGGAACTCGGCCCTCGTGTAGCCGCGCCGCATCGACGCCAGCACGCGCTCGGAGCCCGACTGGAAGGGCAGGTGGAGGTAGGGGCACAGCCGCGAGAGGTCGCGCATCGCCCGCGCCATGCGAGCGTCGACGTGCTCAGGGTGCGAGGTCGTGAAGCGCAGGCGGCGGAGACCGGCCACATCGTGAACGCGCTCGAGAAGGCCTGCGAAGTCGGTCTCTCCGATCCGGTAGGCGTTGACCGTCTGCCCGAGGAGCATGACCTCGGAGTAGCCCCGAGCGACCACGGACGCGACCTCGTCGACGATCGCCTCGACCGGCCGATTGACCTCGGGTCCGCGCGTCCGGGGGACGACGCAAAACGAGCAGACGTGGTTGCAGCCTTCCATCGCCGTCACATAGGCGCGGACCGGGCTCGAGTGCGCGACGGACAACGGCGGGACGACGAACGCATCGGCCTTCCGGTCGAGGTCGACGAGAGGCGCTCCCGCGTCGAACGACCGCTCCAGGAGCTCCGGGACGCGGTGGAAGTTGTGCGTGCCGACGAGGACGTCGACGTGCTTCGAGCGCTCGAGGATCTTCTCGCCCTCGAGCTGCGCGACGCAGCCCCCGACGGCGATGCGCAGCTCCGGCCGCTGCGTCTTGGCTCGGCGGAGCCGCGCGAGCGAGTGGTGGAGCTTGGACGACGCCTTCTCCCGCACGGCGCACGTGTTGATGAAGACGACGTCGGCTCCGTCGGCCGACTCGGCCGGATCGTAGCCGCGCTCGCGGAGCAGCCCCTCGACCTTCTCCGAGTCGTTGACGTTCATCTGGCAGCCGAACGTCTGGACGAAGAAGCGGGGTTTCTCTTTTTTCATCGTCACTTGAGCTTCAGCTGCGCAAGCTCTGCTTGAGCATCTCGCGCGCGTGGTCGCGGGCGGTCGCGGTGATCGTCTCGCCGCCGAGCATCCGCGCCACCTCTTCCACCCTCGTGTCGTCGTCGAGCCGCTCGACGAGGGTCACCGTCCGGCCCTTCGCCACCTGCTTCCTGACCGAGAGGTGCTGGTCGGCGAGCGCTGCGATCTGGGGCAGGTGCGTCACGCAAAGCACCTGGCAACGGGCCGAGACCGCCTTCAGCTTCCGGCCCACGACCTCGGCCACCCGCCCGCCGATGCCGGAGTCCACCTCGTCGAAGACGAGGGTCAGGCCGGGCGCGTCGCGTCCGATCACCGACTTGATGGCGAGCATCAGCCGGGACAGCTCGCCGCCGGAGGCGATCTTCGCGAGCGGCCGCAGGTCCTCGCCGGGGTTGGGCGAGAGCAGGAACTCGGCCCGCTCGAGCCCCCGGTCCGTCCAGAGGGACGCATCGGCCGCCGCCGCCTCGGCGTCCGCCGGCTCGAAGGCCACGTCGAATCGCGTCTTCTCCATCGCCAGCTGCCCGAGCTCCGCCTGCACGCGCTTGCGAAGCTCGACGGCGGCGGCCCGCCGCTTCTTCGAGAGAGCGCGGGCCCGGTCCAGGTAGAGGCCGGCGAGACGGTCGCGGCGCTCGACGAGCAGGCGCTCCTGCTCCTCCGGGGTCCCGAGCGACTCGAGCTCGCGCCGACACCGCTCGCCGAACGCGATCACGTCGTCGACCGTGGCTCCGTACTTCTTCTTCAGGCGATCGAGCACCGCGAGGCGCGACTCGATCTCGTCGAGCCGGCCCGGGCTGACCTCGAGCCGCTCCTGGTAGTCGCGCAGGCGCAGCGCCAGGTCCTCGAGCGGAGCGAGGATCTCGCGCCTCCCCTCCGCGAAGGGCCGGAAGTCCGGGTCGATCTCGGCCAGCTCGTCGACCCGCTTGTAGACCTGGGCGAGCCGCCCGAGGACCGCTTCCTCGTCGTCGTAGAGAAGGGCGTACGACTCGCCGCTCAGCGCCGCGAGCCTCCCGGCGTTGGCCTGGCGCGCCTTCTCGACGCGCAGCGCCTCCTCCTCGCCGGGCGCGAGGCCCGCCTTCTCGATCTCCGACGCCTGGTACTCCAGCATCTCCCGCCGGCGCTCGGCCTCGCGGCGGTCGCCGCGGTGCTTCTCGACGGCCTGGTCGGCGGCCCGCAGGTCGCGGAAGAACTCGCCGATCGAACGGCCCGAGTCGAGGCCGGCGAAGTGGTCGAGGACGTCGAGGTGCGTCGCGGGGTCCAGGAGTCCCTGCGGCTCGTGCTGGCCGTGGATGACGGCCACGTGCGGCGCGAGATCGCGCAGCAGGCTGACGGGAACGAGGGCGCCGTTGACGGTCGCCCGCCCCTTGCCCGTCGCCTGGATCTCGCGGCGGATGACGATCTCGTCGCCGTCCGTGGGCAGGCCGCGCTCGTCGAGCAGCTCCGAGGCGCCGGCGGTCTCGAGGACGGCCTCGACGACTGCCCGATCCTCGCCGGTGCGGATGAGCTCGGGGGAGGCGCGCTCGCCGAGGAGGAGGGACAGGGCGTCGATCACGATCGACTTCCCCGCTCCCGTCTCCCCGGTCAGGAGCACGAGGCCCGGCCCCAGCTCCACCTCGAGCGAGGGAATCAGGGCGATGTTGTTGATTCTAAGGAACTTGAGCATTCAGGTCGCGGCTCCGAGCAGAATATCACAGCGCCCGGTGGCGCGTAAATGCATGATGGAGCGTCAGAAGGACGTACGGGGACCAGCCGGTGCCCGAAAATCGCGCCCAAATTGACAGGCCCCAACAGATTGTGGCATCCTCAAGATCCAGCGCAACTTAGAGAGGTATCCTTGATCCTCGCGACCCTGGCCCAGGTCCCCTCCCCGACGTCGGCGGCGTTCCAGGGCGGAGCCGCGGGCCTCATCGCCAACGCGGGCGGGGTCGCCCGGTCGGTCCTCCTCGTCCTTCTCCTCTTCTCCCTGGTTTCCTGGGCGATCATCCTCTACAAGGGAATCTCCCTCCACCGGGCCCACGCGCAGTCGACGACCTTCCTCGAGATCTTCCGCAAGAGCAGCAAGTTCTCCGAGGTGAACTCCATCTGCCCGCAGCTGCGGGCGAGCCCGCTCGTGGGCGTCTTCCAGGCGGGCTACCTCGAGGTGAACCAGCAGGTCCGGGGCGCCCAGACGAAGGAGGGCGGCGCGGCGAGCCGGCCCACGGTCCGCAGCCTCGAGTCGCTCTCGCGCTCGCTCGCTCGGGCGGGCGGCGTCGAGGTCACGCGGATGGAGCGGCGGATCAGCTTCCTCGCCACGACCGCGAGTGTCACCCCGTTCATCGGCCTCTTCGGGACGGTGTGGGGCATCATGACCGCGTTCGGCGACATCGGCCGGATGCAGTCCACGAACATCGCGGTCGTCGCGCCCGGCATCTCCGAGGCCCTCATCACGACCGCGATGGGCCTCCTCGCGGCGATCCCGGCAGCCGTCTTCTTCAACTACTTCTCGAGCCGCGTGAAGGTGCTCTCGTCGATGATGGACGACTTCGCCCTGGAATTCCTGAACATCGTCGAGCGTAACTTCACGTAGGGCGCGGAGCGGAGGCCACCGAGCGGATGCAGAGCGGAGGAAGCGGCGGGAGCGAGTCGAGCGCGGTCTCGACCTATCGCACCCTGCGCTCGCGCGCCGGTCGGCCGATGATGGGCGAAATCAACGTCACGCCCCTCGTCGACGTCGTGCTCGTGCTCCTCCTCGTCTTCATGGTGACGGCGCCGATGATGAGCCGCGGCATCGACGTGTCGCTGCCGGTCGCGAACCAGCCGCAGATCCAGCCGGAGGACCGCATCACGGTCTCGGTGCGGGCGGACGGGCGCGTGTTCGTGGGCGACAAGGTGGTGAACCTGGTGCTCCTCGAGGACCGGGTCCGCGGCATGACCGGCGGTCGGCCCGACGCGGTCGTCTATCTCCGCGCCGACGAGGCCCTGCGCTACGGCGAGGTCATCAAGGTCGTGGACGTCATCAAGCGGGCCGGCGTCGACCGCATCGGCTTCGTGTACGCGCTGCCGGAAGAGAAGGCCCGGTGAACGACGCGGTCGACCGGCTCATCGCCGAGCGCGCGCGGCTGGACCGCGGCTTCCCGGTCACCGCGCTGGCCTCGCTCTTCGGCCACATCATGCTCGCGGCGTCGGTCCTCGTGATCCCGCGCCTGCTCCCGCACGACCCGCCGCTGCGAGTGGCGGATGGCTTCGCGATCGTGCTCCCCCGCGGCGGCGGCGGCTCGCCCGAGGCGCAGGCCCCGCCGGCCGACGCGCCGGTCGCGCGGCCGGCTCCGGTCGCGTCGCAGGCGCCGCCCGCGCCGGTGAAGGTCCTCAAGCCCCCGGTCGAGCGGCCGAGCCCGCGGGCCCTGCCGCTGCCCGACTCGCGTCGCGTCGCGCGAAACCGTCCCGAGCCGCCGCTGCCGACGAGCCGGACGATGGCCTCGTCTGCCGCGCGGCCCGCGCCGTCGGCCGGCGGCGTGCCCGGCGGCACCGGGACGTCGTCGGCCTTCCCCGGCCTTCTCATCGGACCGCCCGGCCCCGGCGTCCCCGACGGCACCGACACCGGCGGCGACTGGTACATGGCCGGGGTCACCCAGAAGATCTGGATGCTCTGGAACCAGCAGATCAAGGCCGGCTTCTCGCAGCCGATCGGCGTCACGTTCACGATCCAGCCGAACGGCAGCGTCACGGACGTGCGCGTCACGCAGCCGAGCGGCGCGGCGCTCCTCGACATGGCCGCGCAGCGCGCGGTCCTCAACGCGGCGCCCTTCGGCCCGCTCCCGAGGGAGTATGGTGGAAACCCCCGAACGATCCAGGCCCTCTTCCGCCCGACGTCGTAGCGCCGGCCCGGTCCGGCTCGCCCTCGCCCTGGCCGGCCTGCCGGTCGCGCTGGCCGCCGCGCTCGCGGCGGCGCCCGCGGCCCTCGCGGCCCTGTCGCCGGCGGCGGCCCAGGCGCCGGCGACGGCCGCCGCTCCACCGCCCCCGGGCATCCAGCAGATCGTCATCGGCGGCACACCGCCCCGGTTCGCGATTCCCGACTGCGCCCCGCGCGGCGCCGACGCGGCGAGCGCCGCGGCCTGCCGGACGATCAGCCAGGTGCTGCGCAGCGACCTGCGCTTCGAGGGCTTCTTCGACTTCGTCCCCGACAGCCTGCTCTCCGCGATCCCCGCCCAGAACCTCGACGCGCCGAACATGGAGGACTGGAAGGGCATCGGCGCGTCGCACCTCGTCGTCACGCGGGTCTCGCCCGCGGCCGGCGGCGAGATCGCGGTGGAGCTCTTCGTGTACTACGTCTCGTCGGGCCAGAGCATGCTGGCGCGGCGCTACGCGGGATCGGCCGAGAACCCGCGCATCTTCGCCCACCGGGCCTCGGACGACATCATGGCCCTGACGCAGTACACGGGCGTCGCGCGGACGCGCCTCGCGTTCGTGTCCGACCGCGACGCCACCGCGGCCCGCCGGTCGAAGGAGATCTACATCGTCGACTACGACGGCTTCAACCCGCGGCGCGTGACCGTGAACAACTCGCTCAACATCCTGCCGGCGTGGACCCCGGACGGCGGCGGGATCGCCTACGTGTCCTACCGGCAGGGCAGCCCGCTCGTCTACCTCGCGCGGATCTTCGAGGGCCGCAGCGTCGCGAACCTCACCGGCGAGCGCGGCGACGCGCAGGCGATGTCGGCCGCGGTGAGCCCCGACGGGAAGCGGCTCGCCTTCTCGAGCACGCGGGCGGGGTCGAGCGACGTGTGGGTCTCCGGCATCGACGGCAGCGGCGCGCGCCGGCTGACGACGACGCAGGCGTCCGACACCGCGCCGTGCTGGAGCCCGACCGGGACCGAGATCGCCTTCACGTCGAACCGCACGGGCACGCCGCAGATCTGGGTGATGGACTCGGAGGGCCTGAACGTCCGACGCCTGAGCTCGGTCGGCAACTACAACGACGGCTGCGCCTGGAACCCGTCGAGGCAGTACAGCGAGATCGCCTACACCTCGCGGCTCGAGGCGGGCGGCTTCGACATCGCCGTCGTCGACCTGGCCACCCGGCAGGTCCGCCAGATCACCCAGGGGCGGGGCTCGTGCGAGTACCCGTCCTGGGCCCCCAACGGCCGCCACCTGGTCTTCTCGTGCAAGCGCGCGGACCGCTGGGAGCTCACGATCTCCGACCGGGAGGGCCGCAGCCTCACGACGCTCGCCACCGGGCCCGGGAACAACGTCCAGCCGGACTGGGGCCCGGCGACTCCTTAGGAGGGTGCTCATGTCGATCCGTCTCGATGGCCGACTGCTGACGGTTCTCGCCCTCGCGGCGCTCTGCGCCCTGCCGGCGTGCGGGCCGAAGCGCCCTCCCGCGCTGGCCGGCGCCCATCCCGGCGCGGGCGGCGCGGGCCAGGCCCCGGCCCAGGAGTCGCAGCCGCGCTGCCGGCCGACCAGGGCCCGGACGTCCAGGCGATGGCCGGCGAGGGCGCCACGGGCAGCGACATCGGCTCGGGCGGCGCCTCGGCGACGGCGAACACGGAGGGCGGCCCGCTCGACGACATCCACTTCGAGCTCGACTCCGCCAGCCTCTCCGACCAGGCCCGCGCGACGCTCGAGAAGCACGCGCTGTGGCTGCAGGCGCACCGCGAGGCGCGCCTCACGATCGAGGGGCACTGTGACGAGCGCGGGACGGTGGAGTACAACCTCGCGCTCGGCGACCAGCGCGCGCGGGCCACCCGGGACTACCTCGCGAGCCTGGGAGTCGCCGCGGCCCGGATGAAGGCCGTCTCCCTGGGCAAGGAGCGCCCGGTCGACGCCGCGCAGACCGAGGAGGCCTACGCCCGGAACCGGCGCGCGCACTTCGTGGTGGGCCGCTGACGGGCGGCGCGGAGCCCGGACTCGCGCCGCTGGGATATGATCCGGCCTTCCGGCTCCCGCCGGGACCGGGCCCCTGCTGGAGGAAACCGTGAAACGCCTCACCGCTCACGCCGCGGCCCTCGCTTTCGCCGCGTCCTTCGTCGCCGCGCGCCCGGCCGCCGCGGCCAACAAGGACATCGAACGCCTGGCCCTTCAGGTCGCCACGCTGCAGAGCCAGCTCGCCGAGGTTCAGCGCAACGCCGAGGAGTCCCGCAAGGAGGTCAAGCGGCTGACGGAGCTGTTCGCCGAGCAGAACGCCCTCCTCCAGCGGCTCGCCGCCGACCGCCGCCAGCAGGACGAGTCGGTGAACGCGAGCCTCAAGGACCTGGCCGACCGCGTGTCGGAGCTGGGCGAGGCCGTTCAGGGCCTGAAGGCCGCCGGCGGGGTCGTCCCGATGCCGCCGACCGGGGCTCCCGTGGCCGGCGGAGCGCCGTCGGCGACGCCGGGCGCCGCCGACCCGAACGCCGCCGCGGCGGCGCCCGCCGCGGCGCCTTCCGCTCCCGCGGCCCCGGCTCCGGCGCCCCGGGAGCTGTACTCCCAGGCCTACGCGGACTACGCCCGCGCGAACTTCGACCTCGCGATCCAGGGCTTCACCGAGTACATCCGGAACTACCCCGGCACCGACTTCACCGACAATGCCCAGTACTGGATCGGCGAGTGCCTCTACAGCAAGAAAGCGTACGCCGAGGCGATCGACGCGTGGAACGTGCTGCTGCGCGACTACCCGTCGAGCGACAAGATCCCCGACGCGCGCGTGAAGAAGGGCATGGCGCTCGAGCGGCTCGGCCGCAAGAGCCAGGCCCTCGTCGAGTACCGGTACGTCGTCGACCGTTTCCCCAACTCCCAGGCGGCCCGGCTCGCGCGCGAGCGGCTCTCGCCCTGAGCGCGGCAGGAGAGAACGAATGGCTTCACTCAACAAGGTCATCCTGATCGGGAACCTCGGGCGCGACCCGGAGATCCGGTACACGCAGTCCGGCGAGCCGATCGCGAACTTCAGCCTCGCCACGAGCGAGAGCTGGAACGACAAGTCCGGCCAGAAGCAGGAGCGCACGGAGTGGCACCGGGTCGAGGTCTTCGGCAAGACCGCCCAGATCGTGCGCGACTACCTGACCAAGGGGCGGCAGGTCTACCTCGAGGGTCAGATCCGCTACGAGGAGTGGACCGACAAGGACGGCAACAAGCGCAACACGACCCGGATCCGCGTCAGCGGCCCCGGCTCGCGCCTCGTCCTCCTCGGCGGACGCGGCGAAGGCGGCGGCTCGCGGTCGAGCGGCGGCGGCAGCAGCGCTCCCCCGGAAGGCGGCGGCGGTCCCGAGGACGACTTCCAGGCGTCGGACGAGGACGTGCCGTTCTGACCCGAAGGTTTCGCGAGGCCGGCCGCACGCCTCGCGAAACCTTCGGAATCCCCCGCTCCCGCACCCGGCCGGCGGTCGCAGGATTGCCCGACCTGGCTCCTCCTCTCTGAAGTCAGCCCACAAGGCAGAAGTCCGTTCGTTCGATTTCCGTTTCCGTCTCCGTTTCCGTTCGCCCCCCCCCACCCAGCCCCGGCCGAGCCGGCGACAATGGGAGCAGATGCCCTCCCTGCTGTCCGTCGAGCGCTGGGTCCCGCCGTACCGCTACGACCAGGCCACCGTCACCGAGCGCGTGCGACGCTGGCTGGAAGCTGACGCCGCCGGCACCGCCCGGCGGCTGCTCTCGGTCTACGCTGCGGCCGGCGTCCGCAGCCGGGGCAGCGTCGTCCCGATCGAGGAGGTGTTCGCGCCGGCCGACTTCGAGACCCGCAACCGCATCTACCAGGAGACTGCGTGCGCCGCCGGCGTGGACGTCACCCGCCGCGCCCTCGCGACCTCCGGCCTGTCCCCGGCCGACGTCGGCCTCGTCGTCAGCGTCTCCTGCACGGGGTTCATGATCCCGGCCGTCGACGCCCACGTGGCGAACGCCCTCGGCCTGGGGCCGCGCCTCTCGCGCCTCCCGATCACCGAGGCCGGCTGCGCGGGCGGCGTCGTCGGCCTCGCCCGGGCCGCCGACTACCTCGCCGCCCACCCCGACCGCGCGGTCCTGCTGCTGGCGATCGAGATGGCGAGCCTGACGTTCCAGCCCTGGGACCGCTCGGCCACGAACGTCGTGTCGACCGCCCTCTTCGGCGACGGCGGCGCCGCGGCCGTGATCGTCGGCCCGCGCCACCCCGCCGCCGCCCGCGGCCTCGTGCGCCTCGGCGACCGCGACAGCCTGTTCTTCCCCGGCACCACGCACCTCATGGGCTTCGACCTGCGGAACTCGGGCCTGCAGATCCGCCTCGACAAGGGCCTCGCGCCCTTCGTGCGGCGCGAGGTGCGCGCGGCCGTGGACGGCTTCCTCGAGGCGCGGGGCCTCGACCGCCGCCGACTCTCCCGCTTCGTGCTCCATCCCGGCGGCCGGCGCGTGGTGGAGGTGATGGCCGAGCAGCTCGGCCTCGCGCCGGCCGACCTCGCGCCCACGGAGGCCGTCCTCGCCGAGCACGGCAACATGAGCTCGGTGACGGTGCTCTTCGTCCTCGACGAGGTGCTGCGCCGGCACCGCCCCGAGCCCGGCGCCCTGGGCCTCCTCGCCGCCTTCGGCCCCGGGTTCTCCGCCGAGCTGGCTCTCCTCGAGTTCCGGTGACGGGCTTTCTCGCGACGCGGGCGACCGACCCGGAGCAGCTCGACGAGGGCGTGCCGGAGGCGGAGGCGCTGCGGAGCCTCCGCGACCTCCAGTTCGTCAACCGCCGGCTCGGCAACGCCGGCCGGCTCCTCCGCGCCGTGCGGCCCCACCTGCCGCCGGGCGGCCGCCTGCTCGACGTCGGGTCGGCCTCCGCGGACGTGCCCGTCCACCTCCTCGATTGCCTGCCCGGGCCGATCACGGCGGTGGCGGTCGACGTGAAGGGGCTCCACCTCCGCCTCGCGCCGGCCCGCGTCCGCCGCGTCGTGGCCGACGTCCGCGCGCTCCCCTTCCCGCCTCGCGCCTTCGACGTCGTCACCGCGTCGCTCTTCCTCCACCACTTCGACGCCGCGGAGCTGCCCGCGATCCTCGCCGCCCTCTACGAGCGGGCCGGGCGGGCCCTCGTCGTCAACGACCTCCACCGCGCCCTCGTCCCGTACGCGTTCGGGCGGGCTTTCTTTCCCCTGCTCTTCCGCAGCCCCGTCAGCGTGGCCGACGGCCTGCTCTCGATCCGGCGCGCCTTCCGGCCGGCCGAGCTGCGCGAAGCGTTCGTCGCGGCGTCCGTTCCGCTCACCCGGCTCGAGCGCTGCTTCCCCTATCGCCTGCTGGCGGTCGCGGAGCGCTCGTGACCGGGCGCCGGGAGGTCGTCGTGGTCGGGGGCGGCCCGGCCGGCTCCGCGGTCGCGGCCCGTCTCGCCGCCGGCGGGCACGACGTTCTCCTCGTGGACTCGGGGCACTTCCCCCGCGACAAGGTGTGCGGCGAGGGCGTCTCGCCGGAGGCCTGGCGGCTGCTCGACGCGGTCGGGGCGACCGCCCGCGTCGAGGCGCTCCGTCCCCGCCCCCTGCTCGGCATGCGCCTCGTCTCGCCGGACGGCACGGCCTTCGAGGGCCGCTACCGTTGCTCCCGGCCGGGCTTCGCGGTGCGCCGGCTCCACCTCGACGCCGCGCTCCTGTCCGTCGCCCGCGAGGCCGGCGCCGAGGTCCGCGAGGGCGCGCGCGTGACGGCTCTCCTCCGCGCCGCCGACGGCGCCGTGCGGGGCGTCGAGACCGAGCGAGCCGGCGAGGCGTCGCGGATCGAGGCGCGCCTCGTGGTCGGCGCGGACGGGCGCCGCGGCATCGTGGGCCGCTCGCTCGGGCTCCTGGGCGAGCATCCGCGCTTCCGGCGCTTCTCGGTGCGCGGCTACTGGGACGGCGTCGCCGGCCTCGGCGACACCGGGGAGATGCACGTCGGTGGCGGCGGCTACTGCGGCCTCGCGCCGCTCTCGGACACGACGGCGAACGTGGCCTTCGTCCTCCCGGAGCGCGAGATGGCCGGCGCGGCCGGCGACCTCGAGGGCTTCTACCGCGAGAGCCTCCGCCGGCGCTGGCCCCGGATCGCCGATCGGCTCGCGCGGGCGCGCCTCTGCGAGCCGCCGAAGGCGGTCGGCCCGCTGGCCCTGCGCTGCCGCCGCGTCGCCGCTCCCGGCGCGCTGCTGGTCGGCGACGCGGCCGGCTTCCACGATCCCTTCACGGGGGAGGGGGTGACGCTCGCGCTGCGGACGGCCGAGCTCGCGGCCGCCGCGGCCGACGAGGCGCTGCGGACGGGCGAGGGCCCGCTCCCCCGCCTCGACCGCTACGAGCGAGAGCGCGCGGCCGCGACGCAGGACAAGTTCCGGTTCAACCGTGTCCTCCAGTGGGCGGTGGCCTGCCCCGCGGTGGCCGACGCGGTCGCCCACCGGCTGGCCCGCCGGCCGGACCTCGCCGACCGCCTCGTGGGCATCGCCGGCGACTTCGTCCCGGCCCGAACGGCCTTCGGCCCGGGTTTCCTCCTCGACCTGCTGCGGGCCTGAGCGATAGAATTCGGGTAATCCCGTCAATACGACCGCCGCGCGGCGGGCTCTCCCGGGGAGCGTCTCATTGAGCCAGGCCACAACTGTCGCGAGCCCGCTGCGCCAGAAGGGCGACGCGCTCGTCGGGCTGTACCGGACGATGCTCCTGTCGCGACGGCTCGACGACAAGGAGATCCAGCTCAAGCGCCAGAACCGGGTCTACTTCCAGATCAGCGGCGCCGGCCACGAGGCGGTGCTGGTCGCGGCGGGAAAGGTCCTGCGCCCCGGGCACGACTGGTTCTACGCCTACTACCGCGACCGCGCGCTCCTGCTGCAGCTCGGGATGACGCCGCTCGAGATGCTGCTCGGGGCGGTCGGCTCGAAGGACGACCCGAGCTCGGGCGGGCGACAGATGCCGTCGCACTGGTCTCACCCGCGCCTCAACGTCGTGACGCGCTCCTCGCCCACCGGCACGCAGTTCCTCCAGGCCGTCGGCTGCGCCGAGGCGGGCCTCTACCTCGCGGCCGGCCACGTGGCCGGGCCCGACGCGCCGGCGTGTCGCGCCGACGAGGTCGTCTACTGCTCGTGCGGAGACGGCACGACCTCCGAGGGCGAGTTCTGGGAGAGCCTCAACACCGCCTGCAACCTGCGGCTCCCGGTCCTGTACCTCGTCGAGGACAACGGCTACGCGATCTCGGTGCCCGTCGAGGTCCAGACCGCGGGCGGCAGCGTGTCGCGGCTCGTCTCGTCCTTCCCGAACCTTCTCGTGCGCGAGGTCGACGGCTGCGACCCGGTCGCCTGCCTCGACGTTCTCTCCGAGGCCGCCGAGTGGTGCCGGGCGCGCCGGGGCCCCGCGTTCGTCCACGCGAAGGTGATCCGCCCCTACTCGCACTCGCTGTCCGACGACGAGGCCCTCTACCGTGCCGCCTCCGAGCGTGCGTCCGAGGCCCGGCGCGACCCGCTCGTCGCCTTCCCCCGCCGGCTCGTCGAGGAGGGTCTCGTCACCGAGGATCGCCTCGCGCGGATCCGCGAGGAGGTCGACCGCGAGGTCGCGGTCGCCACCGAGGCGGCGCTCGCCGCCCCGGGCCCCGATCCGCGGAGCGCGACCCGCCACGTCTACTCGCCGGACTTCGACCCCACCTCGGCCGCCCTCGCCGTCGAGCCGTCGCTCTCCGGCGACCCGAAGACGATGGTCGACCTCCTGAACGCCTGCCTGAACGACGAGATGCGGCGCGACCCGCGCGTCGTCGTCTTCGGCCAGGACGTGGCCGACTGCTCGCGCGAGGCGAGCCTGTCGGAGGTCAAGGGCAAGGGCGGCGTCTTCAAGGTGACCCACAACCTGCAGCGCCGCCACGGCTCGCACCGCGTGTGGAACGCGCCCCTCGCGGAAGCGAACATCGTGGGCCGGGCGATCGGCATGGCGACGCGCGGCCTCAAGCCCGTCGTCGAGGTCCAGTTCTTCGACTACATCTGGCCCGCCTACATGCAGATCCGCAACGAGCTCGCCCTCATCCGCTGGCGCTCGAACGGCTCGTTCAGCTGCCCCGTCGTCATCCGCGTGACCTACGGCGGCTACCTGCAGGGCGGCGCCGTCTACCACAGCCAGTGCGGCGAGGTGATCTTCACCCACGTGCCCGGCCTGCGGGTCGTGATCCCCTCGAACGCCGAGGACGCGAACGGCCTGCTGCGCACGGCGATCCGGGGCGACGACCCCGTGCTCTTCCTCGAGCACAAGCACCTCTACCGCCAGACCTACAACAAGGGCCGCTACCCCGGCCCGGACTACACGATCCCGTTCGGCCGGGCCGCGCGCGTGCGCGAGGGCCGCCACGTCACGATCGTGACGTTCGGCGCCCTCGTCCAGCGCTCGCTCGTCGCCGCGCGGCAGGCCGCCGTCGACGGCATCGAGGCCGAGATCCTCGACCTGCGCACGCTGAGCCCGTACGACTGGGACGCGATCGCGGCGAGCGTCCGGAAGACGGGCCGGGTGATCGTCGCCCACGAGGACGCCCGGTCCTGGGGCTACGGCGCGGAGATCGCGGCCCGCGTCGCCTCCGACCTCTTCGAGCACCTCGACGCCCCGGTGCGGCGGGTGGCCGCCCTCGACACGTTCGTCGGCTACAACCCGAGCCTCGAGGACGCGATCCTGCCGCAGGTCGCCGACCTGGCCGCCGCGATCCGCGAGACCGCCCGCTACTAGCCGCGGGGACGAGCCGCCTCGCGTCGGCGCGCCGGCGGCGAGGCCAGCACCTCGGCCGGCAGCTCCTGGCGCAGGAGGGCCTCGATCTCGGCCCGGTCGGGCAGGAGCAGGCAGCGCCCGGCCACCTCGCGGGCCCGCTCCGCGCTCACCGCGCGCAGGGCGGCCTTCACCCGCGGGATGGCCGAGGGAGCCATGGACAGCTCGCGGATGCCGAGGCCGACGAGGAGGACGGCCTCGAGCGGCTGGCCGGCCATCTCGCCGCAGACGGAGAGGGGTCGGCCGCTCGCCTGCGCCGCGGCCGCCACCTGCCCCAGCAAGCGCAGCACCGCCGGGTGCAGCGGCTCGTAGAGGGCGGACACGCGCGGGTCCGTGCGGTCGACCGCCAGGAGGTACTGGATGAGATCGTTCGTGCCGACGCTGAAGAAGTCCACCGACGGCGCGAGAAGGTCGGCGACCATGGCCGCGCCCGGCACCTCGAGGTTGACGCCCACCGGCACGTCGTCCTCGAACTCGACGCCCTCGGACCGCAGCCCGGAGCGCGCCTCGTCGAGGAGGTCGAGGGCCAGGCGCAGGTCGGCCGCGCCGCTGACGAACGGGAACATGATCCGGATCGGCCCGTGGCGGCCCGCGCGCAGCAGCGCCCGGAGCTGCGTTCGGAACGGCTCGCGCGAGCGGTGCAGCAGGCGCAGCGCGCGCTCGCCGAGGGCCGGGTTCGGGCTCGACGGGCCCGACGGGCCGAGGGCCTCGAGGCCCACGTCCCACGTCCGCACCGTCACCGGGTGCGGGTGCATCTGCTCGATGAGCCGCCGGTAGACGTCGACCTGCTGCTCCTCGCTCGGCCAGCGCAGGCCCCGGCCCAGGAGGTACTCCGAGCGGAAGAGCCCGATGCCCTCGGCGCCGTGCTGCTGGGCGGTCGCCGCCTCCTCGGGGAACTCGACGTTCGCCTCGAGGCGGACGACCACGTCGTCGAGCGTCCGCGACGGGAGGGCCCGCGTCCCCCGGAGCCGCTCCTCCTCCCGGCGGAACTCCTCCTGCGCCTCCTGCAGCGCGGCCAGGGCGGGGCCCGAGGGCTCGACGACGACCTCGCCGCGCGTTCCGTCGACGGCGATGAGGACGCCGGGCGGGATGAGGCGCGTCGCCTGCTTGAGCCCCGCGACGGCCGGGATACCGAGCGAGCGAGCGATGATCGCCGTGTGGTAGGTGGACGACCCGACGTCCGTCACCACCGCCAGGACCCGATCCCAGTCGAGGCCGGCCGCCTCCGACGGCGTGAGGTCGCCCGCCACGAGCACCACCGGGCCGGGCAGCCGCTGCAGGGACGGGGCCTCCTCGCTCCCCCGGAGATTCAGCTGCACGCGGCCGACGACGTCGTCGAGGTCGGTGCTCCGCTCGCGGAGGTAGGCGTCCGAGAACTGGCTGAAGAGATCGTGGAGGCTCTCCGAGACGCAGCGCAGCGCCCACTCCGCGTTGACCCGGTCGGTCCGCACCAGGGCCACCGCCCGGTCGCGCAGCAGCGGGTCGTCGAGCATCAGGAGGTGCGCGTCGAAGATGTAGGCGTGCGGCGCGCCCACCTCCCGCGACAGCCGCTCCTTGACCGCCCTCAGCTGCTCTCGCGAGAGCTCGAAGGCCGCCTCGAGCCGGCCCACCTCCGCCTCGACCTGCTCCGGCGCCACGGACAGGCGGAAGACGGGAGCCGTGTCCCGCTCGACGACGATGGCCGGGCCGACCGCGATCCCGGCCGACACGCCCGTCCCCCGCAGGCCGCTCACCGCGACTCTCCGAAGCCGCTCTCGACGAGCGCGGCCAGGGCGCCGATCGCCTCCACCTCGTCCGGGCCGTCGGCGGTGACCTCGATCGTGGTGCCCTGCGACGCGCCGAGGAGGAGGATGCCGAGGATGGACTTGCCGTCCATGACCCGGCCCTCGCGGCCGGCGGTGACGCGCGAGCGGAACTGCCCCGCGGTGTGGACGAACCGCGCGGCGGCCCGGGCGTGGAGGCCCAGCCGGTTGCGGATCCGCAGCTCTCTCCGGATCACGCCCCGCGCCGCTCCAGGATCTCGCTCGCCACGTAGATGGCGCCCTTGCCCTGCTCGCGCACGGCCCGCGCCACCTCGACGAGCGCGCCCTCGCGCAGGGCCGACGCCTTGATCAGCATCGGCAGGTTCACCCCGGTCACGATCTCCACGTTCTCGGAGAGGAACGGCAGGGTCAGGTTCGTCGGCGTCCCGCCGAACATGTCGGTCAGGACGAGCGTCGGCCCGCCGCCCGAGGCGCGCAGGCCCTCCTCGATCGCGCCGTTCGCCGCGCCGGGGTCGTCGCTCCAGCCGATCGACACGGCCCGGATCGACGGGATCTCCCCCACGATGTTGCGCGCGGCGTTCACGAGCTCCTCCGCGACGCGCCCGTGCGTCACCACCAGGATCCCGATCATGCTCACCTCTGGCCCACGTCGCGGTGGTAGACCCGCACGGGGTAGCCCTTCTGCCGCACCGCCGCCCCCACCGCGTTCGCCACCATCACCGAGCGGTGGCGGCCGCCGGTGCAGCCCACCGCGATCGTCAGGTAGCTGCGCCCCTCGCGCTCGTGCCGCGGCAGCACGTACCGCACGAGGGCCAGCGCGCGGCGCAGGAACGCCGCCGTCTCCGGCTGCTTCTTCAGGAACGCGACGACCTCGGCGTCGGCCCCCGTCTTCTTGCGCAGCGAGGGGACGAAGTTCGGGTTCGCCAGGAAGCGCATGTCGAAGACCATGTCGGCCTCCGGCGGCAGGCCGTACTTGAAGCCGAACGACAGCACCGAGACGACCATCCGCCGCCCCTCGTGCCGCACGTCGTAGCGCTCGCGGACGTAGTCGCGCAGCTCGTGCACGGTGAAGCGCGACGTGTCGACGATGACGTCGGCCATCTTGCGGATCGGGCGGAGGAGGTCCCGCTCGGCGCGGATGCCGTCGATCACCGGCGCGTTGCCGGCCAGCGGGTGGGGCCGCCTCGTCTCGCTGAAGCGGCGGAGGAGCGCCCGCTCGTCGGCCTCGAGGAAGATGAGGCTCGCCGGGATGTCGCTCTCCCGCAGCGAGCGGAAGACGGCGGGGAACGCCTCGAGGAAGCCACGCTCCCGCACGTCGACGACGAGGGCCGACCGCCGGAGCTGGGCCGAGCCGCGGATGAGCCCGGCGAAGGACGGCACGAGGGCGATCGGCAGGTTGTCGACGCAGAACCAGCCGGCGTCCTCGAGCGCGCGCGACACGTGGGTCTTGCCCGAGCCCGAGAGGCCCGTGATCACGAGCAGCCGCGGCTCCTGCCGCCCGCCTCCCTTCTCCTTCACCGCCGCCTCCCCCCGGAGCGCCGGCGCGCGGCCGGCGCCTCGTCGCCCACCATCTCGTCGACCCGCTCGACGAACCGCCGCGCCGCGTCGTAGCCGCCCTCGCGCAGCAGCTGGTTGCGGGCCGCCACCTCGACGAGGAGGGCGATGTTCCGCCCGGGGGCGACCGGCATGCGGGCGAGCGGCACCTCGACCCCGAGCACGGGGAAGCTCTCGTCGCGGAGCCCGAGCCGGTCGTACTCCTTCCCCGCCTCCCAGCGCTCGAGCTGGACCACGAGCTCGAGCTTCTTCGACAGCCGGATCGAGGACACGCCGTAGAGGTCCTTGATGTTCAGGATTCCGAGGCCCCGCAGCTCCATGTGGTAGCGCGTCAGGTCCGGCGAGGCGCCGACGAGCACGTCGCCCATGCGCTTCACCTCGACCACGTCGTCCGCGACCAGCCGGTGGCCCCGGTCGATGAGGTCGAGGGCGCACTCCGACTTGCCGATGCCGCTCTCCCCGAGGATGAGGACGCCGAGGCCGAACACGTCGAGGAGCACCGCGTGCAGGTGGAGGCGGGTGGCGAGCCTCTCCTCGAGGAACGCGGAGAGCAGCTTGATGAGGGCCGTCGACTCGAGCGGTGTCGTGAGGACGGGGATCCCCCGCGCCTCGGCCGCGGACAGCAGCTCCGGCGGCGGCACGATCCCCTTGGTCACCACGAAGCAGGTGATCCGGCACCGGCAGAGCTTGCCGAGAATCGCCCGGCGGCTGGCCGGCCGGAGCTTCGCGAGGTAGCCGGTCTCGCTGCTGCCGATGATCTGCACGCGGCCGTACCGGATGTAGTCCGTGTAGCCGGTCAGGGCGAGGCCCGGCCGCTGCACCCGCGCCGCGTGGATCCGGTGGCCGAGGCCGCGCCGGCCGGCCGCGAGGTCGAGCTTCAGGCTCTCCGCCGTGGCCTCGAGGAGCTCCGAGACCGGTACGCCGGGCGCCCCGTCGGCGACGGGCGTCCGCGCGGGCACCGCCGGGCGGGCCCCGGCGCGGCGGCGGGCGGGCATCGCGGCCTCAGGCCTCCGGCTCGACCAGGCCGAGGTGGCCGTCGGGGCGGCGGTAGAGCACCGCGACGCGGCCGGTCGTCGCGTCGCGGTACACGAGGACGCCCTCGCGGCGGCCGCCGAGCTCCAGGGCCGCCTCGTCGAGGGTCATCGGCTTCACGGCCGCCCGGCGGGTCCGGATGACGCGCGGACCGCCCTCGCCCGCCTCGGTCGCGGGCGCGGTCGACGTCGCGGCCACGAGGCGCGGCGACGCGGCCCCCTTGCGCACCCGCCGGCGCGTCTTCTCCTTCTCGGCCTGCCGCTCGAGCTTGGCGATCGCGTCCGACAGGGACAGCCGCGCGTCGTTCGACGCAGCCGTCGCGGCGAGGTCGGCGTTGCGCGAGTGCAGGCTGACCTCCGCCACGAGGCGGCGCTTGTCGGCGGTGAGGATGACGTGGGCCCGCGTCACGCCGGGCAACAGCCGGGACAGCTTCTGGAGCTTGATCTCGGCGAGCCGCCGGATGGGCGCGCTCACCTCCGTCTGCCGGCCCGTGAACTCGATCTTCATCCTTCCCTCCTCCGGCGCCGGCCGAAGGCGCCGTGGCTCACTGGACCGTCTTGCGCAGGTTCGAGGGCGGGATGCGGAGCTCCTCCCGGTACTTCGCGACGGTGCGGCGGGCGAGCGGCAGGCCCTCGGCCTCGAGGACCTCCGCGATCTTCGAGTCGGACAGCGGCCGCGAGGCGTCCTCCTCGTCGATCATCTTGCGGATCCGGTCCTTGATCGTGACCGAGCTGACCGCCTCGCCGAGCGAGGACGTGATCCCGCTGTGGAAGAAGAAGCGCATCTCGTACACGCCGCGCGGGGTGTGCATGTACTTGTTCGCCACGACCCGGGACACGGTCGACTCGTGCATCCCGATGTCGCTCGCCACGTCGCGCAGGACGAGCGGGCGCAGGTGGGTGATGCCGTGGTCGAGGAACGCCCGCTGGTGCCGCACGATCGAGTCCGCCACCTTGTAGATGGTGCGCTGCCGCTGGTCGACGCTCTTCAGGAGCCACAGCGCGCTGCGGAGCTTGTCCTTGACGTAGGCGCGCGTCTCCTCGCTGCCGGGGTCCTTGTGGTCGAGCATGCGGCGATAGGTCGGGCTGATCCGCAGCTTCGGCAGGCCGTCGTCGTTCAGGACGATCTTGTACTCCTCGCCCTCCTTCACGACGAACACGTCGGGCAGGATGTACGCCGACTTGTTCGGGCTGTAGCGGTTGCCCGGCCGCGGAGAGAGGGCGCGGATGATCTCGAGGTGGTGCGCGACCTCGTCCGCGGTCAGCCCCATGTGCCGCGAGATGTCCTGGTACTGGTGGCTCTGGAGCTGCTTCATGTGGTCGCGGACCATGACGTCCGCGGGCGAGCCCTCGAGCCCGAGGAGGCGCAGCTGGATGCGCAGGCACTCGGTGAGGCTGCGCGCGGCGACCCCCGGCGGGTCGAAGGTCTGGACGAGGAGCAGAACCTTCTCGACGTGCTCGATCGCCCACGGCCCCATGGCCGCGATCTCGTCGAGCCCGACCCGCAGGAGCCCGTCCTCGTCGAGGTTCTGGACGATCGCCTCGCCGATCTCCACCGTGTGGTCGTCGGCCGCGACCATCCGCAGCTGCCAGAGGAGGTGGTCGTAGAGGTCGGGCGACTCGGTGAGCGTGTTCTCGATCGGCGGGACCTCGGGCAGCTCCGCCGGCCGCACCCGCCGCTCGGACCCGTCGTCGAAGTAGTCGTCGAAGAAGCGCTCGACCTCGATCTCCTTGAGCGGGTCCTCGGCCTTCTCGCGCTCGACCGGCTCCTCCTGCGCGATCTCCTCGGCCTTCGTCTCCTCGACCGGGACCTCCTCGAGGAGGGGGTTCTCCATCACCTCCTGCTCGAGAACCTCGGCGAGCTCGAGGGTCGTGAGCGGCAGCAGCTTGATCGCCTGCTGGAGCGACGGCGTGAGGATCAGCCGCTGCGAAAGCCGGGCCGAGAGGCCGAGCTTCTGGTGGAGAGCCAAGCCTATTCAGTCTCCGGCTTCGAGGCGCCCGTCAGGCCTCGCGCCCGTCCAGGCGGAAGCCCTCGCCGAGGTAGACGCGGCGCACCTCAGGGTCCGACGCGAGCTCGTGAGGAGTGCCGGAGCGGAACACATTGCCGTCCCTGAGAATATAGGCGCGATCCGTTATTTTCAAGGTCTCGCGCACGTTGTGGTCGGTGATCAGGATGCCGATCCCGCGGTCGCGCAGGTGCGCGATGATCTTCTGGATGTCGATGACGGCCAGCGGGTCGATCCCGGCGAACGGCTCGTCGAGGAGGATGTAGGACGGCTGCGCGGCGAGGGCCCGCGCGATCTCGAGCCGGCGCCTCTCGCCCCCCGACAGCGTGTAGGCGGGCTGCCGGGCCATGCCCTGGATGCCGAGCTCCTCGAGGAGCTGGCGCGCGAGCGAGCGCTGCTCGTGGGAGGGCAGCCCGCGGGTCTCGAGGATGGCGAGCACGTTCTCCTCCGTCGTCAGCTTGCGGAAGATGCTCGCCTCCTGGGGGAGGTAGCCGATGCCGGCGCGGGCGCGCTGGTACATGGGCTGGGCGGTGATGTCCTCCTCGCCGAGGAAGACGTGCCCGCTGTCGGGCCGGGTCAGGCCGACGACCATGTAGAACGTCGTCGTCTTGCCCGCCCCGTTCGGGCCGAGGAGCCCGACGACCTCGCCCTGGCGGATCTCCAGCTCGACCTCGCGCACGACGACGCGGCGGCCGTACGACTTCGTGAGGGCGGACGCCCGCAGGACGCGGAGAGGCTCGCTCAAGGCTTGGGGGGAACCTGTCTCTTGAAGACGGCCTCGGTCCGGACTTCCTCGCGGCCGTCGACCCGGATCCTATCACTGCCCGACTGGAAGGTGAGGACGCGGCCCTCCAGGCGCCGGTCGGCGTCCTCGAGCACCACTTTCTCGCCGACGAGGACGAGGGTCTCGTCGGCCGGCGTGTACGTCGCGCGCTCGCCGTTCGCCTTCTTCGTCCCCTGGCGCAGCTCAACCGGGGAGCCGGCGAGGAGCTTCTCCATCGTGCGGCCGTCCGCGCCCAGCAGGACGATCGCCTCGGGGCTCTTCGTGATCAGGTCGCCCTGGCGGATCTCGACGTCGCCCGTGTAGACCACGCGCCGCGCCGCCTCCTCGTAGAGCAGCTCGCGGCTGCGGGCGCTCACCGGCTCGGCCGGCTTGTCGGCGCCCTTCTTCGTCTTCGGGTGGAGGGTCGACTGCACCCCGCCCGTCGCGCTCAGGCGGCCCTTCCCGTCCCCCGGCTGGTCCACGACGATGAGGGGCGCCCGGATCTCGTCCGCCCCCGACCTCATGAGGGCGTTGTCCTTGTAGCGGGCGGACTTCGTCGCCGGGTCGTAGTCGAACTGCCGGCAGAGGACGATCGTCGGCTCGTCGCCGGAGAGGGGCAGCGCGGGCCCGGCGGCGCCGCCCCGCGCCCGGCGCGGGATCGTGTGCCGGACGCCGTCGGTGGCGCTGACGGCCCGCGATCGCGTGCCGATGCGGATCTCCTTCCCGCGCAGGTCGCCGCCCTGGGCGTCGTCTTCGACCCGCGGCTCACCGCCGGTCAGCGTGACGAGGCCCGCCGCGTCGTCGAGCACCGCCTTCTGCGCCGACGCGCGCCGCCCCGGCTCGCTGAAGCGCACCCCGCCCTCGAACGTCGCGTGCCGGACGAGCCCGCTCGCGGGGTCGAGCGTGGCCGTGAACCGCTCGCTCTGGACGCGCCGCGCGGGCAGCGTCGCGGGCGGGACCGGCTCCGAGGTCAGGACCGCCATCGGGGGCACGCGCGTGCTCGTGAGCCGGCCCGGGACCCCCTCGACGCCCGTGAGCTGCCCCTGCTCGTCGAAGAGGTACGACAGGAGGGGCGCCGTCACGCGTCGTTTCTCGGGCGGGTCGCCGGTCCCGGGCAGGATGTCGAGGGAGGCGCCGTTGACGCAGGACGCCGCCTTGAGCACGCCCTTGCCCCGGAACGCCACGTTGAGCCGGCGGCAGCGCATCTCGCGGGTCCCGGACTGCGCCGCGGGCGCGCCCGGGACCGCCTCCCCCGCCCCGCTGCGCACGAAGACCTCGTCGATCGCGGCCGCCCGCTCGACGTACGACCGGTCTTCCGACAGGGTGAGGAGGAGCCGGACGGACGTCAGCTCCCGCCCGCCCTGCCGGACCACGACGCCGTCGTTGAACTCGATCGTGCCCTGCTTCGACGCGACCGCCTGGCTCGACTCCACGTCGGCCGGCGGGCCCGCCGCGTCCTCCATGTGGATCTTCACGGCGGCGTGGAGGACGAGCCCGGTCTCCTCGTCGTAGTCCATCCCGTTCGACGAGCCCGACACCGGCCCGCGGCGGAAGCGCACCTCGTCCCGGCTGAAGAGCCGCTGCTCCTTCGCCCAGTACTTGAGCCCGTCGGTGTCGAGCTCGAGCCCGTCGTCGGTGCGCACCTTGACGTTCCCCTTGAAGGAGGCGCGCATCGGGTCCGCCTGGTAGAGGCACTCGTCCGCGGTGATCGTCGCCGTCCCGGACCGCCCTCCCGTGGCGTACGGGAAGCTGACCTCGACCCCGGACAGCTTCTGGGCCTCGCCCTCCCGGCCCAGCATCTCGCGTGCCCGGATCGAGATCTCGCGGCTGCCCTCCTTGAAGCGCATGAAGGAGAGGTCGCTCACGGTCGTGCCCTGGGACGCCGCGCCGCTCGCCGACGGGCGGGGCGGCGGCGCAGTCGGGGACGCGCGGCGCAGGCTCCAGGCCACGGCCCCGCTCACCACGAGCACGAGGGCGAGGAGCGCGCGGCGAACCGTCCGGGTGCGGTCGGGTCTCATCCGAGGGGCAGCCCGCGCACGATCCGGTAGGTGTCGCGGGCGATGAGCAGCTCCTCGTTCGTCGGCACGACGAGCACGGCGCAGGCGCGGTCGTCGGGCGAGATGCGCGTCTCGCCGCCCCGCACCCCGGCGTTGCGCGCCCCGTCGACGGCGATGCCCATGGCGTCGAGCCCGGCCACCGCGCGGGCCCGCACCGGGGCCGCGTTCTCGCCGATCCCGCCCGTGAAGACCAGGGCGTCGAGGCCGCCGAGGACGGCGACGTAGGAGGCGATGTACTTGCGCAGCCGATAGCAGAAGACGTCGACTGCCAGCTTCGCCCGGTCGCTGCCCGCGGCTTCCGCCTCGAGGAGCTTGCGCATGTCGTTGCTGAGGCCGGAGAGGCCGAGGAGGCCGGAGTGCTTGTTGAGGAGGGCGCTCATCTCCGCCGCCCCGAGCTCCTCCTTCGCCATGACGTGCATCAGGATGGCTGGATCGAGGTCCCCGCTCCGGCTGCCCATGACGAGACCCTCGAGGGGGGTGAAACCCATCGAGGTGTCGACCGCGCGGCCGCCGCGGACGGCCGCGAGCGAGCAGCCGTTGCCGAGGTGGCAGGTCACGAGGCGGAGGGTCGGGTCGTCGGCCCGGCCGAGGCTCTCCGCCGCGCGGCGCGAGACGTAGCGGTGCGAGGTCCCGTGGAACCCGTAGCGCCTGATGCCGTGGCGCTGGTAGAGCACGTAGGGCAGCGCGTAGAGGTAGGCGACGGGATCCATCGTCTGGTGGAAGGCCGTGTCGAACACGGCCACGTGGGGCACCTCCCGCAGGAGGTCGCGCGCCGCCCGGTAGCCCTTCACGTTCGGCGGGTTGTGCAGCGGCGCGAGGTCGAAGCACTCCTCGATCGCGCGCAGCACCGCGTCGTCGATCACGACCGAGGAGTGGAATCGCTCTCCGCCGTGCACCACGCGGTGGCCGACCGCCCCGATCTCCCGGCGGTCCGGCAGGACGCCGAGGCCGTTCGGGCCGAGAAGGCCGAGCGCCCGCTCCACCGCCACCTTGTGCTCCAGGATCTCGGCCGTCTCCCGGATCTCGGGCCGTCCGTCGGCCTCGCACTTGAGGATGGCCGTCCCGCCGATGTTCTCGACGAGGCCCTTCGCCAGGGCCCGGTCGGACCCGGCCGCCGCGGAGGTCTCGTCCGTCTCCACGAGCTGGAACTTGACGGAGGAGCTGCCGCAGTTGAGGACGAGCACCTTCATGGGGTCATTCTACCGCCCGCGGCCTGCGCGCCCCGAGCCGGCCCGGGCTAGCGTCCCTGCATCTTGGCGAGGGCAGAGGCGTAGGACAGCGCCTCGCGCTCGGCCGGCTCGAGCGGGACGTCCTGGGCCCGTTTCTCGCGCGCCCGCTGGGCGAGCGCCATCGCCTCGGCGAGGACGCGTCCGCGCTGGCGCGGGTCGGCGAGGACGCGCCGGGTCACCGCCTCGAACGCGGCGAGGTCTTCGTCCGTCAGCGAGGGAAACTGCCGGCGCAGCCGCTCGGGATCGACCGGGAGCGTCATTTCCGGGCCAGCGGGTTGCCGTCCTCGTCGTACTCGAAGAAGCCCTTCCCGCTCTTCACCCCGAGCTGGCCGGCGCGGATCATCTTGCGCAGGAGCGGGCACGGCCGGTACTTCAGGTCGCCGAGCTCCTCGAACAGGTACTGCATCCAGCGCGACACCTCGTCGAGCCCCATGCGGTCGGCGAGGGCCAGCGGCCCGACCGGCAGGCCGTAGCCCAGGCGCATCGAGGTGTCGACGGCGTCGGGCGTCGCCACGCCCTCCATCACGACGTGCATCGCCTCGTTGAGGAACGGCAGGATCACCCGGGTCGTCACGTAGCCCGGGTACTCGAACACCTCGATGCCGGTCTTGCCGAGGACCCGCACGAACTCCATGGCCGCGTGGAACGTCTCGTTCGACGTCGAGAGCCCGCGGACGACCTCGACGAGGGGGACCTTCGGCACCGGCTGCAGGAAGTGCAGGCCGATCACCCGGTCCGGCCGCTTCGTCCGCGTCGCGATCTCGGTCACGGAGAGCGAGGACGTGTTCGTGGCGAGGATGTCGTCCGGCGGACAGACCTGGTCGAGGCGCTGGAAGAGGGACGCTTTCAGCTCCAGGTCCTCGTAGACGGCCTCGATCACGATCTGGGCCGCCTCGAGGGCCGCGAGGTCGTCGACCGTGCGCACCCGGCCCAGGATCGCCTTCTTCTCGGACTCGGTGCGGCGCCACTTCGCGATGTCGCGGTCGAGCGACTCGCCGATCGCCTCGACGCTGGCCCTCGCGTGCTCGGCCGTCTTCTCGTAGAGGATGACGTCGAGCCCGGCCGCCCCGCAGGTGATCGCGATCCCCTGCCCCATCGTGCCGCCGCCGACGAGGCCTATGGCCCGGACCGTCACGGCGCCGCCTCCGCCTCCCTGAACTCGCGGCCGAGCCGGCCCATCTCGCGGAACTTGCGGTACCGCGTCTGCGGGAGGCGATCGGGATCCTCTCCGCGCAGCTGCTGGAGCTGGCGCCACAGGACCTCGTCCATGGAGCGGAACAGGGCCTCGTGGTTGACGTGGGCGCCGCCGGGCGGCTCCGGGATGACCTCGTCGACGAGACCGAGGCCGGCGAGGTCCGGCGCGGTGATCTTCATCGCGATGGCCGCCTCCGAGGCGCGGGAGGCGTCGCGGAACAGGATCGACGCGCACCCCTCGGGCGAGATGACGGAGTAGACGGAGTGCTCGAGCATGTTCACGCGGTCGCCGACCGCGATCGCGAGGGCCCCGCCGCTGCCGCCCTCGCCCATGACGGTGACGATGATCGGCGTTCGCAGGGCCGCCATCTCGCGCAGGTTGAAGGCGATCGCCTCGGCCTGGCCCCGCTCCTCCGCGTCGATCCCGGGGTAGGCCCCCGGCGTGTCCACGAAGGTGAGGATCGGGCGACGGAACTTGGCCGCGAGCTGCATGACCCGCAGGGCCTTGCGGTAGCCCTCCGGCTTCGGCATGCCGAAGTTGCGGTGGATCTTCTGCTTCGTGTCGCGGCCCTTCTGGTGCCCGATCACGCACACCGGCACGTCCCGGTAGAACGCGAAGCCGCACACGAGAGCCGGGTCGTCCGCGTAGCGCCGGTCGCCCTTCACCTCCGTCCACTCGGTGAAGAGCGCCTGCACGACGTCGAGCGTGTACGGCCGGTTGGGGTTCCGCGCGACGAGCGTCTTCTGCCACGGCGAGAGCCGCGCGAACACCTCGCGCCGTTTCTCGTCGAGCTCCTCCCGCAGCCGCCGCGCCTGCTGCTCCTTGTCGGGGTCTCCCGGCCAGCGCGCGAGCTCGTCGATCCTCTTCTGCAGCTCGACGAGCGGCGCCTCGAAGTCGGCCTCGGCCATCGGTGTTCTCTCCTAGGCGTCGCGGAACGGGCCGCTCGCCCGCGAGAGGACGAGGGCGCCCTTGCCGAGCAGCGCCTCGATCTCGTCGCGGAGCACGGGCCCGGGCCGCACGCGGTAGTACGCGCTCGGGGCGAGGGCGACCGCCCACGAGCCGGGACGCACGAGCTCGAGGGTGACCGGGCAGTCGCCGCGGTGCTGCCCGAGGATGTCTCTCAGGCGCTCGCCCTTGCCGCGGTCCCACACCGGCAGGGGGACCCGGATCGTGACGAAGCGCGCCTCCGCGAGCTTCGCCTGGTCGAGCGGCTGCACGTCGGCGGCGAGGATGCGGGCCTTGCCGTCGTCCTGCACCTCGGGCTTGCCCTTCACGACCACGACCTGGTCGTCGGCGAGGCGCCCGGCCGTCTTCTTGTACGTCTCCGGGAAGACGAGCGTCTCGGCCGAGCCGTCGAGCCCCTCGAGGACGAAGCTCGCCATCCGATCGCCCTTCTTCGTCTTGATGAGCCGCAGGGCCGTCACGATGCCGCCGACCGCCACCTCCGGCGACGAGGCGAACTGCGGCAGGGTGCCGACCGTCGCGGTCGTCCACTGCGCGAGCTCGGCCCGGAACCGCTCGAGGGGGTGGCCCGAGATGAAGAACCCGAGCGACTCCTTCTCGAAGGCGAGCCGCTCCGCTTCGGACCACGGCGGGGCGTCCGGGATCCGCTCGACCGGCGCCTTCTTCTCCTCGCCGCCGGCGAGCATGCCGAACAGGCTCGACTGGCCCGCCTCCCGGTCGCGCTGCCGCTTCTGCCCGGCCTCCGTCGCCTTCTCGATCGCCGCGAAGAGGGCCGCGCGGCGGCCGTCGGTCGAGTCGAAGCAGCCGCTCTTGACGAAGCTCTCCACCACCCGCCGGTTCACCGCCCGCAGGTCGACGCGGTCGCAGAAGTCGTAGAGGGACGAGAACGGCCCCTCCTTCCCGCGGGCCCCCAGGATCGCCTCGACCGCGTTTTCGCCGACGTTCTTGATGGCGGAGAGGCCGAAGCGGACGTCCTCCCCCGAGGCCGCCTCCGGGGCGGGGTCGCCGGCCGGGCCGCTCGCCGCCGGGGTGCCGTTCCCGGCCGCCGCCTTCACGACCGTGAAGAAGATGTCCGACTGGTTCACGTCCGGCGGGAGGACGCGGATGCCCATCTCGCGGCACTCCCCGATGTACTGCACCATCTTGTCGGTGTTCGCGCGCTCCGAGGTCAGGAGGGCCGCCATGAAGAAGGCCGGGTAGTTCGCCTTCAGGTAGGCCGTCTGGTACGCGAGCCAGGCGTACGCGGCCGAGTGCGACTTGTTGAAGCCGTACCCGGCGAACTGCTCCATCGCGTCCCAGATCTTGCTGGCCTTCTTCTCGTTCACCGACCGCGCGGAGCAGCCCTTCAGGAACTTGTCCTTCTGGGCGCCCATCACGTCGACGTTCTTCTTCCCCATCGCCTTGCGCAGGATGTCGGCCTCGCCGAGCGTGAACCCGGCGAGGGCGGAGGCGATCTGCATGACCTGCTCCTGGTAGACCATGACGCCGTAGGTCTCCTTCAGGATCGGCTCGAGGGCGGGGTGCTCGTAGACGACGCGGGTCTGGCCGTGCCGGCGCTTGATGAAGTCGTCGATCATCTGCATCGGCCCCGGCCGGTACAGCGCGTTCAAGGCCGTGAGGTGCTCGAGGCGGTCGGGGCGGAAGCGCTTGAGGATGTCGCGCATGCCGTCCGACTCGAACTGGAAGAGGCCGCTCGTCTTCCCGGCGGTGAAGAGGGAGTACGTCGCGGCGTCGTCGACGGGGATCTGCGACGGGTCGACCCGGACGCCGCGCTGCGCCTCGATCATCTTCACGCAGTTGTCGATGAGGGTGAGCGTCCGCAGGCCGAGGAAGTCCATCTTCAGGAGGCCGATCTTCTCGACCCCCTTCATGTCGAACTGCGTCGTGATGTCGCCGGTGTTGCCCTTGAAGAGCGGCACGAGGTCGGTGAGCGGCTGCGGCGCGATGACGACGCCGGCCGCGTGGATCGAGGCGTGGCGCGTCGTCCCCTCGAGCCGCCGCGAGATGTCGATGAGCTCCTTGACCTTCGGCTCCTTCTGGTACGCCTCCTGGAGCGGCGGCGACTCCTCGAGGGCCTTGTCGAGGGTCATCTTGAGGTCGAACGGGATCATCTTCGCGATCTTGTCGACCTCGGCGTAGCTCATGTCCATCACGCGGCCGACGTCGCGCACCACCGCCTTCGCCTTCATCGTCCCGAAGGTGATGATCTGGGCGACGTTCTCCCGCCCGTACTTCTTCGTGACGTACTCGATGACCTCGCCGCGGCGCGCCTCGCAGAAGTCGATGTCGATGTCGGGGGGGCTGATCCGCTCGGGGTTCAGGAAGCGCTCGAAGATGAGCTCGTTCTCGAGGGGGTCGATGTCGGTGATGCGCAGCGCCCACGCGACGAGGCTGCCCGCGGCCGAGCCGCGGCCGGGGCCGACCGGGATCCGCCTTTCCTTCGCGTAGCGGATGAAGTCCCAGACGATGAGGAAGTAGCCGGAGAAGCCGGCCTTGTGGATGACGCCGATCTCCTTCTCGAGCCGCGCCTCGTAGTCCGCGAGCGGGTGCCGCAGGCGGCCGGCCGAGGCCAGGGGCTCGAGCGCGCGGCAGCGCTCGGCGAACGAGCGCCGCGTCACGTTCTCGAAGTGGCTGTCGATCGTCTCGCCCGGCGGGACCTCGAACGCCGGCAGCGAGGACACCGGCTTGAGCTCGAAGTCGCACATCTCGGCGATCTGGACGGTCGAGAGGAGCGCCTCGGGGTAGTCCGGGAAGAGGGCGGCCATCTCCTCGGCCGACTTCAGGTAGAAGGCGTTCGTGTCGAAGCGGAGCCGCTCGGCGTCGGCGACCTTCTTGCCGGACCCGATGCACAGGAGGACGTC
>JAXLRD010000045.1:0-63813 GCA_046331285.1 Vicinamibacteria bacterium
ACGGCGAGGATCGCGGCGGCCTGGCCCTCGGCCTCGTTGATCCGCTGCTGCTTGTTCGCCTCCGAGGCCTTGATCACCTGCTGCTTCTGGCCCTCGGCGGTGTTGATCGCGGCGTCGCGCTCGCCCTCGGACTGCAGGACCACCGCGCGCTTCTCGCGCTCGGCCCGCATCTGCTTCTCCATCGCGGCCAGGATGTCCTGCGGCGGCGTGATGTTCTTGATCTCGTAGCGGAGGACCTTGACGCCCCACGCCTCGGAGGCCTTGTCGACCTCGGTCACGACCTGGGTGTTGACGTAGGTGCGCTCCTCGAACGTGCGGTCGAGGTCGATCTTGCCGATCTCGCTGCGCAGCGTCGTCTGCGCGAGCTGGGTGATCGCGAAGCGGTAGTCGTTGATCCCGTAGGACGCCCGCTCGGGGTCCATCACCTTCAGGTACAGGATCCCGTCGACGGCGACCTGGACGTTGTCCTTCGTGATGCAGACCTGCTCCGGGATGTCCATCGCCTGCTCCTTCAGGACGTGCCGGTAGCGGATCACGTCGATGAAGGGCACGAGGATGTGGAAGCCCGCGTCGAGGACGCCGGCGAAGCGGCCGAGCCGCTCGACCACGTAGGCGTTCTGCTGCGGGACGACCACCGCCGTCTTGGCGATGACGTAGAAGACGAAGAACGCGAACACGATGAAGACGAACAGCGCGCTGCCGAACATCCCCGCCTCCTTCGCTCTGTCGAGCGGCCTACTCGGCCCGCAGCCACAGCGTCAGGCCGTCCACCCTCTCCACCCGGCACCGCCGGCCGCGCCCGAGGGGCGCCTCGCCCGCGGTGCGGGCACTCCACACGGCCCCCCGCAGCTCGGCCTTTCCCACGCCGCCCGGCGCCACGTCCTCGACGACCACCGCCGCCTCGCCCTCGATCCGGTCGACCGGCGGCCCCGCCGCGAGGTTGAACCGCTGCATCAGCGGCTTGCGGAACAGGGCGAGCGACGCGACCGAGAGGACGGTGAACGCGAGCCACTCGAGCCACGCCGGCCCGCTCCAGCCCAGGGCCCGCACGGCGCCGACGAGGATCGCGCCGAGGGCGAAGAACACCGCGAAGAACCCGCCCGGAGTGGCGACCTCGAGCACGAGGAGACCGAGACCGCCGAGGACCCAGATCCACCAGGCCATGTGCACCTCGCCGCGCCGGGAGGCCGCGCGGAACGCGCGACCGCCCGGAGCCGCGAAAGGTTAGCACAGCGGCCGCGGCCCCCCGCCCGCGGACCCGACCTAGCGGGGCATCGAGAAGCGGTCGGCGGCGAGCGGCGGGTTGACCTCGACCTTCGTGAGGACGAGCTTCTGCCGGTCGATCGTGCCCTTCGGCCCGACCTCGATGCGGAAGGGGAACTGCAGGCCCTGGACGCCGCGGTAGTCGCCGACGTTCGTGACGAACTCCATCGGCCGGCCCTCGACCATCCGGGTCTCCTCGGTCGCGATCACGAGGTGGGTCTTGGTGTCGATGTGGACGGTGCGCGGCGGGCCGGCGGCGCCCTTCACGGTGAGCCGCCACGTCTCGCCGCCGGGGATCCGGTCTTTCCCAACGAGCTCGATGGCGAAGCCCTTCGCCACCGCGTCGACGAGCGGCGAGAGGTCGACGTCGGCCTGGTCGCGCGCGTCGGCCGCGTCCTCGGCCGACATGGGCCGCGGCGGCTCGCCCGGCAGCGGCAGCTGGGCCCAGCCGTCCCGGCCGTCGAAGGCGCGGATGCCCGTCCGCCCCTCGATCGTGAACTCGGTCCGCATGAGGTGCGGCCGCTTCAGCTCCATGGTGAAGGGCGCCGCCTGCGGCACGCCGGGGACCTCCATCGTCCCCGTGAGGCGCAGCGACTGCACGGCCCGGAGCTTCTCGGCCCCGCCACGCGCCACCAGGTACTTCCGGACGACGTCGTCGACGGTCTGTCCGGAGGCCGCGCGCGCCCCGAGGGCGAGGACGAGGAGGGCGGCAAGGCGGGGGTCGCGGAGCGGGTTCTTCATCGGAGTCTCCCGCCGCCCACTATAGCAACGTCCGCGGAGGCCGCCGCACGGGCGGCCGAGGGGGGCTAGGCTCAGGTGAAGCGGCCGGAGGGCGAGCAGCCCCCGCCGGAAGAGCCGCCCGACCCGCCGGCGGTCGCCCCGGCGAAGGTCGAGAACTCCTTCTCCACCCTCTCGTGCCCGCAATGCGGGCAGGCGAGACCCTCGCTGCCCTGGCCCATGCGGCGCAGGACCTCGAAGCGGCTTCCGCAGCTCGAACAGCGGTACTCGTACAGCGGCACTCGTCGTTCCTCCGTGACCGGACCCGGCCGGACCGTCTCTTGGACGACGGCCGGCCGTCAAGGTTACACCCGCCCGGCGCTCCGCAGGCCCTGCCCGTGCGTCGGCTCTATGGAACCCTCGCGGCAAACCGACTACGCTAGCGCCCGGCGCCGCACCCACGCGTCACGGGCGCCGGAGCGACCACCGATGGCCGAGCCCCGAAAGGCGCCGCACCGGCGCTACAACCCCCTGCTCGACGAGTGGGTCCTCTGCTCGCCGCACCGGCTGCAGCGGCCGTGGCAGGGGCAGGTCGAGGACGCGCCGCCCGAGTCGCGGCCCTCCTACGACCCGACCTGCTACCTCTGCCCGGGCAACACGCGCGCGAACGGGCAGGAGAATCCCGCGTACACGACCACGTTCGCGTTCGACAACGACTACCCCGCCCTGCTGCCGGAGACGACCGTCGCCGCGCGGGACGACGACGGGCTCCTCGTCGCCGAACCGGCGACCGGCCGCTGCCGTGTCCTGTGCTTCTCCCCGCGGCACGACCTCACGCTCGCCGAGATGGACGCGCGGGAGATCCGGCCGGTGGTCGACGCGTGGGCCGGGGAGTTCGAGGCGCTCGGCCGCGATCCCGCGATCCGCTACGTCCAGGTCTTCGAGAACAAGGGCGCGATGATGGGGTGCAGCAACCCGCACCCGCACTGCCAGGTCTGGGCGACGGGCCACGTGCCCGCGATCCCCGCGAAGAAGCGGGCGACGCAGGAGGCGTACTTCCGCCGCCACGGCCGCGACCTCGTCGGCGACTACCTGGCGAAGGAGCTCGCGGAGGGCGAGCGCGTCGTGTTCCGCAACGACCACTGGGTCGCGCTCGTGCCGTTCTGGGCCGTGTGGCCGTTCGAGACGATGCTCGTGGCGGCCCGCCGCGTCGGCGACCTGCCGTCGCTCGCGCCGGAGGAGCGCGACGCTCTCGCGGACGCGCTGCGGCGGCTGTCGGCCCGCTACGACAATCTGTTCCGCACCTCGTTCCCCTACTCGATGGGCTTCCACTCCCGCCCGACGGACGGGGAGGAGCACCCGTACTGGCGGCTCCACGCCGTCTACTGCCCGCCCCTGCTGCGCTCGGCCACCGTGCGCAAGTTCCTCGTGGGCTACGAGCTGACGGCCGAGCCGCAGCGCGACCTCACCGCCGAGGACGCCGCGGCCCGCCTGCGCGACGAGGCCGAGGTCCACTACCGGAGAACCCCCCCGCGATGACCGACTCCCCCGCCGCCCGCGGCATCGACCCCGCGCTGCTGCGCCGCGCCGCCGCGCGCTTCGCCGAGCGCTTCCCCGGCCCCGCGCCGCGAACGGCCGTGGCGCCCGGCCGCGTCAACCTGATCGGCGAGCACACCGACTACAACGACGGCTTCGTGCTGCCCATGGCCATCGGGCGCGCCGCCGTCGTCGTCTTCCGCCCGCGCGCCGACCGCGTCCTGCGCGGCCACTCGGTGGCCTACGACGAGACGCGCGAGGTCCGCCTCGACGCGCTCACCCCGCCCGGGGGGCACGACTGGCTCTCTTACGTCGCGGGCGTGGCGTGGGCGTTCGCCGACGAGGGCCTCGCCACGACCGGCCTCGACGTCGTCGTGGACGGCGACGTGCCGATCGGCGCGGGCCTGTCGTCCTCGGCCGCCCTCGAGCTCGCGACCGCGCGCGCGATGGCGGCGGCCACCGGCCTCGCGTGGGACCCCGTGCGCATGGCCCGGCTCGGGCAGAAGGCCGAGAACCGCTACGTCGGCATGAACTGCGGGATCATGGACCAGTTCGCCTCGGCCGCCTGCGAGGGCGGCAAGGCGCTCCTCCTCGACTGCCGCTCGCTCGCGACTCGGCCCGCGCCCCTGCCGGCGACGGCCGCGGTCGTGGTGATGGACACCGGCGCGCGGCGCAGCCTCGCCGGCAGCGCCTACAACGACCGCCGCGCCGCCTGCGAGCGCGTCGTGGCCGAGCTCGCGCGCCGCCACGCGGGCGTCCGCGCCCTGCGCGACGTGACCTCGACCGAGCTCGAGGCCGCGCGGGCGGCGCTCGACCCCGTCGACTTCCGGCGGGCGAGCCACGTCGTTCCCGAGAACCGCCGGCCGGTCGAGATGGCCGAGGCGCTCGCGGCGGGCGACCTCGCCCGCGCGGGCCGCCTCATGAACGACTCCCACGCCAGCCTGCGCGACCTGTACGAGGTCTCCTGCGAGGAGCTCGACGCGATGACGGAGCTCGCGCGGCAGCAGCCGTCCTGCTTCGGCGCGCGCATGACGGGCGCCGGGTTCGGGGGCTGCGCGGTGGCCCTCGTGGACGCGGCGGCGGTCGCCGCGTTCTGCGACGCGGTGCTCGCCGGGTACCGCGCGCGGATCGAGCTGCCCGCGGCGCTCTACCCGTGCCGGCCCGAGGCGGGGGCGAGGCTCGTCGAGTAGCCGCCGCGAGGGCCGCCCCGCGCGGGGCGATCGGATAAGATCACTCCGGCCAGGAGGGGCCCTCTGCTCGCGCGCGGCATCAGAAGCTACCACCGCCCCACCCGCGTCGAGGACGCGCTGGCCCTGGCCCGGGAGGGCGCGGCGGTGCTGGGGGGCGGCACCCGCCTGCTCGCGACCGACCGCGAGGTGCCGAACGTGCTCGACCTCGTCGGCCTCGGGTTCGCCGGCCTGCGAGTCGACGACGAGGACCTCGAGATCGGCGCGACGACGACCCTGCACGACCTCGCCCAGTCCTCGAGCGCCCACGCCATGACGGCGTCGCTCCTGCCCGCGGCCTGCCGCGCCGCCGCGCCGTCCCGTCTCCTGCGCGGGATGGCGACGATCGGCGGCGAGGCGGTGGCGGCGGACCCCGACTCCGAGCTGGCGGCGGCGCTCGTCGCCCTGAACGCCGTCTTCGTGATCGCCCACCCGAGCGAGCCGGTGGAGAGCCCGGCCCTGCGCTTCCTCAGGAACCCGTCGCTCGACCTCGAAGGCGGAGGGCTCGTGCGCGCCGTCGTCATCCCGGGCGCGCCGGACGGCGCCGCCCTCGAGCGCGCGGCGGCGCTGCCCTCCCTCCCACCGCTCGCGGCCGTCGCCGTCACGACGACGTTCTCGGGCGAGCGGCTCGCCCGCGTGCGCCTCGCCGTCACCGGCCTCGCGACGCCGCCCGCCCGCGTGCTCGACGCCGAGGCGCTGCTCGAGCGCACCCGCGGCGAGGACGAGGCGGTCGACCACGCGGCCGAGGTCGTGGCGGAGACCGCCCCTTTCCGCGACGACGCCCTCGCCCCCGCGAGCTACCGTCGCCGCGCGGCGCTCGTCCTCGCCCGCCGCGCCCTGCGCGCGGCCGTCGCCCGCGGCCGGCAGGCGAAGCCGCCGGACCTCCGCCGGCTGCGGCCGCTCGCGCCGCCGCGGGCGCCGGCACCGATGCCGTACTTCACGTCCGGCCGCCTCGAGCTGACCGTCGACGGGCGCACGCTGCGCGCCGACGCGGAGGCGCGCACGACCCTCGCCGAGCTGCTGCGGGGGGCCTCCGTGTTCGGCGTGAAGCAGGGCTGCTCGGCCGGCCGCTGCGGGGCCTGCACGGTGCTCCTCGACGGGCGACCCGTCTCGTCGTGCCTGACGCTGGCCGTGCGGGCGCAGGGGCGCAGCGTCACGACGATCGAGGGTCTCGGCACCGCCGAGCGCCCCCACCCCCTCCAGCGGGCCTTCGCCGAGGCCGGCGCCCCGCCCTGCGGCTTCTGCTCGCCGGGACTCGTGCTCTCGGCCCGCGCGATCCTCGACGGGAATCCCTCCCCCTCGGAGGCCGAGGTCCGCGAGGAGCTCGGCGGCCTGTGCCGCTGCAGCGGCTACGGCCGTCCGGTCGCCGCGGTGCTCGCCGCGGCGCGGAGCGCCACGTGAGCCTGCGGCGCGCCGCCGGGCAGGTCGCGTTCGCCGACGACGTCGCGCTGCCCGGCCTCCTGCACGTCGCCGTGCGCCGCTCGCCGCTCGCCCGCGCCCGCGTCGTTTCGGCGGACGCGACCGCGGCGGCGACGCTGCCGGGCATCGCGCTGGTGCTCACGCCGGCCGACGCGCCGGCTCTTCTGCGCGAGGAGGCGCCCTTCCTCGGCGCGCCGCTCGCCGCGGCGGCCTCGGAGGACCCGGAGCTCGCGCGGCGGGCGGCCGACGCCGTGGCGATCGCGCTCGAGCCGCGGCCGGCCGTCCTCGGCATCGAGGACGAGGACGACGCGACGGTCGCCGCCCGGGTCGCCGTGACGGAGGGCGACGTGGACGCGGCCCTCGCCGCGGCCGGCGTGGTCGTCGAGCGGGAGTGGCGGCTGCCGTTCGCTCCGCTCGTGTCGCTCCAGCCGCCGGTCGCGGTGACGTGGCTCGACGAGGACCAGCGGCTCGTCGTGCGGACCTCGACCGGGTCCCCGTTCCGCGTGCGCGGCCTCCTCGCGGAGCGGCTGGGCCTGCCCGCCGCGCGCATCCGCGTCGCGCGGCCGCACGTGACGGGCGGATCCGGGGCGAGGCCCGACCTGCTCGTCGAGGACCTGTGCGCGCTCGTGACCCTGAGGACGGGACGCCCGGCCCGGCTCGGCCTCTCCGCCGACGAGGCGCTCGCCCTGGGCACGGGCCGCCCGGCCCAGCGGGCGCGGGTGCGCGTGGGCGTCGAGTCGGGCCGTCTCGCCGCGATCGACGTCGCCCTCCGCGTGGACGTCGGCGCCGAGTCCGAGGCCGTCGCGGCCGAGTTGCTGCGGGCGGCCGCCCGGCACGCGCTCGGCCTCTACCGGTGCCCGGCGACCCGGGTGCGGGCGGCGGCCGTGCGCACGCACCGGCCGCCCTGCGGCGCCGGGCGCGGCGCCGACGGGGGAATCGCCCTCGCCCTCGAGTGCGCCCTCGACGAGGCGGCGGTCCTCGCCGGCGTGGACGCGGCCTCCCTCCGGCGCGCGAGCCTCCGCGGCCCGGGCGACCCGGGCGCCGAGGCGCTCGCCGGCCTCGGCGAGGTCGCGGGTCGGGACGACGCGCGCGGCCTCGACCGGCTGCTGCCGTCCGGCCCGCCGCCCGCGCGCGCGCGCACCGCGGGGGCGCCGCGCGGGGCGACGGGGCTCGCCGCCGCGCGCCGCACCGCGGGCGCCGCCGCGTCGTCGGGCGCCGCCGCCTCCCTGCGGCTCCTGGAGGACGGCTCGTTCGCCCTCGCCACGCGCCGCGGCCGCGGGCGTGGGCGGAGACGAGGCGCAGCTCGCGCGGCCGCCGCCGCCATCCTGACGGTGCGGGAGGCGAACGTGGTGTCGACCGCCGCCGACACGGATTCCGCGGCGTTCGACTCCGGGGATCCCGCCCCGGCCGCCTTCGTCATCCGACGAGCCGTCGAAGAGGCGGCCCGCACGGCGCTCGAGCGGATCCGCGAGGCCGGCGCGCGCCTGCTCGGCGCGGCCGTCGCCGACACGCGCGTCGAGGCCGGCCGCGTGCGCGACGCGGCGGGCCGCGGCATCGGCTTCGACGAGATCGGGCGGGCGGCGCTCCGCGCGGGCGAGCCGCTCGCGGTCAGCGCGGCCCCGGGCTCCGCCGCGTGGCCGCCGTCGCTCGCGGTCGTCGAGGCGGAGGTCGAGGTCGACGCGGAGACGGGCGTGGTGCGGGTCGCGCGGCTCTCGGCCACCGTCGAGGGCGGCCCCTTCGCGGACGGCGCCGGCGTCCTCGCCGAGATCGAGGGCGCCCTGGCCGCGGCGGTGGAGCAGGCCCTCGCCGCCGGACAGCCCGACCTCTCGGCGGTCGCCGGACACGCGCCGGGCCTCGCCCGGTGCCGGACCTACCCCATGATCGCGCCCGGCGACGTGCCGCCCTGGCGGTGACGTTCGTGCCGTCGACCGACGGCACGAACGGCGCCGGCGGCGCGGCTCTCGCCGACGCGGCCGGGCGCGCGGCCCTCGCCGCGATCGCGAACGCCGTCGCGCGCGCCGCCGGGGGCCGGCCGGTCGCCCTGCCCCTCGCGCCGCCCCGCGTGCTCGACCTCGTGGAGGCCGGGCGATGAAGCGGTACGAGGGCGGGCCGTCGTCGCCCTGGCCCCGGCCCGCCACGGCCCTGCGCGAGTCGCTCGCCGCATACACGAAGGACGACCTGCGGGCCGACCTCGTGGCCGGCGCGGTCGTCGGCGTGGTGGCTCTGCCCCTGTCGATGGCCCTGGCCATCGCGACCGGCGTCCCGCCCCAGCACGGCCTCTACACCGCCATCGTGGCCGGCGCCCTCATCGCCCTCCTCGGCGGCTCGCGCGTCCAGGTGTCGGGCCCGACGGCCGCGTTCGTCGTCGTGCTCGCTCCCATCTCGGCGCGGTTCGGAGCCGGTGGCCTGCTGATCGCGACCCTGATGGCCGGGGTCATCCTGTTCGCGATGGGCGTCATGCGGATGGGGCGCTTCATCGAGTTCGTGCCGTACCCCGTCACCACCGGCTTCACCGCGGGCATCGCCGTCGTCATCGCCACGCTGCAGGTCAAGGACCTCCTCGGCCTGACCGTGCCCGAGATGCCGGAGCACTTCGTCGACCGCGTCGGCGCCCTGGCCGAGGCCCTGCCGACGGTCAACGGACCGGACGTGGCGATCGGGGCCCTGACGCTGGCGGTCCTCGTCGTCTGGCCGCGCGTCACCCGCAAGGTGCCGCCGGCCCTCGCCGGCCTCGTGGTCGGCACGGTGGCCGCCCTCGTCGCCTCCCGCTTCCTCGACCACTTCGACGCGGCCACGATCGCGAGCCGCTTCCACTACCGGATCCGCGGCGTCACCGGCGCGGGAATCCCCCCGCTGCCGCCGCTCCCGATCCTGCCGTGGGCGCTGCCGGGGCCCGGCGGGCGGCCGCTGCACCTCACGTTCCACGTCGTCCGCGAGCTCATGCCCTCCGCCTTCGCGATCGCCGTCCTCGGCGCGATCGAGTCGCTCCTCTCGGCGGTGGTGGCCGACGGCATGACCGGCCGGAAGCACGACCCCGACGCCGAGCTGATGGCCCAGGGCACGGGGAACATCGTCGCCCCGTTCTTCGGCGGCTTCGCCGCCACCGGCGCCATCGCGCGCACCGCCACGAACGTGCGGGCCGGCGGCCGCACGCCGCTCGCCGCCCTCTTCCACGCGCTCTTCGTCCTGCTCGCCGTCGTGGCCCTCGCGCCGCTCCTCGGGCGGCTGCCGATGGCCTCGCTCGCCGCGCTCCTCCTCCTCGTGGCCTGGAACATGAGCGAGGTGCAGCACTTCGCCCACGTGCTGAAGGTCGCGCCGCGCAGCGACGTCGCGGTGCTCCTCGTCTGCTTCTCGCTGACCGTCCTCTTCGACATGGTGGTCGCCGTGTCGGCCGGCGTCGTCATGGCGGCCCTCCTCTTCATGAAGCGCATGGCGGAGGTGTCGACCGTACGCCTCGTCGACGAGCACCCGTTCGCCCTCGAGCGCCCGCTGCCGCGCGGCGTCGTCGTCTACGAGATCGCGGGCCCCCTCTTCTTCGGGGCCGCGCAGAAGGCGATGACGGCACTCGGCGAGGTGGACAAGAACGTCCGGGTCGTCCTCCTCGACCTGCGGTCCGTGCCCGCCCTCGACGCGACGGGCCTCGTCGGCCTCGAGTCCGCCTTCGAGCTGCTCCACCGCCACGGGATCCTCGTCGTCCTCGGCGGGGTGCAGCCCCAGCCCCTGCGGGCCATGGCCCGGGCCGGGTGGCACGATCGCAAGGGCCGCATCGCCATCTACCGGACGTTCGAGCGGGCGGTCGAAGAGGTCCGCAGGGCCTTCGAGTGACCCCCGCGGGAGGAGTGTCGTGAAGCGCCGCTCGCTGCTGCGACTCGTGCCGGGCGCGCTCGCCGCCGGCTCTCTCGACGGGCGGGCGGCGGCCGGGCCGGCCGAGCCCGCGACGGACGTGCCGCCGCCGGCCGACCTCTCCTGGTGGCGCGAGGCGCGGTTCGGCATGTTCGTCCACTGGGGCCCGGTGAGCCTGCGCGGCACCGAGATCGGCTGGTCGCGCGGGGCGCAGGTGCCGGCCGAGGAGTACGACGGGCTCTGGCGGCGGTTCGCGGCGAAGGAGTTCGACCCGCGGGCGTGGGCGCGTCTGGCGAGGGACGCGGGCATGCGCTACCTCGTCCTCACCACGAAGCACCACGACGGGTTCTGCCTCTGGCCGAGCCGCCTCACCGACTACCACGTCGGGAACACGCCGCTCGGGCGCGACGTGGTGGGCGAGCTCGCCGCGGCCTGCCGCGCCGAGGGCGTCGTCTTCTGCGCCTACCACTCGATCCTCGACTGGCGGCACCCCGACTACCCGCTCGGCTCGCCGGGCGGGAAGACGAAGAAGCCGTCGGCGGACATGGACCGCTACGTGGCCTACCTCGAGGGCCAGCTCACGGAGCTCCTGACGAGCTACGGGCCGCTGGGCGTCCTCTGGTTCGACGGAGAGTGGGAGGAGCCCTGGACCGAGGAGCGCGGGAAGCGCCTCTACCGGCTCTGCCGCACCCTGCAGCCGTCGGTGATCGTCAACAACCGGGTCGGGAAGGGCCGGCAGGACATGGCCGGCACCACGGCCACGGGCGCCTTCGCCGGCGACTACGACACGCCCGAGCAGCGGGTCGGCCGCTACCAGGACGCGCGGCCGTGGGAGTCGTGCATCACGATCTGCGAGCAGTGGGCGTGGAAGCCGGACGACGCGATGAAGCCGCTCGCGGAGTGCGTGCGGACGCTCGTCACCTGCGCCGGCGGCGACGGCAACCTCCTGCTGAACGTGGGGCCGATGCCCGGCGGCGAGATCGAGCCCCGCCAGGCCGCACGGCTGCGGGAGATCGGCGGGTGGATGCGGACGCACGGCGAGAGCGTCCACGGCACGCGCGGGGGCCCGTGGAAGCCGGGGCCGTGGGGCGTGAGCACGCGGCGCGGCGACGACGTCTACGTGCACGTCTTCGACTGGCCGGGCGAGGCCCTCGTCCTGCCGTCGATCGAGAGGCGCGTCCTCGACGCCTCGGTCCTGGGCGGCGGCGGCGCCTCGGCGCGGGCGACGGCGGGCGGCCTCGAGCTGCGCGTCGCGCCGGCCGACCGCCGCTCGATCGACACCGTCGTCCGCCTCCGCCTCGACGGCCCGGCGGCCTCGCTCGCGCCGCGCTGAGCGCCGGAGCCGGACCCGTACGAGAATAGGGAAAACTCCGGAGGAACGATGTCCCTCGCTCACCGCGTCGACCGCGACGTCCCTGCCCTGCGCGCCGTCCGGCTCGCCCTCACCGCGGCCCTTCTCACCGCGGCCCTTCTCGCCACGCCCGTCGCCGCCGGCGCGGCCCCCGCCGCGGCGCCGCCCGCCGCGGACCCGAAGGCCGTGGCGGTGGCCGACCGCGTGATGCAGGCGCTCGGCGGCGAGGACGCCTGGAAGGCCACACGGTACCTTCGCTTCGACTTCGCGGTCGACCGCGGCGGGAAGACCGTGATGAGCCGCGCCCACACCTGGGACAAGTGGACGGGCCGCTACCGCGTCGAGGGCAAGGACAAGGACGGAAAGGACCTCGTGGTCACGATGAACGTGAACACGAAGGAGGGACAGGCCGCCCTCGCCGGCGCACCCCTCGCGGGCGACGCACTGAAGGCGGCGCTCGACACGGCGTACGCGTGGTGGGTGAACGACATGTACTGGCTCCTGATGCCCTACAAGATGCGCGACCCGGGCGTGACCCTCGCGATGGCCGGCCACGAGGAGAAGGGCGCCGACAGCTGGGACCGGGTCCTCCTCACCTTCGACAACGTCGGCCTCACGCCGAAGGACAAGTACTGGGTCTACGTGAACACGAAGACCGGCCTCGTCGACCGCTGGGAGTTCGTGCTGAAGGGCGAGAAGACCCCGCCCGTGCCCTTCGAGTGGAAGGGCTGGAAGGCGCACGGGAAGATCCAGCTGGCCGACGACCGCGTCAACCCCAAGGACGGCACGCGCATCCACTTCCCGGTGCTCGAGGTCCCGGCCTCGGTCCCGGACGCCGTGTTCGCCCGGCCGTAGCCCGCCCTCGAGGAGGACGCCGATGCCGTTCGAGAAGGACTACCGCGACCCGGAAAGGACGCCGGCGCGCGAGGAGGTCGACACGACCGCGGGCCCCCTCGTCGTCGAGTTCGGAGCCCCGACCTGAGGGCTGTGCCGCGCGCTGGCTCCGCGGGTCGCGGAGCACCTGGGACGCCGCCCCGAGGTGGCGCACGTGAAGGTCGAGGACGGGCCCGGACGGCCGCTGGGGCGTTCCTTCCGCGTGAAGCTGTGGCCGAGCCTCGTGTTCCTGCGCGACGGGAAGGTGGTGCGGCAGGTCGCGCGCCCCTCGCACGCGGAGCTCGACGAGGCGTTCCGCGCGCTCGACGAGAGCGCCTGAGGCCGGGCCGTCAGTCCTCCCGGATCCCCCGGAAGAGCTCGAGGGCGTAGGCGAGGTCGACGTTTCCGCCGGAGAGGATCACCCCGACCCTCTTCCCCGCGACGTCGACGCGGCCGCCGAGCGCGGCGGCCAGCCCGAGGACGCCGGTCGGCTCGACGACGAGCTTCATCCGCTCCCAGACGAAGCGCATCGCGCGGACGAGGTCCTCGTCCGACACGGTCGCCATGTCGTCGACGTTCGCGCGCACGAGAGGGAAGGTGAGCGAGCCGAGCGACGGCGTGCGGGCGCCGTCCGCGATCGTCGCCGGGTTCGTGACCGTGTGCAGGACGCCGGTGCGGAAGGAGCGGGTGGCGTCGTCGCCGGCCGCGGGCTCGACGCCGATGACCCGGCAGCCCGGCGAGAGGGCGCGCGCGGCGAGGGCGGAGCCCGAGAGAAGGCCCCCGCCGCCGCAGCAGACGAGCAGCACGTCCATCGCGCCCGCGTCCTCGAACAGCTCCTTCGCCGCGGTGCCCTGGCCGGCGATCACGTCGGCGTGGTCGTAGGGCGGCACGAGCACGGGGTCGCCCTGGGCGCGGAGCCCTTCCGCGACCTCCTCGCGCTTCTGCGTCGCGGGGTCGTACTCCACGACCCGCGCGCCGTAGCCCTCGGTCGCCCGCCGCTTCGCGGCCGGCGCGTTCCCCGGCATCACGATCGTCGCCCGAGCGCCGAGGAGGCGCGAGGCCAGCGCGATCGCCTGGGCGTGGTTCCCGCTCGAGTAGGTGAGGACGCCCCGCGAGCGCTCCTCCGGCGCGAGGCGGGCGATCGCGTTGTAGGCGCCGCGGAACTTGAAGGCGCCCGCGCGCTGCAGGTTCTCGCACTTCAGGAAGAGCCGCGCGCCCGGCCGCTCGTCGAGCGTCCGGGAGGTCGCGACCGGCGTGCGGTGCGCGACGCCCGCGAGGCGCCCGGCGGCCCGCGCGACGTCGTCGTAGGTCACCATCGGCGGAGGCTATCAGACGCCCGCGCGGGTTGACAGGGCGCGCCGGCGCGGCCTACGGTGCCGCCGGAGGGCGGGCCCATGAGCGAGAGCACGCGGAAGGTGGTCGTCCTCGGCGCGGGCATGGTCGGCCAGGCGATCGCCCGCGACCTCGCCGACGACGCGGGCCTGCGCGTGGACGTGGCCGACGTGCGCGCGGAGGCGCTCGAGCAGGTCGCGCGGCGGGCCGACGTCGGCACCGTGCGGGCCGACCTCGCGAACCCGGACGCGGTGAAGAGGCTGGTCGCGGCCTACGAGCTCGCCGTCGGCGCGCTGCCGAGCGCCATCGGCCTGCAGACGCTGCGCGCCGTCCTCGAGGCCGGCCGCCACTGCGTCGACATCAGCTTCATGCCCGAGGACGCGCTCTCCCTCGACGCGCTGGCCCGCGCGAAGGGCGTCACCGCCGTCGTCGACTGCGGCGTCGCCCCCGGCCTGTCGAACATGATGTGCGGCGCGGCGGCCGCGCGCCTCGCCCCGCTCGAGGAGGTCGAGATCTACGTCGGCGGCCTCCCCGTCGAGCGCCGCTGGCCGTTCGACTACAAGGCCGGCTTCGCGCCCTCGGACGTGCTCGAGGAGTACACGCGGCCCTCCCGCGTCGTCGAGCACGGACGCGTCGTGGTGAAGGAGCCGCTCTCCGAGCCGGAGCTCCTCGACTTCCCCGGCGTCGGCACGCTCGAGGCCTTCAACACCGACGGCCTGCGCAGCCTCGTCCGCACGATCGACGCGCCGTTCATGAAGGAGAAGACGCTCCGCTGGCCCGGCCACGCCGACCTCATGCGCGTGCTGAAGGACACCGGCTTCTTCTCGCTCGAGCCGGTCGACGTGGGCGGGCAGAAGGTCCGCCCGCGCGACCTCACCGCCGCCCTTCTCTTCCCGAAGTGGACGTTCGACGAGGGCGAGCCCGACCTCACCGTGATGCGGGTGCGCGTGGCCGGCCACGAGAAGGGCTCGCGGGTCGCCTGCTCGTGGGACTTCGTCGACCGCTACCACGAGGCCTCGGGCCTGCGCAGCATGTCGCGTTCGACCGGCTACGTCGCCACCTCGGTCGCCCGCCTCGTCGCCGCCGGCGCCTTCCGGCGACCGGGCGTCCACGCGCCCGAGACGCTCGGCCGCGAGCCGGGCCTTCTCGACCGCGTCCTCGCCGACCTCGCGGCCCGCGGCGTGCGCTGCCGCGCGAGCGTGACGCCACTGGCCTGACCACTCCGGTCGGGCGTTCCGTGGCACCATAGGCGGCAACTCAACCGACTCGCCAGCCGTTAGGGAATTCTTAGCGACCCCCGGGGGAACGCCGATGGGGCCTTTGCCGTCGTTCACCGCATGAGCGGAAGGGCGAAGATCGCGTCGGTCGCCGCGCTGGTCCTCGCGACGGCCTCGCGCGCCGTCGCGTGGGAGCCGCCCGCGACGCTCGCGGAGACCGGACTCTACGCGGACTGGGAGACGCGGACGATCGCGGCGGACAACCTCCCGTTCACCCCGCAGTATCCGCTGTGGTCCGACGGAGCCGTCAAGAAGCGGTGGATCCACCTGCCGAGGGGGACCTACATCGACGCCTCCGATCCGAACTCGTGGGAGTTCCCGTTCGGCACGAAGGTGTGGAAGGAGTTCCGCATCGCCGGACGCCGCGTGGAGACCCGCTATCTCGAGCGCACCGAGGAGGGCTGGCAGTTCGCCGCTTACCGGTGGACGGAGGACGAGCGCGAGGCGCCGGTCGCGCCGGAGCGCGGGACGAAGGTGGACGCCGAGGTCGCGCCCGGCGTGCGGCACGCGATCCCGTCGCGCTACGACTGCCGGGCGTGCCACGACGGACGGCCCGTCCCCGTCCTCGGCTTCAGCGCGCTGCAGCTCTCGCCCGACCGCGACCCGAACGCGCCGCACGCCGAGAAGCCGGGGCCGGACGACGTGGACCTGCGGGTCCTCGCCGAGCGGGGCCTGCTGCGCGGCCTCCCGCCCGCGCTGCTGAAGAGCCCGCCCCGCATCGCCGCGCTGACGAAGACCGCCCGGGCCGCGCTCGGCTATCTCTACGGGAACTGCGCGATGTGCCACAACGGCCGCGGCACGCTCACCGACCTCGGCTTCTCGCTCGACTACTCGGCGGGCCAGGGCCGCCGCGACGCCGACGCGGTGGCCACCGCCGCCGGCCACGCGAGCCGCTTCTACGTGCCGGGCTCGCCCGACGAGAAGAGCCAGCGGGTGCGCAAGGGAGATCCCGACCTGAGCGCGATCGCGGTGCGCATGTCGTCGCGCCGCGCGGCCCAGCAGATGCCGCCGCTCGGGACCCAGGTCGTGGACGACGAGGCGGTGCGCCTCGTCCGCAAGTGGATCGCCGAGGACCTCGGCGCGCGAGGCGAGTCCCTCGCGAAGAACCAACGCCGGATGATGCGTCGAAAGGAGAAGGGCCTATGAGGGGGAACCAGTTGACGGGAGGCCGAGCGGCCCGGCGGGCCGCGCTCGCGCTCTTCGCGGCCGCGTGGGGAGCGGCCGCCGTCGCGAGCGCGCAGGGCGCGGCGGACGCAGTGAAGCGCGGCGAGTACATCGTGAAGAGCATGGGCTGCGCCGACTGCCACACGCCCAACAAGATGGGCCCGAACGGGCCGGAGCCCGACCAGACGAAGTGGCTGTCGGGCCACCCGGCCGAGATGAAGCTGCCGCCCGCCCCCGCCCCCAGCGGGCCGTGGATCGCCTCGGTCGCGGCGACGATGACCGCGTGGTCGGGGCCGTGGGGCACGAGCTTCACGGCCAACCTGACGCCCGACAAGGAGACCGGCACCGGCCAGTGGACGGAGCAGCAGTTCGTCGACACGATCCGCAGCGGGCGCCACCTCGGGCGCGGCCGCGAGATCCTGCCGCCGATGCCGTGGCCGGCGATCCGGAACATGACCGACGCCGACCTCAAGGCGATCTTCGCCTACCTGCAGTCGATCACCCCGGTGAAGAACCGCGTGCCCGACCCGCTGCCGCCGGCGGCGCCGCCCGCGGCCAAGTAGCCGCGCCGCCGTCGCCGCGCGACGTTCGAGAGCCGCCCGCCCGGGCGGCTCTTCTCTCTTGGCGGGGTTTTATATCGTACGAATCTATGCAACGACTCACTCCATCTATCGTATCGATATTCAGCCCGACCTTCGATGGAGGGAGACATGGCGCGGTTCGAGGTGCTCGAGAGAGAAGGCCAGTTCTACGTCCGGTGCGTCCTCGACGACGAGACCGTGCGGACCGAGGCGGGGGCGCTCTACTTCATGCGCGGCGACCTGCGCATGGAGTCGAAGAACCCGGGCCTCGGCGGGGTGCTGAAGGCGTTCGCGTCCGGAGAGAGCGTCTTCCGCCCGACCTACACCGGCACGGGCGAGCTCTTCCTCGAGCCGTCGTTCGGCGGGTTCCACGTCCTCGAGCTCGACGGCGGCGCGTGGATCCTGGAGTCGGGAGCCTACTTCGCCTCGGAGGCGGGCGTCTCGGTGGACGTGCACCGCGAGCAGACGCTGACCGCGCTGCGCAGCGGCGAGGGGCTCGTCGATTTCCAGACCAGGGTCTCGGGCCGGGGCCGGGTCGTCCTCGCGACGCCCGGTCCGGTCGAGGAGACGCGCCTCGACGGCGAGCGGATGGTCGTCGACGGACGCTACGTCCTCGCCCGCGAGGCGACGGTCGCCTACTCGGCCGGGCGGGCGACGAGGTCCCTCGTGGGGACGGTGACCTCGGGCGAAGGCCTCGTCCGGACCTACGAGGGCCGCGGCCGGCTGCTGATGGCCCCGATCCCCTACTGGCGCAAGCGCCTCATCGACGCCGTCGGCGCTGCGAGCCGCGCGGGCTCCGCGGGCGGCCTCGCGAGCTGGCTCTAGGCGGCCGGCGCCCGGGTCCGTCTCCCGGGCGCTAGACGACGGCCGCGGTCGAGACGCTCCCTGCCGGCGCACCTCGAGGCGTGCCGGCAGGCGCTCGGCCAGCTCGCGGACGTGCGTCACGATGCCCACCATCCGCTGGCCGCCGTGGAGCGCGTCGAGGGCGGAGACGACGGTGTCGAGGGTTTCGGCGTCGAGCGTGCCGAAGCCCTCGTCGAGGAAGAGGCTCTCGAGGGCCTCGCGCGCCCGGTCGCCGCTCGAGAGCGTCGCGAGGCTCTCGGCGAGGGCGAGCGCGAGGGCGAGCGACGCGAGGAATGTCTCGCCGCCCGACAGCGTGCGCACGGAGCGCACGCTGTCGCCGTTCCAGCCGTCGACGACGAAGAAGTCCTGCTCGGCGCGGGCGGCCTCGGCCGCTTCGCCCGCGCCGAGCCGCAGCGAGTAGCGCCCCTGCGACAGGCGAGCGAGGTGCCGGGAGCCCTCCTCGGCGAGCCGGCGCAGCGCCTCCTCCTGGACCCAGGCCACGAGCTCGTTCGCCTTCAGGTGGTCCGCCAGCGTCCGGTGAAGGGCCGCGCGGGACTCGAGGCCCGCGCGCTGGGCCGCGAGCTCGGCGGCCCGCGCCACCGCCTTCTCGAGCCGGGCCACGGCCTCGCGGTGCCGGGCCACCGCGCCGCTCGCGTCGGCGCTCCGCCGCTGTGCGGCCGCGCGGAGCGACTCCGCGACGTCGGCCTCGTCGCGGCCCTCGGGCGGCGGATCGAAGCCCGCCCATCCGTGGGCCGCGGCCATGGCCCGCAGCGCGGCGCCCGCCTCGGCGAGGCGGGCCTCCGCCTCGCTCCGTCTCGCGGCCAGGGTCTCGACCCGGCCGCGCGCCTCGTCGCGCTGGGCGGCGGCCGCCGCGACCTGGGCCTCGAGGGCCCCGAGCTTCTGCTCGGACTCGCGCTGCCGGCGCTCGAGGTCGGCCCGCGCGCGCCGCGCGGCCTCGAGGGCCGCGAGCTCCCCGGCGATCCGCGGCACGAGGCTCTCGGGGTCGGCCGCCTCGATCTCGAGGAAGCCCGCCGCGACGACCTGGCCCCGCGCCTGCTCGGCCATCTCGCGGGTCGCCTTCCGCTGGTCCTCCGTCTGCACGAGCTCGCGTTCCGCGCCGGCGAGGGCGCCGCGCGCCTTCTCGAGCGCCACCCGCTGCTGCTGCGCCGCCGCCGCGCCGGCCCGGGCCTTCGACTCGGCGTCGCGCGCGGCGCGGTCCGCGCTGTCCACGGCCGGCGCCTCGCCGGCGGGCACCCTCGCCACGGGCCGCCGCACACCGGGCACCGCCCGCCGGGGGCGAGGCCCGCGCGAAGAGCGGCCGCAGCGTGGGCCCGATGGGCTGCGTCGCGCGCGACCCGGGCGGCCGCCTCCGCCTCGCGGGCCACGGCCTCCGCCTCGTCGGCCGCCGCCACCGCGACCTCGGCCTCGGAGACGCGCCTTCGCCTCCTCGATGCGCCGGAGGGCGGACTCCGCCTGGGCCGCGAGGCCGTCGAGCCGCGGCCGCAGCGCGTCGAGCTGCTCGGCCGCGGGCCGGGCCGCGACGAGGGCCGTGTGCCGCGCGTCGTCTCTCCCGAGCGTCTCGAGCTGCCTCCGGCCGAGATCGAGGTCGGCCTGGATCGAGACGCGCGTCGCCGCGGCGGAGGCGACGGTGGCCTCCGCCGCCTTCCGCTTCCGCTCCTCCTCGGCGGCGTCGCGCTCGAGCGCCGCCGCCTCCCCGCGCGCCGCGCGGGCCCGCTGGGCCAGGGCGCCCGCCTCGGCCAGCCCCCTCAGGGCCGCCTCCGCGTCCCGGGCCTGCCCCTCGGCGTCGCCCTTCGCCTCGCGGGCGGCCTCGACGGCGGCCGGCGTCGCGTCCGCGAAGTCGGTCTCGAGCTGGCGCTTCACGAACTCGGCCTCGCGCTTCGCGTCGCTCGCCCGCGTGTTGGCGAGCTGCTGCACGCGCTCGTAGACGCCGAGGTTCAGGAGGGCGACGAGGATCTTGCGCCTTTCCTTCGGCTCGCCCTTGAGGAAGGCGTCGAACTGCCCCTGGGGCAGCACGACCGACCGCGTGAAGCCCTCGTAGTCGAGGCCGAGCGCGCGCTCGATCTCGAGGCGGATCTCCTTCGCCTTGTCCGCGAGCGGCTCGGCGCCCTTCTCCGTCAGCCGCTCGAGCCGCTGCTGCGAGGGCCGGTCCCGCCGGACCGTGCGCGCGACGCGGTAGCGCTCGGCCCCGACCCGGAACTCGAACAGCACCGAGAGCCGCTCGGCGCCGTGGCTCATGAGCTGCTTGTAGTCGTCGCCGACGCGCGGCACCTGGCCGTAGAGCGCGAAGACGATCGCGTCGATGAGCGAGGACTTCCCCGACCCGGTCGGGCCGGTGATCGCGAAGAGGTCGAGGCTCGAGAAGTCGAGCTCGAGCCGGTCGCGGAACGAGGTGAAGCCTTCGACCGTCAGCCGCTCGGGCTTCACCGCGCGGCCTCCTCGTAGAGCGCGTCGAAGAGATGGCGCAGCTCCTCGGCCGGGTCGGCCCCGTTGCGGTGGCGGTAGTAGGTGGCGAAGAGGGTGCCCGGGTCGAGCGCGATGCGCCCGCCGCCCGCGTCGGGCGCCCGCCGGCCCGCGCCCCTGCGGGCGCTCGACGGACACGTCGAGCGCAGACGGCAGCGCCTCCTTGACCTGCTCGGCGAGGCCGGGGACGGGCGCGTCGGAGCGCACGGTGACCCGCAGGAAGGCGTCCCCCAGGCCGTCCGCCATCGCGCGCAGCTCGTCGAGCGTCCCCGCCGCGTCGCGGAGCCTCCGCCCGGCGGTGACCGGCACCGACTCGACGGCGACCGGCCGGCCCGGCCGCGCCTCGAAGACGACGACCCTCTTGTCCTGCTGCTGCTCGCCGAAGTCGAGCTCGACGAGCGAGCCGGCGTAGAACGTCTTCGCCGGCGCGGTGATCTCCTGCGGCCGGTGCAGGTGTCCGAGGCCGATGTACTGGACGGCCGAGGGCAGCTGCTGCGGGTTGACGCCGTAGATCTGGCCGAGGTGCAGCTCGCGCTCGCCCGTCCCGCGCCGCGCGCCGTCCACGAGGAGATGCCCGAGGACCACGTTCACGCTCGAGGAGGGCAGGCCCTTCACGAGCGCGGCGAGGATCTGCTCCACCCGCCGCGCGTACTCGTTGTACCACTCGTTCTCGGGGCCCATCACCGCGCACGCGTCCACGACCCGGCGCTCGGGCACGAACGGCAGGACCGCGACCCGCGCCTCCTCCTTCCCGTCGCGCGAGGCGAGGCGCACGACGCCGCCGTCCTCCGGGGGCCGGACCTCGGCCCGCACGTGGATGCGCAGGCCCTCGAGGAGCGATGCGAGAGCCCCGAGCTTCCTCGGGTGGTCGTGGTTGCCGGCGATGACGACGCACGCGATGCGCTCCGAGAGAAGCCGCGCGAGGAAGTCGTAGACGAGCTTCTCGGCCTCGGGCGGCGGGGCCGGCGAGTCGAACACGTCGCCGGCCACGAGCACCGCGTCGACCTTCCGGTCGATCGCGATGTCGGCGACCTGCGCCACCGCCGCCGCCATCTCGTCCATCCGCGAGCGGCCCCGCAGGGGCTTGCCGACGTGCCAGTCGGCGGTGTGGAGGAAGCGCATCAGCGGAAGCCGGCGAAGGGGTCGGTGGCCACCTCCTCGGCCACCTCGCTCTTGCGGGTGGCCCAGGCCGGGAACGGGAAGCGGAGGAGGAGGGGCGCCGGGATCTCCGGCTGCTGCACGATCATCGTGCCGGGCTTGAGGATGCCGGCCCGGCCGCGGCCGGCCGCGGTGAGGAAGCCGTACTCGGGCCGCTCGGCCTCCGCGGTGTCGAGCCGGCCGACGACGCGCAGCGCCGCGTTCGCGACGATGCGGCCCTCGACCTCGCTCGCCGTCTGCTGGGCGCCCACGAGGATGATGCCGAGGCTGCGGCCGCGCTCGGAGATGTCGAGCAGCACCTCCTTGATCGGCCCGCTGCCCTCGCGCGGCGCGTACTTGTTGAGCTCGTCGAGCACGACGAACACGAGCGGCCGCGCGGTGCCGAGCGCCTCCTTGTCCTCGAACATGCGCTTGAGGACCGCGCCGACCACGAAGCGCTTGGCCCGATCGTGCAGGGCGTGGATGTCGACGACCGACATCTGCGTCCGCTTCCAGTCGAGACGGTGGTCGTCGCGCCGTCCCACGTCGCGGCCGCGGACGAGGTGGCCGACGTGCTTCGCCGCGGCGTGCAGCCGCCGCTCGAACGCGGCGACGGTGCCCGGGGCCGCGCGGCCGGCCCAGCGCTCGGCCAGGCTCTGGTCGCCGTCGGGATGGTCGGTGAGGGCCTCGACGAGCGCGTCGAACGAGTCGACGCGCTGCCCCTCGACGTCGATCCACGGGTCGTCGGCCGCCCCCTTCGCCGCCGCCGCGGCCGCGAGCTTCGCCTCGACGAGATCGACCACGTAGCTGAGCTGGCTGCCGCTGTCGTCGGCCTCGGCGAACAGGAAGCGCAGGAGCCTCTCGGTCGCGACCTCGCGCAGCGTCCAGAAGAAGGCGGTGACGCCGTCGGTGCGGCTGCCGGTGGCGGCGAGGCGCTCCGGCGAGTTCTTCCGCACCGGCGCGAGGATCTGGACGCTCGTGAAGCGCTCGGCCGGCAGGCCCATCTTCGCGTAGGCGTCGCGGTCCTCGGCCCGCAGGCGCCCGTTCGGCTGGTCGAGGAAGAGGAGGTCCTCGCCCTTCACGTTGAAGACGAGGGCGTGGGTGTTGGCCGCGTCGCCGCCGAGCGAGCCGCAGGTGAAGAGGCTGTGGAGGAGGAACGTCGCGTAGCTCGTCTTCGTCGCGACGCCGGAGACGCCGGAGATGTTGACGTGGGCGCCGCGGGTGCCGTCGAGGAAGTCGAGGTTCGCGTAGACGGGCTCGCCGTCGCGCGAGAGGCCGATCGGGACGCGGCGCTCCATCCCGTCGAAGAAGAGGGCCTCCTCCCGCCGCGCGCCCTCGGCCCGCCGCACCGGCTGGCCCGGGCGGGGCGGCACGAAGATCTCGGGCTCGACCCGCGTGACGCGCACGTGGGCGGCCTCGGCCACCGTGGCCGGCAGGACCCCCGTCTCGACGAGGAAGACGTCGGAGTCGAGCCGCGTGCCCTCGTGGCGGGCGCGGACGAGGTCGACGACGCCGTAGAGCCGGACCTCGCGGCCGTCGGGCAGCGCCGTGTCCACCTCGACCACGTCGTCGAGCTGCAGGTACTGGCCGGCGTCGACCGCCACCCAGAACTCGAGCGGCATGGCGTCCTGCGTGCCGAGGACGCGACCGACCGGGGCGGATGCGCTCACGCGGTCACCTCGCTGTGGAGACTCGCCTCGATCGCCCGCCGCAGCAGCAGCGGGTCGCCGAGGAGGTGCTTGAGGCGGCTCTCGAGGCCGCCGATCGGGTGGAGGTTCTGCGGCGCGCGCGGGTCGCGCGCGGCGGAGGACGCGAAGCGCGGGATCTCGCGGGCGGAGAGGTCGGCGAGGCGGATCGCCTCGGCGAGTCCGCGCTCGGCCGGCGCCTCGAGGCGCACGACGCCCGCCAGCGCGGACTCGATCGCGCGTCCGAACGCGATGCGCTGGTACCAGGAGTAACGCGCGGCCTTCCCGGGGATGAGGAAGAGCGGCGTCCGCTCGCCGACGTCGAGGCGCGGCAGCAGCGCCTCGGCCGCGGGCTCGAGGTACTGCTGCTGGAGCCGCTTGACGAAGCCGACGACGCAGCCGTGGCGGGCGGCGTTCACGAAGGTGAGCGGCCCGTCCTGGAAGACGACGTCGACCTCCGCCGCGATCCGCTCGGCGACCCCCGCCTCGGAGCGCCGCATCTTCGCCTGGAGCCCGGCGAGGGGCGCGGCGGGGTCGTTCTCCGGGACGGACTCGGGCTCGAAGAGAACCGTCAGGCGGCCGTCGCCCACCACCGCGACGAACGGGTCGACCGCCTCGCCTCCGCTGACGACGACGGCCCGCCCCACGAGGGCGTCGCTCACCCGCGCGACGCCCTCGACGCGAACGGCGCCCACGCCGTAGGAGCCGAGGAGGCCGAAGGCCGTGCGCGTCCCCCGCGTGACGAGGAGGCGGTGCTCGACCCGCCGCACGCCGTCGACGAAGGCCACGACCCGGGGCCGCGCCGCGTCGGCCGGCCGGATCGCTTCCCACCTGGCCTGCTCGACGGCCGCGTCGACGGGCTGTCCGCCTCCGTCGTCGGACGTCAGCTGGATGGAGCCCTCGTACTCGGGGGCCCAGGGATCGAGGCGAAGGGTGTAGCCGCCGGCCATGTGCGTCCGGCAGTTTATTCCGGCCGGCCGGCGCCCGAGGTCCGGCGCCCCGCGGCCGGCGTGAGGATCCCGTCCCGTCTGTTAAGATTCCCGGCCGCGATGCTCCGCCGAGCCGTCCGCGTCCTCCTCGTCGGCCTCCTGACCGCGGCCACGGTCCGGGCCGACGGCCTCTCGGTCGACCCGAAGGAGCCGCGCCTCGCCGCCCGTCCCGACCTCGTCGCGAAGATCGCGTCGACGCCCCACGCCTACTTCCGGTTCGTCAGCGCCGGCTTCGCGGCCGAGACCTGCCGGCTGTTCTCGGACTCCCTCGACGCCTTCCCCGAGGTGAACCTGCACGGCGACGCCCACGTCGAGCAGTACACCGTGACGAGCCTCGGCCGGGGCCTGTCCGACTTCGACGACTGCACGCGCGGCCTGCCGGTGATCGACCTCGTCCGCTTCGGCTCGTCGCTCGTCCTCGCGGCCCGGCAGAAGGGCTGGGGGCTCCAGGAGCGTCGCGTGGTCGACGACTTCCTCCACGGCTACCGCGACGGCCTCGGCGGCGGGCGGCTCCGCCTGGACATGCCGGTCGTGGCCACGCGGCTCCGCTCGCGCTTCAAGTGGAACCACGGCGTCGCCCTCGCGAGCGCGCACAAGATGATCGCGGCCGCGCCGCTGCCGAAGGACGCCTTCGCCGACGGGCTCGCCCGCCTCGCCGAGCTCATCGCCTTCGCCCGCGAGCTCTCGCCGCGCTTCTTCGAGGTGAAGGCCATGGGCGCCCTCACGATGGGCATCGGCAGCGCCCTCGACGAGAAGTACCTGATGGTGATCGAGGGGATGACGGACGCGCCGCAGGACGACCTCGTCCTCGAAGCGAAGCAGATCCGCGACCTCGCCGGCAACCCCTGCGTGCGCACCGACGTCGGGGCCTCCCGCGTCCTCGACGGCCAGCGCCTGATCGCCTACGAGCCGTTCGCGTACGCCGCCGTCGTGCCGCACGGAGGCAAGTACTTCTGGGTGCACGACTGGACGGACGACTACGCCGAGGCGTCGATCGGCAAGGAGATCCTGACCGCGGGGGACCTGCGGGAGATCGCCTACGACGCCGGCGTGCAGCTCGGCCGGGCCCACCCGAAGCGGCCGGACGCGACGCGCGACAAGCCGCGGGCCGAGGCCGTGCGCAAGGCGCTGTGGAAGCACGAGGCGCGCGTCCGCCGGGCCGTCACCGAGCTGGCCGACCGGACGGAAACGGCCTGGCGGGAGTTCCGCCAGGCCGTTTCGCCGCGCGAGACGAAGTAGCCGGGGCCGCGCCCCGACCGCCTACCAGACGTAGACGCGGACGTGGTCGTTCCCGTCCTGCACGTCGACGAGGTCCGTGAACCGCACCCCGCCGAGAGCCCCCGCGAGCCGCGCGGTGTGGATGCGGCCGTCGCGGTCGGGCAGCGCCTGGAGAGCCAGGGCGAGCGGGACCGTGACGTTCACGTTCTCGCGGTCCGAGCGCACGCGGACGCGGAGCGAGCGGCCTTCCTTCGTGATGAGGACGCTCTCCTTCGGCTCCTCGACCCGGACGAGCTCGCCGTCCGGGGCGGCGGCGAGGGCCTCGAGGACCTCCTTCGCGAGCCCGACGTGCTCGAGCCCCTCGCCGGCGTGGACGCGGAGCTTGTCGGGCCCGGCGACCATCGGCGCCACGGCCAGCGCGGCCTGCGCCACGACGAGCGGCACCGGCACGACGACGCGGTGGCCGTCCGGCCCGCCCTCGCGGACGTCGACGACCATCACGCCCAGGCTGGCGACGGTGGCCAGCATCGCGATCGGCACGCCGAGGATGACGGCCAGCTTGGTCATGGCTCCCTACCTCGAGGCGGACTGAGTGTTCTGCTCGTCGATCCAGATGCGGACGTTGCTGTCCTCGTCGTGGACCCGGACGATGTCTCCGCGCCGCTTCATGAGCTCGCCCACCGCGGCCTGGAGGTTGACCTGCTCGCCCTCGCCCGACAGGAGCGCGTCCACGAGGCTCACCGGCACCTCGACCCGCACCTCGCCCGGCCCGTCGAACCCGGCGCCCTTCGCCTTCTCGACCTTCACCGCCTTCGTCGCCGCGGCGGCCTTCGCCGGCTCGGCCTCCGCCTTCGCGCGCTTCGCGCCGGCCTTGCGGTCGACGTAGACGAGGACGAGGTCGCCCTTGCGGGCCACCCGCACGTTCTCCTCCTCGGACTCGACCGTGACGAGGTCGGCGTCGCCGGCCGCCTTCAGCTCCTTCCACGCCGCGCGCATGTCGGCGAGCTTCATGCCGTGGTGCTCGCCGATCTTGATCTTGCCGTGCTCCTCGAGGATCTCGGGCGACGCCTTGAGCACCGCCTCGACGACCGACATCGGGAGGTTCACGTTCACCTTCGAGGCCTTCTCCGCCTCCTCGACCCGGACGTGGAGCCAGGCCGCTCCGGTCTGGGCGACCGCCCCCGGGGCGGGGACGAGGGCGAGGGCCAGGAGGCCCATTCCGCAAACGATGCTCTTTCTCATGAGAATCCTCCGTTCCGCCGTTCACATCCTGTTACGCAGCACCCCCCCCGCCGGGTTCTGGAAAGGCGAGGAAAAAAAAGCGTCCAGACGATTGGACGGGAGCCGTCCGCCGGCCGGCCTCCACTACACTTCGGCTCCATGGACGACACGGGAGCCGGGCGCCGGGAGCTGTGGCTCGTCCGGCACGGAGAGACGCCGGCGAGCAAGGGCCGGCGCCTGGCCGGCTGGGAGGACGTCCCCCTGACGCCGTTCGGCGAGGAGCAGGCGCGGGCCCTGCGGCCGGTGCTGGCCGGGACCGCGTTCGACGGGGTGTGGTGCTCCGACCTGCAGCGCACCCAGGCGACCGCCCGCCTGGCGTGGGCCGGCGAGGCGAAGCGCGACACGCGGCTGCGGGAGATGAGCTTCGGGGCGCTCGAGGGACGGCTGTGGGACACCCTGGAGACGCGCTGGCAGGAGGCGATGGTCCGCTTCGTGGACTTCGCCCCGCCGGACGGCGAGACCTTCGAAGCCGTGCGAGGCCGGGTGCTGGACTTCGTCGAGGGCCTCGCGCCGGGACGCCACCTCGTCTTCACCCACGGCGGCGTCGTGCGCATGCTCTCGCGCGAGCTCGGCGAGGACCACTTCGTGACGACGGGGTCGCTCCTCGTCGTGGACTGGGAGGGCCGGAGGATCGTCTTCCGGCGGGACGGCGAGGGCGAGCCGAGCCAGGGTCTGCCGGCGGCGGCCGCGACACGGGAGGGGTGATGGACAGACGCGGCTTCCTGGAGCGCGGGGCCCTGGCGGGCGCCGCGGCGATCGCGACCAGCCGTTCCGGCGAGGCCTCGGCCGCCGAGCCGAAGGCCTTCGACGCGCCACCCTTCGAGCTCGAAGAGGCGACGGTCGCGGACCTGCAGAAGAGAATGGCGTCGGGAGCGCTCACGTCGCGGAGGATCGTCGAGGCGTACCTCGGCCGGATCGAGGCGCTCGACCGCCGCGGCCCCTCTCTCGGCAGCGTCATCGAGACGAACCCCGACGCCCTGTCGATCGCCGACGCGCTCGACGCGGAGCGCCGGGCGAAGGGCCCGCGCGGCCCGCTCCACGGCGTACCCGTTCTCCTGAAAGACAACATCGACACCGCCGACAAGACGACGACGACGGCCGGCTCGCTCGCCCTCGAGGGCTCGCGGCCGGCCCAGGACGCGCCGCTCGCCCGAAGGCTGCGCGAGGCGGGGGCCGTCCTCCTCGGCAAGGCGAACCTCTCGGAGTGGGCGAACTTCCGCTCGACGCGCTCCGTGTCCGGCTGGAGCGGCCGCGGCGGGCAGTGCCGCAACCCCTACGCGCTCGACCGCAACCCGTCCGGCTCGAGCTCCGGCTCCGGCGCGGCGGTCGCCGCGAACCTCGTCGCCCTCGCCGTCGGCACCGAGACGGACGGCTCGATCGTCAGCCCGTCGAACAACTGCGGCGTCGTCGGCATCAAGCCGACGGTCGGGCTCGTGAGCCGCGCCGGCGTCGTCCCCATCTCGGAGAGCCAGGACACCGCGGGGCCGATGGCCCGCACGGTGGCCGACGCGGCCGCTCTCCTCACGGCCCTGGCCGGACCCGACCCGCGCGACCGCGCGACGGCGGAGGCCGCGAAGCACGCGGCCGACTACACGCGCTTCCTCGACGCGGAGGGCCTCCGCGGCGCGCGGATCGGCGTCGCCCGCAACATGGCCGGGTTCCACCCCGACACCGACGCGCTCTTCGAGGGCGCTCTCGCGGAGCTGAAGCGGCGCGGGGCGGAGGTGGTCGACCCGGCCGACGTGCCGAACGTCAAGGAGCTGAACGAGCCCGAGTACCAGGTGATGCTCTTCGAGTTCAAGGCCGGCCTCGACGCCTACCTCGGCGCGCTCGGGCCCCGGGCGCGCGTCCGGAGCCTGGCCGACGCCATCGCGTTCAACGAGCGGAACAAGGGCCGCGAGATGCCGTACTTCGGCCAGGAGATCTTCGTGAAGGCCGCGGAGATGGGCCCGCTCACGTCGCCCGCCTACCGCGAGGCGCTCGAGAAGTGCCGGCGCCTGTCGCGCGGCGAGGGGATCGACGCGGTGATGGACAAGCACCGCCTCGACGCGCTCGTCGCCCCGACGGGCGCGCCGGCGTGGGTCATCGACCCGGTGAGCGGCGACCACTTCGTGGGCGGCAACTCGACGCCGGCCGCGGTCGCCGGCTACCCGACCGTCACCGTTCCCATGGGGCTCGTCTTCGGCCTGCCGGTGGGGCTCTCCTTCATCGGCCGCGCGTGGAGCGAGCCGGTGCTCGTGCGCGTCGCGTTCGCGTTCGAGCAGGCCACGCGCCACCGCCGGCCGCCGCGGTTCCTGGCCACGGCCGCCCTCGCCGGCGCCTGAGGGGCTTTTCGCGAACTGCGGGCGCGCCCGGCGCGTAACCCGTGCCGAGGGCGGGTGTGTGCCTCTGATACGATCCGTGGGGCTTCGATGATCGGCAAGACGGTCGGGCACTTCCAGGTCGAGGAGCAGCTGGGCCACGGAGGGATGGGCGTCGTGTACCGCGCCCGCGACACCCGCCTCGGCCGCGACGTCGCCCTGAAGGTCCTGCCGCCCGAGTTCTCCCGCGACGAGGACCGCAAGTCCCGCTTCATGCAGGAAGCGAAGGCCGCCGCCGCCCTCACCCACCCCGCGATCGCCCAGATCTACGACGTCGGCGAGGGCGAGGACGGCCTCTTCATCGCCATGGAGCTCGTGCCGGGCCGCACGGTGAAGGAGCTCGTCCAGGGCCGCGAGCTCGACGCCCTCGGGGCGATCGAGATCGCCCACCAGGTCGCGGGCGGGCTGCAGCGGGCGCACGAGCAGGGCATCGTCCACCGCGACATCAAGCCGGAGAACGTGATCGTCACCCCCGACGGCCACGCGAAGATCCTCGACTTCGGCCTCGCCAAGCTCGTCGAGCCCACGGCCGCGCCGCCGGACGGGATCTCGCACATGGAGACGCTCGCGAAGACGCAGGCCGGCTTCGTCGTGGGGACGCTCCGGTACATGAGCCCGGAGCAGGCGCGGGGCCAGGCCGTCGACCACCGCAGCGACATCTTCTCGCTCGGGATCGTCCTCTACGAGATGGTGACGGGCCAGCTTCCCTTCTCCGGGCAGACGGCGCTCGACACGCTGCACGCGATCGCGTTCGAGGAGACGCGCCCCCTCACGGCCCTCCGGCCGAACCTGCCGCCCTCGCTCCAGCGCGTCGTGACGCGCTGCCTCCGCAAGCGCGCGCAGGACCGCTACCCCGACGCGCGGGAGCTCGCCGCGGACCTGAAGACGGTGCAGCGCGAGATCGAGAGCGGCGTCTCGACGAAGGCGCCGCTCGTCGCGCGCCTGGAGGAGCAGTGGCGCTCGCTGCGCGACCGCCCGGCCGGTGAGCTGCTGCTCCCGGCCGGCGGGGCGATCGTCGCGCTGGCCGTCGTCGTGGCGCTCTTCACGCGCCAGGACGTAGGCCCCGGCCTCTTCTTCATGGCCCTCGCGGCCCTCCTGCTGTGGCGCCGCCACCGCAACCGCCGCCTGCGCCTCGCCCGGAAGTTCGTCCGCAAGGCCGCGAAGATGCCCGAGGTCCGGCTCGTGACCCTCGACGGCATGCGCCTCACGGTGGTGGCCGACCGGGCGCAGGCCAAGACCTACGTGCGGGCCAACGCCCTGCTCGACGCCGTCAACGCCAGCATGTTCTTCGGCGAGCACTTCTCGCTCGTCGTCCGCGACGGGGCGACGCCCGAGGAGGAGCGGGGCCTGCTTTCCGGCTCCGGCGTCCTCTTCGTCCGCGACGACGGCGTCGGCCGGCCGGCCGGCCCGCCGGCCTGACCCGGCCCCGGGCCGGCGGCGTCGGGGCGGGCGCCCCGTGTCGGATACAGTAGAAGAATCCGTCTCGAGAAGTCCGGGAAAGGAGTCCCCATGCTGAAGACCCTCGCCAAGGTCGCCCTGTCGCTCGCTCTCGTGGCCGGCTTCGTCGCCGCCGCCGCCGCGGAAGAGGCGACGATGACCGGCAAGATCATGTGCGCGAAGTGCACTCTCAAGAAGGCCGACGCCACGAAGTGCCAGGACGTGCTCGTGGTGAAGACCGGCGACAAGACGGCCGAGTACTACGTCGAGAAGAACGCGGTCGCCGAGAAGTTCGGCCACGTCTGCGGCGGCGAGAAGGCCGCCGTCGTCACGGGCGCCGTGTCGGACAAGGACGGGAAGAAGTGGATCGCCCCGTCCAAGATGGACGAGCCCAAGAGCTAGCCGCCGCTCACCCTCGCCCGGGAGGCGCCGCGCGCCTCCCGGGCGCCGGCGACCCGCGCGTACAGCCCGAGCAGGCGGCCGAGCGCCTCGTCTCGGTCGAACCGCGGCGGCAGGGAGATGCGGCGCGCGACGGCGCCGCGCAGCGCCTCGGCGAGGCCGGGCAGGTCGCCCCACCGCACGAGGCCCGGTCCGGGGTGCCACTCCCCGATCCCTCCGGATTCCCAGGCGACCACGGGCACCCCGTGGACGAGGGCCTCGAGCCCCGCGATCCCGAACGGCTCCTGCCAGCGCGACGGCATCACCAGGGCGCGGGCCCGCGCGAAGACCGCCGGCATCGCCTCGCGCGGGACCCATCCCAGGACCTCGACCCGCTCCCCGGCCGCGGCGAGGGCCGCGAGCTCCTCGCGGAGCGGCCCCGTTCCCGCGAACACGAGCGGCAGGTCGACGCGCGACAGCCGCCACGCCGCGAGCGCGTCGCGAACGCCCTTGGCCTCGACGAGCCGCCCCACGAAGAGAACGCACGGCGGGCCGGAGGCCGCCGCCTCCTCTCGCGGCCTCTCGACGAACGGGGGCACGACCTGCACCCGCGCGGCCGGCACTCCCGCGGCCACGAGCTGCTCGCGCATGTACCGCGAGAGCACCGTGACCGGCAGCCGCCGGGCGGCGGCGAGGCGCCTCTCCGTCAGCGACCGGACCTCGGCGTAGTAGGCCGAGTCGTCGAAGCAGGCCGCGCACGCCTCCTTTCCGAACGGCGTCGTGCACGGCTCGCCCTCGAGCGTCCACTTGCCCCGGCCCGGGCAGAAGAAGCGGTGGTCCTGCGCCGTCAGCACCGCGCCGCCGCGGGCCGCCGCCCACTCGAGCACGGCGGGGTTCACGACGTTGTGGACGTGGACGACGTCGGGGCGGAACGACGCGACGAGGCCGTCGAGATCGAAGCGCTCCGCCCCGCGCCCCTCGAGCCCGGGCCGCACGTCGAGCGCGCAGGGCGGGCGGGGCGCGCCCTCGTCGCGACCGACCACCAGGCGCAGCTCGTGGTCGGCCGACAGGGCCTCGAGCACGCCCCGCGTCCAGGCGTAGGCGCCGCCGCGGTCGCTCAGCCGGTCGGCCACGTGGAGGACCCGCATCCCGCCAGCATAAGCGTCTCGCGCCGAAACCGCCGGCCCCGGAGCCCGGCGCGCGTGATCCGGGTCACGAACGCGCCGTTCCCGCTCCGGGCCGCGCGCGGCGGGCGCGTCGACGGCGGAACATCCTCGGCCTGTGCTACGTTGCTAGCCCTGACGGCCGCCGCCCGACGCGGGCCGCGGCCGGCCCCGGGAGGACTGCCCTTGCTCGAAGCCGAGGACCTGCTGAACGGCCTCATCCGCGGAGCGATCAGCGGCCGCGGCAAGTCGTGGCGCCGCACGCACCGCGCCTTCCGCTCGAGCGGGATCGTGAACCCGACGACCCTCCTCGCCGCAGCGGGCGTGGCGTGGGGCCTCTTCGAGACGTGGCAGCAGGGCCAGGCGCCGGGCGGCGCCCCCGCTCCGCCGACGGGCGGGCCCGCGACGCCGCCGCCCTTCCCGCCGCCCGCCCCACCCGCGGCGGCGGAGCCCGATCCCGGCCTGCCGCCCGCGGTCGTCCAGCTCCTGCGGCTCATGGTCTCGGCCGCGCGCGCGGACGGAGAGATCGGCGAGGCGGAGCGCGAGCGCATCCTGCGCGAGGCCCGCGAGGTCGGGGCCGAGGCCGTCGTCGCGCGCGAGCTCGACGTCCGCCGGCCGGTCGCCGAGGTGGTGAAAGGAGCCGCCGACCCGCAGCTGCGGGAGCAGCTCTACTCGCTCGCGTTCGCCATCGTCCGCGCCGACGAGGCCGTGACCGGCGGCGAGCGCATCTACCTCGCCTCGCTCGCGCACCAGCTGGGCCTCGACGCCGCGGCGATCGCGCGTCTCGAGGCCGCCGCCGCCACTCGAATCGACGCCGCGACCGGGGACTGAAGCCCGCCGGGACGCGCGCAGGCCCACGACAGCGGAAAAAGGAGACGACATGTCCTCGACGGCACAGTGGTACATGGCGATCGGCGGCCAGCAGGTCGGGCCGGTCACGGAGCAGGACGTCGTGAACGCGATCCAGGGCGGGAGCGCCGACGCGGACACCCTGGTGTTCGTCGCGGGCATGGACAACTGGACGGCGCTGCGGGACGTGCCGAAGTTCCAGGCCCACCTGAAGGCGGCCGCCCCGCCCCCGCCGCCCGTTCCGGTCCCGAGCCAGGTGGCCCACGAGATCGACCACAAGATCGTCGGCGAGGACCTGCAGTTCGTCGAGATCGAGCTCGACCCCGGCGAGAGCGTCGTGGCCGAGGCCGGCGCCCTCATGTACATGAGCCAGGGCATCGCGATGGAGACGATCTTCGGCGACGGCAGCGGGCAGAACCAGGCCAAGGGCCTGATGGGCGCGCTGCTCGGCGCCGGCAAGCGCATCCTGACCGGCGAGAGCCTCTTCATGACGGTCTTCACGGCCCAGTCCGGCCGCAGGGAGCGCGTGGCGTTCGCGGCGCCCTACCCCGGCCGCATCCTCGCGATGGACCTGCGGCAGCTCGGGGGCGAGCTCATCTGCCAGAAGGACTCGTTCCTCTGCGCGGCGAAGGGCGTCTCGATCGGCATCGCGTTCCAGAAGAAGATCGGCGTGGGCCTCTTCGGCGGCGAGGGCTTCATCATGCAGCGCCTCCAGGGCGACGGCATGACGTTCGTCCACGCCGGGGGGATGCTCACGCAGATGCAGCTCGGGCCCGGGGAGACGCTCCGCGTCGACACGGGCTGCCTCGTCGCGCTGCAGCCCTCGGTGAGCTACGACATCCAGCTCGTCGGCAGCGTGAAGACCGCGTTCTTCGGTGGCGAGGGCCTCTTCTTCGCGACGCTCACCGGGCCCGGCCACGTCTGGCTCCAGTCGCTGCCGCTCAGCCGCCTGGCCGATCGCATCTCGAAGGCGATCCCCCGCGCCGGCCGGGGCCGGCGCGAGGAGGGCTCGGCCCTCGACGTGCTCGGCGGGATCGGGAACATCATCGACGGGGACTGACGCCGCTCACCCTTCGTCCCGGCCGGTCGGGAGGTGCGCCGCGAGCCAGGACTCGACCTGCTTCGCGGCGCCGCCGGCCGCGCCCGACCAGGTGTTGAAGCCCGTCATCCCGTCCTGGCCGACGAGCTCGACCGTGGCCCCGCCCACGATCACGCGCACGCGCACCTTGCGCGCGCCGATCGTGGCCGGCTGCCGGCCGCGCTCGAGCACCTGGACGACCGCGTCCGCGGCGGCCCGCTCGTCGACGACCGCGACCTTCGCGTGCTTCTCGAACGCCTCGCGCAGGTCGGCGACCGAGTCGCTCACCTCCTTCTCGCTGGCCTTCCTGAAGAAGGTCGGCTCGAGCTTCGCCTCGAGGAAGACGCGCGTCTTTCCCGGCGCCCGCTTCGCGCGGGGCGCGGCGCCGCCCTTGTAGAGCGTGGCGAGATCCTGCGGGCTCGTCGCCGGGGCCGGGGCCTCGGCGCGCGCGGGCGGCGAGGCCGGGGGCGCGGGGAAGGGCGTCGGCTCGGGCGTGGCCGCGGGCTTCGGCGGCAGGCTGGCGCGGGGCGTGGCGGACGGCGTCGGCCGCGCGGGCGGCGCCGTCGGCCTCACCGCCGGGGTCGTGGTCGGCTGCGAAGAGGGCGACGGCGCGGCCGGCGGCGCCGCTTCGGGAACGGCGGGAGACGGCGTCGGGACGACCTCCGCCTGGACCGGCCCGCCGGGCGACGGCGCCGCGGGCGACGGGGGCGCCTCCGTCGTCACGCGGGGCGCGGACGGGAAGAAGACGTGCGCCGCGACGCCCGCGAGCAGGACGCACGCGGCCGCGCCGAGGCCGAGCAGAGCGAAGGTCCACGTCCGGCCGAGGCCGCGGCCGGGGAGCATCGACGTCGGCGCGGCCGGGCCGGAGGGCGGCCCGGCGAGGGGCGCAGGCGTCGCGACCGGCGCATCGAGCGTCGGAACGTCCTCGACCGTCGGCGCCACGGTGAACCGCGCCGTCTCGCGCGACAGCGCTTCGGTGAAGGCCTGGGCCGATGGCCACCGCTCGCCCGGGTTCTTCGCGAGGCAGCGCCGCAGCACCGGCGTCACCGCCTGCGGAACCTCACCCGGCCGCGGCTCGGGGACCGGGTCGGACACGTGCTTCATGAGCACGGCCACCGGCGTCTGCCCCGTGTAGGGCACGCGCCCCGTGAGGCACTCGAACGCCACGACCCCGAGCGCGTAGACGTCGGCGGGCGGCTCCGCTTTCGTGCCCATCGCCTGCTCGGGCGCCATGTAGGCCGGGGTGCCCTGCACCATCCCCGTGGCGGTCGCCACCGCCGAGCCCTCGAGGACCCGTGCGATGCCGAAGTCCGCGAGGTAGGCGCGGCCGCTCTCGTCGAGGAGGATGTTGGCCGGCTTGAGGTCGCGGTGGACGATGCCGCGCGCGTGCGCCGCGTCGAGGGCGGAGGCGATCTCGGCGAGGATCCGCGCCACCTCGGCGGGAGCGATCGGGCCCTTCCGCAGGCGGTCGGCGAGCGACCCGCCGCCGAGTAGGCGCAGGGCCATCCACGGGCGGCCCTCGTCGATGCCGAAGCCGTGGATCGGCACGACGTGCGGGTGCTCGAGGCGCGCCGCGACCCGCGCCTCCTGGCGGAACCGCTCGGCGAAGGTCGGGTCGTGCAGGAACTCGGCCGGGAGGACCTTGAGCGCGACGTGCCGGTCGAGGGCCGGGTCGTGCGCTCGGTAGACGGTGGCCATACCGCCGCGGCCGAGCGGCGCGACGATGCGGTACGGCCCGAACGTCGATCCCGGCTCGAGGCTCAAGTTCGCGCTCCCGGCGCGAGGCTAGCACGACCGACGGGCCGGCGCCGCGTTGACGCCGCCGGCCCCCGGCCACTACCATCGGGCCTTCCGAATACAGCCGGAGGGGAGATATGCCGGCCGAGCTCAAGCCCGCGCCCGACGGCGGCGACCTGCCCGACCTCGAGGTGCCGGCCGCCCCCCCGCCGCCCGGCGACGAGACGCTCGCCGAGATGCTCGGCACGAGGTACCGGGTGGCGGCACGGCTGGGCGCCGGCGCCTTCGGCGAGGTCTACCGCGCCCGCGACACGGTCCTCGGCCGCGACGTGGCCGTCAAGACGATCCGCATCGAGCGCTTCGTCGACCCGTCGCAGCTCGCGGAGGTGAAGCAGCGCTTCCTGCGCGAGGCGCAGGTGGCGTCGCAGCTGCGCCACCCGAACATCGTCACCACCCACGACATCGTGGCGAATCCCGCGACGAGCTTCATCGTGATGGAGCTCGTGACCGGAGAGACGCTCCAGGCGCGGCTCGCGGAGCGCGGGCGGCTCCCGCTCGACGAGACCCTGCGCCTCATCGGCCAGGCGGCGGCGGCGCTCGACCACGCGCACGGCGCCGGGGTCGTGCACCGGGACGTCAAGCCGGCCAACATCATGGTCGAGCCGGGCGGCCACGTGAAGGTCATGGACTTCGGGATCGCGAAGGTCGAGACGGGCACGAACCTCACCTCGACCGGCCTCATCCTCGGGACCCCGAACTACATGTCGCCGGAGCAGGCCCAGGGCGGACGGGTGGACGGCCGCTCGGACCTCTTCTCGCTCGGGTGCGTCCTCTACGAGTGCCTCGCCGGCCGCAAGCCGTTCAGCGGCGAGAGCGTCACCGCGATCCTCGTGAAGATCCTGACGGAGGATCCGCCTCCGATCGACCACGAGTCGACCGGCCTGCCCGTGCAGGTCGACGCGGTCCTCCGCCGTGCGATCGCCAAGGACCCGGCCCGGCGCTTCGCGACCGGAGCCGAGATGGTCGCCGCGCTCCGACTGGCCGGCGAGACGACGGTCGCCCAGCCGACGACCGACCTCGCCCCCGCGCTGCCGGCGACCGTCGAGCAGGAGCCGCCGGCCCTGCCGGCCACCGCGGCGGGCGCGGGAGCGGGCGCGGGCGCGGGAGCGCCGGCGGCGCGGACGCCAGCGGGCCGGACCGGGCGGCGCAGGGGCGCGAGGCTCGCGATCGGGCTCGGCGTGCTCGTGATCGCCCTGGCCGCGGCCGGCGTGGCGCTCGCCCCGGCCTTCTCGAAGCCGGAAAGGCGCCTCGCGGGCGAGGGCGGCGGGCTCGTGTACGAAGAGCGGCCCGGCGGCCTCGACCGGCTCTTCGGCCGGCCGGGGCGGCTCGTCATCACGGTGCCGCCGGGCAGCCGGCTCAAGCTCACGCTCGGCGGAGCGCTGAGCTCGGCGACCGCGCGGACGGGCGACGAGGTCGTGGCCGAGCTCGCCGCCCCCGTCGTCGTCGAGGGCGTCGAGGCCGCCGCCACGGGCTCGCGCCTGAGCGGAACCGTCGTCGACGCGGCGCCCGCCGGAGAGGCCGAGGGCCGCGGCCGGCTCTCGATCCGATTCGACTCGCTCGAGATCGCCGGCGAGGCCCGACCGGTCGAGACGCGCCCGCTCGTGATGCGCGCGCCGCCGTCGAAGAAGAAGGACAGCGGGATCATCGCCGGCCTCGCCGGCGTGGGAGCCGCGGTCGGCGGGCTCCTCGGCGGGCGGGGCGGCGCCGTGGCCGGGACCGTCCTCGGCGGAGCGGCCGGGGTGGCCGTGGTCCAGACCGACCACGGCCGCGAGGTCACCCTCGCCGGCGACGCCCCGGTCACCGTGGAGCTCACGGCGCCCGCGACGGTCGAGCGAGCGCAGGCGCCCTAGCCGGCGCCGCGACGGTCGGCCGCCCTACAGCAGCGTGCTCGCGAGCTCCGCGAGGTGGCTCCGCTCGCCCTTCAGCAGGTTCACGTGGGCGAAGAGGTCCTGGTCCTTCATCCGGTCGATGAGGACCGTGAGGCCGTTCGACTGGCTGTCGAGGTAGGGCGTGTCGATCTGCTGGATGTCCCCCGTGAAGACGACCTTCGACCCCTCGCCCGCGCGGGTGATGATCGTCTTCACCTCGTGCGGCGTGAGGTTCTGCGCCTCGTCGACGATGAAGAACACGTGGTCGAGCGAGCGGCCGCGGATGTAGGCGAGCGGGGCGACCTGGATCTTCTCGTGCTCGATCATCTCGCTGAGGGCCTTGTTCTCCCGGCTCTCCGGGGAAAGCCGGTTGCGGATGACCGAGATGTTGTCCCACAGCGGCTGCATGTAGGGGTCGAGCTTGCTCTTCACGTCGCCCGGGAGGAATCCGATGTCCCGGTTGCCGAGGGGCACGACCGGCCGGGCCAGGTAGATCTGGTGGTAGAGCCGCCGCTGCTCGAGGGCCGCGGCGAGGGCGAGGAGCGTCTTGCCGGTGCCGGCCCGGCCGGTCATCGTGACGAGCTGGACCTCCGGGCGCAGCAGCGCGTCGAGGGCGAAGATCTGCTCGGCGTTCCTCGGCTCGACGCCGTAGGCCGCGCGCTTCGTCACGCGCTCGAGCATCCCGGCCGGTCGGTTGTGGTGGGCGAGGGCGCTGAGGCTCCCGTTCTTCATCACGAGGTACTGGTTCGGGAGCAGAGCGCCGCGGTCCGCGAAATCGGCGACCGGGACGCTGTGGGGCTCCTGGTGCAGCCGCGTGATGACGTCGCTCGACAGGCCCTCCCAGCACGCGGTGCCCTGGTAGAGACGCTCGACGTGGCGGACCTTTCCCGTCGTGTAGTCCTCGGCCGGCAGCCCGAGCGACTTCGCCTTGATCCGCAGGTTCACGTCCTTGCTGACGAGGATGACCTGCCGGTCCCCGCGACGGGCCCGCAGCTCGTCGGCGAGGGCGAGGATGCGGTGGTCGGCCTTGCTGAGCGCGAACGCCTGGCTCACGCGCGGGTTCGCGGGCTCGCCGATCTCGAGGAAGAGCCGGCCGCGGCCCTCGCCGAGCGGGAGACCCTCGGCGATCGGGCCCTTGCTGGCGAGCTCGTCGAGCTCGCGGATGAACTGCCGCGCCTCGAGGTTGATGAGGTCGTTGCCGCGCTTGAAGCGATCGAGCTCCTCGAGGACCACGATCGACAGGGCGACGTCGTGCTCCTGGAAGTTGTAGATGCACGTGTGGTCGAAGAGGACCACGTTCGTGTCCACCACGAAGAGCTTCTTCATCGGCGCTCGCTTTCGGGAGAAGAAGGGCCGGCCGGGCGGCCGGCGCAGGGAGAGCGGAAGGAGGGAGGCCGGCGGTAGCGAACCGGGGTTCCGCTCAAGGCGTGATTAATGTAGCGCCTGACGTCTCGCCCTACAACTATTCTTTGCGGCCCGATTTTTGCTGGACACCAGTAATGGGCCTCCCGGGGTCCGGGGTGCCGGTGGCCATCACCCCGGCGGGGTGGTCTGGAGGGGCGGAGCCCCTCCAGGACAGGGCGGAAGGAGCAGCCGCAGCAGCGGCGAAGGGCGCGGCTGACCAAGGGGTTACGACTCGCCCCGGGGGCTCCTCAACGACGCATCCGTTGCCTTTTCTGCTTGAGGGACGGACAAGAGGAAACGGACCAACGGAAACGGACAACGGACAACGGGAACGGACCTTCAGGACGTCGCGTTCCGATCGAATCTCGACCCCGTCGGCCGAACGGAACCAGCCAGGTCGAGATTCGATCGGTCCCTAGAAAATCTTCAGGTTGATGTACTTCTTCGGGTTGGCCTGGAGGTCGGCCATCAGCTTCTGCATCTCGGCCGTGGCCTTGTTCAGGTTCTTCGTGGCCTCGACGGCGTTGTCGTAGAGGGCCTCGTCCTTGCTGAGCTTGCCGAGGGTGCCCTCGCCCCGGTCCATGCGGCCGAGCACCGTCTCGAGGGATTTCGACGATCGGTCGAGGGTCGCGAGCGTCGTGTCCATCCGGGCCGTGAGCTCGTCCATGCGCTTCACGGTCCGCTCGAGCTCGGGGCCCGAGGTCACCTTGTCGAGGCTCGCCGAGGTGTTGCGCAGGCTCGCGGTCATCTGACGCAGCGTCGCCCGCTGCTCCTTCAGGATCTGCTGCATCTCGTCGAGCGACGTCCGGGCGTGGCTCGCGGTGCCCTTGATGTCCTGCACCGTGTCGTCCGTGAGGATGTTCTGGAGCTTCGCCGCGACCTTGTCCGCCTGGCCGGCGAGCTCGTTCACCTGGTCGAACATGCCGGGGCCGATGGCGCCCTGCAGCACGTCTCCGCCCCGCGCCCGCGTGGTCGAGGATCCGGGAAGCACGTCGGCCACCGTGCCGCCGAGGAGCCCGGCCGACTTCAGCTCGACCTTCGAGTCCTGCGGTATGCCGTACTCGCCCTCGATCTCGAGGCGGATCGTGACGTTCTCCTTGCCGATGGAGAAGCCCATGACGCGCCCGATGTTGACGCCGCGCATCTGCACCGGGTCGCCCTTGCGGATGCCGCCGGCCTGCGGAACGGTCGTCGTGACGATGTAGCGGCCGCGGAAGAGGGCCGCGTCGGTCATCACCGCGAGCAGGATCACGGACGCCAGGATGCCGGCGACGACGAAAAGGCCGACCCACGCCTCGCGGTGGCGGCCGGGGCGCGGGGGCGCCACGGGAAGCTTCTCGGTGCTCACGGCTCCTCCTCGGATCCTTCTTCTTCTTCGCGCTCCATGATCTGGAGCGCGGCGGCGGCCTCCGCCGCGGCCCGGCGGTCGGCGAAAGCGCGGACGACGGGGTCCTGGCTCGCCCGGAACTCGTCGGGCGGACCGACGAACCGCAGCTTGCCGTGCTCGAGCAGGGCCACCCGGTCGGAGATCTCGAGGGCCTGCTCGATGTCGTGCGTCACGACGATCGACGTGACTCTGGTCCGCTCGCGGATGTCCAGGATGAGGCGGGACACCGCGGCGGTGTTGACCGGGTCGAGCCCCGTGACGGGCTCGTCGTACAGGATGATCTCGGGCCGGCCCACGATCGCCCGGGCGAGGCCGACGCGCTTGCGCATGCCGCCCGACAGCTCCGAGGGCAGCTTCCTGAGCACGTAGGCCGGATCGAGGTTCACGTTCTCGAGCGCGTCGCACACCCGCCCGAACACCTCGGGCGAGCGCGCGTGCTTCGCCTCGCGGTCCGGCAGGCCGGTGCACACGTTCTCGAACACGTTCATCGAGTCGAAGAGGGCCGCGTACTGGAACACGTAGCCGACCTTGCGCCGGATCGCGTCGAGGTCGGCCCCGTCGGCGCGGTAGACGGAGACCCCGTCGATCCGCACGTCGCCGCGGTCGGGCACGAGGAGCCCGTTGGTGGTCTTGAGGAGAACGCTCTTCCCCGTTCCCGACGGCCCGACGATCGACAGCGTCTCGCCCGTCTCCACGGTCAGGTTGACCCCGCTGAGGACCGGGACGTCGAACGCCTTGTGGATGTCGATGTACTCGATCACGGGACTAGTTCAGGAAGAGCGGCGGGAAGGTCGCGTCGAGCACGAGCACGGTGATGATCATGAAGACCACCGCGCCCGTGGTGGCGCGCCCGACGCCCTCGGCGCCGCCCCGCGTCTCGAAGCCCATGTGGACCGAGATGAGCGGGATGATGAAGCCGAACACGAAGCCCTTGGAGATGGAGTAGAGCAGGTCCCAGCTGTGCCAGAAGAGGCGAGAGCCGTAGAGGAACGACTCGGGCCCGAGGCCGACCGAGAAGCGCGCGGCGATGAGGCCGGCGAGGACGCCGATCGCGTCGGCGAGGCCGACGAGCAGCGGCATCGCGATCGTGCCGGCGATGATCCGCGGGGCGGCGAGGACGGCGATCGGGTCGCGGCCGAGGGAGTGGAGCGCGTCGATCTGCTCCGAGACCTTCATCGTGCCGAGCTCGGCGGTGATGCGCGCGCCGACCCGGCCGATGAGGACGAAGGAGGTCATGACCGGGCCGAGCTCGAGGATGACGCTCGAGGTGACGACGCTGCCGAGCACGTAGAGCGGGATCGAGCTCGTGAACTGGTAGCCGCCCTGCTGCGAGGTCACGACGCCGGAGAGGATGGCGGTGACCGTGACGAGGGGGATGCTCCCGACGCCGATCGCCATGAGCTGGTTGACGACGTCGCGCCAGGCGACCTGGCCGGTGAAGAGGGCGACGCCCGCCCGCCAGGTCAGGAACGTCATCTGGCCGGCGTTGCGGGCCACCATCTCGGACGTCCGCCCGATGCGGGAGAAGATGCCGACGAGCGGCCTGAGTGCGACGTGTACCATGCTGGATGGGGCCTCGCGGGCGCCGTGGCGACGCCGCACAAACGTCCATTCTACGACATTCCGGGGCGACTGCCGTAGAATGCGCGGCGGACATGGCGAGCGAGCGCCGCAAGTTCCCGAGGCTCGGTCTGGCGATACCCCTGCGCGTGCAGGGCTTCCTGCCGGACAAGAGCACGTGGGAGGAGTTCTCGACGACGACCGACGTGTCCTCGGGCGGCGCCTGCTTCCCGCTCGTCCACGAGGTCGACCTCGGGCAGGTGCTGCTGCTGAGCTTCGCGCTCCCGAAGCGGCTGCGGCAGTACGACCTCAACGAGGTGACGTACCGGATCTACACCCTCGTGCGGGGCGTGCGCCGCCGCTCCGACCGGCCCCGCGTCGGCGTGATGTTCTTCGGCAAGTTCCCGCCCCGCGGCTTCGACGATCGGCCCTCCGCGCGCTACCTGCTGCCCTCCGACTCGGTGCCCTACGCCCCGGCTCCTCAGGGCCTGCGGGAGGGCTTCACGCCGCCCGGAGGCATCGAGGCCATCGTCAAGCAGCCGAGCCCCGAGGAGACGATCGCCTTCGGCGACGTGCCGGAGCTCGCGGCGGCGGCCGCGGCGGCCGCGGCCGGAGTGCCGCCGGCGCCGACCGCCACGCCCGCGCCGCCGCCGCCCCCGAGCTCCGGCCGGGTCCGGGCCGGCGTGCCCGCGGCTCCCGCGCCGGGCGCCGCCGGACCCGACTTCTACCCGTCGCGCGAGGTCCCCGCCGACCGCCGCGGGGCGCCGCGCTTCCAGGTGTTCGTGAACTTCACCCTCCAGCTCGTCGACGAGTGGGGCGCCGTCCTCCAGGAGGAGCTCACGGTCGCCGACAACGTCGCGCGGGGAGGCGCCCGCGTGATGACGTCGCTCACCTTCCACGTGGGCGACGTGATCCTGCTCCAGGAGGCCGGGGGCGGGTTCGCGACGCGGGCCGAGATCCGCGGCGTGACGCGCGTGCAGACCGCGATCGACCGGCTGCACCTGCGCTTCATCGACCGCCAGGCCCCGGACCGCCTGCTGCACCTCTAGCCGCGCCCGGGAGGCCCGGCGCGGCCGAGGCGCAGCCGGCCGGCGGCCAGCAGCAGCCGCAGCACGCGGAAGCGGTTCCCGCGGTAGGCTCCAGGAGCTCGAGCATCCGGCGGTCGTCGCCCCGCGGCTCTCCGGCGAGCGCCCGCGCCACCTCGTGCGGCAGGTGGAGGTCGCCCGTCGGCACCGCGTCCGGATCGCCCAGGACGAAGCCCATCGCGATCTCGACCGTCCACGGCCCGCACCCGGCGACCGCGGCGAGCCGGTCGCGCCTCGGCGAACGGACGGCCGAACGCCGACTCGACGCGGCGGGCCGCCCGTGCCGCCGCGCGCAGGGCCGCCGCCCGCCGGGCGTCGACCCCGGCTCGCCGCAGCTCGTCGTCGCGCAGGCGAAGCCAGTCGCCGGGCGCGAGCGGCAGCGCGAGTCCCGGCGGGCCCGGCGCCGGCCGACCGAGCGCCGCCACGAGCCGCCGGTGGGAGCGGGCGGCGTCGCGGAAGGACACGCGCTGCTGGAGCACGTACTCGGCGAGCCCGTCGAGGACGAACGGGTTCCGCGGCAGGCGCAGGCCGCGGTGCCGCCGCGCGAGGGGCGCGAGCATTCCCTCCGGCGCGAAGCCCGGCTCGTCCTCGAGGCCCGCGAGGCCGCCGCGCGCGCGACGGCCCACTCCGCCCCGGGCCCCAGGCGCTCGCCGCCGCGCCCCGGCCGTTCGGCGGAGGCACAGGCTCACCGGCCCGTCGGGGTGTGACCCGCCTTCCACAGGACGCCCGGGCCGCGGCGGCACGTCGGGTCGTACGGCCCGAACGGCACGAAGCGCGTCGACTCGTCGAAGTCGTACGGCCCGTCGGCGGGGAGCGCGCGCTCCGTGTCGGGCGGGCCCGCCGTCAGACCATCGCCTCCCGGCGGACCTCGTCGCGGTGCGCCCGGTAGAACGTCACGAGCCGCGGCAGGTAGTCGGCGAGCCGGGGGCACTCGATGCCGAGCGCCGCGAGGTCCTTCGTCGCCTGCGTGGTGTCGTGCCGCACCGGGTCGTCGAAGTAGTCGAGGGCCTGGAGCGGCAGCCCGAAGAACCGCTGCACCGGCTTGGGCGCGAACGACGCCTTGGCGAGGGCCATCGGCACCGGCACGTAGACGAAGCTCTTGCCGATCGCCTCGGCGAACATCTCGGCGAGCTCGCCCGGCGAGTGCGGCTGGGGGTCGCAGAGGTGGTAGGTCTTCCCGAGGCTCGCCGGCGCGGCCGATAGGGCCGCGAGCGACTCGACCACGAAGTCGACCGGCACGATGTTGACGGTGCCGAACCCGAGGCCGATCCGGAAGAAGACGCCCGGCGACGGCAGCTTCTCCATGAAGCGCAGCACGTGGTACGGGCCGTCGAACTTGCCCGTCTCGCCGGTGCGCGAGTCGCCGACGACGACCCCCGGCCGGTAGACCGTCGACGGCAGCTTCGCCCGCACGACCTCCACCTCGGCCTGGAACTTCGTCTCCTCGTAGTGGTTCTTGAAACCCTGGCCGACGTCGAGGTCGGTCTCGCGGAAGGTGCCGTGGTGCGAGCCCGACACGAAGGCGGTCGAGACGTACTGCAGGCGCTCGAAGTGCGGCGCCGCCCCGACGAAGTCGAGCACGTTCTTCGTGCCCTCGACGTTGATGCGGCGGCCGACGTCGCGGGCGACCGCGAGGTCGTACACCGCGGCGAGGTGCCAGCACTGCCGCAGCGAGCGCCGCAGCTCCCGCGCGCGCTTCGGCTCGATGCCCAGGCCCTGGGCCGTGATGTCGCCCGTCACGAGGCCGATCCGCCCGCGGGCGTCCCGGTGCGTCTCCTCGATCGCCTCGACCGAGCGGCGGGCGAGGTCCTGGAACTTCTCCTGCACGAGGCACTCGATCCGCGCCTCGGGCGCGAGCTCCAGGATGCGCGGCACGAGGCGCATGCCGATGAAGCCCGGGAACCCGGTGAACAGGATCACGGGGGCGTCGGGCCCCTTCTCCCCTTCGTCCTTCTTCATTGCTCTCGTCCCCCTGGGTGCGCGGGCCATGCTGGTCTTGCGTTCAGGCGGCCGGGACGCCGCGCGGCGCGGCGGGCCGGCAGCAGTCGGGGGGGCACGTGTCGGGCGCCGGCCCCCGCGCGCCGAGCGCGAGGCGGACCGGGTCGTCCGAGAGGCGCTCCTCCACGAGCTCCCGGATCATGCGGACGAAGCGCGGGTGCGTGCCGACCGTCGCGGCGCGCACCATGGCGAGGCCGACCTCGGCGGCGCGGCTGCGCGCGTCGAGGTCGAGGTCGTAGAGCACCTCGACGTGATCGGACAGGAACCCGATCGGGGCGACCACGGCGTCCTTCACGCCCTCGGCCGCGAGCGCCCGGAGGTGGTCGACGACGTCCGGCTCGAGCCAGGGCTGGGAGGGCGGCCCGCTGCGGCTCTGCCACACGAGGCTCCACGAGGGAACAGCCGCGCGCTCCGCGACGAGCGCGGCCGTCTCCCGCAGCTCGGCCTCGTACTCCCCCGCCCCCGGCATGGCGCGGGGCACGCTGTGGCCGGTGAAGACGAGCCGCGCGGCGCCGCGGCGCGACGCGGGCACCTCCGCGAGCGCGGCGGCCACGCTCTCGACGAGCGGCTCGACCCAGCCCGGGTGGTTGTAGAACGCGCGGAGCTTCTCGACCCGCGGCGCGCCCTCCCCGACCTCGGCCCGGGCCCGCTCGACGTCGTCGAGGTACTGGCGGCAGCCGGAGTACGAGCGATAGGCCGAGGTGACGAACGCCAGCGCGCGCCGCACCCCGTCTTCCTTCATCCGCCGCAGCGTGTCGGCGAGGAACGGGTGCCAGTTGCGGTTGCCCCAGTAGACGGGCAGCCGCGGCCCGTTCGCCGCGAGCTCCTTCTCGACCGCGGCGACGAGGGCGCGGCAGTGGTCGTTGATGGGGCTGCGGCCGCCGAAGTGCTCGTAGTGCGAGACGACCTCGCGCAGCCTCTCGGGCGGCACGTTCTTCCCCCGCAGCACGTTCTGGAGGAAGGGCACCACGTCTTCCATCCGCTCGGGACCGCCGAAGGAGACGAGGAGAAGGGCGTCGCCCTGGACCGCCATGGCGATCATCCTACTCCAGCGGGGGCCGGCCGGCTCACCCCCGCTTCGCGTCGTGCCGCATCGACTTGTGGATGGCCTTCCACCGCGAGCGCTCGGCGCGCCGGAGCAGCGGGTCCTCGCGCACCTCGAGCGAGCGCACCTCGCCCTGCAGCTTCAGGTAGCTGTCGAGCCGGCCGGCGTCGATCCGTCCGTCGTCGACCGCGGCGCGCACGGCGCAGCCCGGCTCCTGCCGGTGGCCGCAGTCGCGGAAGCGGCAGCCCGCGCCGAGCGAGAGGATGTCGTCGAACGCGGCGTCGAGGCCCGCGCCCTCGGACCAGAGCTGGATCTCGCGCAGCCCCGGCGTGTCGAGGAGAAGGGCGCCGCCCGGCAGCGCGACGAGCTCGCGGTGGGTCGTGGTGTGCCGCCCGCGCTGGTCGAACTCCCGCACCTCCTGCGTCCGCTGCTTCTCGCGGCCGAGGAGCCGGTTGACGAGCGTGCTCTTGCCGACGCCCGACGAGCCGAGCAGCGCCACCGTCCGGCCGGGGGCGAGCCACCGCGCGAGAGCGTCGAGGCCCTCGCCGTGCTTCGCGGCCAGGGCGAGCACCGGCACGCCGGCCGCGACCCGCTCGACCTCGGCGCGACGCGCGTCGAGCTCGTCCCGCGCGAGGTCGGCCTTGTTCAGCACGACGACCGGCGAAGCGCCGCTCTCCCAGGCGAGGACGAGCGTGCGCTCGAGGCGGCGCAGGTTGTAGTCGTTGTCGAGGCCGACCACGAGGAACACCGTGTCGACGTTCGCGGCGAGGACCTGCGCGACCGTGCGGTCGCCGGCCGCCCGGCGGACGAAGGCCGTCCGCCGCTCCAGGACAGCCTGGATGAGGGGCCGGTGGGCCTCGTCGCGGAGGCGCACGCCGACCCAGTCGCCCACGGTGGGCAGCTCGAGGGCGCTCGCCGCGTTGTGCCGCAGGCTCCCGGCCACCTCCGCCAGACGCTCCGCGTCGGCCATTCCGACGCGGAGGAGCCGCGGCGTGTGGGCGGCCACGACGCGGCCGAGGGCGAGCCCCTCCGCCTCGAGCGGGGCGAACGCCGCCGCGAACGCGGGGGTGAGGCCGAGACCGTCGAGCGCGCTCCCGGCCAAACGCCCTCGCTACCCGCGGCGGCGCCGGAACTCGCCCATGAACGAGGCGAGCGCCGCGACCGACTCGAGCGGGCAGGCGTTGTAGATCGAGGCCCGCAGGCCGCCGACCGAGCGGTGGCCCTTGAGGCCGTCGAGCGACGCCGCCTGCGCCTCCTTCAGGAACGCCGCCTCGAGCTCCTCGCTCGGCAGGCGGAAGGTGACGTTCATGCGCGAGCGGCTCTCCTTCTGCGCGTGGCCGCGGTAGAAGCCGCCGCTGTCGTCGATGGCGCGGTAGAGAAGGCCCGCCTTCTCCTCGTTGCGCTGCGCGGCCCCCGCGAGGCCGCCCGTCGCCAGCAGCCACCGCAGCACGAGGCCGACGACGTAGATCGAGAACGTGGGCGGCGTGTTGTAGAGCGACTTGTTCTCGGCCTGCAGCCGGTAGTCGAGCATCGTGGCGAGGCCGCCCGGGACGCGCTCGAGCAGCTCCTTCCGGATGACGACGAGGGTCACGCCGGCCGGCCCGAGGTTCTTCTGCGCGCCGGCGTAGATCATCCCGTAGCGCGCGACGTCGACCGGCCGGCTGAGCGCGTCGGAGGAGGCGTCGCACACGAGGGTCACGCCCGTCGGCGGCTCGGGGTCGATCTGCCACTGCGTGCCGTAGATCGTGTTGTTCGAGGTGAAGTGGAGGTAGGCCGCCTCGGGGTCGAGGTCGAGCTCGCCCGGCTCCGGGATCCGGTCGAACGCGGTCGCCTCGGACGAGCCGGCCGCGCGGGCCCGACCGCCCTTCTGTGCCTCCTTGAAGGCCGCCTTCGACCAGTGTCCGGTGAGGACGTAGTCGGCCGACGCGCCGGCGGGGCGGAGGTTCATCGGCAGCATCGAGAACTGCAGCGACGCGCCGCCCTGGAGGAAGAGCACGGCGTGCTCGGACCCGAGGCCGAGGAGGGCCCGCAGGTCCGCCTCGGCTCGCTGGATGATGGCTTCGAAGGGCTTGGACCGGTGGGACATCTCGAGGACCGACATCCCCGTCCCCGCGTAGTCGACGAGCTCCGCCTGGACTTGCTCCAGCACGGGCAGCGGCAGGGCCGCCGGCCCGGCGCCGAAGTTGTGGATCCGCTTCACAGTGGTCGTCGTCATGATGGGTAATGCTAACCCGGTCGCGGACCCCTCGCCATTTTCCGTGAAACCTTTGGCGCTCCCGCGGCGTCTTTTCTCTTGGCTGGGGAGCATTCGGGGGTCTCATGCACGAGCTCATGACCGGTGCGGCGAAGGCGACGCTCAAGGATCTCGTCGAGGAGTACGAGAAGGGGATCATCGAGCAGGCCCTGCGGGCGGCCAACGGCAACCAGCGACAGGCGGCCCGGGCCCTCGGCGTCCTCCCGACGACCCTCCACGAGAAGATGAAGCGGTTCGGCATGCTTCGCCGGGCCGAGCACGATCACTTCGAGCCGATCGCCCTCGCGGGCTGAGCGGAGCCGACCCGCCGGCTCCGACAGGCGTCTCAGTCGAGAAGCTCGAACGCCAGCAGCCTCGTCCGCGCGACCGCGAACCGGCTCCCCCCGGGTTTCGCGCACGAGTTGTCGTCGGAGACGAGATAGACGATCGTGCGCCCCCTGTCGTCCCGCCGCGCGTCGATCCCCTCGTAGTTGTCCACGAGAACGGACTCGCCGAGGTTCGCGATCTCCACGGGCTCGAGGGGCCCGGCTCCCTCCAGCTGGGCGCGCGACAGCCGCACGACGCGCGCGCCGAACGGCGGGAAGCGCCGCTCCGAGACGAGCACGTCGCCGTTCGACAGTCGGGTCGCGCCGGTCGGACGGTACGGCTCCCCGAGCCAGCCGCCGAAGCGCAGCGGGTAGCGCCTCTCGATCCACGCTCCAGGCTCCCCGACCCAGGCCGGCACCGTGAGCGACGGGTACTTCTCGCCCTCGCAGACGAGCAGCCGACGCGTGCCGTCGAGACGCGCCATCGTCTCGAGCCCCGCGTTCGACCCGCAGAGGAAGAGGCCGACGGGCGTCGGCACGGGCGAGACGGGCGGCGAGAACGGCGGCTCCGCCGCGTAGCGCCAGACGCGGCCGCGCCCCTCGAAGCCGACGTCGAGGTGGTCGCCGTCCCACACCAGGCTCTCCGCGTCGTTCTCCCCCACGAGGAGCGCCCGAGCGCCCGGCCCGGCGAGGTCGACGAGGCGCGGGTTCGAGACGCCGCGCGGCGCGCCGTTCTCGTCGAGGTCGAGATCGGCGGAGAAGCCGTAGCCGCAGTCGCTCACGGCGACGAGGCGCCGCCCGTCGGACGAGACCCGAAGGTCGGAGAGGCCGCCGAACCGCGGGTCGGCCGCGTCCATCTCGACGCCGCCGAGGAAGAGGAGCGCGCCGAGCCGCGCGCGGGCCGGATCGTCGGGCGGCAGCGCGATCGGCGTGGCCCGCACCTGTCCGGCCGGTGGCGGCGGGCGATCCGCGCCCAGTCGAGGCAGCGCGGCGAGCCCCGCGAGGCCCGCCGCCGCGAGAGCGAGGAGCGGAAAGGAGCGGCGCCGGCGCGAGGCCATCCGACCATCATAGGGCAGGGACGGGAGCGCCTGGCGCCGGGGCCTGGGGCCGCGGATGTCCGGCCCCAGGACCCGGCCTCACGTCAGTAGCACCAGCAGTCGTCGTAGTAGTCGTCGTAGTACCCGTCGCCCGCGGCCGCGGCCAGCACCGCGATGCCGACGACGACGAGCAGCACGCCGACGAGGATGAGCGCGCCTTCGCCGCCGCCGTGGCCCGCGGCGACGTCCTTCGCCTGCGCCGCGCGCGTCGACAGGTCGGCGAGCTCGCGGTCGGTGAGGTGAGGCACGGCCGCGCGCAGGCGGGCGGGGTCCGCGCCCATCGCGCGGGCCTTCTTCTGCGCCTCGCTCGTGGAGAGCGCGTCCTGGAAGAGCCTGATCCGCTGCTCGCGCGTCTGCGCGCTGTCGATGAGCCGGCGGGCCACCACGGACGGGTCGACCACGTGCGCCGGAACGGACGGCGCCGCCGTCTCCGCCGCGCGGGCGGGAAGGGCGGCGTGGACGAGCCCCACGCTCAGCCACACGGCGAGCGCACGGTGGAACGTCGTGCGTGCGATCACGTCAATCCTCCTCGGCGCGCTCGCCCACCGCTCACCTCGAGCGGTGCGCCGTCGCCTGCGCGGCAGTGGTGCAACGGCCGAGCCACGGGCCGCTCGCAGTCGGCAAGCGGCTCTTGTCGCGCGGGTTGCGGCCGCCGGCGCTTCGCACGCTCCGCGTGCGGCCGGCCCGCGGCTGTGCTCTTTCGAGGACACTCGGCGGCGGGCCGGCGTCGGTTACCATCTCCGGACCTATGCGGAACTTCGGCGCCATCCTGCTGCTGCTGGGCGTGCTCGGGTTCTTCTACTCGTCGGGCCGGCTCGAGAATGCCGGGACGGTGCCCGAGGGCAAGACCGTCTCGGAGAGCCTCGAGTACGACGCAGGCCGGTGGGAGATGGCCCGGTACGGTTGCGTGGGCGCGGCCTTCGTCGGCCTGCTGCTCGCGCTGTTCCCCAAGGGGCGCTGAGCCCGTCGTGAGACGGATCTGCGTCTTCTGCGGCTCGAGCCGCGGCCGCGATCCGGGCCACGCCGCGGCCGCGACGGCCCTTGGGCGGGCGCTCGCCGCGCGCGGCGTCGGCCTGGTGTTCGGCGGCGGCTCGGTCGGCCTCATGGGCGTCGTGGCCGACGCCGTGCTCGCCGCGGGCGGCCGGGTCACGGGCGTGATCCCCCACGGCCTCGCGGCGCGCGAGCTCGCGCACCGGGGCGTCGAGGACATGCGCGTCGTCCCGACGATGCACGCCCGCAAGGCGCTCATGGCGGAGCTCGCCGACGGCTTCGTGGCGCTGCCCGGAGGCATCGGCACATTCGAGGAACTCCTCGAGGTGGCGACCTGGGGCCAGCTCGGCATCCACCGCAAGCCGATCGGCGTGCTGAACGTGGCGGGGTACTACGACCCGCTCGTCGCGCTCCTCGAGCACGCCGTGGGCCAGGGGTTCCTGCCCGAGAGGAGCCGCGGGCTCGTGATCGTCGACGACGGTGTCGAGCGCCTCCTCGACCGGCTCGCCGCCCACGAACTCCCGCCCGCGCCGGCCTGGGTCAGCGCGGACGAGACGTAGGCCGGGCGCTCAGTCGCGCCCGCCACCGCCGGCCGCGCCGGCCGCGACGGCCGGCGCCGGCTCCGGCTCGCTGGCCGTCTGCGTCGTCGGCGGCGGCGGCAGCCGGCGCGGCGGCACCACGATCGGCTCGCTCTCGCCGCGCACGTGGCGCACGGGGACGAGGTAGCTGCGGCCCGCGCGCAGCACGTTGCCCCGCAGCCGGTTCGCGGCGCGGATCGCGGCCACGCTCGTGCCGTACTCCTCGGCGAGGAGACCGATCGTCTCGCCCCGGCGCACGCGGTGGCGCACGAGGGGCGGGCCGACGACGCCCGCCTCGACGAGCAGCGGGTAGACGATGCGCCCCCGCTCCTGCGCGACGCGGTTGAAGAAGCGCACGTGCATGTGGTCCTTGTGCTTCTTCTCGTGCTGGACGATGCCCTTCCTCTCGCCGTGGCCGAACACGTCGGCGAGCCAGGCGCGGTCCTCCTGCTCCTCCTCCCGCGCGTAGCGGTAGAGGACGGCGATCAGCGAGCGGTCGAGGAAGATGCGGTCGACGTCCGAATCGGTGAGGAAGGCGCGCATGAGCGCCCACGTGCGCGGCAGGTCGAGCTGCGGGGCCGCCGGCGCGCCGCGCCGCCGGCGCGAGCGGGCCTGGACGACCCTGAAGTCCGCGGCCGGGCCGGACACGTAGTAGAAGCCGACGTCGATGTCGCGCCCGGCCTGGTGGGACTTGTGGCGGTTCAGGCGGCCGCCGTCCGGCCGGCTGATGTCGCCGATCACGACGCGCGGCGAGCCCGGGAAGCGATGCTCGACGGACCGGATCGCGCCCGTGACGAAGTCGATCGTCTCCTGCGTGCCCCAGGTCTCGAGCGGGTTCCGGATCGTCCACAGCTCGCCCTCGGGCATCGGCTGCGGGTTGACGAGGATGCCGGCGTCGGGCGTCCCGATCGACAGCGGTCCGAGGGCGGCGACGTCGACCTGCGCGACCTCGCGCAGGGTGTCCGGGTCGACGCTCTCCGGGTCGAGGACGGGCACCGGCGCCGCGAGGACGGGCTCCGCGGCCGCGGGAGACGCGACGTCGCCCGGGATCGGATCGACGGCGGCGGGCGCGGCCTCGATCGGCGCGGGAAGCGCCGGCGGGGCCGGGGCCGGCGTCGCGGGTACCGACGTCCCCGCTTCGGTCGCGACGGGCGCCGCGGGCGCCGGCTCGACCACGACCGGCTCGGCCGGTACGGGCACCACCAGGATCGGGACGGGGGTCGCGGCGGCGTCGGGGATCGGGGACGGAGCGGACGGAACGACGGGCGCGGGCGCGACGACGCTCTCGGCCGCGGGAGCGGCGGGCGTCGACGTGCCCGCATCGTCGGCCGCGACGAGGGGCGCCGCCCCGAGAAGGGACAGCACGAGCGTCCGCCCGCACCACCCCGCAAGTCTGTCGTGAGCTCTGATCATCTCCGTCGTCGCCCTGCCTGTGTCTCAGGCACCCGGCGGCTGCGCGGGTGGTCAGGACGGCAAATTGTGCCAGAAATCGATATCACGAATGCAACAAAAAAGTCGCCGTAAGGCCGCGGGTGCGGGGATGCGCCCGGTCAGCGGTCCTTCGCCTTCTCGAAGACGAAGAGGTGCTGCGTCGGCAGGAACTCGTGGCGGGCGGCGAGGCGAAACCCCGCGGGCTGCCACTCCGCGAGCACCTGCTCCGGCGACATGCGGTGCTCGGGCCGGATGTGCAGCGCGCTCGGGCCCTCGAGCCGGTACTCGACGAGCGCGATCCGGCCCCGGGGCGCGAGCGCCGCGCGCAGGCGGGCGAGCGTCGCGCGCGGCTGCTGCAGCTCGTGGTAGACGTCGACGAGCAGAGCCCAGTCGAGGGCTCCCTCCGGGAGCTTCGGGTCGTCGACGGTGGCGAGCACCGGGACGACGTTCGCGATCTTCTCCTGCTCGACGCGCCGCTTCAGCAGGTCGAGCATCTCCGGCTGGACGTCGACGGCGTACACGCGGCCGCGCGGGGCCACCGCCCGCGCCATGCGCCGCGCGAAGTAGCCGGTGCCGCAGCCGAAGTCGGCGACGACGTCGCCGTCCTTCAGCCCCATGGTCCGGATGATCTCGTCCGGCCGCTGCTCCTCTTCCCGGCCGGCCCGCTCGAGCCAGTCCGCGCCGCGCCAGCTCATGACCGCGGCGGGGCGCGCTCCTCGGGCGCGTTCTCCGCCGACCGCGGAGCGACCGCGGCCGCGCAGAGAGCGACGGCGAGGAGAGGAAGGGCGCGCATGGGGCTCATCCCCCGATCCTCGCACGCGGAAGGGCCCGCCCGCGCCCGGCGCGGCTCACCGCTTCAGGGCCGAGACGAGGTCGCTCCAGTCGTCCGTCCACACGAGGTCGGGCCGGCCGCCGAGCGGGGGCAGGCTCGCTGCCGCGACGAGCTCGTCGTCGAGGAGCGCCGTGCCGCGCGCGACGAGCATCCAGTCCGAGGACCACAGGACGCCGCGCTCGAACGAGGGGACGTGCAGCGCGTGGAGGCCGAGGCTCGCCGCCACGCCGCGCACCACGGGCTTGAGGTCGACGTAGCGGTTCGTCACCTGCACGGCGAGGACGCCTCCCGGCGCGAGGTGCCGCAGGTAGACGCCGAACGCCTCGCGTGTCAGGAGGTGCGTCGGGATGGCGTCGCTGCTGAAGGCGTCGAGGACGAGGACGTCGAAGGCCTGCGGCGGCTCGCGCTCGAGCGACAGCCGCCCGTCGCCCGTCGCGACGCTCACGCTCCCCGCCGCGTCGCGGAGGTACGTGAACACGACGGGCGCCTCGAGCGACAGGCGGACGACCTCGGGATCGAGCTCGTAGAAGCGGAACGCGTCGCCCGCGCGCGACCACGCGGCCAGCGTGCCGACGCCGAGGCCCACGACCCCCACCCGCATCGGCTCGCCCCGCAGCCGCTTCGGGTGCCGCCGGATCGCGAGGCCGACGCCGCTCGACGGGCCGAAGTAGGTCGTCGGCTCCTGCCGCCGCGCGGAGGCGGCGAGCTGCTGGCCGTGGGCGATCCGGCCGTGCAGCAGCTTCAGCGCCTCGTCCGGCGCGCCCGCGCCCTCGCGCTCGACGCGCAGCGCGCCGTAGAAGCCGCGGCGGACGATCTCGGCCGAGCGGCGCGACGCCTGGACGTCGAGCGCGAGCCAGCCGCCGAGAGCGAGGAGGTACAGGGCGGCCGCGGCCGCGAGGCGGACGCGGGCCGGGCCATCGTCCTCCGCGTCCCGGGCGAGCCACGCGGCGGCGGCGACGGCCAGGGGGCCCGCGAGCACCGCGGCGTGCAGCTCCCAGTAGCCGTCGAGCACGAAGGGCGCGAGGAGCGCCGTGAGCGCGCCGCCGAGGGCGCCGCCGGCGGCCACGATCAGGTAGAACGCGGTCAGCCGCCGCGGCCCGGGCCGCAGGCGAACGAGCTCGCCGTGGCAGGCGAGGCCGCACGCGAGGAGGACGCCGAGCCACAGCAGGGTCCGGGAGCGCGCGCCGAGGAGAAGCGCCCGCTGCAGCCCCACGACGGCGAGCAGGCCGGCCGCGCCGGCGAGCGCGCGGAGGGCCGCGCGCGGGAGCGCGGCCGGCCAGCCGAAGCAGACGACGAAGGTCAGGAGGTAGACCGCGAGCGGCAGCATCCAGAGCAGCGGGACGGCCGCGACCTCCTGCGTCAGGTGGCTCGTCACCGCGAGTAGCAGCAGCGAGGGGACGGCCGAGAGCGCGAGCCACAGGCCGGCACGAGCCGGCACGGCGTCCGCCGCGTCCGGCTCCGGCGCGGCGGGGGCCGCGACCGGGGCCCGCGCGCCGATCCACGCGCAGCCGGCGACGAGGGCGGCCTCGACCGCGAAGGCCACGGCCCACAGCCAGCCCTGGCGCGTGAGGCTCACGTGCGGCTCGACGAGCCACGGGTAGGACAGGAGGCCGGCGAGCGAGCCCGCGTTCGAGATCGCGAAGAGCCAGAAGGGCGCCGCGCCCGGGCGCGCGCGGGCGAGCCACGACTGGAGGAGCGGGCTCGTCGCGGCGAGCGCGGCGAACGGGAGGCCGACCGCCACGGCGAGCCCCCCGAGCACGGCCGGCACCGGCGCCGCGCCGGGGAGCGGCCGCTGCGCGTCGCCGGGGGCGAGCGGCGCGGGCCACGCGACCGCGTGCCACGCGACGAGCGCCACCGCCGCCCCGAGGAGCGCGACGTGAAGGTCGCGCTGCCGGCGCGGAGAAACGCCGCCGGCGAGGAGGTGCGCCCACGCGTAACCGGCGAGCAGCGCGGCCTGGAAGAAGAGCAGGCACGTCGTCCACAGGGCCGAGGTGCCGCCGAACCAGGGCAGCAGGCTCTTCCCCATCAGCAGCTGCACCTGGAAGAGGAGAAAGGCGCCGAGGCCGGAGGCGGCCGCGAAGACCGCGGTCACGGGATCGGCCGGCGCGGGGGCGGTTTGCGGGTCTCTCACGGCGGAGCCTAAGCTTATCTGCTTCCATGACCGCCACCCCGATCGTCCGACTCGACAGGGTCAGCAAGGAGTACCGGGAAGGCGGCGAGTCGCGCCGCGTCCTCCGCGAGACGAGCGTCGCCTTCGCCGAGGGCGAGATCGTCGCCGTCCGGGGCCGCAGCGGCAGCGGCAAGAGCACCCTGCTGAACCTCGTGGCCGGCATCGACGTGCCGACCGCCGGCGAGGTCTGGGTCGCCGGAGTCCGGCTGAACGGGCTCGACCCGGCCCGGCGCACCGCCTTCCGCCGGGACCACGTCGGCTTCGTCTTCCAGTTCTTCAACCTCATCCCCACGCTGAGCGTGCTCGAGAACGTGCAGCTGCCGGCCGAGCTCGGCGGCGACTCCCCGGACGTGGCGGCCGAGCGGGCCCGCGCGCTGCTCGACGAGGTCGGCCTCGCCGGGCGCGAGGCGGCGTTCCCCGACCGCCTCTCCGGCGGCGAGCAGCAGCGCGTCGCGGTGGCCCGCGCCCTCGTCCGCGCGCCGCGCCTCCTCCTCGCGGACGAGCCGACCGGCAACCTCGACGACGCCACCGGCCGCTCGGTGATGGCCCTCCTCGAGCGGGTCACGCGCGGTCAGGGGCGCAGCCTCGTGCTGGTCACGCACAGCGAGTCGGTGGCGGCGGCGGCCGACCGGGCGTTCGCGATCGAGGACGGCCACGTCGTCCCGCTCGGCGGCGGGACGGCGCCCGCCTGAGCCCGTGACCCGCACGCTTCTCCTCACCGGCCTCCGCGACCTCGTCCGCCGCCCGCTCCACACCGGGCTCATGGTCGCCGGCGTCGCCCTCGGCGTCGCCGTCGTCATCGCCATCGACCTCGCGAACACGAGCGCGCGGCGCGGCTTCGCGCGGAGCACGGAGGCGGTGAGCGGCCGCGCGACCCACCAGGTGCTCGGCGGCCCGGCGGGCCTGCCGCAGGAGGTCCTCCGCCGCGTGCGGGTCGACGCCGGCCTCGCGGCCGCGACGCCGGTCGTCGAGGGCTACGCGATCGCGCTCGACCTCGACCGCCAGCCGCTGCACGTCCTCGGCCTCGACCCGTTCTCGGACGCCCCGTTCCGCGCCCACGTGGCGCAGGCCAATACCCCCGACCCGTCGTTCGCCCGGCTCGTGGTCGACGAGAGGGCGGCCGTCGTCGCCGCGCCGCTCGCCCGGCGCTACGGCCTGCGCCTCGGGAGCGACCTGCGCCTCGCCGTCCAGGACCGGAAGGAGACGCTGCGCGTCGCCGGCATCGTCCACCCGTCGACGGCCGACGAGGCGGCGGCGCTCGAGTCGGTGGTGATCGTCGACGTCGGGGCGGCGCAGAAGCTCTTCCGGCTCGGCGACCGCGTGACGCGGCTCGACCTCGTCGCCACGGGCGCGGAGCTCGAGCGGGCGACGGCGGTCCTCCCCCCCGGCGCACGGATCGTCCTCGCGAGCGAGCAGGCGCGGACGATCGGCCAGCTGACCGACGCCTTCGCCCTCAACCTGACCGCGCTCAGCCTGCTCGCCCTCGTCGTCGGGATGTTCCTGATCTACAACACCGTCACGTTCGGCGTCGTGCAGCGCCGCGCGGTGCTCGGGACCCTGCGCCTCCTCGGCGCGACGCCGCGCCAGGTGGCCCTGCTCGTGCTCGCCGAGACCGCGGCCGCCTCGGCGGTCGGGGCGGCGATCGGCCTCGGCGTCGGGTACGCGCTCGGGCAGGGCGCGGTGCGCCTCGTGACGCGGACGATCAACGACCTCTACTACGTCGTGTCCGTCAACGGCGCGCCGCTCGCCTGGACCTCGGTCGCGAAGGCGGTGGCCCTCGGGATCGGAGCGGGCGTCCTCTCGGCCGTCGCGCCGGCCGTCGAGGCCGCGCGGGTGGAGCCGGTCGAGGCTCTGCGCCGCAGCTCGTTCGCCGAGCGCACCGGCCGCCTGGTGCCGAAGGTGGGTGCGGCGGGCGCCGCCCTCGCCCTCGCGGGCGCCGCGCTCCTCGCCCTCGCCGGGCGCTCGCTCGTCGCGAGCTTCGCCGGGCTCTTCGCCATGGTCCTCGGCCTCGCCCTCACCGCGCCGGTCGCCACCGTCGCGCTCGTGGCCGCGGGATCGCCGGCGCTGCGGCGCGTCGCGGGCACCCTCGGCCGGCTCGCCGCCGGCACCGTCACGCGCTCGGTCGCGCGCACCGGCGTGGCGGTGGCCGCCCTCGCGGTCGCGGTGTCCGTGACGATCGGCGTCGGCCTCATGATCCGCAGCTTCCGGACGACCGTCCTCGAGTGGCTCGAGCTCACGCTGCGGGCCGACGTGTTCGTGGCCGCGCCCGCGATCGGCGGCGCCCGCGCCCAGCCCGTGGTCTCGCCCGACGTGCTTCCGCGGCTCGCCGCGGTCCCGGGCGTCGCGTGGGTCGAGACCTTCCGCTCCGCGCGCGTCGGCAGCCCCCTCGGCGAGGTGAACCTCGCGGTGGCCGATCCCCGCCGCGCGCGCGACACGCGGCTCTACCGCTTCGCCGAGGGCGACCCCGCGCGCGTGTGGGACCGCGTGCGGGACGGGGCCGTCGTGGTCACCGAGCCGTTCGCGTTCCGGCACCGCCTCCCGGCCCGCGGCGCCACGGTGCCGCTCTTCACCGACCGCGGCCCGCGCGACTTCCCCGTGGCCGGCGTCTTCTACGACTACGCGACCGAGCAGGGCACGGTCTTCATGAGCCGCGACGTCTACGAGCGGTACTGGGACGACCGCGCCGTCTCCTCGCTCGGCGTGCACCTCGCGGAGGGCGCGTCGCTCGAGGCGGTCGTGCCCGCCCTGCGCGCGGCGGTCGCGGGGAGCGCTCTCCAGGTCATCCCCAACCGGGCGCTGCGGGCCCAGGCCCTTCGCATCTTCGACCGCACGTTCGCGGTCACCGAGGCGCTGCGCCTGCTCGCCGTCGTCGTCGCCTTCATCGGCGTCTGGAGCGCGCTCATGGCCCTCCAGGTCGAGCGCACGCGCGAGCACGCGACGCTCGCCGCGATCGGCCTCTCCTCCCGGCAGCAGTCGGCCCTCGCCCTCCTCGAGACGGGCCTCATGGGGGCCGCGGCCGGCCTGCTCTCGCTGCCGCTCGGGCTCCTCCTCGCGTGGGTGCTCGTCGGCGTCATCAACGTCCGCTCGTTCGGCTGGACGATGCGCCTCTCGCTCGACCCATGGCTCTTCGTCCAGGCCCTCGCGGTGAGCGTGGGGGCCGCGATGCTCGCCTCGGTCTATCCCCTGGCGCGCCTGCGGCGGCGGTCGCTCGCCGAGGCGCTGCGGCAGGACTGATGGCGCGCCCGGGCGACCGCGGGCGGACGGCCGTCGCCCTCGTCGGCGTGGCCCTCGGCCTTCTCGCGGCGCTCGGCGGCCCGCCCGGCGGCGCGTCGGGGCCGGCCGCGGCGGGCCTGCGCACGCCGGACGGCGGGCGCCTCGAGCTCGGCCCGCCGCCCGAGGTCACGGGCTTCGCCCGGGCCGAGGAGCCCCGGCCGTTCCGCCTGCCGGAGGACCACGGCCCCCACTTCGAGTTCCAGACGGAGTGGTGGTACTACACCGGCCAGCTCACCGCCGCGGACGGCGGGCGGTACGGCTTCCAGCTCACGTTCTTCCGCCGCGGACTGACGCCGGGGCCGCCGCCGGAGGGCGGCGGCCTCGCCACGAACCAGGTCTACTTCGCGCACTTCGCGATCACGGAGGTCGCGGGCGACCGCCACGTCGCGGCCGAGCGCTTCGCTCGCGGGGCGGGCGGGCTCGCCGGCGCGAGCGGCAGGCCCTACGCGGTCTGGCTCGAGGGCTGGCGCGCGGACGCGACGGACGGGGACGGGAGCCGCGTGCGGCTCGCGGGACGCGACGCTGTGGCCGGCCTCTCCCTCGACCTGCGGCTCGAGGCCCGCAAGCCCCTCGTCGCGCACGGGGACCGCGGCCTCTCGGCCAAGAGCGCCGACCGCGGCAACGCGTCGTACTACGTCGGCTACACGCGGCTCGCCGCGCGCGGGACGATCGGCCTCGGCGGGCGGGAGGTCGAGGCCGCGGGCGAGGCGTGGTTCGACCACGAGTGGAGCACGAGCGCGCTCGGGGCGGGCGCCGTGGGCTGGGACTGGCTCTCGCTCCAGCTCGACGACGGCCGCGAGCTCATGTGCTTCCGCATCCGCCGGGACGACGGGTCGACCGAGCCCGCCTCGTCGGGGACGCTCGTCCTCGCCGACGGGCGGACGCGGCGGCTCGCCCGCGGCGACTTCGCGCTCGCGCCGCTCGGCCGGTGGACGAGCCCGCCCACGGGCGCCGCCTACCCGTCGCGCTTCCGGGTCGAGGTGCCCGGGGAGGGCCTCGCCCTCGTCGTCACGCCGCTCGTGGCGGACCAGGAGATGCGCACGTCGTTCGTGTACTGGGAGGGGGCGGTCGACGTCGTCGGCACGGCCGCCGGCCGCGCCGTGCGCGGCCGCGGCTACGTCGAGCTGACCGGCTACGGCCGCTCGATGCAGGGAGTATTTTAGCCAACGCTAAAATATGGACCGCGCGGGCCGCCCCGGTGCCGCGCCTCAGAACGCGCGCAGCCGCACGCCGGCGCGCAGGGTCCGCGGCGGGGCGAGGCTCGCGACCGGCGAGCGGCCGGTGACGATCTCCGCGTCGAGCAGGTTCTCGCCGGCGACGAAGACCTCGAGCCCGCGGCCGAGCCGCCGTCCCGCCCGCGCGTCGACCTGCCAGGCCGGGTCGAGCGGCAGCGCGTTGCGGTCGTCGTCCCACGCCTGTCCCGTCCAGCGGGCCTGGAGGGAGAGGCGGAAGGCGCCGTCGTAGCGGGCCTGGAACGTGGCCTGGTGGCGCGGGACCTGGGCGACGCGCCGTCCCTCGAGGGCCGGCTCGCCGGGAAAGCTCGCGACCCGCGAGTCGGTGAAGACGTACCCGGCGGAGAGCGCGACGCGCGGGGCCGGGCTCCAGTCCCCCTCGGCCTCCACGCCGCGCGCGCGCACGCGCGCCACGTTCCGCCGCTGGCGCGTCACGAGGCCGGGGACCGAGGCGACCGTGACGTTCGCCACCGCGTCGCGAACGGTCGAGTCGAACCCGGTGACCCGCAGCGCGGCGGGGCCGCGCGCGACGCGGGCGCCGATCTCCCCGCCCCACAGCCGCTCCGGACCGAGCTCCGCGTTGGCGAGGGTCAGCGTGTCGCCGAGGCGGAACGAGCGGTAGAGCTCGTTCAGCGTCGGCGCCCGGAAGGCGCCGTAGGCCGACGCCACGAGCGAAACGGCGCCCGAGGCGCGGAAGAGCGCCCCGAGGCGCGGGCTCGCGGCGGAGGCGCCGCGGTCGGCGAACGTCGTCTCGCTCGACGCGCCGCCCGCGAGAGGCGTCGTGCGCGTCCTGCCCCCGCGCAGCCACCAGCCGTCGGCGCGCACGGAGGCGGTCAGCAGGAGCCGCGGCGCGGCCTGGAAGGGGTCCTGGACGAAGGCGGCGGCCGAGCGCGCCGCGCCGCCGGCCTCGACGAGGCTCGTGGCCGCGCCGCGCACGAAGACCGTCTCCTCGGTCGTCCCGTCGACGACGGACGCCTCGACGCCGGCCAGGAGCCGGTGCCGCGGGCCGAGCGAGCGGGCGCGCTGGGCCGACCCCCAGAGCGCGCTCGCCGGCCCGCGCTGCCGGCGCGTCAGGTCCTCGCGGCTGCGGTCGGCGGCGATCGCGCTGAAGGCCTGCTCGTAGACCTGGCCCTGGCCCCAGGCGCGGGCCGACCACGGCGAGGCCCCCCCGCCGTCCGCCCCGAGGGCGCCCGCGACGAGGCGTGTCTCGTTCGTCTGCAGCGGGGTGCCGTTCTCGCGCCGCTCGCCGAACGCCTCGGCCCGTGCGAAGAGGCGCGAGCTCCCGCGCCGGCGCTCGACGAGGAGGTCCGCTCCCGCGTGGCGCGACGACGCCTCGGCGTCGACCGGACCTCGCTCCCGGGCCGAGACGGGCACGTAGCCGTCGGTGCGGAACGCCCGGGCCGAGAGCCGGGCGCCCCACGCGCCGCGCCGCGCCCGGCCGCTCCAGGAGCCGTCGAACGTGGCGAGCGACCCGCCGGACAGCTCGCCTTCCCCCGCCCGTCCCTCGCCGAGCGGGCGGGTCACCGCCTGCACGACACCGCCGAGCGCGCTGCTGCCGTAGAGGTCGGAGGCGCCGCCGCGCTGGACCTCGAGGCGGTCGACGGCCTCGCGTGGCAGGCGCGACCAGTACACCCAGCCGCCGAACGGGTCGTTCTGCGGCACGCCGTCGACGAGGACCAGCGCGCGGCTCGCCCCGCTCGCCCCGAGCCCTCGCAGCGAGAGCCCCTGCGCGGTGGGGTTCGCGAAGCGGCCGCCGCTGCGGCGGAAGAGGCTGAAGCCGGCGACCTGGCGGAGGGCGTCGTCGACGGCGGGCGCGGCCACGGCGTCGAGGGCGGCCGACGAGAGGACGGCCACCGAGGCGGGAGCGTCGGCGACGCGCGTCTCTTCGCGCGTGGCGGTGACGGTCACCTGCTCCGCGCGCCGCGCCGGCTCGGCCGGCGGGTCTGCCGCGGCGGCGAGGCCCGGGCCCGCTGCGACCGCGAGCGCGAGGGCCGGCCCGCGAGCGCGGCGGGGAATCAGCGGACGGTCACCGGGACGGTCACCTCGGACTTGCCCCGGCGGCACCAGTTCTCCCGGTGCGAGCAGTAGAAGTACACGACGTTCGCCTTCACCGACTGCTCGCCGCGCGGGGCGCCGTCGGCCACCGCGACCGGGAAGAGGACGGGCTTCGAGAGGTCGAGGTAGCGCGCGGTGAGCGGGTCGTAGTCCGGTGCGGCGCCCGTGGCGGGGGCCTGCTTGTCGACGAGGACGGTCTGGGCCAGGTCGAGCTGCAGCCGCGGCGCCGGGTTCTCGTTCACGACGACGTCCGGGTCGCGCGCCACGAACTTCACCGCCACGCTGCCCGCGCCCTTCGGCGACTTCGCCGGGACGAACGAGGCGGTGAGCTCGAAGTGCTGCGGCGGGGCGGCGAGGGCGGCGGCGGCCGGCAGGACCAGCAGGAGGGAGAGGACGCGTCTCATGCCCAGATGATAAACGCAAGGCGGGCGGGCGCGCCCGGCCCGCGGCCGCCCGAAGAGCGCCCGGAACCGTCCGACACGGCTCGTCAAAAGAGGTGAACGACGGGGGCCCGCCCCTGTTCCTCGTTAAACTTACCGGCTGTGATCCTGGACACTCAGCAAGGCCTGTCCACCGCGGTGCGTGCCGCCGCCCGCGCCGCCTTCGGCGTCGAGCTCGAGTCCGTCGCGTTCCAGTACCCGCCCCGCGTCGCGCTCGGCGACCTCGCCCTCACCGCCCCCTTCGACCTCGCGAAGACGCTGCGCCGCAAGCCTCGCGAGATCGCCGAGGCGCTGGCCCAGGCGCTCGCCGGGGCGCCGGGGGTGAGCCGGGCCGAGGTGGCGGGGGGCGGCTACGTCAACCTCTTCCTCGAGCGGGCCGCCTTCGCGCGCCGGCTCCACGACGGCCTCGCGACCGGCCGGGCCGCCGCGCCGCGCGAGGGCCACGTCATCGTCGAGCACACGTCGATCAACCCGAACAAGGCCGCGCACATCGGGCACCTCCGCAACGCCTGCCTCGGCGACACGTTCGTGCGCCTGCTGCGCGCCCGCGGGTACGACGTCGGCGTCCAGAACTACATCGACGACACCGGCGTGCAGGTGGCCGACGTCGTCGTCGGCTTCCAGCACATCGAGAAGAAGACCCTGGCCGAGGTCGAGCGCATCGAGGGGAAGTTCGACTACTACTGCTGGGACCTCTACGCGAGGGTCGGCGACTTCTACGCGGCGGACAAGGAGCGGAAGAAGCTCCAGGCGGCGGCCCTCCACGCGATCGAGGAGGGCGGCAACGACACGGCCCGCCTCGCCGAGCACGTCGCCGCGCGCATCGTCGCCTGCCACCTCGCGACGATGGAGAGGCTCGGCATCCGCTACGACCTCCTCGCCCACGAGAGCGACATCCTCCGCCTGCACTTCTGGAACCGCGCGTTCGAGCTGCTGAAGGAGAAGGGGGCGATCCGGAAGGAGGCCGAGGGCAAGAACGCGGGCTGCTGGGTCCTGCCGATGGGCGAGGGCGACGATGCGGCCGCGATCGACGAGGACAAGATCATCGTCCGCTCGAACGGGACGGTGACCTACACGGGCAAGGACATCGCCTACCAGCTGTGGAAGCTCGGGCGCCTCGACCGCGACTTCCGCTACCGCCTGTACCGGCGCGACGACGACGGCCACGCGCTGTGGACGACGACGAGCGCCGAGGGCGGGGCGGGGGCGCCGCGCTTCGGCCACGCGCGCGCGGTCTACAACGTGATCGACGTGGGCCAGAGCTACCCGCAGCGGGTGGTGAAGGCCGGCGTCGCTGCCCTCGGCCACGCCGACGGGGCCGACGGCTCGCACCACCTGGCCTACGAGAAGGTCGTGCTCTCCCCCGCCACCGCCCGCGCCCTCGGCTACGACGTCTCCGAGGACGAGACCGCGGTGAAGGTCTCCGGCCGCAAGGGCCTCGGCGTGAAGGCCGACGACCTCGTGGACGCGCTCGTCGCGAAGGCGAAGGCCGAGGTCGACGCGCGGGACCCGGAGCGCGACGCCGCGGGCC
>JAXLRD010000046.1:0-63736 GCA_046331285.1 Vicinamibacteria bacterium
TCGGGGTCGCCCGGCAGCTGGGCCCCGGCCTCATCATCACGGCCGTCATCGTCGGCTCCGGCGAGCTCATCGTCACGCCGAAGCTCGGCGCGAGCGTCGGCTTCGGGATGCTGTGGTTCATCATCCTCGGCTGCCTGCTGAAGGTCTTCGTGCAGGTCGAGCTGGGGCGCCACGCCGTCGTCCACGGCCGGACGACCCTCGCCGCCCTCGACACGCTGCCCGGGCCGCGCCTGCGCGTCTCGTGGGTGCTGTGGCTGTGGCTGCTGATGTACCTCGGCCTCGTCTTCCAGGTCGCGGGGATGGTGGGCGGCGTCGCGAGCATCCTCGACCTCGCCGGCCTGCCGCTGTCGCTGCCGGCGACGGCCGTCATCGTCGGCGCCTCCTGCGCCGTGCTGCTGGTGGTCGGCCACTACCGGCTCGTCGAGGCCGTGTCGACCGCCCTCGTCGCGGCCTTCACGGTCACGACGATGGTCGCGGTGGCGGCGCTCCAGACGACGCCGTACGCGGTGACCGCCGGCCAGCTCCTCGACGGCCTGCGCTTCCGGCTCCCGCCGTCGTTCAACGTCGCCTTCGCCGCGTTCGGGGTCATCGGCGTCGGCGCCTCCGAGCTCATCTACTACCCGTACTGGTGCCTCGAGAAGGGCTACGCCCAGCGCGTCGGCCGCGCCGACGGCTCGCCCGGATGGGTCGCGCGGGCGCGCGGGTGGCTCGCGGTCATGAAGATCGACGCCTCGCTCTCGTTCGTCCTCTACACCTCGGCGACGCTCGCCTTCTACGTGCTCGGCGCGGCCGTCCTCCACGGCAAGGGTCTCGCGGTCGAGGACGCGCGGATGATCGAGACGCTGTCGCACATGTACCGCGAGACCTTCGGCCCGTGGAGCCTGTGGGTGTTCCTCGTCGGCGCCTTCGCCGTCCTCTACTCGACGGTGTTCGGCGCCACCGCCTCGAACGCGCGGCTCTTCGCCGACGCCGCCGAGCTGTTCGGCCTCGTGCGGTACGCCGACCCGGCCGCGCGAGCCCGGATGGTCCGCGTGGGCTCGGTCCTGCTGCCCGTGGCCTTCACCTCGGTGTACCTCGTGTTCGGCAACCCGGTGTCGCTCGTCATCGTCGGCGCCGTCGGCCAGGGGCTCATGCTGCCGTTCCTGGCCGGAGCGGCCCTCTACTTCCGCTGGTACGAGACCGACCCCGCCCTCGCCGGCAGCCGCGCGTTCACGGCGATGCTCGTCCTGTCGGCCGTCGCGATCGCCGCGGCCGGCGTCTACCAGGTGGTGCAGCAGGCCCGCACCTTCCTGCCGTGAGAGCCGCCCGGAGCGCGTGCTAGGCTCGCGCATGCCTGCCGAATCGACGCCGGTTCCGCCCACGATCCGCCTGCACCCGGACGACGACGTCGTCGTCGCCCGGGTCGACCTCGAGCCGGGCCTGGAGCTGCCTGGCGAGGGCGCCGTCGTCCGCGACCGCGTCCCGCGGGGCCACAAGGTGGCGACGCGCGCCGTCGCGGCCGGCGCGCCGGTGAGGCGCTACGGCCAGACGATCGGGTTCGCGTCGCAGGTGATCGAGCCGGGCGACCACGTCCACACGCACAACCTCGCGATGGGGGAGCCGGGGCGCGCGTACGAGTTCTCGACCCTGGCGCGGCCGACGGCCTTCGTGGACGCGCCGGCCACCTTCCAGGGGATCCGCCGCGAGGACGGCCGGGTCGCGACGCGGAACTACGTCGGGATCCTGACCTCGGTGAACTGCTCGGCCACCGTCGCGACGCGGATCGCCGACGCCTTCCGGCGGCGGCCGGGCTCGCCCGACGACCCGCTCGCCGAGTACCCGAACGTCGACGGCGTCGTCGCGCTCACCCACAAGGGCGGCTGTGCGCTGCCGGGCGAGGGCGAGGCGATCGACCTGCTGCGCCGCACGCTCGGCGGCTACGCGCGCCACCCGAACTTCGCGGCGGTCGTCGTCGTCGGCCTCGGCTGCGAGACGAACCAGATCGGCCCGATCGTCGACACGCAGGGGCTGCGGCTCGGGCCGAAGCTCCACGCCCTCACGATCCAGGAGGAGGGCGGGACGATCCGCACCGTCGAGCGCGGCGTCGCGCTCGTGAAGGCCCTCCTGCCGGACGCGAACCGCTCGAGCCGGCAGCCGGTGCCGCTCTCGCACCTCGTGGTCGGGCTCCAGTGCGGCGGCTCGGACGGCTACTCCGGCATCACCGCGAACCCGGCCCTCGGCGCGGCGTCGGACCTCGTGGTGCGCCACGGCGGCACGGTGATCCTCTCCGAGACCCCCGAGACCTACGGCGCCGAGCACCTGCTCACGCGGCGGGCGGTGAGCCGGGAGGTCGGCGAGAAGCTGCTGCAGGTCTTCGACTGGTGGAAGGACTACACCGCCCGCAACGGCGCCGTGCTCGACAACAACCCGTCGTTCGGCAACAAGGCGGGCGGGCTCACGACGATCCTCGAGAAGTCGCTCGGGGCGGTGGCGAAGGCCGGCACGACGAACCTCGTCGACGTCTACCGCTACGCCGAGGCGGTGCGCGAGCGCGGCTTCGTCTTCATGGACACGCCGGGCTACGACCCGGTGTCGGCCACCGGCCAGGTGGCGGGCGGCGCGAACCTCGTCTGCTTCACGACCGGCCGCGGCTCCGTCTTCGGCTGCGTGCCCTCGCCCTCGATCAAGCTCTCGACGAACACGGCGCTCTACCGCCGGATGGGCGACGACATCGACCTCGACTGCGGCGGGATCGCCGACGGCCTCGAGACGGTCGAGGCGTGCGGCCGCCGGATCTTCGACCGGATCGTGCGGGTGGCCTCGGGCGAGGAGTCGAGGAGCGAGGCGCTCGGGTTCGGCGAGGCGGAGTTCGCGCCCTGGACGATCGGCGCGACGATGTAGGCCGGGGCGAGGCTCGCGGCCGGGCCTCTAGCTGACGGGCTCCTCGTCGTCCCAGGGCAGAGGCTGCGGGCCGGGGACGATGCCGGCGATGTCCGGGTCGTCGCTGCCGGAGTCGGGGCCGCGCTGCTTCTTCTCCTCGGAACGCTGCGCGCGGCGCTCCGCCTTGGCCGCCTGCTTCTCTTTCTTGCTCGCCTCGCGGAGGCGCTTGTTGACCGAGGGTCGGGAATGCGCTGCCATCGGCCCACATTCTGTCCGGTTCGGGCCGGGAAGTAAACCAGGGGCGTCCCGGAAGGCCGGGCGGCTCCCGTCGCCCCGGAGCGGCCGCTATCTCAATGCCCCTGCGGACTTGCGGGCGCGGGGGCGCCGCCCCGGTCGCCCCGGGGCAGGAAGGCGACGGAAGCGGCCCCGAGGACGGCCAGGCCGACGAGCAGGGCGAAGCCGGGGCCGTAGCTGCCGGCGTGGTCGCGGATGGCCGCCACCGCCATCGGCGCCGTCGCCTCGGCCACGTTGTCGGCCGTGATCACGATGCCCATGACGCGGCCGAGGAGCCGCACGCCGAAGAGCTCGGCCGCCATCAGCGGGATGATCATGTAGTCGCCGCCGAGGCCCACGCCGAACACGAACGCCGCCACCCGCACGAAGGCCGGCGTCGGGGCCAGCACGAAGAGCGGCACCGACAGGGCCACGATCAGGTAGATGAGCAGCATCACGTGCTTCTTCGCCCACCGGTCGGCCAGCCAGCCCATGACGACGCGGCCGACGAGGCTGCCGACGAGCACGAGCGAGAGCACCTCGGCGACGCTCGCCTGCGGCAGGCCGCGGTCCATGGCCAGGTACAGCTTGAGGTTCTGCATCGTGCCGCCGACCGCGCCGATCGAGGCCGACGAGCCGAGGGCGAGGAAGTAGAAGGCGGGCTTTCGGAGCACGGCGCCGATCGAGCCCGTGGCCGCGCCCGGGCCCGCCGCGCCGGGCGCCGCGGCCGCGGCGGCGAAGCCGGCCGGGGCCTCCTTCACGAGGAGCGCCGTCGGCAGCGCGATCACGATCATCGCGGCCCCGAGCACCTGGAGCGCCGCGCGCCAGCCGAGGGCCTGGGTGAGCGCGTGCGCGGCGAGCGGCACGATCGCGCCGCCGATGCCGATGCCGAGGTACGCGGCGCCCATCGCCTTGCCGCGGGCTCCCGAGAACCAGCGCGAGAGCAGCACCTGGTTCGGCAGCGGGCCGCCGCACACGTTGCCGAGGGCGTTCAGGAAGTAGAAGGAGTAGAAGGCCGCGATCGTGAGCGTGCTGCCGAGGCCCATCAGGGCGAGGCCGGCCATCGCGATGCCGGCGAGCATGAGCCGCTTCGGGCCGAAGCGGTCGACGATCGTGCCGGCGAAGAAGCCGAAGAGCGGGCCCACCACGAGCTTCGAGATCGCGTTGCCCGACGTCACCTGCTGCCGGGTCCAGCCGAGGTCCTTCACGAAGAAGTCGTAGAAGAAGGGCAGGCCGTAGAGGGCGATTCCGACGATCGAGAAGAGCGAGAGGAACGCGGTTGCGACGGCCAGCGCCTGGTTCCGACGGAGAGACGGATCGGCGGCGGGAGGCACGGGCGCGGCGCTCACGAGCGGAGGGCCGCCTTCACGGCCTTGAGGCGCTCGGCCTCGGGTCGCTTCGCGTAGAACGCGTCGAGCGGGTAGCAGCCCGACGGCATCCCCTTGCGCGGGGCCGTCGTGCAGTCGCTGAACGTGCGGCAGATGCGCTTGCGGTCGAGCGGGCGGCCGGCCAGCATGTCGGCGGCCATCTCGGGGTAGGAGAGCACGGCGCGGCCGAGGCCCACGGAGTCGGCGAGCCCGTCCGCGACCACGCGCTGGGCCACGTTCGGCAGCCACTCCTGCAGGTAGCTGTAGGCCGAGCCGACGATCGCCATGTCCGGGAACGCGGCCTTGAGCTTCGCCGTCGCCTCGATCTGGCGGGCGACGCCGGCCAGCGGGTCCTCCGGCGGCTGGTAGCCGTCGCTCGGCGGGAAGAGCGCCGGCCGCTGCACGTGCGGGTTGTAGTACGGGCTGCCCGCCGTCGTGCAGATCCAGCGCACGCCCTTCGCGTGGAGAAGCCGCAGGAGCTGGCGCGACTCCTCGAGGGCCGCGTCGAGGCCCTGGCCGCCGAGCGTCGAGAAGCCGCCGGCGTACGCGGCCTCGTCCTCCTCGGGCACGCCGCGGCCGCTCTCGTCCTTGCGGTACGGCACGACGTCGAAGATCGACAGCCGCACGCCGACGCGCAGGCCCGGGGCCTCGGCCCGCACGCCGTCGATCACGGTCGTGAGGAGCCGCGCGCGGTTCTCGAGGCTGCCGCCGTAGCGGCCCTCGCGGGTCCGCGCCGAGAGGAGCTCGTGGCCGAGGTAGCCGTGGCAGTGCTTGAGGTCGACGAACTGGAATCCCGCCCGCGCCGCGAGCTTCGCCGCGCGGACGAAGTCCTCGGCGAGCCGGTCGAGCTCGTCGTCGGTCAGCACCCGCACGCCGCCGGCGAACCGGCGGTCGAGGAGCGGGTGGTTCCACGCGACGAGCGGCTCGGGCCGGTCCCAGGCGTCGGGCCGGCACCAGCGGCCGGAGTGCGTGAGCTGGAGGCCGACGACGAGGTCGTCGGCCGCGTCGCGGCCGAAGGCGGCCACGTGCTCCTCGACGAGCGCCTCGCGCATCCGCGCGATCGCGCCCTCGTGCCTTTCCTCGGCGACGAGCTGGCAGGGGTTCGCGCGGCCGTCGTGGCGCACGGCCGCGGCCTCGCCGCCCCAGACGAGCTTCGCGCCGCTGCGGCCGAAGTGGCGCCAGCGGCGCACCGTGAGCTCGCTCGGCGCGCCGTCGGGCGTGCCGTCCCAGCCCTCCATCGGGAGGATGCAGAGGCGGTTGCCGGCCCGCAGGCCGTCGGCCTCGAGCGGGCGGGCGAGGGGCGAGGCGCCGCCGGCGACGAGCGTCTCGTCGAACGGCAGGGCGATGCCGGACGCGTCCTTGTGTCGGCGGAACGCCTCCGCCGTGCGCAGCGAGGCGATGCGGGGCCAGCCGGGGTCGCTCATGGCTCCATTCAGTGTCCAGCGCCGGGAGAGCCGCGCCGAGTCGCGGGCTCCGGGCGCCAAAGGGTACCGGAGAAAAGGCGCGGGGACGAACGGCGGTGCGGCGAACGGCGGCCGGGGCGGGAGAGCTCCCGCCCCGGCCGGAAGGAACGCTAGAAGATCACCCGGGCGCCGAGCTGGATGTTGCGCGGCTGGCCCGTGATGCCGGTGATCAGCCCGAAGCTGGCCGACGAGAGGTCGGTGTTCGGGTTGCCCCAGTTGACGTGGTTCAGGACGTTGAAGAAGTCGGCCTGGATCTGCAGCTTGACGTCCTCGGAGATCGAGAACTGCTTGCGCAGCGAGACGTCGAGGACGGAGTACGCCGGACCCCGGAACTGCCCGCGCTCGCTGTTGCCGCGCCGGCCCTCGGGGGCCGAGGCGAAGGCCGCCTTGTTGAGCCACTGCACGGCGCCGGTCGACGAGTTGATGAGGTCGGCGGCGTACGGGTCGTCGCCCTTGTAGTCGGCGCGGCGGCCGCCGATCGACGTCGGCCCGGTGATCGTGAGGGGCGCGCCCGTCTGGTAGCGCGCGATGCCCGAGAACTCCCAGCCGCCGAGCGCCTGGCCGAGGAACCCGCGGTTCTCGCGGAAGATCGGCAGCTTGTAGGTCCAGGTCGCGACGAAGATGTGGGTGCGGTCGTAGTCGCTCGGGCCCCAGTAGTACTGGATGTCCTCGGGCCCGTCCGCGGGGTTGTCGAAGTTGCCGCTGCCGTTGTCGTAGCTGCGGCCGAGCGTGTAGTTGAGCGTGAAGTTGAGGTCGCCCCGCCGCTTGCTGAGGAAGAACTGCGCGGCGTGGTAGCTCGAGCCCGCGTCGGAGAGGCCCATCTGGATGTCGGCGAAGCCCTTGTAGGGGCGCAGGTAGTTCGTGTTGTACTTCGGGCCCGCCGCGTTCGCCTCGCGGTCGGCGAAGGACGGCAGGTTGATGTCCGGCCGGCGCATCAGGTTCGAGCCGTCGGCGCCGACGTACGCGACCTCGCCGAAGAGGCCCCACCACGGCAGCTCGCGCTGGAGGCTGAGGCTCCAGTTCCAGGAGCGCGGGATGCGGAAGTCGGTCGAGACCGACTGCATGCTCGCCCACGGCGCGAGAGCCGGCACCGCGGCGCCGCCCGGGTTCGCGAGGTTGCCGTTCTCGTAGGACGCCGAGAGCGCGAAGGGCGGGTTGTTCGGCAGGCCGAAGTAGAGGTTGCCCTCCGGCCGGTCGTAGTACAGGCCGACGCCGCCGCGGACGGCGGTCTTGCCGTCGTTGCCCGGGGACCACGCGAAGCTGAAGCGCGGCATGAAGAGGTGCTGCGCGTCGTAGATGCCCCGGCTGTCGGCGATCGGCACCCCCTGCACCGCCGGGCTGTCGGCGTTCGGGACCACGGACTTCTCGCTGTCCGGCACGTCGCCGGGGCGCACGAGGCCGTTGTAGCGGTCGCCGCTGCCGGGGACGATCGTCCCGTTCGTGTTCACCTTCACCGCACTCGCGGCGTTGTAGTGACCCGGGTCGAAGGCCGTGAGGTTGTTGCCCTTCGTGACGGTCGGGTAGTGGTACGTGTAGCGGAGGCCGACCTCGACGCTGAGGTTCGGGGTGACGCGCCAGCCGTCCGTCACGAATGCCTCGACCTGGTAGAAGCGGAAGCGGCCGACCGGGTCGAGCTGCGCCTCGCTGTAGCTGCGGAAGTTCCCGAGGAGGGCGTCGGCGAAGGCGTTGCCCGTGCTGTTCGGGTTGCCCGACGGGTTGAAGGTCACGCTGCCGGCGTACGGCGAGCGGCCGTTCTGCTTCTTCGTGTTGAAGATGCCGAGGAAGCCCGTCTTCACGGTGTGGGCGCCCTTCAGGATCGTGAGGGTGTCGGCGAGGGCGAAGTCCTTGGTCGGCGAGATGAGCGCGTTGCTGGCGCTCTGCCAGCCGGCGAAGCCGGAGATGGAGCCGACGGGGATCGAGTCCTCGTAGGTGCCGCCGTTCGGGTAGATCTGCGGGAACTGGAAGCCGTACGTCGAGCGCTTCCACACGTCGCCGACCGGGTCGATCGACTGGTTGTTGCCCGAGTAGTTGACCTTCACCTCGTTCAGCAGGTTGTTCGTGATCGTCCAGTTGTGGTTCAGCTGGAGGTTCCAGCCGGGGCGGTTGCGGTCGGTCGGGACGGTCGGGAGGTTGCCGCCGATGAACGTGCCGTAGGGCTCGGTGAGCGTGTAGTGGTCGAGCATCACCCGCGCGGTGAGCCGGTGCGCCGGGTTGATGTTGTAGTCGAGGCGGAGCATCTCCTGGCGCCAGCGGAACGGGTTCGCGCGCTGGAAGAGGGCGTTGTTGGCGGTCGGCGTGTCGGTGTAGGAGTTCGCGATCTGCGACATCTGGTCGTAGAACTCCGCGAAGGCCTTGCCGTCGGCGGTGATGCGGCTCGCCGGGATGACGTTGCCGGGGAACGGCTGGCCGGTGAGCGGGTCCTTGAGGGCGGTCGTCAGGTGGCTGAAGTTGCCGGCCCGCATGGCCGTCGTCGGCAGCGTCTGGAGCGAGGGGCTCGTGAAGCGGTCGATCTGCTTCCACTCCACGCCGGCGAAGAAGAAGAGCTTGTCCTTGATGACCGGGCCGCCGAGGGCGCCGCCGAAGTCGTTGTACTTGAGGTCGGGGCGGGCGACGTTGCGCGCGTTGTTGAAGTAGTTGTTGGCGTCGAGCGCCTCGTTGCGGTGGTACTCGAACGCGCTGCCGTGGAAGGCGTTCGAGCCCGAGCGGGTCACGACGTTGACGGCCGCGCCCGAGTTGCGGCCGTACTCGGCCGAGAAGTTCGCCGTCTTGATCGCGACCTCCTCGATGAAGTCGACGCCGACGTTGCTGATCTGGCTGTTGTTCGAGCCGGAGTCCATGTTGAAGCCGCCGTCGACCGAGAGCAGTGTCGCGTTCGTGCGGCTGCCGTTGATCGACGTGTTGATCCCGAGGCCGGTCATGATGTCGAGCGCGTTCGGGTTGAGGTCGGGCGCGCCCGGGATGAGGGTCGTGAGCTGCAGGTAGTTGCGGCCGTTGAGGGCGAGGTTCTGCACCTGGTTGCGGTCGACGGTGCGGGCCACCTCGCCCGACACCGTGTTGACGGTCTCGCTCTCGACGAGCACCTCGACGGTCTCGTTGAGGCCGCCGACCTCGAGGGCGAAGTCGGCCGTGACGCGGCCGTCGGCCACGAGCACGAAGCCGGAGCGCACGGCCTTCTTGAATCCCTGCATCTCGGCGCTCACGGCGTAAGTCCCGAGCGGCAGGTTGACGAGCACGTAGGCGCCCTGGGCGTCCGTGGTCGCCGTGCGCGAGTAGTTCGTGCGCGACTCGGTGACCGTCACCGTGGCGCCCGGCAGTCGGCCGCCCTGGGCGTCGGCGACGCTTCCCGAGATGCGGCCCGACGTGGCCTGCGCGAAGAGCGAGGTGCCGAGGGCCAGCAGTCCGGCCGCTCCGATCACCGCGCGGAGTAGGTGCTTCATCCGTCCCTCCAAGGGTTCGAGCCCTGCCCCGGGTCGCCATGGCCGCCGCGAATCCCGGGCATGAGCCGTGTCAATAATGTCAGGGCAGGGTAAGGGGAACGTCAGGAAGCGTCAAGAATAAAATATACGATATACGAATGGTCTGACCAAGTGGGGACTGGCAGCGTAAACTACTCGATCAAATGGGCTTGAGAGCCGAGCGGTTCAGGCCTCGGAGTTCGAACGATCCAGGAAGTCCGCGTAGGCGCGGAGGGCGCCCCGGTTGTGGGTTGCCAGGGTCTCCCGGACCGCATCCGCGTCGCCCTCGGCGAGGGCCTCGACCAGGCGGTGGTGCTCCCGCTGGGCCTGCTCGGCCCGGGGGACGACGACGCCCTCGAAGTAGAGCCGGCGGAGACGCTCCCAGCGGACGAGCACGCGGTCGGTCATGTCCTGGAGGAGCGGCATCCCGGCGATCGCGCCGATCGCGTGGTGGAGGGTGCGGTTCCCCTCGGCCCACGCGTCGAGCCCGCCGCGGGCGAGGGCCGCGTCCATGTCGGCCACGATCGCGCGCAGCCGCGCGGCGTCTTCGGGGGTCATGCGCGCGGCCGCCTCGCGCCCGGCCACGGTTTCGAGCGCTTCCATGATCGTGAAGATCTCGCGGACCTCGTCGGCCGAGACGGCGGCGACGGTCGCGCCGACGTGCGGCGCGTTCGTCACGAAGCCCTCGGACTGGAGGAGGTGGAGCGCCTCGCGGACGGGGATCGAGGACACCCCGAGCCGCCGCGCGATGTCGTCGATCACGAGCCGTTCGCCCGGGCGCAGCGTTCCGTCGAGGATGGCGTCGCGCAGCCAGGAATAGACGTACTCCTGCTTCGTCCGGAACCGAACCGAGGGCGCCCCGCGCATGGTTGCGACCCTAACGCTGCGCCGTTTCGTCGTCAATGGGGGGATATACGATATATCGCCTTGTCGAGCGCCCGATTGCGGCGCGAAGGCGCGGGAGGAAAGCATGAGCGGACGCCGGGAGTTCCTGCTGAAGGCCGGGGGCGCGGCGACGGCGCCCCTCTTCCTCGGGCCGCTCGCCCGCACCGCGCGCGCGCAGTCGATCCCGCCGATGGCCGTGCCGGCGAAGGGCGACGGCCGGAGTGTCGTGGTGAAGACGACGGCGGGCGCGGTGCGCGGCGTGCGCAACGGCGGCGTCGCCATCTTCAAGGGCATCCCCTACGCGGGCTCGCCGGCCGGCGCGGGCCGCTTCAAGGCGCCGCCGAAGCTCCAGCCGTGGACCGGCGTGCGCGACGCCCTCGTCTACGGGCCGCAGGCCGTCCAGCCGCCCGACCCGGGCTGGCCGAAGGAGTGGGCGCTCGCTCCCTCGAGCGAGGACTGCCTCGTCCTCAACGTCTGGACGCCGGAGACGGGCGACGGGAAGAAGCGCCCGGTGATGTTCTACTCGCACGGCGGCGGCTTCGCGACGGGCAACGGCGGGGCCGAGGTGTGGCCGCAGAACCTTCCGCACGACGGCGCGGCGCTCGCCCGCAACCACGACGTCGTCGTCGTCACGCACAACCACCGTCTCGGAGTTCTCGGCTTCCTCTGGTTGGGCGACCTCCTCGGCGAGGAGTACGGGGCCTCCGGCGCCGCCGGCGTCCTCGACATCGCCGCGGCCCTCGAGTGGGTGCGCGACAACGTCGAGGCGTTCGGCGGCGACCCGGGCCGGGTGATGATCTGGGGCGAGTCGGGCGGCGGCGGGAAGACGGGCACCCTCACCGCGATGCCCTGCGCGAAGGGCCTCTTCCACCGCGCGAGCGTCGAGAGCGGTGCGATGCTGCGCCTCACCCCGCGCGACGACGCGACCGAGACGACGAAGCGCGTGCTCGCGGCCCTCGGCCTCACCGAGAAACAGGCCCGCGACCTCGTGAGCCTGCCGGCCGCGGCGCTGCGCGAGGCGCAGCAGAAGGTCCCGGCCGGCGGCCCGCTGATGCTCGGGCCGGTCGTGGACGGCACGCACATCCCGACGCACCCGTACGACCCCGTCGCCCCGGCGATCTCCTCCCACGTCCCGATGCTCGTCGGTACGAACAAGGACGAGTCGATCATGATGTTCCAGCGCGGCGACCTCGCCGTGTTCTCGCTCGACGAGGCGCAGCTCCGCGCGCGTCTCGCGGCCCGCGTCAAGGAGAACGCGGGCCGCGTCCTCGAGGTCCACCGGCGCGGCCGGCCGAACGCCTCGCCGGCCGACCTCTTCATCGCCATCACGACCGGCCAGTGGATGTGGCACAGCGCGGTGCGCATGGCCGAGAGGAAGGCCGCGCTCGCGGCGGCGCCCGTCTACATGTACCAGTTCGCCTACGAATCCGAGGTGCCGGTCGCGCCCGGCGTCCCGTACCCGCAGAAGGCGGCCCACGCGATGGAGATCGCCTTCAAGTTCGACCACCCGGAGCTGAGCCACGAGGCGGGCCAGCGCCCGGAGCGCTTCGCCGCCGCGCGGAACATGAGCGCGGCGTGGGCCGCCTTCGCGCGGAACGGCCATCCCGGCGCGGAAGGCCTGCCGGAGTGGCCGGCCTACGACCTGCAGCGGCGGGCGACGATGATCCTCGACGCGCAGTGCCGCGTCGTCGACGACCCGTTCGGCGAGGAGCGGAAGCTCTGGAACGAGCTCGGGAGCGGCTTCCCGCGGGGGTAGCGCCGGCTTCACGCCGGCTCGGGGGCGGGCGACGGCGCTACCATCCGGGCATGGCCCCGGAACGACGGCTCTTCCTCAAGACCTCGGCTCTCGCCGGAGCGGCGGTGTCGCTCGGCCCGCTGGCCCTCGGCCGAACGGCGCGCGCGGCCGGACGCTCGCGGCCCGCGCCCTCGTGGATCGATCGCCCGATGCGGTGGGCCCAGCTGACGCTCGTCGAGGACGAGCCGGCGAAGCTCGACGTGGGCTTCTGGCTCGACTACTTCCGGAAGACGCGCTCCGACGGCGTGTGCCTGAGCGCGGGCGGCTGCGTGGCCTTCTATCCGACCGAGGTGCCGCTCCATCACCGCAGCGCCTGGCTCTCCGACCGCGACGTCTTCGGCGAGCTCGTCGCGGGCTGCCGGAAGCTCGGCATGGCCGTCCTCGCGCGCACCGACCCGCACGCGACCTACGACGACGTGCAGGCCGCGCACCCCGACTGGATCGCGGTCGACGCGGCGGGGAAGCCGCGGCGGCACTGGGCGTCGCCGGAGATGTGGGTGACGTGCGGCCTCGGCCCCTACAACTTCGACTTCATGACGAGGGTCACGCGCGAGATTGTCGAGCGCTACCGGCCCGACGGCATCTTCGTCAACCGCTGGGAGGGTCACGGGACCTGCTACTGCGCCCACTGCCGCGAAGGCTTCCGCGCCGCCACCGGTCTCGAGCTGCCGCGCGGGGACGGCGCGGCCGCGGCCACGCGGCGCGCCTATCGCGCGTGGCGGCAGGAGCGGCTCTTCGAGCTGTGGGGCGTGTGGGAGGACGCGATCCTCGAGGCGAACCCGGACGCCTGCCTCATCCCGAACACCGGCGGCGGGGCCACGAGCTCGCTCGACATGAAGGCGATCGGCGAGCGGGCGCCGATGCTCGTGGCCGACCGGCAGGCCCGCCGCGGCCTGATGCCGCCGTGGGCGATCGGGATGAACGCGAAGGAGTACCGCGCGGTGATGGGTGCCAAGCCCGTGATCGGCCTCTTCAGCGTCGGCGTCGAGGAGCCGTACCGCTGGAAGGACTCGGTGCAGGGCAAGGAGGAGATCCGCCTGTGGGTCGCGGACCTCGTCGCGAACGGCATGCGGCCGTGGTTCTCGAAGTTCGCGGGCGTCCTCCACGATCCGCGCTGGCTGGCGCCCGTCGAGGAGGCGTTCCGCTTCTGCCAGGGCGCCGAGCGCTACCTGCGCAACGAGCGCCCGCTCGCCCGCGTGGGCGTCGTCTACTCGCAGCAGAGCGCGTGGACCTGCGACCCGGCGCGGGTGGGGGAGCGCGTCGAGGATCCGGCCCTCGGCTGGTACCAGGCCCTCGTGGAGTCGCGCGTGCCGTTCGAGCTGGTGCACGACGGGCTCCTCGACGAGGCGCACCTCGCGCCGTTCCGCGCGCTCGTGCTGCCGAACGTCGAGGCGCTGTCGGACGCGCAGTGCGCACAGCTCGCGGCCTTCGTGCGCCGCGGCGGCGGCCTCGTCGCGACCCGCGAGACGTCGCTGCGCGACGAGAACGGCGGCGAGCGGCGCGACTTCGGCCTCGCGGGGCTGTTCGGCGTCTCGTTCGCCGGCCGGCGGCCCGGGCCGGTGCGCAACTCCTACCTGAACCTCGAGCACGCGAAGGCGCCGGGCCATCCCCTGCTGCGCGGCCTCGAGGACGCGCCCCGGGTCATCCACGGCGTCTGGCAGCTCGACGTGACGCCGCGCCAGCCGTTCCCGAACCCGCCGGTCACCCTCGTGCCGTCCTACCCCGACCTGCCGATGGAGAAGGTGTACGTCCGCGAGGAGCGGCACGACCTGCCGCAGGTCTTCCTGCGCGAGGATGGGCCGGGGCGCGTCGTCTACTTCCCCTGGGACGTCGACCGCACGTTCTGGGAGGTGCTCTCGCCGGATCACCTCAAGCTGATGAGGAATGCCGTCGCGTGGGCCTCGAGCGAGGAGCCGCCGGTCGTCGTCGAGGGCCCCGGTGTCCTCGACGTGACGGTCTGGCGTCAGAAGGCCTCGCTCACCGTTCACCTCGTCAACCTGACGAACGCGATGATGATGAAGGGCCCGGTGCGCGAGATCCTTCCGCTCGGCCCGCAGCGCGTGCGGGTGCGTCTGCCGGAGGGCGTGTCGGCGAAGCGCGTCGCGCTGCTCGCCGCCGGGAGCTCCCCGGCGTTCCGGCACGCGGACGGCTGGATCGAGACGACGGTGCCGCAGGTCGCCGTCCACGAGATCGTGGCCGTCGACCTCTGAGGGGCCGCCCCTCGTCGGTCAGGCCGAACCGAGGGCCACCCGTGGACGCGCCGAGAGTATCCTGCTATATGTGCATGAAGCAGGAGGACACCGTGCCCCAGCTGCACCTCTACGTCCCCGACTCGATCGCCGGCCTCGTGCGGCAGCGGGCCCGCAGCCAGCGCAAGACGGTGTCCTCGTACCTGGCCGACATCGTCTGTCGCGAGGTCGCGGGCGGCTGGCCGGCGGGCTACTTCGACGACGTGGTCGGGGGTTGGTCCGGCCGGCCGCTCCGGCGGCCGCCGCAGGGCCGCGCGGAGCGACGCGAGGAGCTCTGACCTCCGTGTTCCTGCTCGACACGAACGCCTGCATCCGCATCCTGAACGGAAGCTCGGCCGCCGTCGCGGCCCGGCTGCAGGCGACGAAGCCGGGCGACGTCTGCCTGTGCGCCGTGGTCAAGGCGGAGCTGGTCTACGGTGCCCGGCGGAGCGCGCGGGTCGACGGCAACCTGCGGCTCCTGCGCCGGTTCTTCGAGCCGCTCGTGAGCCTGCCGTTCGACGACCGCTGCGCCGAGGAAGCCGGCCTCGTCCGACTCGACCTCGAACGATCGGGGCGGCCCATCGGGCCGAACGACCTGCTGATCGCCGCGACCGCTCGCGCGAACGACTGCGTGCTCGTGACCCACAACCTTCGCGAGTTCGGACGGATCCCCGGGCTGCGACTCGACGACTGGGAGGAGCCGATCGGCGGTCGGTGAGTCCCGGCGCCCGGTAGCGGGAGGGCCTACTTCTTCCGCAGGATCTGGTCGAGGAGCTGGTAGCGCGCGCGGTTCTCGGGCTCCGCGCGCGTGTCGACGTCGATCGTCAGGCGCACGAAGCCGCCGGCCTCGGTGTACGCCGGCCACTTCGGAAGGCCCGCGCCGTTCGGGTCGCCCGTCTTCACGAAGTTCGCGAAGTAGTCCTGCATGGTCTGCGAGACCTTGCGGTCGCCGTCTTCCCACGCGTAGTGCCGGTTCGTGGCGAGGTTGCCGAGCGCGTACTCGATCTCGGCCGAGTGCACGGCTCCGCGCCAGGCGGGCGGGGCCGCGGCGGCCGCGCCGGTGACGATGCCGCCCGCCATGCCGGGCGTCTGGTTCGCGGCGCCGAGGAACTTCGGCCGTGGCCGCGTGTAGAGATAGCGGTAGACGTTCCTGCCGCTCGCGACGCGGTGGCCGTCGCCGAGCAGCCACATGTTGTAGGCCATCCGGCGGTCGCTCGCGAGCGCCATCGCCGCGTCCATCACCTCGGCCTCGGTGTGCGCGGGATAGGCGGCCAGGAGGCGGTCGGCGTCGGCGCCGTAGGCCTTGCGGAGCGCCGCGGCGAAGCCCTCCGGCGTCGGCGGGTTGTCGCCGAGCACCTCGCGCCAGCCGCTCTCCTCGGAGTTGCTGCCCTGGAGGAGCGGCACGCGCGACTGTTGTCCGGCGTTCACGTAGGCCACGAGGTCCGTCGCGGGGATGAGGTGGCCATCGGCCACGGGCCCGAAGCGCGGGGCCTTGGCGTCGGCCGTCGCCGCGAGCACCTGTGCCGCCGGCATCGCGCGGAAGGCTGCGAGGTCTCTGGCTCCGGCCAGCGCCATGAACGCGAGCCCCTGCTGCTCGGCCTCGGCCAGGGTCGGCGGGTTCGCCGCGGCCACGACGCTGCCGCTCTCCATGATCGCGCCCGCGAAGAGCCCCTTCGCGAGCGGCGACAGGAGCTGCACGCTCACCGAGCGCGAGCCGGCCGACTCGCCGGCGATCGTCACGCGCGCGGGGTCGCCGCCGAACGCGGCGACGTTCGCCTTCACCCACCGGAGGGCCGCGAGCTGGTCGAGGAAGCCGTAGTTGCCCGACGCGCGATAGGGCGCCTCGGCGCCGAGCGCGGGCAGCGCGAGGAAGCCGAAGGCCGAGAGGCGGTAGTTGAGGGTGATCGAGACCAGGCCCTTCCGCGCGAGGCTCTCGCCGTCGTACCGCGGCTCGGAGCCGTCGCCCGCCATGAGGCCGCCGCCGTAGAAGTAGACGAGTACGGGCAGCTTCGCCCCCGGCGACGTGGCGGGCGTCCAGACGTTGAGGTACAGGCAGTCCTCGCTCATGCCGTTCGCGCGGAACTCCATGTCGCCGAACACCGCCCGCTGCATGCAGCTCGCGCTGAAGTCTCTGGCCTTCCGCACGCCCGTCCAGCTCGCGACCGGCTGCGGCGCTTTCCACCGCAGGTCGCCGACGGGAGGCGCGGCGAACGGGATGCCGCGGAAGACGCGGATGCCGGCGTCCGTGCGCGTCCCCTCGACGACGCCGTTCGCGGTCGTGACGCGGTCGGCGGCGAGAGCCGGTGCGGAAGCCAGCAGGGCCAGCGCGAGCGGGAGTCGCTTCATGAGAGTCACTCCTGGACGGACGAGAGCGTATTCGGTTCCGGGGCGGGAGTCGACGCGGCTCGGTGGACGACGCGCGGCGAGTCGCCGATGATCGCCCCGTCGCGCAGGTCTCGGAGGTGCGCATGGGCCGTCGACCGTTTGGCCGTCTCGTCGCCGGGTTGGCCGTTGCCGTCGGATTCGCCGGCGCGACGCCGCTCCCCGCCGCGCCTCCCGAGCCCCGCCGGCTCGTCGAGCACGCGGTCGAGGGGGCCGGCCTCGACCGCGTCCTCGTGCCCCGCGAGGCCTTCCGGCCTTACCCGCCGTCTTCCGACCACGCGGCGTGGGAGCGCCTCGTGCCCGAGGAGACGCGCCGCGCGTTCGTGGCGGCGGCGGACAAGGAGCTCGCGACGCCCTGGGCCGAGCTGCCCGCGACGCGGTTCCTCGACTTCGTGCGCGACGGCAACCGCGGCCGGTACGAGAAGCTCCTCTTCTCGCGGCGGGCGAAGCTCGGCCGCCTCGTCCTCGGCGAGACGCTCGAGGGGAAGGGTCGCTTCGCCGAGGCGATCGCCGACGGCGTGTGGCTCCTGTGCGAGGAGAGCTTCTGGGGCGTGCCGGCGCACGTAGGCATGCAGAAGAAGGGCGCGGGGCTGCCGGACGTCACCGAGCCGATCGTCGATCTCTTCGCCGCCGAGACGGGCGCCCTCCTCGCGTGGACCGACTTCCTCGTGGGCGAGCGGCTCGACGCCGTGCACCCGATGGTCCGCGAGCGCCTCCGCCTCGAGGTCGACCGCCGGATCCTCACCCCCGCGCTCGAGCGCGACGACTTCGGCTGGATGGGCTTCCGCTCGGACACCGTCAACAACTGGAACCCGTGGATCAACTCGAACTGGCTCGCCGCCGCGCTCCTCGTGGAGCGCGACCCGGCGCGGCGCACGCGGGCCGTCGCGAAGATCGCCCGCAGCCTCGACCGCTTCGTCGACGGCTACCCCGACGACGGAGGCTGCGACGAGGGACCGTCGTACTGGGGCCGCGCCGGCGCGTCTCTCTTCGAGGCGCTCGAGCTTCTGCGCACGGCCACCGCCGGCCACGTCGACGTCTTCCACGCGCCGGTCGTGCGGGCGATCGGCCGCTACATCGCGAGCGCGCACGTCGCCTCCGACTGGTACGTGAACATCGGCGACGCTTCCGCGCGCGTGTCGCCCGATCCCGACCTCGTCTTCCGCTACGGCCGCGCCACGGGCGACGACACTCTCGCGGCCTTCGGCGCCTGGCTCGCGGCGCGGCGCGGGCCGTACGGCCCCGACGACGTCGACCACTTCGGCTCGCCGGCGCGGGCCCTCGCGGCCCTCGCGGCGACGCCGGGCCTCGCGAGCACGCCGGCCGCGGAGCCGCTGCCCGGCGAGGCCTGGCTGCCGGACCTGCAGATGATGGCCGCGCGCGAGAAGCCCGGGACGACCGACGGCCTGTACGTCGCCGCGTGGGGCGGGCACAACGGCCAGAGCCACAACCACAACGACGTCGGCAACGTGATCGTGTTCGCGGCCGGCCGGCCGCTGCTCGTCGACGCGGGGGTCGGGGAGTACACGGCGAAGACCTTCAGCCCGCAGCGCTACGACATCTGGACGATGCAGTCCTCGTGGCACGTCCTGCCCACGGTCAACGGCGCCGACGAGCGCGCGGGCGCGCAGTTCGAGGCCCGCGACGTCTCCTTCGCCGCGTCGCCGACCTCGGTTCGCTTCGCCCTCGACATCGCGCCGGCGTGGGCGGCGGACGCGGGCGTGACGCGCTACCGCCGCGAGGTCGCGCTCGACCGGAAGCGGGGAGAGGTCGTCCTCGCCGAGGACTACGCGCTCGTCGCCTGCCGCGAGCCCCTCCGGCTGCGCTTCCTGGCCGCGGCAGAGCCCGACGTCTCGGTCCCGGGCCGCGTCGCGCTGCGCGCCGGCGGGCCGGCCGGCGGCGCCGCCACGTCGTACGTGTTGCAGTACGACGCCTCCCGCTTCGCCGCGAGCGTCGAGACGAAGGCGATCGAGGACGCGCGCCTCGCGCCGGTCTGGGGCGATCGGCTCTTCCGGCTCACCCTCGCCGCGCGCGCCTGCGCCGCGAGCGGCCGCCACCGCGTCGTCGTGCGCCGCGCCCGGTAGCGCGTGCTACGCTCTCGCCCGTCTCGCGTCATTCGACACGGAGGACCGCTCATGGAACGCCGCGCCTTCCTCGCCGCTTCGACCGCCGCTGCCGCCGCCTCGACCGCCTCGGGCCTCGCCGCCGCGGGCGCGGCCGAGCCGCTCGCCCAGGCTTCCGCCTCGGGCGCCGGTCCCGCCGTGTTCGAGCTCCGGCGCAACCGGCTGCACACCGGCGTGATGGCCACCCGGCTCGGAACGTACCTGAAGGACGCGTTCGTGCCCGCGGTCTCCCGGCTGGGCATCGGGCCGGTCGGTGTCTTCAACGTGGCGGTCGGCGAGGGTCCGACGGTCCACGTGCTCATCCCGCACCCGGACGCCGCGTCCGTCCTGACCCTCGTCGACCGGCTCGCGAAGGACGCGGAGTACGTGAAGGCGGCCGAGCCGCTCCGCGGGCTCCCGTCGGGCGACCCGCCGTACGTCCGCGTCGACTCGACCCTCAGCGTCGGCGTGCCGTCGTTCCCCGGGATCGCGAAGCCGGCCGGCGCGTCCGCCGGCCCCGGTCGCCTGTTCGAGCTGCGGACCTATCGCAGCCACAGCGTCCTCGCCCACCGCAGGAAGGTCGAGATGTTCGAGCAGGGCGGCGAGCTCGGCATCTTCAAGCGCGTCGGCCTCGAGACGGTCTTCTTCGCGCGCGACGTCGTCGGCGCCGGGCTGCCGAGCCTCACCTACATGCTCGTCTTCCCGGACGCGGCCACGCGCGAGAAGAACTGGGACGTGTTCCGGCAGGACCCCGACTGGTTGAAGCTCCGCGCGCAGCCGGGCTACGCCGACGCCGAGATCGTCTCCGGGATCACGTCGACGATCCTGCGGCCGGCGGAGGGCTCGCAGCTCTAGGGCAGACCCGTGCGCTTCGACCTCCTCCACCCGGCGGACCAGATCGTGATGATCATGCAGAGGATCTACGCCTACGGCATGACCACGACGTCCGGCGGGAACCTCTCGATCCGCGACGAGAACGGGGACGTGTGGATCACCCCGGCCGGCGTCGACAAGGGCTCGCTCGCCCGCCGGGACATCGTCCGCGTCGCGCCCGACGGGGTGGCGACCGGCCCCCACCGGCCCTCGAGCGAGCTGCCCTTCCACCTGTCGATCTACGCGCGGCGCCCCGACCTCCGCGCGATCCTGCACGCCCACCCGCCGGCCCTCGTCGCGTTCAGCATCGTGCGGAAGGTGCCCCAGACGAACCTGATCCCGAACGTGCAGGAGATCTGCGGCCCGGTGGCCTACGCGAGCTACGCGCTGCCGGGCAGCGACGCGCTCGGGGAGGCGATCGCGTCCGTGTTCGCCGAGGGCGTCGACACCGTCCTCCTCGAGAACCACGGGATCGTGCTCGGCGCCGCGGACCTCTTCCGGGCCTTCATGGCCTTCGAGACGCTCGACTTCTGCGCGCGGCTCGAGATCGGGGCCCGCCGGATGGGGACGCCGCGGCCGCTCGGCCCGGAGAAGCTGGCCCTCACCGCGCCGCGGCGGCAGCAGGCCGTGCCGACCTTCGTCCCGGGGGAGACGAAGAGCCTCGAGCGCGCGGCGCGCCGGGAGATGTGCGAGCTCGTCCACCGCGCGTACGACCAGCAGCTCGTGACGAGCACCCAGGGCACTTTCTCGCAGCGCCTCGAGGGCACGAGCTTCGTGATCACGCCGTTCGGGCTCGACCGCAAGTACCTCGAGCCGGCCGACCTCGTGCGGGTCGAGAACGGCCGGGCCGAGGCGGGGAAGACGCCGAGCCGCTCGGTGAACCTGCACCGCAGGATCTACGAGATGCAGCCGGCGGTCGGGGCGGTGATCATCGCCCACCCGCCGTCGGCGATGGTCTTCGCGGTGACGGAGACCGCCTTCGACAGCCGGACGATCCCGGAGAGCTACATCCTGCTGCGCGACGTGCCGCGGCTGCCGTTCGGCGCGAACCTGATGGACGTCGACCGGGCCGCCGCGACGCTGTCGATCCGGAATCCGGTCGTGGTGCTGGAGAACGACAGCCTGATGTTCGCGGGCACGACGCTCCTCAACGCCTTCGACCGGCTGGAGGTGGCCGAGTACTCCGCCCGGGCGATCATCGCCGCCCGCGAGCTCGGCGACATCGTCGCGATCGGCGCTCCCCAGGTCGAGGAGCTCGTCGCCGCCTTCAACCTGGACCGCTGACGCGGGGCCGGTCCGCCGCGGCGCCCCGGCCCCGGCCGCTCGCTACTTCGCGGAGAGCTCGCGGATCCGGACGCTGCGGAAGGACACGCGGTTGCCGTGGTCCTGCAGCAGGATCGGGCCCTTCGCGCGCTCGCCGAACGACGGCCACACCTTGTACTTGCTCGCGGCAACGAGCGAGCGGAACGCCTCGGAGCCGCGCTCGTACTCGAGGACCTTCACGCCGTTCAGCCAGTGCTCGACGTGGCGGCCGTCGGAGACGATGAGCACTTCGTTCCACTCGCCGATCGGCTTCGCCGGCTTCGTCGAGGCGGCGGGGATGAGGTCGTAGAGCGACGCGAGCGTGCGGTTGCCGTCGCGGCCCATCTTCGCGTCGGGGTGGCGCGCGTCGTCGAGGAGCTGGTACTCGAGGCCGATCGCCGAGCCGGCCGCCTTGTTGAGGTCGGTGTCGACGTAGTACTTGATCCCGCTGTTGGCGCCGGGGCTGAGGCGGAAGTCGAGCTTCAGCTCGAAGGCGGCGAACTCGGCCTCGGTGACGATGTCGCCGCCGGCCCGAGACTCGGCGCCGCCCGTCTCGAGGACGCTCAGGACGCCGTCCTTCACTTCCCAGCCCTGCTTCGGGAACTCCGTTCCCTTGGCCCCGCGCCAGCCCTTCGTCGTCTGGCCGTCCCACAGCAGGCGCCACCCGGCCGCCTTCTCGGCGGGCGTCAGCGTGTTCGGCGCGGGTTCGGCGCCGAAGGCCGGCGCCGCGGCGAGGAGCATCGCGAGGACGGGAAGGCGAAGGCGGTGGTTCATGGGGCTCTCCTGGCTCGACGGAGTGTACCTCGCGGGGCCGGGCGTCAATCCTCGGGCGGCCTCCGCCGGCCGACCCGCGAGATCCCGCCCTCGACGCGCCTCACGTTTCTCCCGACGCTCTCGAGGACCGCCTCCGTGAGGCTTCCCTTCCGGACGCGGACGGCGGCCGCGCTCACGTCTCCGATCGGCACGTCGAAAGGCACGTCGAGGCCGCCCGACTTCGACAGGCCGAGCTTCTGGCTCGCGTAGACGCTGCGGTGGCCCACGAAGAGGAAGGCCGTCCCCGCGCACAGCGCCGCGTAGACGCCGAGCTCGTGGGGGAGGAGCTCCATCCCCATGACGGCCGCCGCGATCGGCGTGTTGGCGGCGGCGGCGAGGACGGAGACGAAGCCGAACGCGGCGACGACGCCCGGCTCGACGCCGGCGAGGTGGCCGAGCGCGAGGCCGCTCGTCGCGCCGACGAAGAAGATCGGCGTGACGATGCCTCCGCTGCCGCCGGTCTCGAGCGTCACCGCCGTGGCGAGGATCTTGTAGAGGAACGCGAGCGCCGCGAGGCGGGCCGTGCCCCCGAGGGCGGCCTCGATCGTCGGCACGCCGAGGCCGGCGTAGCGGTCGCCGGCCGCGAGGTAGAAGAGGGCGAGGGCCGCCCCGCCGCCCGCCGCCACCGCGTAGGGGTGGCGCTCGAAGCGGTGCAGCAGCTTCTCGACGCCGCGCATCGTCTCGATCAGCAGGAGCGCGACGAGCCCGAAGACCGCGCCGAAGAGGATCGCGAGGGGCACGATCGCGCGGTGGCCGAGGAGCGAGAGGTCCTCGTGGAGCGCGGGCACGGGGGCGCTCGTTCCGCAGACGAGGTGAGCCACGATGCCGGCGACGAGGCAGGGGAAGAGGACCGGGTACTCGATCCGTCCGAGGTAGAGCACCTCGATCCCGAAGAGGGCTCCCGACACGGGCGTGCCGAAGACCGCGGCGAAGCCGGCCCCGACGCCGCAGATCACCAGGCGCCGGCGGTCCTTGTCGTCGAGCCGCAGCACGTCGGCGAAGAGGCTCGTGATCGCCGCGCCGATCTGCGCGCACGGCCCCTCCTTGCCGACCGACCCGCCGAAGGCCAGCGTCACCACGGTGGCGAGGAGCTTCACCGGCGCGACGAGCCAGTCGATCTTCCCGGCGCGCTGGTGGATCGCCGCGATCACCGCCTCCGTGCCGTGTCCCCGCGCCGTCGGGGCGAAGGTGCGGATGAGCCACACGCACGCCGGCAGCGCCAGCGGGAGGAGGTAGTACGGTCGCACGGCGGTGCCGGCGACGGCCCGTCCCGCGAGGCCGGTCGCCGCCGCGAGCGACCAGAGGAACGCCCTCGTGCCCCAGCCGACGCACACGCCGGCGATCGCGCCGAGGACGGCCCACTTGAGCGTCGTCACGAAGAGCGCGGCGTGCTCCACGTACCACCGCCCCTCGTCCGCCAGGCGCGGCGGCGCGACCTCGCCCGCGACCCTCATCGCTTCCTCGGCCTCGCGCGGGAGGGGCGCCGCTCGCCGCCGGCGTGGGCCAGGCGCGCGGCCAGGGTCGAGAGGACCTCCTGCGCGCCGCGGACCTCGCCCTCCGAGCGCGCGGCCAGGGCGGCCTTCACGACCGACTCGACCGTCTCCGCCGCCTCCACGTCGAAGCGGCGGCCCGCCCGCGTGAGCCCGAGGATCGCCCGCCGGCGGTCCTCGGGGTCCGCGCGCCGCGCGACGAGCCCCTTGGCCTCCAGGCGGTCGAGGACGCCGGTGAGGGTGCTGGGGTGGACGTGGAGCAGCTTCGCGAGATCACCTGCGGACAGGCCGGGAAAGCGGCCGAGGACGCGCAGGGCGAGCCGCTGCGGGCCCGTGACCCCGAGCGTCGCGGCCATCCGCTTCGACCGCCGCTGCAGCCCGTGGTCGACGGCCCAGAGGAGCCGCATGAACTCGAGGGCCGCGCCGAGGGGCGGCCGGGCCGCGGTCGAGGCGTGTGGCGCCGGGTCGTCGGTCATCTCGTGGTCCTCCTCCGTCGTCGCCCCGCCGCCGCAGGTCCAGGAGGAGCCGCAGCAGGCGGTCGACGTCGCGCTGGGCGCGAATGTAGTACCGGGCCGCCGAAGCCGCTCGGTGTCCGACCCGGACGGCCAGGAGCCGCCCGTGGCGGGCGAGGGCGAAGGCGTCCTCGTCCGTGTCGTCGTCGCCGACGTAGATGGCCGCGGCGCAGCGGAGACGCCGGCGCTCCTGCTCGAGGGCGACGCCCTTGTGCGGGGCGTCGGCCGGCAGCACGTTCACCACGTGCCGGCCGCCCACGATCCGCACGCCGGGCAGGCCGCCGGCCGCGGCGAGGATCCTCGCCCGCGCGCGCGTCCGGCGGGGCGCGGCGCGGTAGTGCACCGCGAGGGAGAGGCCCTTGTGCTCGACCACCACGCCCTGCTCGTCGCGGAGCCGCTCCTCGAGCCGCGCGGCCCAGCCGTCGGCCCGCCGCACGGCCGCGGCCGCGGGCCGGGCGCGCTCCATGCCGTGGTTGCCGACGACGGCCCGGACGGGCGCTCCCTCGAGCCGGCGCAGGACGTCGTCGCGGGAGCGCCCCGAGAGGACGACGCAGGGGTAGCGCCGGGCGACCTCCCGCAGGAGGCGGCGCGTGCTCGCGCGCATCGCGGCCCGGCCGGGATCGGCGACGATCGGCGCGAGCGTGCCGTCGAAGTCGAGGCCGACCATCACCCGCGGGCCGGCGAACGGCCGAAGGGCCCCGCGGTGGGCCCGCGCGAGGATGTCGCGCATCAGGCCGGGGCCTCGATCTCGTTGTCGACGCGCCGGCTCAGGCGGCCGGCGAGGCGCTCGCGCCGCCGCAGGCGCGCGGCGTCGACCAGCATCCGTCCCGCCCAGCGGTAGACGTTGAACTCGGCGACGAGCGCGCGCATCGCCCGCATGCGGTCCCGCTGCTCGTCCCTCGGCATCGCGAGGGCGGCGGCGAGGGCGGAGCTCGCCTCCTCGAGGTCGTACGGGTTCACGCTCAGGGCCTCGGTCAGCTCGCGGGCGGCGCCGGTGAAGTGGCTCAGCACGAGGACGCCCCGCTCGTCGTCCCGCGCGGCGACGAACTCCTTCGCCACGAGGTTCATGCCGTCGTGCAGGCTGCTGACGTAGCACACGTCCGCCGCGCGGTAGTAGCGGAACACCGTCGGCGGCTCGTGGTGCGCGCGCCTGAGGATCACGGGACGGTAGCTGTCCGTCGCGAAGCGGGCGTTCACCCGGGCGGCCACGCGCTCGACCTCCTCGTTGAGCCGGCGGTACTCCGGGATGATCGTGCGGCTCGGCGCCGCGAGCTGGACGAACGTGAACCGGCCCCGCAGCTCCGGGCTGCGCTCGAGGAGGCGCTCCACCGCGAGCAGGCGCTCCTCGATGCCCTTCGTGTAGTCGAGCCGGTCGACCCCCACGCCGAGGAGTGCGTCTTCCGCGAGGCCGAGCTCGCGGAAGACGGCGGCCCGGCACTCCGCCACCGGCGGCGCGGACTGCAGCCACCCGCTCGGCCACTCGATCGAGATCGGGTAGGGGCGGACGAGGGTCCACTGGCCCTGGTGGACGACGGCGCTCTGCTCCCGGTCGATGCGCGCCTCGAGGAAGCGGTCGACGCCGTCGAGGAAGTTGTTGCAGTGGAACTGGGTGTGGAAGCCGAGGATGCTGCTGCCGAGGAGGCCGGAGACGAGCTCCTCCCGCCACGGGCAGATCCCGAACCGCTCCGAGTTCGGCCACGGGATGTGCCAGAACGTGATGACGGTCGCGCGGGGCAGCCTCTCCCGGAGCATCCGCGGCAGCAGCGCGAAGTGGTAGTCCTGGACGAGGAGAATCGGGTCGTCGGAGTCGACCTCCTGGGTGACCGCGTCGGCGAAGCGGCGGTTGACCTCCTGGTAGGAGCGCCAGTCCTCGGCCCGGAAGACGGGTCGGTGGTGGGCGATGTGGCACAGCGGCCAGAGGCCCTCGTTCGAGAAGCCGTAGTAGTAGCCCTTCTCTTCCTCGGGCGTCAGCCAGACGCGGCGCAGGACGTAGGACTTCTCGCCGGGCGGCACGTGCAGCCGGCCCTTCGCGTCGGCCGTGTCGCGGTCGGCGGTGCCGCCGCCGTGGGCGACCCACACGCCGGAGCAGGCGCGCATGACCGGCTCGAGCGCCGTGACGAGGCCGCTCGCCGGGTGGACGACCTCGACGCCGCCCTCCGGCGTCCGCTGGTGGATGTACGGCTCGCGGTTCGCCACGATCACCACCCGCTCGCCGTGCAGGTGGCGGCTCAGCGTGTTCTTGAGCCGCTGCGGCGTCCACAGCCCGCCCTGCCCGTCCGTCTCGCGCTCGGCCGCGAGCCGCTCGACGAGGTCCCGCACGTCGCGCAGGAACGGGCGGAACTCCGGCCGCGCCTTGCCGCCGCGGATGAGGCGGCGGAGCTCGTCGCTCCAGCCCCGCCAGGACATGCGCGCGACCACGACGGTCACCACCGAGGCGAGGAGGGCGAGGAGCCCGAAGGCGCCGGCGAGGAAGCGGCGCGTCGTCGCCTCCCGCCGCTCGACGAAGCTCAGGTCGTGGACGAGCACCGCGAAGCCGACGGCCCGCTCGCCGTCGATCACCGGCACCGCGGTCGCGTGCACCTGCCCCCCCGGCACCGAGAACACCTGAGCCCAGCTCGTCCAGGCGGGGGCCGGCGTGTCCGGCGTCGGCCGGACGTGCTCGCCGAAGGGCGCGCACTCGAGGGGCGCCGGGTAGGCGGAGGTGCGGGCCCGCAGCCGCAGGTCGGGGTCGCACGCGGCCGCGCCGAGGACGCGCTCGTCGCGGCTGAGGGTGAGGAGGACCTTGAGCAGCTCGCCGTCCAGGCCGGCCGCCCAGCGGGCGGCGAGGGCCTCGCGGGCGCCGTTCACCGCGAGCTCGGCCCGCAGCTGCATGTCGCGCTCGAACCAGGTGCGGGTCGTGCGGAAGACGAGCACCGACGCGCCCCAGGTGAGGAGGGCGAGCCCGACGACGAGGGCGAGGACGAACCGCAGCGCCTGTCCCATCCTCCGGCCATTTGACCACCGAATTAGTTTGAGGACAAACTAACTTCGAGGGGCCCGGCGGCCGGACCGGTCGCGGGGAGGGGAACGGAGGACGGCGGGATGGGCGACGGCCTCTGGTACAGGGACGCGGTCTTCTACGAGCTCCACGTCAAGGCCTACTCCGACGAGGACGGCAACGGCATGGGGGACTTCCCCGGCCTCGTGCGCCGCCTCGACCACGTGAAGGACCTCGGCGTCGACTGCATCTGGCTCCTGCCGATGTACCCCTCGCCCTTCCGGGACGACGGCTACGACATCTCGGACTACTGCGCGGTCCACCCGCAGTACGGCTCGCTCGACGACTTCCGCGCCTTCCTCGACGCGGCTCACGAACGGGGTCTGAAGGTCGTGACCGAGCTCGTGCTCAACCACACCTCCGACCAGCACCCGTGGTTCCGCGAGGCGCGCTCCTCGCGCGACAACCCCCGGCGCGACTACTACGTGTGGAGCGACACCGACGAGCGGTACCGGGGCGTGCGGATCATCTTCCGCGACACCGAGATGTCGAACTGGGCCTGGGACCCCGTCTCGAAGGCCTACTACTGGCACCGCTTCTTCAGCCACCAGCCCGACCTCAACTTCGACAACCCCGAGGTCCGCGAGGAGATCTGGCGCGCGATGCGCTTCTGGCTGGCCCTCGGCGTCGACGGCTTCCGAGTGGACGCCGTGCCGTACCTCGTCGAGCGCGAGGGCACCGCCTGCGAGAACCTGCCGGAGACCCACGAGGTCGTGCGCGAGCTGCGCCGGCGGATGGACGCGGAGTTCCCGGGCCGCATGCTCCTGGCCGAGGCCAACATGTGGCCGGAGGACGTGCGGCCGTACTTCGGGGCGGGCGACGAGTTCCACATGGCGTTCCACTTCCCGCTCATGCCCCGCATGTTCATGGCCCTGCGGCTCGAGGACCGGAAGCCCCTCGTCGAGATCGTCGAGCGCACCCCGGAGATCCCCGCCGGCTGCCAGTGGGGGCTCTTCCTGCGCAACCACGACGAGCTGACGCTGGAGATGGTCACCGACGCCGAGCGGGACTACATGTACGAGGAGTACGCCCGGGACCCGGTCGCGCGGATCAACCTCGGCATCCGGCGGCGGCTCGCGCCTCTCCTCGACGGCGACCGCCGCCGCATCGAGCTCATGAACGCGCTGCTGCTGTCGCTGCCGGGCAGCCCCGTCCTCTACTACGGCGACGAGATCGGGATGGGGGACAACGTCTACCTCGGCGACCGCAACGGGGTGAGGACGCCGATGCAGTGGACGGGCGGGTGGAACGGCGGCTTCTCCTCGGCCGACCCCGAGCGCCTCTATCAGCCGATCATCTCGAACCCCGTCTACGGCTACCAGGCCGTGAACGTGGAGAGCCAGCGCCGCCAGGAGAACTCGCTCCTCAACTGGACGAGGCGCATCATCCAGGTGCGCCGGTCGAGCCGCGTGTTCGGCCGCGGGTCGATCGAGTTCCTGCGGCCGGCGAACCACCGGGTCCTCGCGTACCTGCGCCGCCTCGACGCGGAGACGGTGCTGGTGGTGAACAACCTCGCGGGGACGGCGCAGGCGGTGGAGCTCGACCTGCGGAGCCTCGCCGGCGCCATCCCGATCGAGATGTTCGGCGGGAGCGTCTTCCCCCGCGTCGGCGAGCGGCCGTACGTGATGACGCTCGGCCCCTACGACTTCTTCTGGTTCCGCCTGCGGTGGCTGTGACGAGCCTCCTCTCGGACGAGCTGCTCTCCGGTCTCATGGCGGTCGGGCAGGTGGACGTCCTCGTCGGCCTCCCGACCCTCAACCACGCGGACAGCGTCGGCGCGGCGGCGCGCGCGGCCCATGTCGCGTTCAGCCGCGAGCTCGCCCGCGAGCGGACGCTGCTCCTGAACGTGGACGGTGGCTCGACGGACGGCACGCCCGACATCGTGCGCGACGCCTCGATCGTGGAGCGCGAGACCCTCCTCGCCTCGCAGAGCCTGCGCACGCGGCACCGGATCAGCGCGCCGTACCACGGGGTGCCCGGCAAGGCGGCGGCGCTGCGCGTCGTGTTCGCCGCGGCCGACCTGCTGCAGGCGCGGGCCGTCGTCGTCCTCGACCCGGAGGTGGCGAGCGTCTCGGCGGAGTCCGTGGCCGGCCTCGCCCGCCCCGCCCTCGCCGGCGGCGCCGACTTCGTGTCGCCCGCCTACGCGCGCCACCCGCTCGACGGCCTCCTCGTCACCCAGGTCGTCCGCCCCCTCTTCCGCGCGGCCTACGGCCTCGGCCTGCAGGAGCCGCTCGCGGGCGAGCTCGGCTGCTCGGGCCGCTTCGCGTCGCGGTGCCTCGCGGAGGCGCCGTGGGGGAGCGACGGAGCTCGCGGCCCGCGATCGACCTCTGGCTCTCGGGGATGGCGGCGAGCGAGGGCCTGGCCGTGCACGAGGTCGCGCTCGGTCCGCGACGGCTCGCCGCGCGCCCCCGGCCCCCGGTCGCCGGCCTCGTGCCGAAGGTGCTCGAGGCGCTGTTCACCTGCCTGCGGCTTCAGGAGGCCGGCTGGACGGCGCGGCCCTTCGCCGGCCGGTTCGCCGCCGCGCCGCCTCCCGCGCCTCCCGCGCCTCCCGACGGTCCGCCGGCGATCGACCCCGCGACGTACGCGCGGCTCTTCCGGGAGGGGCTCGCCGCGCTCGGCGACCTGCTCGGGCGCGCGCTCGCCCCCGCGACGCTAGCGGAGGTGCGCAACGCCGCCGCCGGCGACGGGCTGCCCGCCGTCCCGGACGAGCTGTGGTCGACCGTCCTCCTCGAGCTCGCGGCGGCGCACCGGCGCGCCGCGATCTCGCGCGACCACCTCCTGCAGGCCGCCGTGCCGCTGTACCTCGGCCGCAGCGCGTCGTTCGCCGCGGAGGTCTCGCGCCTCGGCCGCGAGGCGGCGTGCGCGCGGCTCGAGGATCTGTGCCTTCGTCTGGAGCGCGCTCGGGGCGATCTCGTCGCGCTTTGGACCGGACCCGTGAGGTGAGCCATGCTCGAAGCCATCTTCGTCGCGCTGCGTGAGACCTGGAGCGGCTACGTCGAGTCGCTGCAGCTGGTGATCCCGCGCCTGCTCGCCATGCTGAGCGTGGTCGTCGCCGGCTGGCTCGTCGCGTCGGTGGCGCGCGCGGTCGTCCGCGCGGCTCTCGGGTGGCTGCGGGTCGTCCGCCTCGCCGAGCGCGCCGGGGCGGCGGAGCTGCTGCGCAAGGCCGAGCTGCCCCCGGCCGACCGGCTCGGCGCCGCCGCCGCGTTCTGGGTCGTCCTCCTCGGCTTCCTCCTCGCCGGCGTCGACGCGCTCGGGTTCCGAACGCTGCAGTCCGTCCGCGCCGAGGCCGCGCAGCTCGTCCCCCGTCTCGTCGGCGCCGCGCTCGTCGTCGGCGTCGGCCTCGTGCTCGCGAACCTCGTCTTCCGGATGGTCCTGCTCGCGGCGCTCAACGCGGGATGGCCCGCGGCCCGCCCGGCCGCTCGCGGCGTCCACCTCCTGACCCTCGCGATCGTGGCGGCGATGGCGCTCGACCACCTCGGGCTCGCCCGGCCGATCGTGCTCACCGCCTTCGCTCTGGTCGTGGGCGGAGTCGTGCTGGCCGTCGCGATCGCGGTCGGGGTGGGGGCGGGGCCGTTCGTCCGCCGCCTGCTGGAGGACCGCCTGCCACCGCGCGCGGGGGCCGAGCCCGACGGCTCGGCGCACCTGTGACGGGCGATTCGCTCCGGGTCGCCGGGGCCGGCGGGTTCGTGGCAGGATGTCGCGCATGCGCAGAGGCCTCTGGCTCGCCGTTCTCCTCGCGGCGGCGGCCGCCGCCGCGGGCGCCGATCCCGCCTTCCCGCTCGACCCTCCGGACCGCTCGAGCCCGCGGGCGACGCTCGCCACGTTCTCCGCGTCGCTCGAGCGCGCGTGGGTCCTCTACGCGGCCGGGTCGCCCGAGTTCCGCGAGCCCTTCCTCGTCGCGATCGGCTGCCTCGACGAGAGCGCCGTCCCGGCCGGGCTGGCCGACGCCGTCGGGGCCAACGCGTCGCTGCTGCTGAAGGAGGTCATCGACCGGGTCCCGCTGCCGCCCGCGTCCGAGATCCCCGACGCCGAGGCGGTGCGCGCCCAGGGCCTCGTGCGGTGGACGATTCCGCGCAGCGAGATCACGCTCGAGCGGGCGGCGTCGGGCAACCGGCAGGGGCAGTTCCTGTTCGCGGCCCAGACGGTTCTCCGCGCGCGCGAGTTCTTCCAGAAGGTCCGCGGCCTCCCGTACCAGGCCGGCCGGCCCGGCGCGCATTACGACGAGCTGCGGCTCGGAGGGATCGCACCCGTCGCGGCCCGACTCGCCGCGGCGCTGCCGTCGCCCGCCCGCCGCGAGCTCGGCGGCGCGCTCGTCTGGCAGTGGACCCTCGTCGCGGTCGCGCTCGGCCTCGCCCTCGCGCTCTCCGCGACGGCGTTCCGCTTCGGCCGGCGGTGGTCGCGCTGGGAGGAGGCGCGGCGGGGCGGGCGGCGGTTCGGCCCGCTCCTCTTCCCGCTGGCCCTCCTCGGCCTGGTGCTGGCGTCGCGGTGGGTCGCGTGGCTGTTCCTTCGGCTCGCCGGCCCTCCGTACCTCGTCCTCCGCCTCGCCCTGACCGCCCTCGCGCACCTCGCCGCCGCGTGGCTCCTCGCCGTCGTCCTCGCCCGCGCCTCGGAGGTCCTGCAGCGCGTCTTCCGCACGCCGGAGCAGCCGCTGAACGCGCAGTTCGTCGGCCTCACGACCCGTGTCCTCACGATCCTCGCGGTGGCCGGCTACCTCTTCGCGGCCGCGCAGTCCCTCGGCCTGCCGGTGCCGGCCCTCGTCGCCGGCCTCGGCGTCGGCGGCCTCGCGGTGGCGCTCGCCACGCAGGGGACGCTCGAGAACCTGATCGGCGGACTGATCCTCCACGCCGACCGCCCGGTGCGGGTGGGCGACGTCTTCAAGCTGGGCCAGCGGATCGGCGTCGTCGAGGAGATCGGCCTGCGCTCGACGAGGATCCGCACGATCGAGCGCAGCCTGCTCGCGATCCCGAACGCCGACCTCGTGAAGCGCGAGATCGAGAACCTGACGCTGCAGGACCGCATCGGGATGCGCGCGCGCGTCGCCCTGCGCCTCGAGACGACGCCCGACCAGCTCCGCGACCTGCTCGCCTCGCTCACGCGCCTCGTCCGCGAGCACCCCCGCCTCGTGCGGGGGAAGGGCGGGGCCCGCCTCGTCGGCTTCGGCGAGTCGTCGCTCGACGTCGACGTGCGCGCCTTCGCCGCGACGACCGACTACTTCGAGTTCGTCGCGATCCGCGAGGACGTGCTGCTGCGCGTGCTCGAGCTCGTGGAGGCGTCGGGCACGCGGCTGGCCGTGCCGGCGCGGCTCACCCTCGCGGCGGAGGACCGGGGGCTCGACCGCGAGCGCAGCCGCGCGGCCGAGGCCCGCGCGAGGGCGACGGCGCCTACGGGCGAGTGAAGGCCGCGTCCGCGGCGGGCGCCGGCCGCGCGGCACGCGCGCGGGCGACCAGGGCGAGGGCCAGCGCGCACGCGACGGCGGGCGGGACCGCGGCCAGGCGGAAGACGGCGGCGAGGCCGATCGCCGGGCGCAGCAGCCCGGCGGCGAACGACCCGGTGCCCTGGCCGGCCATGAGGGCCGCGTAGAGGGCGCCCGCGACCCACGCGCGGTGGTCGGCGAAGCGGCGGCCGCCGAGACCGAGCGCGAGCGGCAGGACGGCCGAGCAGCCGAGACCGGCGAGGGCCAGCAGCGCGACCCCGGACGGCGCGGAGCCCGCGAGCGGCACGAGCAGCGCGCCGAGGGCCATGAGCGCGGTGAGCGCGGGCAGCACGGGCAGGGGCGGCACCCGCAGCAGGAGGGCGGCGATGGCCACGCGGCCGATGCCGAGAGCGGCCCAGAACGCGGCGGTGCCCGCGCCGGCCATCGCCGGCCCGAGATGGCGGTCTTCGTTCAGGAACACGACGGTCCAGTTGGCGAACACGCACTCGGTGAGCCCGTAGAGGAAGGTGATCGCGACGAACGCCCAGAGCGCCCGCGAGTCGAGCGGCCGCCGCACCTCCTCGTCGCGCCGCACGGGCTCGGGCTCGGGCAGCGGCGCCGTCGCGATGGCCCGCGTGACGAAGAGCTGAAGGAGGAGGAGGGCGACGGGAAAGACCGCCCAGACCCCGCGCTCGACCGCGGCGCCCGCGAGGAGAGGCGAGAGGGCGAGCCCGGCGCCGGTCACCGCGTGGAGGGCGACGACGGCGCTCTCGCTCTTCGTCGGGAAGAGCACCTGCGGGTAGGAGTTGATGGGGGCCGCGGTGAAGCCGGCGCCGGCGCCGAGGAGAGAGGTGCCGAGAGCGCGATCGGGTACACGAGGCCGATCGGGGCGTGGGGCGCGAGCGCCAGCGCGGCCTGCGACAGCGCCATGAGCAGCGCGCCGACGGCGTGGCAGCGCCGTGCGCCGAGGCGCCTCAGGAGCGGGCCGGCCGACGCGGCGCCGATCGCGGCGAGGGCCGTCTGGGGCACGAACAGCGAGCCGTAGCGCACGTCGCCGAGGCCGGCGGCGCGGAGGACCGCCGCGCTGGCGGGGAACGCCGCGCCGACGAGGCCCTGGGCGAGGCCCGCCCCGTACACGACCGTCGCCGCGCGCCTGCGCTCCACCGGCGGTCTACTTCTTCGGCTTGCGAGCGGCCGCTGCCTTGCGCGCCGTCTTCTCTTCGCGCCGCCGGTGGCCGTCGCGGCCGGAGGCGGCGTGGCCTTCTTCGCCCGCGGCGTCTTCGGCCGGGCCGAGGCGGCGCGGCGCGCGGCGCGGCCGTCCGCCGCCCCGGCCGTCTCGACCGCCGCCTTCTTCGGCCGCTTCTTCTTCGGCACGGGGGCCACGGCCGCGGCCATCGCCGCCTGGCGCGCCTCCTCCGTCACCTCGGTGCGCACCGGGTAGCGGTCGAGGTCCTTCGCCTCGTGGTCGTAGCCGCAGGCCTCGTTGTCGCAGACGTAGAAGGCGCCGGCCTTCCGCTCGCGGACGAGGAGGTACGGGGCCTGACAGCTCGGGCAGGCCTTCGGCACCGGCCGCACGCGGAAGTTGCGCGTGCAGTCGGGGTAGCGCGAGCAGCCGTAGAACGGCCCGAACCGGCCGCGCCGCTCGAGGATCTCGCCCGTGCCGCACTCGGGGCACTTCACCCCGGTCAGCGAGACGGGCTTCGGCGGCTTGTAGCGGCAGTCGGGGTAGTTCGAGCAGGAGACGTACTCGCCGAAGCGGCCGTGCCGCTTCACGAGCTCGTGGCCGCACACGGGGCAGCGCTCGCCGGTCGGCTCGTCGGGCCGCGCCTCGGCCTTGCCCTGGTTGATCGCGACCGAGATCGCGTTGCGGCACTTGGGATAGGCGGTGCAGCCGAGGAAGGCCGAGCCGTTCTTGCCGGTGCGGAGCCGCATCGGGCTGCCGCACTCCTCGCAGGTCTGGCCCTCGAGGTCGGACGGGTCGATCGGGTCCTCGTCGGTCTCCGGGATGTCGATCGTGTACGTGCACTCGGGGTAGCCGCTGCACGCGATGAAGAGGCCGGCCTTGCCCATCCGGAGCTTCAGCGGGTGGCCGCTCTCCGGGCAGGTGTCCCCGGGGTCGTTCGGCAGCCGGAAGTCGCGGAACGCCTCGCGCACGGTCGGCATGTCGAGGCCGGCCTTCACGGAGTGCATCTGCTTCTTCGCGGCCTCGCGGTCCTTCGAGAACTCTCCGTCGAAGTCCCGCAGCGCCTTCCTCCAGTCGACCTTGCCCTCCTCGACCTCGTCGAGCTCCTCCTCCATCCGCGCGGTGTACTCGGTCTGGAAGAAGTCCTCGAAGCCCTCCTTCATGAGGTCGACGACGAGGCGGCCGAGCGGCGTCGGGATGAACCGCCGGTCCTTCTTGCGCGCGTACTCGCGCTGCTCGATCTTGCGGAGGATCTCGGCGTAGGTGGAGGGCCGGCCGATGCCGTTCTCCTCCATGAACTTCACGAGCGAGGCCTCGTTGAACCGCGGCGGCGGCTGGGTCTCGTGGCCGTCGGCCTTCGCCTCGCGCAGCTCGAGCGCGTCGCCGGCGGCGAGGGCGGGGAGGCGCGTCTTCGCGTCGTCGCCCTCCGCGTCGTCCTCGGGCGCGTTCGCGGCCGCCTCGGTCTCGGCCACCTGGCCGTAGAGCCGGAGGAAGCCGGGGTCCTTGAGGACGGAGCCCGACGCGCGCACGCCGGCGACCTCGGCCGAGCCCGGCCGCCGCGCCTCGACGTCGACCGTCGTCACCTCGCTCACCGCCGGGTTCATCTGCGAGGCGACGAACCGGTTCCAGACGAGGCGGTAGAGCTTCAGCTCGTCGGGCTCGACGTAGCGGGCGACGGCCTCGGGCGGGAGGTCGAGCGAGGTCGGGCGGATGGCCTCGTGCGCGTCCTGGACGTCCTTCTTCTGCTTGTACCGCCGCGGCTCGAAAGGCAGCGCGGCCTCGCCGTACGCCGCCCGGATGTGGTCGCGGACGGCGACGAGGGCCTCGTCGGCGACGCGCACGGAGTCCGTGCGCATGTAGGTGATGAGGCCGACCGTGCCCTGGTCGCCGATCGCCTTGCCCTCGTAGAGGCGCTGGGCGAGCGTCATCGTCTTGCGGACCGAGAAGCCGATCGACCGCGCGGCTGCCTGCTGCAGCTTCGGGGTCGTGAAGGGCGGGGCCGGGTTCTGGCGCCGCTCGCGAGCGTCGACGCCGACGACCTTCAGCGCCGACCGCTCGACGTGGGCCCGCACCTGCTCGGCGGCGTCGGCGGTGGCGAGCCGCGGGTCGGTGCCGTCGAAGTTGAGCTTCTCGCCCCGCCACTGCACGACGCGCGCGGGGAAGGCGGTGCCGTCCTTGGCGAGGACGAGCGGCACGGAGAAGTACGGGACCGCGACGAAGCGCTCCCTCTCGCTCTCGCGCTCGACGATGATTCGCAGCGCCACCGTCTGCACGCGGCCGGCCGACAGGCCGCGCCAGACCTTCTGCCAGAGCAGCTCCGAGACCTCGTAGCCGACCAGGCGGTCGATGATGCGGCGGGCCTGCTGAGCGCCGACGCGGGGCAGCGAGATCTCGGTCGGCCTCTCGATCGCCTTCCTCACGGCCGTCTTGGTGATCTCGTGGAACTCGGCCCGGTGGAACTCGGCCTCGGGCGCCTCGGCCTTGAGCAGCTCGTGGAGGTGCCAGCAGATCGCCTCGCCCTCGCGGTCGGGGTCGGCGGCCAGGAAGATCCGGTCGGACTTGCGGGCGAGGCGCGCGAGCTCGGCGACGGTGCGCTCCTTGCCGGGGACGATGCGGTAGTTCGGCTCGTAGTTCTTCGACCGGTCGACGGCGATGCCCTTCTTCTCGAGGTCGCGGACGTGGCCGTAGCAGGCGGCGACCTGGAAGTCGCGGCCCAGGAACTTGCCGAGGGTCGAGGCCTTGGCGGGCGATTCGACGATGACGAGGGAACGTGCCATTAGAAGAGGACGGGGACTCCTTGCCCTGGACGGCCGGGGGTGACCCGGTAGTGATACCCGACGCCCGGACAAGATGCCACGCCTGTCAAGCCCGTTCCGAAGCCCCCTCCCTCCCGCGCGTGCGGCGCGCCGCGCCGAGCCGACGACCTGGCCGGGATCGTAGGTGGCGTCTTATCAACAACTTAAAGGGCATGTCGGATCCTCGGATCGGCCGCCGGCTGGCCGCCGGCCGGCCTTCATTCTTTTTTGCAGGCGTACACTCCCGCATGCCCGCGAGCGCTCTCCTCGGCACCCTGGCCGTCCTCGCCGCCGCCTCGGCCGCCGCCCCGCCGTCCCCGCCCCGTCCCGCCGTCTTCCCGATGGCGGTCTGGTACGGGGGCGGAAGGGCCCGGGCGCCGATGCTCGAGCCCGACCCGCGGGCGAAGAAGGAGGCCTGGCGCGCCGACCTGGAGCAGATCCGGGCGCTCGGCTTCAACGCCATCCGGTGCTGGATCGACTGGGCGAGCGGCGAGCCGGCCCCCGGGCAGTACCGCTTCGACACGATCGACGTGCTCCTCGAGCTCGCCGAGGAGGAGGGGCTCTCGGTCGTCGTCCAGGTCTACATGGACTCGGCGCCGGAGTGGGTGGGCCGCGAGAACCCCGACTCTCTCTTCGTGAGCTCGAACGGCCAGGCGATAAGGCCCGAGTCGTCGCCGGGCTACTGCCTGGACCACCCGAAGGTCCGCGCCAGAGACCTCGCGTTCTACGAGGCCCTCGCGCGCCGCGCCTCGCGGAGCCCGGCCTTCCTCGGCTTTGACCTGTGGAGCGAGCCGCACGTCATCAACTGGGCGAACCCGACCTACATCGACAACCCCGAGTTCTGCTTCTGCCCGAACACCGTGGCGCGCTTCCGCTCGTGGCTGCAGGCGAAGTACGGCTCGCTCGACGCCCTGAACGCGGCCTGGTACCGGCGCTACGCGTCGTGGGCGGAGGTCGAGCCGAACCGGCTCAGCACGATCCTCTCGTACTCCGACTACGTCGACTGGAAGCGGTTCATCGCGGACAAGCTCGGGGGCGACCTCCGCGCGCGGTACGAGGCGGTGAAGCGCGGCGCGCCGGACCGCGTGGCGACGAGCCACGCCGCCGGCGTCGGCCTCTTCTCCTCGCCGCACTACTGGGAAGGGCAGTCGGACGACTGGACGATGGCGGCGCAGGTCGACCACTACGGGACGTCCTTCTACCCGAAGCACTCGGCCTTCGTGGACCGGGACGTCGAGTGGCGGGGCGCCCTCCTCGACTTCGCGCGCTCGTTCGGCTACGCGCGGGGCGGCCGCGGCTTCTGGATCGGCGAGCTGCAGTCGGGCTTCGGGACGATCGCCCAGAACGTCTCGCCGACGGTCACGCCCGAGGACCTGCGGATCTGGAGCTGGAGCGCCCTCGCCCGCGGGGCGAAGGCGCTGTGCTACTACGCGTGGTACCCGATGAGCACCGGCTACGAGTCGGGCGGGTTCGGGATGATCCGGCTCGACGGCTCCGTTACCGAGCGCGCCCGCGCCGCGGGCGCCCTGGCCCGCGTGGTCGACCGCCACTCGGCGCTCTTTCAGGACGCGCGGCCGGTGGCGGCGCAGGTGGCGGTCGTCTACAACCCGCTCGCGCACTTCGTGGGCGGGCGGCAGCGCGCGACGGCGTACGCCGGGCCGCAGGGCGAGGTGGCCGGCATCGAGCGCGACGCGCTCCTCGGGCCGTACCGCGCCCTCTTCGGCACGAACGTGCCGCTCGACTTCGTCCACGCCGACCACCTGAAGGCCGCCGACCTCGCGGCCTACAAGCTGGTCGTGCTGCCGTACCCGCTGATGATGCCCGCCCGCCGCGGCCGAGCTGCGCGAGTACGTGCGCGCGGGCGGCTCGCTCGTCGTCGAGGCGCGCGCGGGCTGGAACGACGAGCGCGGGCGCTCCTCGGACACGATCCCCGGCCTGGGCCTCGCCGAGGTGGTGGGCGCGCGCGAGGCCGACGTGCAGACGGTGGCGAAGGACTCGGCCGTGCTGCGCTCCGACGGCGACGGCCTGCCCGGCCTCCCTCCGGGTCAGACGCTCGCCGGACGCTGGTACGAGGAGACGCTCGAGCCTTCAGCGCCGGGCGCCCGCGTCGTCGCGCGCTTCGCGGGCGGGGGGCGGCCGCGGTCGCGTCGTCGTTCGGCAAGGGGCGCACCCTCATGCTCGGCTCGTACGTGACCGCGGCCTACATCACGCACCCCGACGAGAGCGGGCCGGCGCTTCTTCGCGGGCCTCCTCGACTGGGCCGGCGTCGAGCGGCCGGTGGCCGTCGCGGGCGACGCGCTCGAGGTACGCCTGCTGCAGTCGGGCCGCGACGTGCTGGCCTTCGTCTTCAACCACGGCTCGGCGCCGGCGGCGGCCACGGTCTCGCTGCGCGTGCCGCTCGCCGGGCGCACGGCGGAGGACCTGGCGACGGGCGAGGCGGTAACGTCTGCGCCGGCGCGCCTCCGGCCTCGCCTGGAAGGAGGCGCTCGGGCCGAAGGGCGTGCGGGTGGTCTGGTTGCGCGGGCGGTAGGAGATCGGGTCGAATGCGCGAGCTTGCCCTTCCGGCCGAGCTGCGGGCCGACCGAGCGAGCCAGGGCGACGCCGCCGAATGTGGTCTCGAATGGCGAGGTGGTCGCATCTGCGTTGTTGCCGGCGTGAACGTCCGTGTCAACTCCGTCCGGACGGAGTTGACCGCCATCCGGCTGCGAGGCAACGAGCGCGGTACGTGGGCCGAACGGTCGCGGCTCGTCCCTGGCTTGAGCGTCGGCTCGAGGCCGCGTCTCCCGGCGCCGTCCGCGCGGCCGCGACGACGATGCGGGCTCCCGCCTGGACCGGCACCCGCGACACGCATGCACTGCGCGCTACCGGCGACGCGACCACGCGGTCACCGCGGCCCAGCTCGGCAGCGGCTCGGGCTGCGCGAGGAGGCCCCGTCAGCCCGAGATCTCGTGCAGCGGGTCTTGCTTCTCTCTTGGTTCTGCGATCGGCCCTTGACAGAATCGCGTGCGCGCTGATGCGAGATCGCAGGTCGACACTGCGATGGCACTGTGATCGCAGGATGGACGGATAGCACACGAGCTCCCGATCGAGGGAGCGTTCGGCCGAAGCCGGAGCGCAGCCCGCGGGCTCAGGCGACGCTGACGGACCTGCCGATTGTGCCGCCTATATTGTCTGCGTGAGCACCACCATCCCCTTCACGCCCTCTCCGACGACGACGTCCTCCGCGGGCTCGCGCAGCTCCCTCGCGCAAGCGCGTCGAAACGAGGCCGCCTCGTGGCGCACCTCGCCGAGGTCGACGCGCGGCGCTCTACGCCTGGTTCGCGTCGCCGTCTCTCTTCGCCTATTGCACCGAGATCCTGCACTGCTCCGAGGCCGAGGCGTTCCTGCGCATCGCAGCAGCGCGCGCATCGAGGAGGCACCCGGTGCTGCTCGACATGCTCGCGGACGGTCGGCTCCACCTGAGCGGTATCGAGCGACTGGCGCCTCACCTGGGCGGTCCGCATCGCGACACGCTGCTGACACGCGCGGCGGGCCGGACGAAGCGGCAGATCGAGGAGCTTCGTGGCGGAGCTGACGCCTCGGCCCGACGTGCCGGAGCGGATTCGAAAGCTGCCGGAACGGCGGGCGACGAACGTCGATTCGTCGCTCACGATCACGATATCGGGCGGAGTGTCGATGCCGGCGTCCGGCCGCGAGCGGACGCTGAGGGGCCGCTGTCCGCCTCGGCTGCGGGCGAGGGCGCGAGGCGACGCCGCGGCCACGTCTCCGGATCGACCACGGCGCAGCGCAGCCGCGCGAGAAGGTCAGCATGGCGGTGGAGCCTGCGTGCCTCGCAACTCCGTCCGGACGGAGTCGCGCCATTGCCCGCCGGCGCTGCGCTGTCCTCCCGGCGCCCTGCGCCGATCGAATCGTCCCGCTCTCGGCGGTGCCGCTACAAGGTGCAGTTCACGGCGAGCGCGGGCCTGCGTGACAAGCTGGAGCGACTCCTGCAGTCGATGCTGGGCGCGATGGTCGGCGGGAGGCCCGCCTGGAGGCGGTCATCGAGGCGGCGGTGGAGGAGAAGCTGGTTCGCCTCGAAGCGAAGCGGCGCGGCGCGAGCAGGAAGCCACGATCGGCGGCACCGGGCGGCGACGGCCAGCCTGCTGCGGGCGTCACGTGCCGAGCCGTCCGGCGCCAGGTCTGGGCACGGGACGAGGGCACGCTGTCGCTTCGTCGACGAGGAGGGCCGGCGTGCACGTCGCGCCGCGAACTGCAGATCCACCACGTGCACCCGTTCGCGCTGGGCGGCGCCTGCACGACGTGAAGAACCTGCGCCTGTACTGCGGCACGCACAACCGCTACGTGGCAGATATCGACTACGGCAGAGGCGCGGCCGCGCGGCCGACTCGATCTCGCGAGGGCAGGTTGCCGGCGGTCCGCGGTGTCGAGGTCGGCGGGAGCAGGTAGGCCGCCGCCGCGCGCGATCGGTGCCGTCGACGAGGTCCGGTGTCCGCCTCAGCCCCGCCGCCTCCGCCCGAGCCTCAGCGCGTACACCGGCATCGGCTGGCCGCAGAAGTGGACCGTCCCGCACGGCCTCGACGCGCGGCTGCGCTCCGCGGCCGGCAGCGAGGCGAAGGCCGACGGCGTCAGCAGGACGTCGCCGGGCTTCGAGCGGTCCTCGCCGAGCTTCGACGCGAGGTTCACCTCGAGCCCGAAGACGTCCTCCTCGAGCTCGAGCACCGGGCCGAAGCCGATGCCGTAGCTGAAGGCGAGCCGCTCGTCGGCGGGCCGGCCGCGGTTCGCCGCCGCGAGCCGCGCCTCGACGAGGGCGACGCCCCGGCAGGCGGCGCCCACGTCGCGGAAGACGAGCAGGAGGCTGTCGGCCTCCACCTTCACGAGGCGCCCGCCGAGCCGGCGCAGCTCCGGCTCGAGGCCGCGGATGGCGCGGTCGAAGGCCATCAGGAAGTGGCAGATGCCGTCGCGCGCGACGCGCCGCGTGAAGTCGGCGGTGTCGGTGAAGACGACCGCCAGGGGGTGCGCGAGCGTCGAGAGGACGCGCGCGTCGACGCGCGCCCGCCCGAGGACGTCCGCCCGCTCCCGCCGTCGCAGCGCGGCCCGCAGCGCGCGCGTGCGCGGCCCGCTCCCGCGGAGGAGGCTCATCGCGCGCTCCTCACTCGAAGAACGGGAAGAGCCGCCGCAGGTCCGCGTCGGTCGGCCGCCGCCCGTACTCGCAGACCTCGAACGCCTCGACGTCCTTCACGCCCTCGGCTTTCGCCCCGTACCACTTGCGCAGCGACTCGAGCGCCTCGGGCGCGATCTTCTGGCCCGTCCGCTGCGTCTTGAGCCAGGCGATCCGCGCGGCCTTGTCCCTGGGCACGCTGTCGAGCTGGCCGTCGACCCACGGCAGCCACTCGTAGACCTGCGACTCGTGGGCGTCGAGGGCCGCCACCTTCTTGTCGATCACCGAGTCGATCGCCACCACGACGTCCGGCCGGAACGGGTTCGGCCGCTGGAAGTGGTCCTGGGCGTAGAGGAAGACGGGGTTCTTCGCGAGGGGCGGCGTGTCGGGCGTGACGTTCGGCACGACGACCATGTACGCCGAGTCCTGGACGAGGACGCCGGTGTAGCGGTGGTCCGGGTGGTAGTCGTTCGGCCGCGGCGCGATCACGACGTCGGCCTTCCACTGGCGGATGCGCCTTATGACCTGCTGCCGCACGGCGAGGGTCGGCTCGAGCTCGCCGTCGTGGTTGTCGAGGACCTCGTACTCCGCGATGCCCAGGCGGCGGCCCGCCTCCTGCGCCTCGAGCCGGCGGCGCTTCGCGAGCATGCCCCCGCCCTGGCTCTGGTGGCCGGCGTCGCCGTTCGTGAGGGCGACGAACTTCACGAGGTGGCCCTTCGCCGCCCACAGCGCGGCGGTGCCGCCCGCGTCGATGTCGCAGTCGTCGGGGTGGGCCCCGAAGACGATGACGCGCAGCGGCGCGTCGGCGGCGGTGGCGCTCACGGCGCCGAGCAGGAGAGCGCCGGCGGCGACGGCCACGGCGCGGGCGAAGAGCGGGGACGAGAGCATCTCTACCTCCATCGAACGGCGTTCAGGGCAGCGCGTCCAGCACGCGCTTCTTGGCGAACGGGTCCACGTCGAGGGCGACCGCGAAGCGGCGGCCGGCCTCGGCCCCCCGCACGCGCGCGAGGGCCTCGTAGTAGTCGAGATACGGGAAGGACGAGATCCCGCCGCGGACGAACTCGTAGCAGGACACCGCGGTCTTCCAGCGGGCGAGGTCCTCGCTCACGTCGACGTACAGGTACGGCTCGAAGCCGGGCTTGTCCTCCCAGTTCTCCGCGAAGGCCACGAGCTTCACCCCGCGGTGGCGGGGGTGGGCCGAGACGAAGCCTTCGAGCGAGGCGAGGAGGACGGCGTCGGGCACGATGCGGGCGGCCGCCTCGTGATCCCGGTGCAGGCTCGTCTTCCAGTGGGTGAGGACGTGGGTCGGCTTCACCTGGCGGATGACGTCGGCCACGTAGCGCACGGCCTCGTCGCCCGACGGCAGCTCGCCGTCCTTCCACGGGGCGAAGAGGGCCTCGGCCCCGAGCGCTTCCGCCGCGGCCAGCGCCTCGCGCCTCTTCTGCTCCGCGTAGGCGGCCGGCGCCATCTTCGGGCTGCCGCCCTCGCCCAGGGTCAGGTGCAGGATGACCACGCGGTCGCCGAGCCGCTTCTGCCTCGCGAGGATGGCGCCCGTCGTCAGCTCGGCGTCGCCGGCGTGGGCGCCGATCGCGAGCACGGTATGCTCCTCGGCGATCCCGGCGGCGGGCGTCGCCAGGCAGGCCGCGAGCGCGAGCGCGCCCGCGGCGCGGGCCGCCGTCACCGCGGCAGCGCCTTCTCGACGGCCGCGAGCGGCACTCCGAGCACGCGCCGCGCGATCGCGTCGAGGTCCGCCTCGGGCCCCTCGAGGTGCATCGTCCGGTGGACGTGGGTGAGCCGCGCCCGGGGGGCGAGGAAGGCCGCCGGGGAGGAGGTCTCGAGCTCGTAGAACGGGCCCATGGGCTTCGCGCCGGGAGCGGGCGGGCCGTCGTTGTAGCTGTTCACGACGTCGCCCGCGAACGGCTCCTTCTGGATCTCCCACATCGAGTTCACGTACTCGGAAGCACCCTCCGGCCGGTCGAACTGCACGATCGTGAGCACGCGCCGCGCCGCGTCGTAGCTCCCGGCGACCGGCTTCACCCGCCGCGGCGAGACGCCGATCTTGCTGCGGTGCTTGCCGTCGCCGCTGAAGTAGAGGACGCCGTCGCGGTCGACGAGGCGGTCGGCCGGCACCTTGCCGAAGTACGCGTCGTTGACGACGGGGCCGAGCTCGGCGGCCGCGCCCGCGCGGTACGGCACGACGATCGTCGTCCGCGGGCCCGGCTGGAACATGCCGAGGATCCACAGCGACAGGGCGCCCGTCTCCCGCGTCCACGCGGCCTTCCCCGAGTTCTCGAGCGTGTTCTCCGACGCGAAGGCGACGACCTTCACCCCGGCCGGCAGCGCGCCGCCGAGGCGCTTCGCCGCCTCCTCGCGCGAGAGCAGGCGCACGGTGCGGTCGAGCGCGACGTCGAGCGGCGTGCCCGAGTAGTTCACGAGGCGCCCGTGGTGGCGGAGGGTCACCGCGGTCGCGTCCTTCGCGGCCACCGCCCACGGCTCGGTGTCGAAGAGGGGCGGTGTCTGCCAGTGCTCGAGGTCGAAGGCCTGACCCTTCGCGAAGAAGATCGAGAACTGCCCGCCCTCCGGCCCCAGCCAGAGCCGATCCTCGCCGCCGAACGCGTTGATGTGCGGCAGGAGCTTCCCGGAGGCGACGAGCTCCTCGTTGATCCAGCCGTAGCCGGGGGCGGCGCCGGAGGTGGACGAGGTCATCACGCGACCCTGCCACGCCGGGACGACGGCGACCCGCGCGCCGGCCGCGTCCTCGAGGACCACGACCTCGACGCGCTGGCGCAGGAACGCGACGTCGCCGTCGAACGAGCGCTCGCCGGCGGGGGCTTGCGTGGTCACGGCCGCGAGGAGGGCAGCCGCCGCGAGGCGGAGCAGGAACGTCTGGCGAGCGCGCATCGGACCTCCCGGTGGGGCGTCATGCCGTCAGATTCTATGCCTGAGCGAAGCGGCTCATTGACCGCCGCCCGCGACGAAGGATAGCCTCCCCGGACCGCCGTGCGGTCGCGTCGGGTTCAGGAGTTCCTCATGCGCGCTCGTATCATCCTCGGCCCCGTCCCGATCCGGCTGGCGGGCGCCCTCTCCCTCTCGCTCGCCGTCGTCCCGTTCGCGGTCGCCGGCGCGGCGCCGCCCGCGGCCGCGTCGGCCGCGCCCTACGACGGGCCGGTGGCCGCGCCTCCGCCGGGGCCCGAGAACCCGTTCGGCCGGAAGTACCTGCCCCGCGTCTACCGCACGCAGCGGCTCGTGGCGAAGGCGCCCGTCATCGACGGGAAGCTCGACGACGAGGCCTGGCAGAAGCAGGGCGAGTGGTCGGGGCGCTACACGCAGCAGATGCCGAGCGAGGGCGCGCCGCCGACGGAGCCGACCGAGCTCAAGATCCTCTACGACGACAAGTACCTCTACTACGCGATCCGCGCGCACGACGACCCGGCGAAGGTCCATCACTACCCGGGCCGCCGCGACGACTTCGGCGACTACGCGGTCGACGTCGTCGGGATCTGCCTCGACACCTACAACGACAAGCGGACGGGCTTCGAGTTCGACCTCACCGCGAGCGGCGGGAAGATCGACCTCATCCTCGGCAACGGCGAGATGGAGTGGGACATGACGTGGGACGCCGTCTGGGACGGCAAGGTGGCCCACGATCCCGAGGGCTGGACCGCCGAGTTCCGGATCCCCCTCAGCCAGCTCCGCTACTCGAAGCAACAGGACCAGGTGTGGGGCATGCACGCCTGGCGCTGGCTCACCCGCAACAAGGAAGAGAGCCAGTGGCAGCTCATCCCGCGCCAGAACACCGGGCGCATGTACCAGCTCGGCGAGCTGCGCGGGATCGAGGACCTCCCGCCGTCGCGCCACGTGGAGCTGCTGCCGCACGTGGTGGGCAAGGCCGCGAAGGGCCCGTCGGTGCCCGGCGACGGGGCGGACGGCTCGGGCACGATCGGCCTCGACGCGAAGATCGGCGTCACGACGAACTTCACGCTCGACGCGACCGTGAACCCCGACTTCGGCCAGGTGGAGGCGGACCCCTCGGTCCTCAACCTGACCGCGTACGAGACCTTCTACGAGGAGAAGCGGCCGTTCTTCCTCGAGGGCCGCAAGATCCTCAAGTTCGACACGGAGGAGGAAGACCAGCTCTTCTACTCGCGGCGCGTCGGCCAGCCGCCGTCGCTCGTGCCGGAGGCCCGGCCGGGGGAGACCGTCCGCTCGCCGGAGAGCACGACGATCCTCGGGGCGGTGAAGGTGACGGGCAAGACGAACGACGGGCTCTCCGTGGCCGTCCTGCAGAGCTTCACCCAGAAGGAGCACGCGTCCGTCTCCTCTCCCGCCGGCTCGAGCGAGCCCACGGTGGAGCCCTTCGGCAGCTACACCGCGGCGCGCGTGCAGAAGGACTGGAGCAAGGGGAACACGATCCTCGGCGGCATGATCACGTCGACCCACCGCTCGATCGACGACCCGGCGCTCGCGTTCCTGCCCACCCAGGCGTGGACGGGCGGCGTCGACTTCGTCCAGTACTTCGACGACCGGTTCTGGGTGCTCGACGCCAAGGTCATCGGCAGCCGCGTCGAGGGCGACCGCGCCGCCATCCAGGCCCTCCAGACGAGCCCGGTCCACTACTACCAGCGCCCCGACGCCGCGCACCTCGCGGTGGACGAGGCCGCCACCGCGCTCGGCGGGCACGGCGGCTCGGTGCGCTTCGGCACGTCCGGCAAGGGCCGCTTCCGCGCCACGTCCCACTTCCACTGGTACTCGCCGGGCCTCGACCTGAACGACGTCGGCTACCTCCGCCAGGCCGACGTGAAGGCGAACCAGGTGTTCGTCGGCTGGCAGGAGTCGAAGCCGAAGGGCCCCTTCCGCGAGTACTCGTTCCAGGTCGCGCGCGAGGACCACTGGGACTTCAGCGGCCTCCACACGAAGTCCGAGACGGGGCTCGCCGTCAACGGCATGTTCAGGAACAAGTGGGGGGTGACGGGGGAGCTCGCGTACGACACGCTCGTCGACACGCGCGCGCTGTTCGGCGGGCCGGCCCTGCGGTCGAGCGACTACTGGACCTCGTCGATCAAGGTGACGAGCGACAACTCGCGCCGGCTCTACGGCAACGTGGAGTACGAGCGCCACTGGACGCTCGAAGGAGACACCTGGGCGAACAAGCTGGAGGTCGAGGCCTCGGTCCGGCCCTCGGGCCGCCTCACCTTCTCGGCCACGGGCGAGCTCCTGCGCCTCGAGGACGACCTGCAGTACGTCGGCACGGTCGACACGGCGGGCGGGACTCGGTGGATGCTCGGCCGCAACGACGAGCACCTTTGGAACCTGACCTTCCGGGTCAACCTCGCGATCACCCCGGACTTCACGATCACGTACTACGGCAGCCCCTTCGTCGCCTCGAGCCGCTTCACGAGCATCCGCAAGGCGACGGACACCCAGTCGGCGGTCTACGAGAACCGCTTCTACCGGTACGGCGCCGACGAGATCGCCTACTCCGAGGCCGCGAACGCCTACCTCGTCCGCGAGAAGGGCGGCCCGTCGTTCGTGCTCCCGAACCCGGACTTCTCGATCCGCGAGTTCCGCTCGAACCTCGTCGCGCGCTGGGAGTACAAGCCGGGCTCGGCCCTCTACGTCGTCTGGCAGCAGGGCCGCAGCGGCTACGAGCAGTACTGGAACCACTCCTTCCACGACAACTGGTCGAGCCTCTGGTCCACCCGCCCGGACAACGTCCTCCTGGTGAAACTGAGTTACTGGTTCAATCCCTAGGCCCCGACCGGATTTCGACACGGCTTGCAGAGTCGAAATCCGGTCGGAACGTCGATCCGTTGTCCGTTGTCCGTTGTCCGTCCCTAGTTGTCCGTTTCCGTTTCCTCCAAGTCCGTCCCGACCCACAAGGCCAGGCCGGCGGCCGCGCCCCGACGCCCGCCCCGCGCTCCCACGACGGCCCGCCGCGTCCACGTCCGAACACGTCACGTGCGCGCGCGGGGGAGCGCGCGGGGTGCGGGAGGCGAGCTCGGTCAGCAACGGCCGGGCCGGTGCCGGCGGCCTGCTTTCCTTGAACGGGGGCTTCGCCCCCCAGACCCCCTTGGGGGGACGTTTCCTTCGGCCCCCAAACCCCCAAGCTATTCGTTCTGGCTAATAACTGTTAGAAACCAGATTTTTAGCCTTAAGGACTTGCTTTTTAGTCTTAGTCATGAGATTTTCCCGCCCACGCCGCACAAACGCCCGCGCCGGCCGCACGGGAAGCCGCCCGTAGGCCCGGAGGGAAGGCAAGGAGAGGAATGGACACGCCGCTTCGCCACTTTCTGGAGATCCCGTACGACCAGCTGGAGGAGATGAACCTCCAGGCCAAGGCCGACCGCGTGGCCGGCAAGGACCCGGGCAAGATCCGGGAGGCCCGGACGAAGTACCTGACCGACGAGAAGCGCATCAAGGCGGTGACCGTCTGCTTCACCGACCTCGAGGGCCGCTTCCACATGCTGGACTACGACAAGAAGTTCCTGCTGAAGTCGGCCGACAACCTCACCTTCGACGGCTCGTCGATCCGCGGCTTCTCGCGCCAGGCCGAGTCGGACCTCCGCCTCGCGATCGACTGGCCGGCGTTCTACATGCTGCCGGCCGACGTCTTCGGCCCCGGCAAGGTGCTCGTCTTCGGCGACGTGTGCGACCAGGACGGCACGGCCTACGAGGCCGACCTGCGCGCGCAGCTGAAGGCGTTCGCCGCCGCGCTCGCGAAGAAGAACATGGTGGCCCACGTCGCGAACGAGATCGAGGGCTTCATCTTCAAGGGCAAGGACGCCGAGCGGCGCTACTTCGAGACCGGCGGGTTCGAGTACGTCTCGACGGGCGGCTACTACCACTCGCTCCCCGGCGACACCCTCCGCAAGTTCATCGACACCGCGGCCGAGGTCCAGCGCGCCCTCGGCTTCGCGAACGAGAAGGACCACCCCGAGGTGGCCCCCTCGCAGTTCGAGATGAACTACAGCTACACCGAGGCGACCGTGGCCGCCGACCAGGTGCAGCTCTACAAGCTCATCGCCCGCCAGGTCGCGGCGCAGATGGACCTCACGGCGTCGTTCCTGCCGAAGCCCGTCGCCGGCGTCAACGGCAACGGCTGCCACACGAACATGTCGATCTCCAAGGGCGGGAAGAACATCTTCCACGACAAGAAGGGGACGGACGGCCTGTCCGACTTCGCCTGGCAGTTCCTGAACCGCATCCTGGCGAACGCGAACGACATCTGCCTGATCCTGAACTCGAGCGTGAACTCGTACCGCCGCCTCGACCCGCACTTCGAGGCGCCGAACCAGATCAAGGTCTCGGCGAAGGACCGCGGCTCGATGATCCGCATCCCGATCGGCAACGAGCGCACGGCCCGCATCGAGGTCCGCTCGATCGCGCCCGACGCCAACCCGTACCTCGCGATCTACTCGCTCTTCAAGACCGGCCTCGAGGGGCCGGGCGTCGAGGACGAGGACAACGGCAAGCGCCAGCGCACGCGCTTCCTGCCCGACAACATCTACGACGCCATCCGCCTGTTCAAGGGCAGCAAGTACGCGCAGGAGCTCCTCGGCGAGACGGTGCACGAGAAGTACGCCGAGCTGAAGCTCGCCTCGGCCGAGCGCTGCGCCAAGGCTCTCGGCTCGCGCATCAAGCGCAGCGAGATCCAGTTCCACCACGAGGTCACGAACCAGTACCTCTGGAACCAGTTCTAGGCTCCACGACGCCCGCGACCACGGGCCCGGCGGCCGTCGCCGCCGGGCCCGTCTCGTCTTCCGGGCCGCCGGGTCGGCCGGCGGTAAGATGCCCCCGGTGACCGCCTCCCCGGCCGACCGCCCGCTCGTCCTGCTGCAGGACGGCGCCCGCCTCCTCGACTTCGCGGAGCCGCGGTCGGTGATCGAGGCGCGCGACGTGTCCGCGGTTCCCGCCGCTCTCCACGAGGCGGACCGCGCGCTCGCGGCCGGCGGGTGGCTCGCGGGTTACCTCGCCTACGAGGCGGCCGCCGCCTTCTCCCTGCCGGCCCGGCCCCCGGACCCGGACGGGCCGCCGCTCCTCTGGCTCGGCGTGTTCGACGCGCCGGTCGAGCGGGCCTGGCCCCGCGCCGAGCCCCTCGGGGCGCCGGACACGCCCTGGCGGCCCGGCCTCGACGCGGCCGCGTACGCGCGGGCGGTGGAGCGCATCAAGGCGCGGATCGCGGCGGGCGACACCTACCAGGCGAACTTCACCTTCCCGATCGAGGGGCCGCTCGACGAGGAGCCGTTCTCCCTCTTCGCGCGGCTCGCCGCCACGCAGCGCCCGCGCCACGCCGCGTACCTCGACCTGGGCCGGTTCGCGATCGCGTCGGCGTCGCCCGAGCTGTTCTTCCGCGTCGAGGGCGGGACGGTCACGACGCGGCCGATGAAGGGCACCTCGCCCCGGGGCCGCACGCCCGTCGAGGACGAGGAGCGCGCCGCGCGGCTCCGCGCCTCCGAGAAGGAGCGGGCCGAGAACCTGATGATCGTCGACATGCTGCGGAGCGACCTCGGCCGCGTGGCGGAGGTCGGCAGCGTCGAGGTCGCGTCGCTGTTCGACGTCGAGGCCTACCCGACGCTCCTGCAGATGACGTCGACGGTGCGGGCGCGCGCGGCGGGGGCGCCCCTGTCGCGCCTCCTCGCGGCGCTCTTCCCCTGCGCCTCCGTCACGGGGGCGCCGCGGGTGCGCACGATGGAGATCCTCGCGGCCGAGGAGTCCTCGCCGCGCGGCGTCTACACCGGGACGATCGGCTGGGCCGCTCCCGACGGCCGCTCGTGCTGGAGCGTCGCCATCCGCACGGCGGTGGCCGACCGGCGGCGCGGCCGCGTCGTCTACGGCGTGGGCTCCGGGATCGTCGCCGACTCGACGGCCGAGGCCGAGTACGCCGAGTGCCGGCTCAAGGCGAGGATCCTCGAGGAAGCCCCGTTCGCCCTGCTCGAGACGTTCGCGTTCCTCCCCGGCGAGGGCTTCCGGCACCTGGACGGCCATCTCGCCCGCCTCGCCGGGTCGGCCCGATACTTCGCCTTCCCGTTCGACGGACGCCGCGTCCAGCAGACGCTGCGCGAGACGGCGGCCGGCTCGCGACACGCCACCCGGGTGCGGCTCCTGCTGCACGCCGACGGCGGGGTGGACGTCGCGACGGAGCCGCTCTCCCCGCCCGGCGGCGGCCGCCCGCGGGTCGGCCTCGCCGCGCGGCCCGTCGACACGCGGAGCCCCTGGCTCTACCACAAGACGACGCGTCGCGAGGCGTACGAGGAGGCCCGCGCCTCCCGGCCCGACTGCGACGAGGTCCTCCTCTGGAACGAGCGCGGCGAGGTGACGGAGTGCTCGATCGCGAACGTCGTCGTCGAGACGGGCGGCGCGCGGCTCACCCCGCCGGTGTCGTGCGGGCTCCTGCCGGGAGTCGAGCGCGCGCGCGCCCTGGCCGAGGGACGCGTGCGCGAGGCGGTCATCCGCCTCGGCGACCTGCGGACGGGGCAGAGGCTCTGGCTGGCGAGCTCCCTGCGCGGCGTGCGGGAGGCCGTGTTCGTCGGCTGAGCCGTCGACCCTATACTCGACGATCGTGCTCCTCTCCCTCCGTGGCGTGCGCCCGGCCCTTCGCGCCGCGCTCCCCGTGGCGGCGGCGCTCGGCCTCGCGGCCGCCGAGGCCGCGGCGGGCGACCCGCGCTCGCTCCTCGGCGGGCGGCTGCGCTGGGGCGGCGAGGCGACCGGCACGATCGCGCCCGAGGACCACGGCTACTTCAACTACGGCGACTACGAGACGAACACGCTGCGCCTCTTCCGGCTCGACGTGTCGGCCGACGCCCGGATCGTCCCCGGCGTCTCGCTCCTCGCGGACCTCCGCGTGGAGAACTTCCACTCGGCGCGGGTCTACGCGCTCTACCTGAGGGTCCGGCCGTGGGCCTCCCGCGAGCTGGACCTGCAGGCCGGGCTCGTGCCGCCGGTGTTCGGCGCCTACCCGCGGCGCCGCTACGCCGCGGAGAACCCCCTCCCGAGCGTTCCCCTCGCGTACCAGTACCTGACGATCGTCCGCGAGGACGCCGTGCCCTCGCGCACGGAGGACCTCGTGTCGCAGCGCGGCCGCGGCTGGCTCGTCCGCTACCCGGTCGGGTCGCGCGAGGCGGCGGCCGGCCTCCCGATGGTCAACGGAGAGCGCTGGGACGCGGGCGTCGAGGCGCGCTTCGCCGCCGGGCCCGTCGAAGCGGCGGTCGCGGTCACCCAGGGCACGCTGTCCTACCCGTCGGTGGAAGACGAGAACGGGGGCAAGCAGCTGTCCGGCCGGGTCGCGTGGCGGCCGCGGCCGGGGCTGGTCGTGGGCGCCTCGGGAGCGACCGGCGAGTTCCTCGGCCGCGACGTGCAGGAGGCCTTCGCCGCCAGGGCGGCGGGGGACTGGCGCCAGGACGCCGCGGGGATCGACGTCGAGTGGGCCGGCGGGCCGCTCGTGCTGCGCGCCGAGGCGGTGTGGACGCGCTGGCGCCTGCCGGCGCTGTCCGCGACCCTCGTGGAGGGACCGCTCGACGCCGTGGCCGGGTACGTCGAGGCGCGCTACAAGATCCGGCCGGGCCTCTACGCCGCCGCGCGGGCCGAGCGCCTCTCGTTCGGGCGCGTGCCCTCCGCGCTCGGCGAGGCGACCTGGGACGCGCCGGTCACCCGCATCGAGGCGGGCGCCGGCTACACGCCGTGGCGGCACGCCACGCTGAAGCTCGCGTGGCAGCACGACGAGCGGGACGGCGGGCGCGTGCGCCGGGAGGACCTCGTGATCGGGCAGGTGGTGCTGTGGTTCTGAAGCGGGTCGCCGTGGTCGCGGCCGCGCTCGCCGCCGCCGCGGCCGCTCTCGCGCCCGCGGCGCAGGAGCGGCCGGCGCGCGGGGCGGCCCTCCGCGGGCGGGTCGACGTGCGCCGCGACCCGTCGGCCCCGGGCCGAAGACCCGCCGTGGCGGAGCTCGGCATGCACGCGGCCCACGACGCGGGCGGCGACCGCCGGCGCAGCGTCGTCTTCCTCGAGACGGCGCCCCAGGCCGCCTTCGAGGCTCCGGCCCCCGGCCGGGCGACGCTCGACCAGCGGAACGAGACGTTCGTCCCGTACGTCGTCGCCGTCACCGTCGGCTCGACGGTGGACTTCCCGAACAGCGACCGCACCTACCACAACGTCTTCTCGCTCTCGAAGACGAAGAAGTTCGACCTCGGCCGCTACCCGCGCGGCCAGTCCCGCTCGGTGCGCTTCGACCGCCCGGGCGAGGTCCGTGTCTTCTGCGAGATCCACTCCCACATGAGCGCGTGGATCCTCGTCTTCGCCCACCGCTACTTCGCGACGACCGACGCCGAGGGGCGCTACCGGATCGACGGCGTCCCCGCCGGCACGTACACGCTCGCCGCGTGGAACGACGGCGCGGTGCGGGCGCGGGCGGAGGTGCGGGTGCCCGCCTCGGGCGAGGTCGAGACCGACCTCGTCGTCGAGTGAGAGCCATGACGCGCTGGCTCGGCTCGCTGCGGTCGCGGGTGTTCGCCGCCACCGCGCTCGTCGCGGTCCTGCCGGTGGCGCTCGCCCTCGCCGTGGTGACGCGCCGCGCGGTCCAGCAGGCCGAGGCCGAGCTCGCCCGCGGCCTCGGGGAGTCGGCCCGCCTCGTGCAGCAGTACCACCGCGCCCGCCTCGACCTCGCCGCCGAGCGCGCGACGCTCCTCGCCGACCTGCCGAAGCTCAAGGCCGCGGTGGCGGAGGCCGACGCCCGGACCGTGGAGCCCGTCGCCCGCGACTACCGCGAGCGCGTGCGGGCCGACGCGTTCGTGGTGGCCGGCCGCGACGGGCGGACGCTCGTCTCGCTCGGCACGACGGCCGCCGCCCTCGCGACGCCGTTCGTGGCGGACGGCGGGCGCCTGCTCGAGACGGTCAGCGTCCCCATCCAGATCGGCGCCGAGCCGCCCGAGGTGCTCGGCCGCCTGACCCTCGGCTTCGCCCTCGACGACGACTTCGCGGAGAGCCTGCGGGCCCTCACCGGCTCGCACGTGGCGGTGGCCGCGGCCGGACGCGTGTACGCGTCGACCCTCGGCCTGCCGCGCGGGGAGGCGGTCGACGGGGAGTACGCGACGATGCGCGCCCCGCTCGGCCCCGATCCCGGCGCGCCGGCCGTGCTGCTGCTGCGCTCGCGCGCGGAGGCCCTGCGCCCCCTGCGCACGCTGCGCAACGCCCTCTCCCTCGCCGCCGCGCTGGCGGTGGCGGTCAGCCTGGGGCTGAGCTGGGCCGTCGCGCGCACCGTCACCCGCCCGCTCGCCGCGCTCACCCGCCAGATGCGCGAGATCGCCGAGACGGGCGACCTCGCGCGGCGCCTCGAGCCCGGCCAGCCGTGGGACGACGAGGACGCGCGGCTGCTGACGCGCACGTTCGCCTCGCTCACCGCCTCGATCGCGCGGTTCCAGGCCGAGGCCGCGCTGCGGGACCGGCTCTCCGCGCTCGGCCGGCTGTCGACGGTCATCGCCCACGAGGTCCGCAACCCGCTGATGATCATCAAGGGCTCGCTGCGGGCGCTGCGGCGCGAGGGCGCGTCGCCGGCGGAGCTTCGCGAGGCGGCGGCGGACATCGACGACGAGGTGCGGCGGCTCGACCGGATCGTGGGCGACGTGCTCGACTTCGCGCGGCCCCTGCGGATCGACCCCGCGCCGGCCGACGTGGCGGCGATCGCCCGCGACGTCGGCTCGTCCGTCCTCGGCGAGGGCGAGGGGATCCTCCCGCGCTTCGCCCTCGACGACGCGCCGGCCTCGGTCGTCACCGACGCCGAGCGGCTCCGCGCCGTGCTCGTGATCCTCGTCGAGAACGCCCGCGACGCCGTGCGGGCGCGCCGCGCGGCCGCGCCGGCTTCGGCCGCCGACCCGATCGAGATCGGCGCGCGGCCGCGGCCCGGCGGCGGCGCCGCGCTGTGGGTCGAGGACCGCGGCGGCGGCGTGCGGCCGCAGGACCTGCCGCATCTCTTCGACCCGTACTTCACCACGAAGCGGACCGGCACCGGCCTGGGCCTCGCGATCGCGCGCAAGATCGTCGAGGCGCTCGGCGGGTCGATCCGCCTCGACAGCCGCGAGGGGGAGGGCGTGCGCGCCGAGGTCGAGCTGCCGCCCGCGCCCCCCGCGCCCCTCTCGGAGGCCCGATGAGCACCGCCGGACCGCGCGGCAGCATCCTCCTCGTCGACGACGAGGAGCGGATCGTCAAGACGCTGGGGCGGGCCCTCCGGGACGAGGGTCACGAGGTCGCCGCCGCGTCGAACGTGGCCGACGCCGAGCGGCTCCTCGGCGAGCGGCCGTTCGACGTGCTCGTCGTCGACCACCGGATGCCCGGGCGGACCGGGCTCGACCTCGTCGGCGACCTCGCCGCGCTGCCCGAGCCGGAGCGGCCCCAGATCGTGATGATGACGGCCCACGCCACCGTCGAGAACGCGATCGAGGCGATGAAGCGGGGGGCCTACGACTTCCTCCAGAAGCCCTTCGAGGTCGAGGAGCTGCTCGTCGTCGTCGCCCGGGCCCTCGCGGAGCAGAGCCTCCGCCGCCAGCACCGGTACCTCCTGGCCGAGCGCGAGGAGGAGTTCGACCACTACGGGATCGTGGGGAAGAGCCGCGCCGTGCAGGAGCTCATCCGCAAGCTCGAGCTCGTGGCGCAGTCGAAGAGCACCGTGCTGGTGACGGGGGAGACCGGCACCGGCAAGGAGCTCGCCGCGCGGGCGATCCACGCCCGCAGCGCGCAGAAGGACCGGCCGCTCATCAAGGTGAACTGCGCGGCGATCCCCGAGTCGCTGCTCGAGTCGGAGCTGTTCGGCCACGTGAAGGGCGCCTTCACCGGCGCGACCGCCAACCGGCGGGGCCGCTTCGCCCTCGCCGACGGCGGCACGATCTTCCTCGACGAGATCGGGACGCTCGGCCTGCCGGTGCAGGCCAAGCTCCTGCGCGTGCTGCAGGAGCGCGAGTTCGAGCCCGTCGGCTCCGAGCGCACGCAGGCCGTCGACGTGCGCGTCATCGCGGCCACGAACCGGGACCTCCGCGCGATGGCGGCGGAGGGGAAGTTCCAGGAGGACCTCTACTACCGGCTGAGCGTCATCCCGATCGCCCTGCCGGCGCTCCGCGACCGCACCGAGGACATCCCGCTCCTCGTCGAGCACTTCCTGCGCAAGCACGCGCAGCGGCTCGGCCGACGCATCGAGGGCATCGAGCCGGGCGTCATGCTGCGGCTCGCTTCGTACCGCTGGCCGGGCAACGTGCGCGAGCTCGAGAACACCATCGAGCGCGCGGTCGTGCTGGCGGCCGGGCCCGTCATCGACGCCGCCGCCCTGTCGATCCTCGAGCCCGTTCCCGGCCCGGCGACGTCGGGCCTCCCGTCCGTGCGCCTCCACGAGAACGTCGAGTGGGCGGAGCGCGAGTCGGTCCGCCGGGCCCTCGCCCAGGCGAACGGCGTGAAGAAGGACGCCGCCGAGATCCTCGGCATCAGCCAGCGCGCGATGAGCTATTACCTGGGGAAGTACAGGCTCTCCGACTGAATCTCGACGCCGGACGGTAAGACGTCGAGATTCAGTCGGAGTGCGTTGTCCGTTATTCCGTTGTCCGTTGTTCCGTCCCTCATTCCCGTTCTCCTCCCAAGTCGAGCCAATAGGACCGACGTCCGTTCCGTCCCCCGTTCCGCGGTCCTCGTCGCCCGAGTTACCCGTTACGTAACCCGTTACGGCCGCGGTAACGGCAGGCGCGTCCTCCGGCCCTGCAAGTCGTTGATTCCTCTCGCTGTCGCGGCCGGCACGTGAGTTGCCTTTGTGCGGGGCAGGAGAACGCCTTGCACAGGAGCACGCTCACGGCCGCACTGGCCGTCGCCGCCATCGCCGCCGCTCTGACCCTGGTGCCGGACGCCCGCCCGGTGCACGGCGCGCCCGACGCGCCCCGGCGCGTCGAGATCGTCGCGTCCCGCTACGCGTTCGAACCGGCGGTCGTGGTGGCCCGGATGGGCGAGCCGCTCGAGCTCGTCCTGCGCTCGGCCGACACCGACCACGGGATCCTGATCAAGCCGTACGGCGTGAAGGCGGCGATCCCGAAGGGCGGGGCCACGGTCAGCGTGCTCCTGCTCGCCGACAAGCCCGGACGGTTCCCGATCGAGTGCTCGGAGTACTGCGGCTCCGGCCACAAGAAGATGCGAGCCGAGCTCGTCGTCGCGGAGGAGACGCGATGAGCGCCGCGCGCGGCCTCTCCTCGTCGCGTTGTCGCTCGCGGTGACCGCGGGGGCGCGTGCGGGGGACCTGTCGTGCCCCTTCGTCGCGCGAGGCGGGCGCGGCGCGGCGCTCGCCTGCGGCGGGGCGGCCGCCGCGGCCACGACCTCGTCGTGGCTCGAGGACGCGGGCGGCGCGGCGGGAGCGGGAGCGTCGGGCGGCCAGGCCCCGGCGAGCGCGCCCGCGGCGGCCGTCCCGCCCGCCTACGACACCGACCTCGACGTCGATCCCGCGGAGCCGGACTTCGTGGTCGTCGACATGCCGACGAACGCGCGCCTGCCCCGGCACCGGCTCGCGTTCCGTCTCACGCACCGCTTCTCGCGCGCTCGGCGCCGGCGACGTGGGCGACCTCGCCTCGGACTTCTTCGGCTTCGACAGCGGGGCCCAGATCGGCCTCGGCCTGCGCTTCGGCCTCTTCCGCGGCACCCAGCTCGGCGTCTACCGGACGAGCGACCGCACGATCCTCCTTCACGCGCAGCAGGAGCTGCTGCGGCAGGGACGCGCCCCGCTCGGCCTCTCGCTCGTGGGCGGGGTCGAGGGGCTCGACAACTTCGGGCTGTCGGAGGCGGCGTCGGCCCAGCTGCACCAGTTCTCGCCGTCCGTCGGGCTGCTCCTGTCGCGCCGGCTGGGCTCGCGCGGCGCCGTCTACGCCCTTCCCCAGTGGGTCGGGAACACCCGGGTCGTGCCCTCCGCCCCCGGCGCGGACGACGGCTCGCTCCTCGTCTCGCTCGGCGCGCGGCTCCGGCTGACGAGGTCCATGTCGCTCCTCGGCGAGGTGCACCCCCGGCTGGCCGGCTACGCCGGGAACCTGGGCTCGGGCGACGCCGACTCGCTCGCCACGTTCGGCGTCGAGTGGACGGTCGGCGGGCACGCGTTCCAGCTCAACGTCTCGAATGCGCTCGGCACGACGCCGGCGCAGGTCGCGCGGGGCGCGCAGGGAGCCGACGGCTGGTTCCTCGGGTTCAACCTGTCGCGCAAGTTCTATTGAGAAGAGTGGAGGCTCGAAGAAAATGGCAGAGCAGAACGGTCTCTCCCGACGCGATTTCACGGTGGCCGCGGCCCTCGCCGCGCTGAGCGGCGTCGCGATCACGATCTCGGCCTGCGGCGGGGGCGGCTCGCCCACGTCGTCGAGCGGGTCGGGCACGACCGGCGGCACCACGAGCGGGGGGACGACCTCCGGCACCGCCAGCGGCGACAAGGTCGGCGCGATCTCCGCCAACCACGGCCACTCCGCGACCGTCACCGGCGCCCAGCTGACCGCCGGCGGCGCGGTCAAGCTCGACATCCGCGGGCGTCCGACCACCCGCACACGCTCGACCTGACGGCGGCCGACATCGCGTCGATCGCCGCCGGGAACAAGCTGACGCGGGAGTCGGCAATTTCCGACTCCGGCCACTCCCACGACGTCACCTTCAACTGACGCCCGCCCGGGCGTCCCCGCCGGCCGCGCGGTTCGCGAGGACCGCGCGGCCGGAGCGCTCCTTTTCCTCCACGGAAGGCGGCATGCGCACGCGACTCGTCGTCGGGAGCGTCGTCCTCGCGGCGCTCGTGTCCGTCGGGCTCGTCGCCTGGTGGCGCGGGCGCTCCGTGGGCCCCGTGGAGCGCGGAGCGCGCGTCGCCGCCGCCCGCGGGTGCCTCGGCTGCCACGGACCGGGAGGGCAGCTCGCCGACCCGGACGGCGCGCGCCAGGTCGGCTCCGTTCCCACTTTCGGCCACGACGACGTCACCGGCTACGCGCGGAGCGCGGCCGAGATCCGGGAGTGGATCCTCGACGGCCGTCCGCGGCGTCTGGCGGACGACGAGGGCGGGGGGCCGCCTCCGGTTCTCCGGATGCCGGCGTGGCGCGGCCGGCTGAGCGACGAGGAGGTGGACCACCTCGTCGCCTACCTGCGGGCCGTGTCGGACTTCGATCCGGTGCCGACCGGGCCGCCCGCGGAGGGCCGCGACCTCGCGGCGACGCTCGGCTGCTTCGCCTGCCACGGGCCGCAGGGCCGGGGCGACACGCCGAACCCCGGCTCGCTGAAGGGCTACATCCCGTCCTGGAGCGGCGAGGACTTCCCCGAGCTCGCCCGCGACGACGGCGAGATCCGCGAGTGGATCCGCGACGGCGCCCCGCGGCGCCTGCGCGAGAACCCGGTGGCGGCGTTCTTCCTGCGCCGGCAGGCGATCCGGATGCCGGCCTACGGCGCGCGCGTCACCGACGCGGAGGTCGCGCAGGTCACCGCGTACGTCCGCTGGCTGCGCGGGCCGGGCCGGACGCCGCCGGCGCCGGCTCGCTGAGCGTCGCGCCTAGGACCCCGGCGTCATGACCCGTAGGTCGAAGACCGCGCCCGTGGCGAAGCCCGGCACCGGGCGGAACCCGACGCGGACGTGGTCGCGGCCTCTCGTCTTCTCCTCGGGCAGGGCGTACTCGACCGGCAGGACGTCGCCCGGCCTGTCGTCGAAGAGCCTCTGCGACGCGATCGCCTCCCCGTCGACGAGCACCTCGAAGCGGTGGCGGCGCGTCTCCCCTCCCCAGTAGGACACCCGCAGGACCGCGGGGCCGGCCGTGGGCAGGGCGAGGCGGTAGGAGAACTCGCCGCCCGAGCGCGTCGAGCGGAATCGCCGGCCCTGGAACCAGCCCGCGTCGGCGTCTCTCTGCTCCAGCGCGTGCGCCGCCTCGTCCGCCTCGTCGCCCGCGGTGACCGCGTCGACGGTCCGCGCCCCGACGGCCTTCTCCGCCGCGGCGCGCGCGGCCGAGCCCTGCTGCCGCGCCGCGAGGGCCGTCTCGCCGAGGATGTCGAGGTAGACCGAGTAGCGGCGATCGCCCAGCCGGAAGAACGGCCGCAGCTCGACGTCGCGCGGCCGGCCGAGGCCCTCGCTCCGGAAGTCGAGCGGGGCGCCGGTGGGCCGCAGGAGGGCGACGGCCTCCGCCGCGCCGGCCGAGACCAGCACCGGCGGCTGCGGCCGGTCGGCGAGCGCCGCGTCGGGCGCCATCCCGCCGTAGCGTCGGGCGTCGTCGAGCCCCTGCGCGCCGAGGTCGGCCGCGAGGACGATCGGCCCGTAGAGGAACGCCCCCCGCGACGGGTCGTCCGCGGTCGGCTCGAAGCGCAGCGCCATCGGGAAGCTCGCGTCGACCGTGTCGCCGTCCTTCCACTCCCGCTCGACGACCGCGAACGAGCCGGGGCGGCTCGTGACGGCGAGCGGCTCGCCGTTCACGCGGACGGCGAGGGTCTTCGCCCACGCGGGGTGGCGCAGCCGCAGGGCGAGCCGCGCCGGCTTCGCCAGGGCCAGCGAGAGGTGGGTCCCGGGCTCGTCGGGGAAGGCCGTGCGCTGGGTCAGGGTGAGGCCCATCGCCGGCCAGCGGACGCTCGAGGCGACGAACAGGTTGACGTCGATCGCGCCGTCCTCCTCCGCGTAGATCGCCTCGCCGAAACGGGCGGGGTTCTCCATGCCCGTCCCGACGCAGCACCAGAACGACTGCTCGGGGTCCGAGTAGGTGCGCCAGCCGCCCGGCACGAGCGGCACGTAGTACGTCACGCGGCCGGGCTCGTCCGCCTGCGAGGCCAGGATGTGGTTGAAGAGGCCCCGCTCGTAGAACTCGATCCGCGCCGGGTCGGCGTCCTGGAGGAAGAGACGGCGCGTGAGCTTCAGCATGTTGTAGGTGTTGCAGGTCTCGGCCGTCGACTCGCCGAGGTGCTTCGAGAGGGCGGCGGTCGTGAAGAAGTGCTCGTCCTCGCTGTTCCCGCCGATCGCGAACGAGCGGTGGAGGGCGACCCGCTCCCAGAACGTCCGCGCCACCGCGCAGTAGCGTTCCTCCCCGGTCAGCTCGCAGTCGCGGGCCGCGCCGATCGCCTTGGGGATCTGGGTGTTCGCGTGGAGGCCGTCGAGCGGGTCCTCGCCGCGGGCGAGCGGGTCGAACACCGCGCGGTGGTCGAAGAGGCGCGCGAGCCGCAGGTGCTCGGGGTCGCGCGTGAGCGACCACAGCTCGGTGAGCGAGTCCTCCATGCCGCCGAACTCCGTCTCGAGCATCGCCTGCCACTCGGCGTCGGTCAGCTTCGCGGCGCGCGTCCCGACCCACTTCGCCATGCCCTTCGCGAGCTCGAGGGCCACGGCGTCGCCCGTCGCCTCGTGGACGTCGAGGAGCCCGGCGTGGATCTTGTGCAGCGTGTAGTACGGCGCCCAGACCCGGTCCCGCTTCTCGACGCGGTCGAAGAAGCTCTCGGGGAAGGCGGAGAGGTAGCCGGGGTTCGCGCCGCGCGCGGCGAGGGCCTTCCGGACCTCGCCGAGCGACGCGACGATCGACCGCGCCCGCGCGGCGAGCCGCTCGTCGCCGGTCGCCTCGTACATGAGGGCGCAGGCGCTGAGGTAGTGGCCGAGGCTGTGTCCGCGGAGCTCCACCTCCGGCGCCTCCCAGCCGCCGTAGGGCTTCGCCGCGGTGGGGAGGCCGGCGTTCAGCCGGAAGGTGTGCAGGAGTCGGTCGGGGTCGAGGCTCAGCAGGTACGCGAGCCCGCGCTTCTGCGCCTCGCGGAAGGGGCCGTCGAGGATCCGCACGTCGCGGAGCGGAAAGGCCCGGGCCTTCAGCGCGAGCGGGCGAAGGACGGCCGGCGGGGCGGGCGCCGCGGCCGTCGGCCCGGCGAGGGACGCGACGGCGAGGAGGGCCGGCGCCAGGGAGTGCTTCGCCTTCGGGAGGATCGCCATGAGCGCATTATCCGCTCGGGCCACCCGTGGCACGATAGCGCGTGCGCGTCGGCCTCCCGTGTCGCGTCCTCGCCTTCGCGGCCTCGTCCGCCCTGCTCTCCGCGTCGGCCGCCGGGGCCGGCGAGCCCTGGCCGTTCCCCTGGCCGCGCGAGAGGATCGCCGAGTACAGCGCGCTGCGGACGAGGGGCCCGATCGCGGTCGACGGGCGGCTCGAAGAGGCCGACTGGAAGGCCGCGCCGCGGTCGCCGCGGTTCGCCGACCTCGTGCGGGGCGCGCCCGGCATCCACGACACGCGGGCCGCGGTGCTGTGGGACGAGACGAACCTCTACGTCGCGTACTGGGTCGAGGAGCCGTTCGTCGAGGGTACGCTGACGGAGCGCGACTCGCTCATCTACACGAACAACGACGTCGAGCTCTTCGTCGCCGGCCGCGACGCGTACTACGAGCTCGAGATCAACTCGCTCGGGACGATCTACGCGGTCTTCTTCGTCTGGGAGGAGGCCTACGAAAGGAGCGGCTACTCCCGCGTACCCGAGCTCGACCGGAAGGTCGAAGGCGCGCGGCCGTTCCGGGGCGTCGGCTTCAAGAACCACCCGCGGGGCCCGCGGATCGGGTTCTGGCGCTGGGACCTGCCCGGGCTGCGCACGGCCGTCCACGTCGACGGCACGGTGAACGACCACTCCGACCGCGACCGGGGCTGGACCGTCGAGATCGCGATCCCGTGGGCCGGCCTCGCGCTCCTCGCTCAGGCCGACGGCCGGTCCCTGCCCCCGCGCGACGGCGACGTCTGGAGGATCGACTTCTCGCGCTTCAATCGCTACAAGGAGGCGCCGCCCGCGAACGATCCCGGGGGCTGGGCGTGGAGCCCGCACGGCGTCTGGGACTCGCACGTTCCGGAGGTCTTCCCCCGGATCCGCTTCTCGAGGCGGCGAGTTGACCCCCCGCGCGGCCGGCCCTAGCCTGTCCCCGGCAACGGGAGAAGCGTCATGAGACAGCTCGTCGAGTGCGTGCCGAACTTCTCGGAGGGCCGCGATCGCGCGGTGATCGACGCGATCGCCGAGGCGATCCGGAAGGCGCCCGGCTGCACGCTGCTCGACGTCGACCCCGGGGCGTCGACGAACCGCACGGTCTACACGTTCGTCGGGACCCCCGACGCGGTGGTCGAGGGCGCCCTCGCCGGCGCGCGAGTCGCCCGGGCCCTGATCGACATGCGGACGCAGAAGGGCGAGCACCCGCGGGTCGGAGCGATGGACGTCTGCCCCTTCGTCCCCGTGTCGGGCGTGACGATGGACGACTGCGTCCGCCTCGCGAACGAGTTCGGCGAGCGCGCGGCGAGAGAGCTCGGCATCCCCGTCTACCTCTACGGTCACGCCGCGCGGGCCGATCACCGCCGCACTCTCCAGCAGATCCGCGCCGGCGAGTACGAGGCCCTCGGCGAGCGGATCGGGCGGCCGGAGTGGAGGCCGGACTACGGGCCTTCGGTGTTCGTGCCGGAGTGGGGCGCCACCTGCGCGGGCGCGCGGGACTTCCTGATCGCCTACAACGTGAACGTCCTCGGCACGAAGGAGCAGGCCCATCGCATCGCCCTCGACGTCCGCGAGCAGGGCCGCGGGCCGGGGCAGCCGGGCCGGCTGAAGGCCGTGCGGGCGATCGGGTGGTGGGTCGAGGAGTACGGCCTCGCGCAGGTGTCGATCAACCTCGAGGACTACGGGACGACGCCGCCGCACGTCGCGTTCGAGGCGTGCGCGGAGGAGGCGGGGAAGCTGCACCTCGCGGTGGCCGGCTCCGAGCTCGTCGGGCTCATCCCGCTCGCCGCGGTCCTCGCCGCCGCCGATCACTACATCGCGAAGGAGCGGCTCTTCATCCTCGACGAGCGGCAGAAGGTGCGGCTCGCGGTCGAGCGGCTCGGCCTGTCGTCCGTGCAGCCCTTCGTCCCGGAGAAGCGGATCATCGAGTACATGATCCCGAGGGGCGACGACGAGCCGCTCGCGTCGATGAGCGTGCGCGGCTTCGTGGAGACGCTCGGGGCGCGGACCCCCGCGCCCGGCGGCGGCTCCGCCTCGGCCCTCGCGGCGTCGATGGGCGCCGCGCTCGGAGCCATGGTCGGGTGGATGACCTACGGCAAGCGGAAGTTCGAGGAGAAGGACGCCGTCATGCGGCGCCTCATCCCGCCGCTGCACGAGGCGATGAAGGCCCTCCTGCCGCTCGTCGACCGCGACACGCGCGCCTTCGACGCGTACCTCGCCGCGGTGGGGATGCCGAAGGACACCGACGCCGAGAAGGCCGCGCGCCACGGCGCGATGCAGGCGGGCCTGAAGGAGGCGGTGCAGGTGCCGCTGCTCGTCATGCGCACCGCCGACGCGTGCTGGGAGACGCTCGTGGAGATGGCCGCGCACGGAAACCCGGCCTCGCGCTCCGATCTGGAAGTGGGCGCCAAGCTCCTCGAGG
>JAXLRD010000047.1:0-63315 GCA_046331285.1 Vicinamibacteria bacterium
CCATCGCCGTGACCGTGCGGGGGTCGAACTCCGGCTCCGCCCAGTTGCGCAGGCGCAGCGCCTTCTCGCCCTGGAACATCCCGGAGTCGACGAGGAGGCGCTCGCCGTTCGCCTCGAGCAGGTACTGCGATCCGGTGACCGTCCGCGCCGCGCCGAGAAAGGCCAGTCGTGCCATAGCGCCGGCCAGTCTAACGCCGCCCGGGCCTTACCCCTTCAGCATCTTCCGCAGGACCGTCTGCAGGATGCCTCCGTTCGCGTAGTAGTTGATGTCGACCGGGGTGTCGAGCCGCGCGATCGCCGCGAAGGAGCGGCTCTTTCCGTCCGGACCGGTCACCTCCACCGTGACCTCCTGCCGCGGGCGCAGGCCGGCCGCGAGCCCGCGGACGCTCAGCGTCTCCTGGCCGGTCAGCCCCAGCGACTCGACGTTCTCGCCCGGCTTGAACTGCAGCGGCAGGATGCCCATGCCGACGAGGTTCGAGCGGTGGATGCGCTCGTAGCTCTCGGCGATCACCGCGCGGACACCGAGGAGGAGCGTGCCCTTGGCCGCCCAGTCCCGCGAGGAGCCGCTGCCGTACTCCTTGCCCGCGATCACCACGAGCGGCGTCTTCTCCGCGCGGTAGCGCTCGGCCGCGTCGTAGATCGCCATCCGCTCGCCGGAAGGCACGTGGACGGTGACGCCGCCCTCGACGCCGGGGACCATCGCGTTCTTCAGCCGGATGTTGGCGAACGTGCCGCGCACCATCACGCGGTCGTTGCCGCGGCGCGAGCCGTACGAGTTGAAGTCCGCCCGCCCGACGCCCTTGTCCTTGAGGAAGCGGCCGGCCGGGCTCGCCTCGGCGATGTTTCCGGCGGGGGAGATGTGGTCGGTCGTGACCGAATCGCCGAGGACCGCGAGGACGCGGGCCCCGACGAGCTCCTCGACCGGCGCCGGCTCCAGGCCGAGGTCCTGGAAGAACGGCGGCTCCTGGATGTAGGTCGACTCCTCGCGGAACTCGAAGAGGGCCCCCTCCGGCACCGGGATCGCGTTCCACGCCGGGTTGCCGTTGAAGACGTCGCCGTAGGTGCGGCCGAACATCTCCGCGGTGATCCTGGCCTCGAGCTCGGCCACCTCGGCCTGGGTCGGCCAGATGTCGGCGAGCTTCACCGCGGCGCCGTCGACGGCGGTGCCGAGGGGCTCGGTCGCGAGGTCGAGGTCGGTCGTGCCCGCGAGCGCGTAGGCCACGACGAGCGGCGGAGAGGCGAGGTAGTTCGCCTTCACGTCGGGGTTCACGCGGCCCTCGAAGTTGCGGTTGCCGGAGAGCACGGCGGCCGCGACGAGCGAGCCCTCGCCGATCGCCTTCGACACGGCGGCCGGCAGCGGGCCGGAGTTGCCGATGCAGGTCGTGCAGCCGTAGCCGACGACGTGGAAGCCGAGGGCCTCGAGGTCGGGCAGCAGGCCCGCCGCGCGCAGGTACTCCGTCACGACCTTCGAGCCGGGGGCGAGGCTCGTCTTGACGTACGGCGGGACCTTCAGGCCGCGGCGGACGGCCTTCCGCGCGAGGAGGCCCGCGCCGAGCATCACCGACGGGTTCGAGGTGTTCGTGCAGCTCGTGATCGCGGCGATCACCACCGCGCCGTGGCCGATCGTCGCCTTCGCCCCGCCCACCTCGAGGGAGACCGCCTTCGCGGTGTCGGCCTCGGCGAGGCCGAAGCCGCGCTCCTTCACCGGCGCGGTGAGCGACCTGCGGAACGAGGCCTTCATCTGCGCGAGGGGCACCCGGTCCTGCGGCCGCTTCGGTCCGGCGAGGCTCGGCTCGACGGTCGAGAGGTCGAGCTCGAGCGTGTCGGTGAAGACGGGGTCCGGCGTCGCCGCCGTGCGGAAGAGGCCCTGCTCCTTGCAGTACCGCTCGACGAGGTCGACCTCCGCCGGGTTGCGGCCGGTGCGGCGGAGGAAGGAGAGGGTCTCGTCGTCGACCGGGAAGAAGCCGCAGGTGGCGCCGTACTCCGGCGCCATGTTCGCGACCGTCGCGCGGTCGGCGAGGCTCATCTCGCCGAGGCCGGGGCCGTAGAACTCGACGAACTTCTCGACGACGCCCTTCTTCCGCAGCATCTGGGTCACGGTGAGGACGAGGTCGGTCGCGGTCGCGCCCTCGCGGAGCTTCCCGACGAGGCGGAAGCCGACGACCTGCGGCGTCACCATGTAGAGCGGCTGGCCGAGCATCGCCGCCTCGGCCTCGATCCCGCCGACGCCCCAGCCGAGGACGCCGAGGCCGTTGATCATCGTCGTGTGCGAGTCGGTCCCGACGAGCGTGTCCGGCATCGCGACCGACTCGCCGTCCCGCTCCTGCACGAGGACGCCCTTCGCCAGGTACTCGAGGTTCACCTGGTGCACGATGCCGGTCGCCGGCGGCACGACCCTGAAGTTCCGGAACGCCTTCTGGCCCCAGCGCAGGAACTCGTAGCGCTCGCCGTTCCTCGAGAACTCGATCTGCGTGTTCGTCTCCGCCGCGTCCCTCGAGCCGAAGACGTCGACCTGCACCGAGTGGTCCACGACGAGGTCGACCGGCACGAGAGGGTTGATCCGCGCCGGGTCGTGGCCGAGCCGCTTCACGGCGGCGCGCATCGACGCGAGGTCCACGACCGCGGGGACGCCCGTGAAGTCCTGCAGGATGACGCGCGCCGGCACGAACGGCAGCTCGACGTCCTTCACGGCCGTGGCGTTCCACGACGCGAGCCGCTTCACGTCGTCCTCGGTGACGAGCTCGCCGTCGAGGTTGCGGAGGACGGACTCGAGGAGCACGCGGATCGAGAAGGGCAGGCGGTCGAGGCCGGGGGCGACGCCCCGCTCCGCGAGGGCCGAGAGGCGGTACACGACCGCGCGGCCCAGGCCCGTGTCGAGGGTCGAGCGTGCAGCGAACGAGTCGGTTCTCATGATCGTCTCCTGGTTGCCGCGCGGCGGGCCACGGCCGTGGCCGGGGGCGTGCGGGGTCGCTCGAAGCTTACACCAGCGGGAACGGGCCGCGAGACGGCCGCGCTCCCCGCGTCGCAGAAGCGCAGGAGCCGCTCGGCCGCGCGCCGGATGCCGACGCGCGGGGCCACGACCACTCGGGACGGCGGCCTTCCCTCGCGGAGCGTGAGCGGCGCGTCGGACTCGAAGACGTGCCGGCCGGAGAGCGAGCGGTCGACGCCGAGCGCGCGGCACAGACGGCCCGGGCCCCGGCAGGAACCGGCGTCGAGGCCGGGACCGGCGATCGGCTCGGCCGCGCGGACGAGGACGCAGCCCGGGAAGCCGTCGCGGTCCACCGCCACGTTCAGGCAGTGATGCACGCCGTAGACGAGGTAGACGTAGAGGGTGCCCGGCGGGCCGAAGAGGGGCTCCGTCCGCGGCGTCCGACCCGCGTACGCGTGGGCGGCGGGGTCCCCGGCCCCGAGGTAGGCCTCCGTCTCGACGATCCGGGCGGCCCACACGCGGCCGTGGCGCCGCCGGACGAGCACGCAGCCGAGGAGGGCGCGGGCCGCCTCGACCGTCGGGGCCGCGAGCCGCGCGGCGAGCCGCGCGCGCTCGCCCCGGCCGGGCGGAGCCCACGGAGCGCTCACCCGGCGGAGTATAGGCGCGCCGGCCCTTAGGCCGCCGGCTCGTCGTCGAGCCCGCTCGCGGGCTCGCGCCAGACGATGCGGACCGACACGGCCCTCGCGACGACGTAGACGGCCAGGGTCACGAAGGCGGCGGTCGGGACGAGCGACAGCGTCACGTAGACGAGCTTCAGCATCGTTTCGGCTCTCTCCTTTCGACGGCGTCGTGCGCGCGGCGGAGCGCGCTCCGGACGACGGACGACCCGCGCCCCCTGGATCGCACGTCGCCGCGACCCGGTGGCACGTTCGGCGCACGGCTGAGGAGGGACGACACCGGGGCACGCGCCCCGAGCCGGTCAGTTCCGCGAGGGATGGAAGAAGGATACCACGCCGGCGGGGTCGACGCAGGCGCCCGCCGGCCGTTCAGGCGGGGCCCGGCCCGGGCGGGTCGTCGCCCGGCGGCGCCGCCTCGGCCCGCTCGCCGCGGAGAAGGGCGAGCTCCTGCGCGAGCTCCTTCACCTGCCGCGACAGCTCGGACAGACGCACCGAGTACTCGAGGCTCAGAAGAGCCAGGTACATGATGCAGAGGAAGAAGAGGCTCGACGTGGGGATCGCCGCGCCGATGAGGCCGGTCAGCGACACCAGCAGGTCGTAGCGCAGGATGACCAGGATGATGGTCGCGCCGGAGGCGATCCAGAGCCACGAGTACTCGACCCGCAGCCGTCGCCGGCGGACGAGCTCCACGATCACCACCAGAAGGACGACCGCGACCGCGAGGAAGAACACCTTCTGTCGCAGAGGCACGGCTCACCTCCGCAGGTCGTCCCCGTGGCCCACGGCGGCGACGAGGAGCGACAGGAGCATGTTGAACGTGTAGGCGACCGAGCGCAGGCCGCCGTGGAGACTGTGCCGGTTGCGCGAGGGCCTCATCCGCGCCGGCCGTTCGACGATCGCGAGGCCCGCGCGATGGGCGAGCACGAGGGCGTCCACGTCGGGGAAACGGTCGGGGAAGCGGGCCAGCGCGTAGAGGGCCTGGGCCCTCGGGCCGAACGCCTTCAGGCCCGTCGTCGGGTCGGTGAGGGCGAGCCGGGTCACCGGCCGCGCGAGCGCCGAGAAGAGACGTCGGCCGAGCCGACGCAGGGCGCTGCCCTGGTACGCGCCGGGCGCCAGCCGGCGCGACCCGAGGGCGAGGTCCGCGCCCTGGCCCACGGCGAGGACGAGCGGCCCGATGTCGTCCGGGTCGTGCTGGCCGTCGCCGTCGAACGACACGACGACGTCGTAGCCTCGCCGCAGCCCGTCCTTGAGGCCCGTCTGCACCGCGGCCCCGTAGCCGAGACGGAAGGGCAGGCGGACGACTCGGCATCCCAGGGACCGTGCGACCGCCGGCGTGCCGTCGCTCGAGCCGTCGTCGACCACGAGCCGGTCGTCGTCCGGGCGCGCCGACCGCAGCTCGGCGATGACCGCCGGCAGGTTCGCCGCCTCGTTCCAGGCGGGCACCACCACGAGGACCCTCACGGGGCGCCCCCCGCCGGCCCCGCCTGCCCTCGCCACGCGTCGCGGCTGCCGCGCCAGGCGGCGCGCACCGCCGCGCGTCGGCCGACCTGCGGGCTCGACGCCGCGTGGCCGAGGTTCATCGCGAGGATCGCGAGCCGCCGCGCCCACGTCGCGGCCGCGCCGCAGGGCCGCACGCGCTCGGCCGCGTGGACGTGATTGCGGGCGGCGTAGTAGAGCCGCAGCGCGGACGCCGGGCCGATCGTCCGGCTTCCCGAGTGCCGGGCTCGCGCCCCGAGCACGACGCGCAGGCGCCAGCCCGCGCGCCGCGCCCGCTGACACCACTCCGTGTCCTCGAAGGAGAAGAAGAACGACTCGTCGAGCGGGCCGAGCCGGCCGAGAGCCGCGAGCGAGACCATCCACACCGCCCCGGAGAGCGAGCGCGCCTCGATCCGCCCCTCGCCCGCGCCGGGCCGTTCTCCGTGTCCGAGGAGCCGCTGGCGTCCGGTGCGCGCGTCGAAGAGCGCCCCGCGCGACTCCACGCGGCCGTCCGCCTCGCGCAGAACGACCGGCGCCGCGGCCGCGACGCCGGGCTCCTCGAGGGCCTCCGCGAGCCGCCTCAGGCAGCCCGCGTCCAGGGTCGCGTCGTTGTTGAGGAGGAGGACGCGGTCGCAGCCCGCCCGCCGCAGGTGCTCGAGGCCGGCGTTCATGCCCGCGGCGTACCCCAGGTTCCGCGGCAGGACGAGCCGCTCGGCACCGTCCTTCAGCGCCGGGTCGCCCCCGGGCCCCGGCCCGTTCTCGACCACGACGACGCGGGCCGGCAGGAACGGGTCGCGCGCGGAGGCGACGGCCCGCGCCGTGTCGTCGGGGCGGGCGCAGTCGAGCACGACGACTCCCACGCGCCCCGTGCGCTCCCGGTACCGCGCCCGCGCGCGGGCGTAGGCCTCCTCGATCGCGGCCGTGTGCGCGTCGAAGTCCGGGACCGGCGGCGCGCCGGCCGCGACCGCGGCGGCGAGCCCCGGCTCACCGACGAGCCGCCGCAGGACGCGGGCGAGATCGGACGGATCGCCGGGGCGGAACTGCAGCCCGCCCGAGCCCTCGCGGACGCGCTCGGCGAGCCCGCCGTGGCCGCTCACGACGAGCGGCAGCCGGTGCCGGAACGCCTCCGCGACGACGAGCGGCGCGTTCTCCTCCCACAGCGACGGGACGACGAGGACGTCGAGGCCGGCGAGGACCTCGCCGAGGCTCTCGTGCGGGAACGGACCCGCCAGCGCCTCGTCCGCCTGCGGGCCGAGGAGCGCGCGCACCCGTGACTCGTAGCCCGTGTCCCCGTGATACGGGGCGAAGGCCCCGTGCACCCGGAGGACCGCCCGCGGGTCGTTCAGCCGACGAAAGGCCGCGGCGAGCACGTGAACGCCCTTGGACGGGATCGCCGCGCCGACGAAACCGAAGCGGACCCGGCCGTCCGGGTCGGGCGTCCGCGGCGTCGCGGGGCGGGGCTCGAGGCCCAGCTCGAGCACGTCGACGGGCGGCGCACCGAGGGCCGCGAGCCGCTCGGCGAGGAAGCGCGACGGCGAGAGGCGCACGTCGGCGGCGCGCAGCACCTCGTGCATCTCCTCGAGCCGCTCGGCGACGCGGCGGGGCGCGGACGGGCGGAGCCGGGCCGCCGCCCGGCCCGCGGCCGCCGCGAACGGGAGGCGAGGGCCGACGCGGCGGACGAGCGGCGCCACGTCGCGGCCGGCCGCCAGCTGCTCGCCGACGCAGCCGAGGCACCGGGAAGGTCCCGGCCCCGCGCAGACCCGCAGGGAGCGGTCGAGCAGCTGGCCGAGCGGGCAGACCGTGGCGAAGTCGTGAAGCGTCATCACGACGGCCGCCCCGCGGCTCCGCGCCGCGAACACGATCCCGGTCGACAGGCCCTGCAGGCTCCCGACGTGCACGACCTCCGGTCCGAAGGCGTCGAAGATCTCCTCGGCCGCCGCCGTGGGGCCCGGATCCCGATACGCCTCGAACCCCGCCGCGCGCGCGCCGCCGAGAGAGAAGACGCGGACGCCGTCGCGTCGCGACGTTCGCAGCCCCGGCGCGCTCTCGGTCGAGCGGTGAAGGACGGCCACGTCGTGCCGGCTCGAAAGGGTGCGCGCGAGCGCCTGCGTGTAGATCTCGGAGCCGCCGCTCGCCTCGGGCGGGTAGGCCTGGTGGACGAGCAGGATCCTCATGCCCAGTCAGGGTACGGCCGAACGGCGCGCTCGTCCCCCGCCCCGCGATACTCGCCGTAGAGCGCGGCCACCGCCTGTGCCGGCGCCGCGAGGACGGACGCGAGCCCCGCCCCCTCGCGGGCGAGCGTCCACAGGTCGGCCGCGACGGCCCGGGCCGCGGCCGACACGAGCCGCCGCCGGTCGGGGAGCCGCTCGAGGCCGAAGAGCCGGTGCAGAGCGCGGTGGCAGAGGTAGCTTCGCCGGAAGAGCTCCCGTGCCGAACGACGGTGCGAGTGGACGACCACCGCCTCGGGCACGTAGGCGAGGCCGTGCCCGCGCTCGAGCATCGCGAGGCCCCACTCGATGTCCTCCCCGAACCGCGTCGGCGGGAACGGGCGGTCGAGCAGCAGGCGTCGTCGGGCCGCCGAGGCGACGTTGTCGAAGGCCGCGAGGTGCACCCGCTCGAGCGGGGTTCGGCCGGCCCAGTCCTCCGGCGTGCCGCGGAAGGCGACGCGCCCTGCCGTGCCAGAGGCGACCCACGCGCCGAGGTCGCGGCGGGTGAGCGGGTCGGCGTCCTCGCGCGGGACCTGGCGGGCGAACGCGCCGGCGAGCCGGGCGTCGCCCTCGAGCGCCTCGACGAGCCGGCGGACGCAATGAGCGTCGGCGGGCACCGCGTCCTGGCTCATGAAGACCACGATCTCCGCGCCCGCCGCGCGCACCCCCAGATTCCGGGAGGCGCCGTGGTCGAACGCGGAAGGCGCGATCCGGAGGACGCGCGCGCCGTGCCGGGCGAGCCGCTCCGCCGAGCCGTCCGTCGAGCCGCTGTCGACGGCCACGACCTCGAGGCCACCCGCGAGCTCCTGGCCGTCGAGCGCCTCGAGGAGTCGGCCCAGGCGCTCGCCGCCGTCGCGGACCGGGAGGACGACGGAGGCCCGGCAGGTCGTCGCCGCTCCGGCGCTCACGCCCGGACCGCCACCCGCGCGCCGCGACCGGCGTCGAGCGCGGCGCGATACAGCGAGACGAGCTCGTCGGCGCCCTCGCCCACGGTCCTGAGCGGGAGCGGGGCGAGGCCCTCCGCGAGGCGTCGTCCGCGGGCGACGTCCTCGAGGCGGGCGCGGAGGGCCGCGACGTCGCCGGCGGGAAAGAGCAGCCCGCCCTCGCCCTCCGTGAACAGCTCGGGCACGCCCCCGGTGGCCGCGGCGACGACCGGCACGCCGTGGGCGAGCGCCTCGAGCAGCGTCAGCGGGCTGTTCTCCCACCACACGGAGGGCACGACGAGGACGTCGAGCGCGCGGTGCCGTTCGGCCTGTCCGCCCTCCGCGAAGGGGCCGTGGAAGCGGATCCTCTCGTCCCCCCGCGCCGCGTGCTGCAGCGCCGCCGCGTAGCCGGGCTGGACGGCCAGGCTGCCGTGGATCTCGAGCCGGAGATCCTGTCCCTCGACCCCGCGAAACGCCTCGACGAGGAGGTGGACGCCCTTGTGGGGCGCGATGGTGCCGACGTAGCCGAACCGGCGGCGGGCCCCGGGGCGCCGCGGGAGGTGCGGCGGCTCCACCGCGCCGTAGGCGCAGCGGCGCACCCGCCCGGCCGGCACGCCGAACTCGACGGCCCGCGCGGCCGCGAATGCGGTGGGGGCGAGGAACACGTCGACCGCCTCGAGGCACTCGCGCAGCCGGAGCGCGCGTCGATCGAGCTCCTCGACGAGGTTGGCCGAGGGCGGCGACGCGCGGCGCAGGAGCCCGAGCAGCGCTTCGGTGGCGCGCGGGGCGAGGTCGTGGAGCCGGTGGAGCTGCGCTCCCGCGCCCAGGGCCCGCGCCGCGCGCGACAACCTCCGCTGCGCGGCCGGCACGAGATACGGGCTCTCCCGCAGGCACGTCGAGCAGGTCGCGTGGTCCACCGTCTCGCACACCGAGAGGTCCGCCCGCATCCGCAGGCCGTCGCGCGGGCAGCTCAGCCAGTAGTCGTGGAGGGTGAGGAAGACGGCCGCGCCGAGGGCCTTCGCCGCGGGGGCAAGGCCGGCCGAGAGGTTCAGCAGGTGCTGGAAGTGCACGCAGTCCGGCCGGAACTCCCGGAGGACGGGCTCGGCCGCCCGGACGATCTCATCGTCGTCGTAGGTCGCCCGCAGCGTGCCCGCGGCGTGGACGCTGACGATCTCGACGACGTCGATCTCGCCCGTCCTGCGCCGTCGCACCGAGTACGGCGTCGCCCCGAGATCGTGGGCCGCGGCGACGACGAGGACCTCGTGGCCCCGCGCCCGCAGCGCGCGCGCGAGGCGGAGGGTGTACACCTCGACGCCAGCGACCGACCTCGGCGGGAACGCGTGGACCGGCAGGGCGATTCGCATCGGCGCGCTGTGCTCTAATTGTAGAGGTGTCGGCCGAGCCCCTCGTCTCGGTGATCGTCCCCAGCTGGAACGGGCGCGGGCTCCTGCCGCCGTGCCTCGAGAGCCTCGCCGGCCAGGAGTACCCCCGCGAGCGGCTCGAGGTCCTCGTCGTCGACAACGCGTCGACCGACGGCACCGCCGAGTGGCTGTCTCTCGAGTGGCCCGGCGTGAGGGTCGTCCGCGCGGAGGAGAACCTCGGCTTCGCCGGGGGCACGAACGCGGGCGCGCGGGCGGCCCGCGGCGAGCTCCTCGTCTTCCTCAACAACGACGCGGCCGCGGCTCCGGGCTTCGTGCGCGCCCTCGTGGACGGGGCGCTCCCGGACGCGGGGATCGCGGCCGTGGCCGCGCGCATCGTCGAGTGGACCGGCGAGGGCACGGAGTTCGGCGGCTCCGGCCTCAGCGTGCTCGGGCTCGGGTACCAGCGCTCCTCGTGGCACCCGGCGTTTCGCGAGACGGCGGCGGGCGGGGAGATCCCCTTCGCCTGCGGCGCGGCGATGCTCGTCCGGCGCGACGTGTTCCTCGCGCTCGGCGGCTTCGACCCCGCCTTCTTCGCGTACTACGAGGACGTCGACCTCGGGTGGCGCCTCTGGCTGTCCGGGCACCGCGTCCTCTACGCCCCGGCCGCGGTCGCGCGACACCGCCGCCGGGCCACGGCCGACCGGGAGTCGGACCGCTGGCGGCACTTCCACTGGTACCGCAACACCCTCCAGACCCTCGTCAAGAACAGCGAGACCCGCTTCGTGGGCCGACTGTTTCCCGCCGCCCTCGCGACGTGGTTCTCGCGCGTCGGCGGGTTCTACGACCTCGCGGCCGGGGCCCGCCGCGCGGGCGCCGGCGACGAGGCCGAGCGGCACCTCGCGTGCGCCGTCGGGGCGGCGGAGGGGATCGCGTGGGTCCTCGCCCACATGGACGAGCTGCTCGAGCGGCGCCGGCAGGTCCAGGCGGGCCGGCGCGTGGGCGACGAGAGCCTCGCCCGGCGCTTCGGGATGACGCTCGACCTCGGACCCGACGCCGAGCACTGGGACGAGAACACGCTCGCCCTGCAGCTCCTGCAGCTCGTGGACCTCTCCGACCTCCTCGGCGCGGGTGCCATGGAGGAGGCGTGCGAGCAGCGACTGCGCGCCCTCCGGGCCGCGGGGGCGGCGGCTGCGTCGGCGTCCGGCGAGGCGGCCGCCCTGACCGCGCGGCTCCACCGCGACCTCGACGCGCGCAACCGCGAGGTCGACCGGCTCGGCCGGGAGCTCGACGCGCGCAACCGGGCGACCGAGGAGGAGCAGGCGGGCTTCGTCGAGGCCCTCCGGGTCGCCGCGGCCGAGGCGGAGGGTCTCCACGCCTCGCTCGACGGCCGCAACCACGAGGTCGAGCGTCTCCAGCGCGACCTCGACGCGCGCAATCGCGAGGTCGAGCGGCTGCACGCCGAGCTCGCCGCGCGCGACGGGGCGCTCGCGACCGCCCGCGCGGACGCGGCGCAGGCCGAGAGCGCCCGCGGCGACCTCGAGCGGCGCCTGCGCACCGTTCTCGCCTCCCGCTCGTGGCGCTGGTCGGCGCCGCTGCGCGCGCTGGCGTCCCGGCGCCGCCCGGGCCGCTGAGCCCCGGGGCCGACCCTCACCCGCCTGCGCTGAGACGCGCGTACTCCTCGACCACTCGCTCCGGGGCGTCGTCGAGCCGGATGCGCCCGCCCTCGAGGAGCAGCGCGCGGCCGCAGAACTCCCGCACCGTCGCCGGGTCGTGGCTGACGAGGAGGACCGTGCACCCCGCCGCGGCCAGCCGGCGATACCGCGCCTCGCACCGCGCGCGGAAGCCGAGGTCGCCGACCGCGAAGACCTCGTCGAGCACCAGCACCTCGCGGGCGGCGCGGAAGGCCACCGAGTAGGCGAGCCGGGCGGCCATCCCGCTCGAGTAGTGCTTGAGCGGCAGCCGGGCGAAGCGGTCGAGACCGGCGAAGTCGAGGATCTCGTCGACGGAGCCCTTCGCCTCGCCGAGGCTCAGCCCCATGATCGTCCCGATCAGGAGGATGTTGTCGACCGCGTCGAGCTCGGGGTTCCACCCGGCCCCGAGCTCCAGGATCGGGGTGAGGGCGCCGCGGACGATCGCGCCGCCGCGGTCCGGCCGGTAGATGCCGCAGAGGATCTTCAGCAGCGTGCTCTTTCCGGAGCCGTTGCGGCCCATGAGGCCGACCGTCTCTCCCGGCCGGACCTCGAAGCTCACCCCGTCGAGGACCACGAGGTCCTCGAAGGTCCGCCGGCGCAGCGCGCCGAAGAGGTGCTCGCGGACCGTGTCGCGCCGGACCGAGGGCATCCGGAAGCGCTTGCAGTACGTCGCGCACCTCCACGATCGCGCCGCTCACACGTGCTCCGCCGCGCCGGGCTCGAGGCGCCGGAAGAGGAGCGCCCCGCCGGCGAGGGCGAGGAGCGTCATCGCCGCGAGCAGGAGGTGCGCGTTCAGCGAGGGGACGACGCCCCGCACGAGGACCATCCGCGAGAACTGGATGACCGGCGTCGGGGGCCACAGGTAGAGGAAGAAGTGCACGCGCTCGGGCAGCACGTCGAGCGGATAGACGATCGGCGCGAGGAAGAAGCCGGCGTGGGTCAGGACCTCCCAGACCTGGTTGAGGTCCCGATAGCGCAGGAAGAGGACGCTCGCCCCGAGCGAGAAGCCGAAGACGATGAGGGCGAGCTGGACGAGGTACAGCGCGAAGAGGGCCAGGGCCGTCGGGCCGAGCCGGCGGCCCGACGCCGCGAAGACGACGAGGAGGACCCCCGCGAACACGCCGAGGGTCACCAGAGGGCTCGCGAAAGACGTGGCGACGAGGACCCAGCGCGGGAAGGGCGTCTTGGTGAGGACGTAGGACTTCGCGAGGAGGGACAGAAGACCCACCTTCGTGCCCTCGGCGAAGAAGTCCCAGAGGAACAGGCCGACGAGGAGGTCGAGCCGGTAGTCGGCGTTCCCCTTGAAGACGAGGGAGAAGACCACGACGAGGACGAGCGCCATCGTCGCCGGCTTGAGCAGCGCCCACACGAAGCCGGCGAGCGTGCCGTGGTAGCGAACCTTGAAGTCCGTCCGCACGATCGTCCAGACCGCTCCCGGGGTCGTGGCCGGCGGTCGGGATCGAGCCCCCGAGAGCTCCGGGGCCGCGGCGGGAGGGACGGTCATGGAGCGACGCCCGATTCTAGCGCGGGGCGGCGACGCGGTAGACCTCGAACACCTCGACCGGCGTCCACGACACGGCGAAGGGCAGGAGCCCCCAGCCGTGCGAGTAGAACCCGGCGCGCGCGTCGCGGCTGAGGAGCCGGAGGGGGACGCGCCCGCGCGGCGAGACGGCGTCGAGGAGAGCCACGCGCCCGCTCAGGCCGCGGGCCATGGGGTGATTGGCCGCCACGCGCGGCACCACCACGACGTCGCCGACCGCCGGGCGCTCGTCGGTCGACAGGAGGTAGCGGTGGCCGGCGCGGGTCATGTAGAAGCGCAGGCCCCAGTCGCCGATGAACCACGTCTCGCCGCCGGCGGCGGGCGGCGGCGTCCGCCGCGCGAAGGAGCGGTAGGCGTCCGCGAAGTCCTCGTCGGCGACCGAGAGGAGGACGGCGAGCGCGAGTGACACCGCGGCGCCGGCGCGGGCGGGCCACGACAGGCGGCCCGGCTTTGTCCCCGGAGCTCCCGCGACGAGGAGGGCGACCGGTGGCAGGAAGGTGAGGGTGTAGCGGGCGGCGCCGAACGGCAGGAGGAGCACCGTGCCGGCGACGCCGCCCGCCAGCCACAGGAGCAGGAAGCGTCCGTCCGCGGAGCGCGCATCGGCGGCCGACGCGGCGCCGACGAGGAGAGCGAGGCCGGCCGCGAACCCGACGACGAGAGCCCCTCTCTCCCAGGGGCCGTGCCCCGCGAAGCGGACGATCCCGGCCGGATCCCAGGCGCAGGCGAGGAGCGCGACGACGCCGCAGGGAACGAGACGCCGGGAGAACCGCCTCCAGCCGCCGGGCGGGACGAGGAGCGCGGCGGGAAGGCCCACGGCGGCGAAGGCCACGAGGTCGCTCACCGCCTTGACGAGAAGCGGCGTCCCCGCGAACGGCGTCGCGCCGTAGTAGTCGAGATAGTGCCGCGCGGCCGCGAGCACGTGGACCGTCCCGTACGCGGCCCAGTTCTGGACGACCCAGAGGCCGAGGACTCCCGCGGCGGCGGCGAGGGCGACGAGCGACCGGCGTCGCCCGCGCGGCGCGGACACCGCGTAGACGAGGCCCAGCGGAACGAGGCCCAGCGCCACGTATCGGGCGAGCATCGCGAGCCCGCCGACGAGGCCGGCGAGGACGAGCCGCCCGGTTCGATCCTCGTCGAGGCCCGAGACGAACAGGTGGATGGCGGCGAGCGAGAGGGCGAGCGCGGGGACGTCGGTCATCACGCTCTGGGAAGACACGAGGAAGACCGGCGAGACGGCGAGCAGCAGGGTCGCGAGGAACGGCCGCGCCGTGAAGCGCCGGGCGAGCCCGTACAGGCTCCAGACCGCGAGAGCCGGGAACACGAGGAACGCCAGGTGCTGCGCGCGCTCGCGGACGTCGCCGGTCGCGGCGGCGACGGCGGCGATCGCGTAGGGCACGAGCGGCGGGTGCGACAGGGTCTCGAACGTGTTCGGCGCCGTCCCGCGAAGGTCGAAGACGCGCCGGTCGTTGTCGTCGAGGGCGGCGGCCCCGGAGTAGGGTCGCAGCGGGTCGCGACGGATCGTCTCGGCCACGTCGATGAAGAACGCGTCGTCGATGTGGAAGGCCCGGCCCGAGAAGGGCAGGAGGACGGCGAGGACGAGGCCGACGAGCGCGACGCGCTCGCGGCGCGCCGGGGTCAGGAGAGGCCCCACGGGAGCCCCGCCTCGGCGAAGGCCTTCGCCGCGAACGGGAGGCCGGCCAGGAACACGACGCCGAGGAGCGCCAGGAGCGAAGCGCGCGAGCGCGGCCACGTCGGGCCCTCGACGAACGGCGGCGGCGCGTGCCCGGCCGCCGCGAGCGCCAGCCCCAGCCACGCGGCGAGGAGGACGAGGTTCGCCTGGGCGTTCACCATCGTGGCGAGGAGGCCGACGAGCGACACCTCGCCGCGGATCTCGCCGGCGAGCCACGGGTAGCCGGCCGCGGCGAGGCTCGACGCGATCGCGGGGTCGGGCTCGCCGTGCCGGGGCAGGACGAGCTGCGGCCCCGGCACGAGCGGGCGCGCGAGCTGGGTCGCGAGCGGGTCGTGGAGCGCCATGTTCAGGAGGAGCGTGAGGCTCGCCCCGACGAAGAGGATACCCGCGCGACGGGTCGTGGCCGCGACGAACGCCATGAGGGCGACGCCGTAGAAGAGGTGGTTCTCGTGCATGTGGGTCGACAGCACGAAGAAGCCGAAGCCGACGGACGTCGCCGCGACGTAGGCCGCGCGGGAGTCCGCGCTCCGGGCGAGCCGCCACAGCGTCGCGGCGCCGAGCGCGGCGAAGAGGAGGAGGCCGAGGCCGCGCAGGGTCACGAGCCCGGCGACCCGCGCCGAGGCCTCGGTCCAGGGCAGTCCGCGGCACAGGAGCCACCAGAGGTTGTGCGCGTTCACGCTCGCGTAGGGCATCGCCTCGGCCTGCGCGAACACCGCGTGCAGGATGTCGCCGAGGCGACCCTCGACCGCGAACGGGGCGACGATCGCCGCCGCGACCGCCGCGCTCGCGAGAGCGCCCGTCGCGGCGCGGCGCGCGCCGAACCGCCTCACGGTCTCGACGAGCACGATCGGGCCGAAGGGGAGCGCGAAGGGCTTGATCCCGGCCGCCACCGTCAGGGCGGCCCAGGCGAGCTCGGGGCGGCCGCGCACCAGGGCCACCATGGCGGCGGCGATCGCCAGCGCGCACAGCGAGTCCGTCTGGCCCCAGTAGGCGGTGTCGAACACGAGGGCCGGGTTGAGGGCCACCGCGGCGATCGCGAGATCGGCCCGGCCGGGCGCGAAGCGGCGCGTCTCGGAGCCGACGAGCCCCGCCAGGAGCAGCAGGGCGGCGCATCCGGGCAGGCGGATCCAGAAGTCCAGCCAGCGGTCGCTCGCGAGGAGGGCCGGCGCCGTCGCCGCGAGCCCGCGGCCGAGGCCCCAGAGGGCGTAGGGCACGAGCGGGGGATAGTCGACCGGCCCGTAGACCGGCGAGCGGGCGGTGTCCGGCGGCCAGTAGGCGGCCGCGAGCCCGTCCGCGGCGAGAGTCCGGCACCAGTGGCGGTACTGGAGGAGGTCTCCCATCGTGTCGGGAAGCGCGCACAGCGCGATCTGGATCGCCGCGGACACGCCGAGAACGACGGCCGCGCGCCGCATCAGGGCAAGGGCGGCGCCGCGAGGCGCAGGCTCGCGACCGCAAGGCCGAGCGTGCGATGGTCGCGCGCGCCCGGGAGCGACTCGGCGGGAACCAGCGTCGACTCCGGCCGGATCTCGACGCGCGCCCAGGGGCGGAGGCAGCTCACCGCGAGGCTCCTCGTCTCGAGCGGGCCGGGGGCGACGCGCAGGGGCCCGCAGGGCGCGCCGTCGACCTCGACCTCGACGAGCCCGTCGCGCGCGGAGAAGCAGTCGATCTCGAGCCGCGCCGGGCCGACGCCCGGCGTCCGCAGATAGGCGATGCCGTAGCCGCACGACCAGCGGAACGCCACGCCGCCCGCCCTTTCGAGCGCGTGCCAGCCGAGGCCGAGGCCCGTCTCGTCCGCGCCCATCCGCAGCGCGTCCGGCAGCCGGGACGGCTCGACCGCGTCGGCGAACGCGACCGGATAGCCCGGCACCGCGGCGCGGGGCCGGGGCGCGCCGTCGCCCGGCGTGAGCAGTGCGGTCCAGTCGTCGTGGCCCGCCCGCGCGCGCGCGCGGCGCCGGCGGGCGAGCGTCTCCGGCAGGCGGGCCAGGTTCCAGGCCCACGCGGCGACGCGGCGCCCCGCCCGGCGCGGGTCCCGCCGGCGGCACGAGGCGACGATCTCCGACCCGTCGAACCGCGCGCTGCGGGCGAGCGCGCGGACGAGCCGTCCGGGCGGCAGGCACTTCAGCAGGGCCCGCAGCCGGTTCCGGTGGTCGAGGTAGTCGTTGAGGTGCGAGCTGCGGCCCGTCACCTTCATGCGGTGCCGCGCGACGGCGCCGGGCACGTAGCGCACCGGGAAGCCCGCGAGCCACGAGCGCAGGCACAGGTCGAGGTCCTCGTAGTAGAGGAAGAAGGCCGCGTCGAAGCCACCCACGGACGAGACCATCTCCGCGGAGACGAGCAGCGCGCAGCCGCTGCCCGCGATCACCGGACCGGCCTCGTCGTACTGCCCCGCGTCGCGCTCGAGGTACCCGCGATCCCACCCGTAGCCCACCCCGTTCACGTGCAGTCCGGCGCTGTTGAGCACGCTCGGCTCGCGGGAGAGGAGCACCTTCGGGACCGCGACGCCCGTTCCCGGCGCCTCGTCCATCGCGCGCTCGAGCCGCTCGATGCAGTCCGGCGCGGCGGTCGCGTCCGGGTTCAGCAGGAAGAAGCGCTCGCCGCGCGCGACGCGGAAGGCCCGGTTGTGGGCCTCGCCGAACCCCGGGTTGTCCCAGTAGTCGACCACGACCGCCCCGGGGAAGTCGCGGCGGACGAGGTCGGCGGTGCCGTCCCGCGAGTCGTTGTCGACGACGAGGATCTCGTCGGGCGGGCGCGACGAGCGGAGGAGAGACTCGAGGCAGGCTCCGACGTCCGCCCGGCTATCGTGGGTGACGACGACCGCGCTGAGCCGGGCGTTCGGCATGGTGTCTCGCGACCGCACTGTGATGGAATGCGCGGGCGCGGTCAACGACGCGGGGCCAGGTGTGGTTCCGGCGCACGGCCTCGCGTCCCGACGCGCCGAGCCGGCGCGCCCGCTCGGGATCCGCGAGCAGACGTTCGATCGCGCCGGCGATCTCGCCGACGTCGCCGTGCCCGACGAGGAGCCCGTCGACCTCGTGGCGGACGAGCGACGCGGTCGGTCCGTCGCGGCCGCCGATCACCGGCTTTCCCATCAGCCACGCCTCGAGGTAGACGAGGCCGAAGGACTCGACCGCCGACGGGTGCGCGAGAAGGGCGCAGGCCGACAGCCAGCCCCACTTCTCCGCCTCGTCGACGTCGTCCCGGACGAGGATGAGCGCCCGTTCGCCGGCCGGGAGGCCGGCGAGCCAGGATCGAGGACGTCGCGGGAGTACGCGGTCCTCGCCCCCGCGAGGACGAGGCGCGCCGCGCGGCCCCGGCTCCAGAGGAGCCTCGTCGCCTCCACCACCGGACGGATCCCCTTCGCCTCCTCTTTCCGTCCGAGGAAGAGCACGATCGGCTCGTCCGCCGGGAAGCCGAACCGCGACCGCACGTCCGTGATCGTCGCCGGCGGCGCCTCGTCGACCCCCCCGCCGAGCACGTGAACGCGGTCCGCCTCGACCCCGAGCGAGGTCACGAGCCTCGCCTCGTGCGTGGTGAGCGCCAGCACCGCGTCGGCCCGTCGCAGGGCGTCCCACAACGCGGGGTTGTCGAGCAGCCATCGGTCCCCGGGATGGAGGCACGGCAGGAGCGCGACCGGGACGCCACCGGCCCACGCCGCGCGGGCGGCCTCGAAGAAGGGACGGAACGGCGTCGTCGCCGCGACGACGAGATCCGGGCGGGCCCGTCGGATCTCCCGCCGCAGGCCGCGCAGATGCGGGCCGATCCAGTGCGACTTCACCTCGCCGTAGCCCGGCCAGCGCCGCTGCCACCAGGCGCTCGCCACGCGGTCGACCGCGGAGCGCGCGAAGGCGGGAACGCGCCGGAACTCGAGCCGGCGCACGTCGACGCCGCCGAGGCGAAAGGCGCCCGCGGGGAGGCCGTCGCCCGACGGCCGGAGGAAGTCGGTCACGCGCCGCGACGTCGACGTCAGGACGAACGACGCGTCGCCGGCCGCCGCGACACCCTCGGCGATCCGGCGCACGAGCGTCTCGCTGCCGCCGATCGCCGGGGCGTACTGGTGCACGACGTGCAGGACCCTCACGCCGAGGCTCCGGCCGCGCGGCGGACGAGGCGCTCGTAGCGCTCCTCGAGCGCCGCGGCGTCCTCGGCCATCGACTTGAGCGGGAAGGGCGCCTCCCGCAGGCGCCCGGCCCGCGCGGGCTCGTCGACGAACAGCCGCAGGACCCGTGCGAGGTCGCGCTCGTCGCCGGCGCGGAAGAGCTCGCCGTTCACTCCCGACCGGACGTACTCGGCCATCCCGCCGAGGTCGGACGCGACGACGGGCACCCCGGCCCGCGCCGCCTCGTGGATCACGAGGGGCGAGTTCTCGTACCACAGCGAGGGCACGACGAGGACGTCGATGTCGGCGAAGGCCGCGGCGAGGCCGAGGTCGTCGTACGGCGGCCGGAGCTCGATCCGCGCGTCGCGGGCGGTGCGCCGCCGGAGCTCGTCCTCGTAGTGCGGCGCGGCCTGGCCCTGGACGACGAGCTCGGCCTCCGCGCGCCCGAGACGGTGGAACGCCCGCAGCAGCAGCTCGATCCCCTTGTGCGGCACGAGGGCGCTGAAGTAGCCGAAGCGGATCCGCGCGCGCGGCGCGGCCCGCGCCGGCCGCGGTCCCAGCTCGGGGATGCCGTAGTCGGAGTACTCGGCCGCTCGCGGCGCGAAGCCGAGCTCCTCCATCGTGCGGAGGAGGAACCGCGACGGCGAGAGCACGAGGTCCACGCGCGAGAGGACCTCTCGCAGGTCCGCGAGGCGCGCGCGGGCCTCGGCCTCGCTCACCCCGAGCGACCGCTGCGCGCGACGGAGGACCGCGACGAGCGCCCGCTCGCGCAGCGCCTCCGGCGCGAGGCGTGCCGCCGCGACCCGCAGGGCCCGCCGGGGAAGCGAGGCGTCCCAGCGCGCGCGGGCGGCTTCGAGGGCCTGGAGGCGCAGGGCCTCGGGCAGGGCGCCCGCGCAGGAGGCGCAGCGGCGGCCCTCGTCGGGGCCGGGGCAGACCCGTCCGTCACGGTAGAGCTGGATCTGCGGGCACGCGAACCAGAAGTCGTTGAGCGTGAGGACGGTCGGCCGGCCGAGGCGACCGGCGACGTCGACGAAGCCGGCCGAGAGCCGCTCGAGGTGCTGGAAGTGGACGACGTCCGGCCGGAAGCGGCGGAGGAAGCTCTCGAACGGACGGTCGAGCTCCTCGTTCCGGTAGCACCGGCGGAAGTCGAGAGGCCCGTTGTAGTAGAGGCGGTGGACCGCGACACCGTCGTAGGTCTCGTCCTCCGCGCGGAGCCTCTCCCCCCAGTGGCCGTCCTCGCGGCAGAGGACCCGGACGTCGTGGCGCGTCCCGAGGGCCCGCGCGAGCCGGTGGGTGTAGTTCTCGACGCCCGAGCGGTGGCGGGGCGGAAAGTAGTGGCTGACGAGCAGGACCCTCATCGGCCGCCCGCCCGCGTCACCGCGGCCCGCGCAGGCGCTCGATCCAGGCCGCCTCCTCGGCGGTCGGGGCCTGCGCCACCGCCTCGTCGAGCAGCGCCCGGGCGCGGGCGCCCTCCCCGCGGCGGAGGAGCAGCTGAGCGAGACTGATCCGCGGTTGCACGAGGCGCGGGTCTGCGGCGACCGCCGCCTCGAACTCCGCGATCGCTTCCGTCTCCCGGCCGCGTCCGCGCAGCACCATCCCGAGGTTGTCGTGGACGGAGCCGGCGAGGGCAGGCGGCGCCACCTTGAGCGCCTCCCGCAGCGCGTGCTCCGCTTCGTCCGCGCGGCCGAGCCCTGCCAGGAGAACGCCGAGGTTCGTCCACGTCTTCGCGTCGCGCGGGTCCGCCGCGAGGGCCCGCGCGAAGGCCTCGCGCGCGCCGTCGGCGTCGCCTCGCTCGAGCCGGGCGTCGGCGAGCGAGCGCCACGCGACGGCTGAGCCCGGCGCGCGGCGCGCCGCGTCTTCCCAGACCGCGACCGGGTCCGCGAACGTCCACTGGACCTGCCAGGCGCGGCCGGCGCACAGGAGGAGCGCCGCCGCCGCGACGACGGGCCGGCCGACGCGCGCGAGGAGCCCGCCCATCGCGAAGAGGACGCCGGCGCCGCCGAGGTAGGCCCGGTGGTCCGCCATCGGCTCCGCGAGCGGCACGAGAGACGACGAGGGGAGGAGCGCGGCCGCGAGCCAGGCCACCGCGAAGGTCCACTCGGGCCGACGGCGTCGCAGCGCGAAGGCGGCGGCGGCCAACGCGGCCGTGACGCCGCAGAGGGCGAGCACGGCGCCGCCGGGCGGCCACGGCGTGCCGTGCCCGCGGTAGAGCGCCGGGTCGACCGGCACGACGTGGCGGGCCAGGTACACGGGGAAGAGCGCCCACTGGTAGACCGCGTACGGGAGCCGGGCCGCCTCGCCGAGGGGAAGCCACGCCCCGGTCGCGAGGCGTCGCCCCACGAGGCCGACGACGACGAGCAGGACCCCGGGCGCGTGCAGCCGCCAGCGCCGGGCCGTGTCCGCCCAGCGCCGCTCACCGACGAAGAAGCGATCGAGAAGCAGCAGCAGGAGAGGGACCGCCACCGCCTCTTCCTTCGTCGCCATCGCGAGAGCGAGAAGGATCCAGGAGACGACGCGCCGGAACGCCGACGGCCCGGGCAGGCCGCTCGCCAGGGTCGCGAGGCTGGCGAGCCCGAGGAGCGCGGCGAGCCCCGACGAGCGGCTCGCGACGTAGGCGACGGTCTCCGCGGCCATCGGCGTCGCCGCGAAGAGGCACGCGCCGGCCAGGGCCGCCTCCCGCGCTCTCGGCCACCCGGAGCGGTCGGCCATCCACCCGAAGAGCACCGCGACGACGGCCGCGCTCGCCGCGTGGAGGGCGACGTTGACCAGGTGATAGGACCACGGCGCCAGGCCCGACACCGCGTAGTTCAGGGCGAAGCTCAGGCTCAGCAGCGGGCGCGCACGGTCGAAGGTGAGGACGGTCCGGAGCGCCGCGAGATCCCGGATGCCCCGGTTGTCGACGATCTGGGGGAAGTCGTCGTAGAGGAACCCGACGCGGAGCGACGGGAGGTAGACGAGGGCGGCGACGGCCGCCGCCACGAGCGGGGCGCGGTCGAGCCACCCCGCGAACCGGCCGGGGCCACGACCTGACGCCGGAGCCTCCGAGGCGGCCCCCGTCACGCGCTCGCGCCGGCCCGCCGGCCGTCTGACCCTCGACACGCGCCAACTATACAGGCCGGGTCAGTCCTTGAAGGCGGCCTCCCGAGCGGTCAGCCGGTGTCGCGCGAGCAGCCTCCGGAACTCGCGCGAAGAGAGCACGCGCCGCCGCGCGAGACCGCGCCGCTCGCGCAGGACGTGCGGCAGGGCGCCGAGCGCCGACGCGTAGGCCCGCAGCGTGACGCGCACGAGGTGGACGAGAGACGTCCGCTCGGCGAGCCGGGCCGCCGCCCCGCGCCGCGTGAGGGCGCCCCAGCCGTGCAGCGCGAGGCGGACGAGGGTGAAGGCCGGGCTGGCCAGGACGAGGCCGGGCGGGAAGAGCTTCACGAGCACGAGGACGCGATTGCGCTCGACGAAGAAGGCCTTGAGGGTGGAGTGCGGTCCCGTGATCGCCGAGTAGCGGTGGTAGGCGACGGCCCGCGGCGCGAACGCGCAGGTCCATCCGGCGAGGCGGCCGCGCAGCCCGAGGTCGGCGTCCTCCCCGTAAAGGAAGAAGGTCTCGTCGAACGAGCCGACCTCGTCGAGCATCGCCCGCCGGTAGAGCGCGGCGGCTCCGCTCGGGAAGAGGGCCTCACGATCGCCGTCGTATTGCCCGCGGTCGACCTCGAGGCGGCCACGGCCGCGATTGAGGCCGTCCGGGTAGAGCAGGTGGCCGGCCGTGTCGATCGTGTCGGGCCGCTCGCGGTCGAGGACCTTGGCCGCGACCATTCCGACCCGGGGGTCGGCTTCGGCCGCCCGGACGAGCTCGCGCACGAAGCCCTCGGCCGCGACGGCGTCGGGGTTGAGCAGGACCACGTGAGGGGCGCGCGAGGTCCGGATCGCGAGATTGTTGGCCGCGCCGAAGCCGAGGTTCCGCTCCGCCCGGAGGAGGCGGATGCGCGGGCCGAAGAGCGCCTCGAGCCTTTCGGCCGAACCGTCGGTCGAGCCGTTGTCGACGACCGTGACGGAGAGGCCGTCCACGTCCTGGGCGAGGAGGCTCGCGACCGCGTCCTCGACGAAGGCTCCTCCGTTGAAGTTCACGACGATGGCGTCGGCCTCCGCCGGGCCGGCCGTCACCTCGCCACCCGCCGGTCCCGTCGCGCGGCGAGGGCGCGCTCGTAGACACCCGTCACCGCCTCGGCCGCGCGCTCCCACGTGAGCTCGCGCCGCGCGAACGCCGCGACGTCCCGGGCCTCGCGGTCGCGGAGGGCACCGGCGGCGAGCCGCGCCGCGGCCGCGCGGGCCATGGCGTCGGGATCGTCCGCCGGCACGACGCAGCCGCCGGCGCGGGCGAACCACTCACCGCAGCCGTGGCCGCCCGCGACGACCGACGCCGTCCCGAGGAGCGCGGCCTCGAACGGCACGAGGCCGAAGGCCTCTCCGACGGCCGGATGCAGGAGGACGTCGGCCTCGGCGTAGGCGGTGGCGAGCGCGTCTCCCGAGAGCACGCCGAGCGCGCGGACGCGGCGCGCGTCGGCGCCGAACGCCGCGAGGGCTCCGGCGCAGGGGCCGACGAGGTCCAGCTCCACGCCGGGGAGCTGGCCGAGGACGCGCGGCAGGGCCGCGGCGCGCTTCTGCGGGCGGTCGCTGCCCACGAACAGGACGCGCGGCGGGCGTGCACCCGTCGCGGCCGGCCGCGCGACGCCCGGCGCGACGACCCCGTTCGGGACGATCTCGGCCGCGCGCGGCAGATCGCGCGCCTCGGCCGCGCTCACCGCCAGGACGGCGTCCGCGCGGGCGACGATCGCGTCGCCTGCGAGACGGTCGAATACGAGCTTCTCGATCCGGCGCTGGCCATGATCGGGGAACGTGCCCTCCGGGCTCAGCACGCAGGGGACGAGGGCGCGGGACGCCGCGCGCGAGGCGGTCCAGACGAGCGGGTTGCGGTGGCCGTGCAGGTGGACGACGTCGACGTCGCGGAGCGTGGCGCCAAGGAAGGCGCGGAGGCCCCTCGCCCAGGGGACGAGCCGCCTCCGCAGCGCCGCCGGGCCGGGGAACCGGACGACCCGGACGCCGGCTCCGTCTTCCTCGAGCGCGTCGGCGGGGTCGAGCTGCGCCGTCGCGACGGTCACCGCGTGACCGCGGGCGGCGAGCGCGCGGCACAGCTCACCGGAGGCGCGAGCCATTCCCCCGTAGGACCAGCCGGGGTCGTAGAACGGCGTGACGTGGAGGAGCTTCAGGGCCGGAGCCGCCGTGGGGGCATTGGCTGGGAGACAGGGATTCGAACCCCGATTCCATGGTCCAGAGCCATGTGTCCTACCGTTGGACGATCTCCCAGCAGACGGCTCCTTGATCCTAGCCAAAGGCCCGCCCCTTTTCAACGCCCGCCCGCCGCGGGCCGAAGCTCCTCCTATAATCCCGGGCCATGCTGCGTGGAACCAGTCGGGAAGCGGCCGCGGAGTTCCTCGGCACGCTCGTGCTGCTCGCCTTCGGCAACGGGGTCGTGGCCGAGTTCGTGCTCAGCCACCAGAAGAACGGGTCGCCCCTCTCGATCCACCTCGCGTGGGGCCTCGCCGTCGTCCTCGGGATCTACGTTTCCGCCGGCGTCTCCGGCGCGCACCTCAACCCGGCGGTGACGATCGCCCTCGCGGCCTTCCGCGACTTCCCGTGGCGCAAGGTGCCGGCCTACCTCGCCGCGCAGACGGCGGGAGCGTTCTGCGGCGCGGCCCTCACCTTCGTCACCTACCGCGAGGCCTTCGACGCGTTCGACGGCGGCGTGCGCCAGGTGACGGGGGAGCTCGCCACGGCCGGCGTCTTCGCGACCTACCCGCAGCCGTTCCTCTCGATCGCGGGCGGCTTCGTCGACCAGGTCGTCGGGACCGCCCTGCTGTTGCTCGGGATCTTCGCGATCGCCGACCGGAGAAACGCCGGTCCCGCGACGTTCGGGCCGCTCGTCGTGGGCGCCCTCGTCGCCGCGATCGGCATGAGCTTCGGCTTCAACGCCGGCTACGCGATCAACCCCGCCCGCGACCTCGGCCCGCGGCTCTTCACCGCGGTCGCCGGATGGGGCGGCGGCGTCTTCCAGGCCGGCGGCGGATGGTGGTGGGTGCCGCTCGTCGCGCCGTGCCTGGGCGGCCTCGTCGGCGGCGCCGTCTACGACCTGCTGATCGCGCGCCACCATCCCGTCGAGCCGTGAGGCGCGCGTTCCTCGCCGCGGCCCTGGCCGCGGCCGCGGTCCGGCCCGCCGCCGCGGGCGACGCGCGGCCTCTGCCTCCGCCCGTTCCGGCCGAGAGCCGCCAGCTCGTCCTCTCGACGAGCGCCGGCTGGGACGCGGCGCGGGCCCTCGTGCAGGCCTACGAGCGGGCGTCCGCGCGCTCGCCGTGGCGTCCGGTCGGGCCCGCGGCCGAGGCCGCTCTCGGCCGCGCCGGCCTCGCGTGGGGCCGCGGCCTCCACGCGCCGGTCGCGGACGGGCCGCAGAAGCGCGAGGGCGACGGCCGCTCGCCGGCCGGCGTCTTCGTGCTGCGCCTCGCCACCGGCTACGCCTCCACGCCGCCCCCGGGCGCCCGGCTGCCCTACCGCGTCGCGACGCCCACGCTGCGCTGCGTCGACGACTCGCGCTCCGCTCACTACAACCAGCTCGTCGACGAGGCCGCCGTCGCGAAGGACTGGACCTCGGCCGAGGACATGCGCCGCACGGACGAGCTCTACCGGCTGGTGGTGTGGGTCGGCCACAACGACGCACCGGTCGAGGCGGGCGCCGGCAGCTGCATCTTCCTGCACCTTCGCTCCGGCCCCGGCGCCGTCACGGCGGGCTGCACGGCCTTCGACGCGGCGGCGCTCGAGGGGCTCCTCGCGTGGCTCGACCCCGCGGCGCGCCCGGTCCTCGTGCAGCTTCCGGAGGGCGAGTACCGCGGCCGGGCGGCGGCGTGGGGCCTGCCCGAGCCGAGCCGCGTCGGCGCGACCCCGGTCGAGAGCGTTCGCGCGGCGCTCGCGAAGGACGGCCGGGCTCAGCGAGGGTCGGCGGAGAGGTAGAGCGCGTTCAGGAGAGCCGGGTAGGTGACCTGGCTCTGCGCGCGGTACTGCGGGCGGAAGCCGAAGAGCACGACCCGCCCCTGGCCCTGGCGCACCTCGACGAGGGCCGAGCGTTCCGCGAGCTTCGCGCCCCCGAGCAGGTAGCCGGAGAGGAGCGGCTCCGCCGCGTCGAAGCCGAGGACGGCCGTCGCGCCGGGGCCGGGCTCGAAGACCGGCGAGCCCTCGAACCACACCGGCACCTCGTCGGGCAGGCCGTCGGCCAGCGGGTGCGGCGCCGCTCGCGCCGCGCGCAGGATCGAGCCCGGGCACACGAGCTCGTCGGCGGCGAGGGCGGCCCCGACGTCCCTCACGGGCAGCTCGAGCGCGTCGATCGCGAAGCGCGAGGCGGAGTCGAGGGCCACGAGCGTCCCGCCCGCGGCCACGAACGCGCGGAGCGCGGCGACCCCCTCGTCGCCGAGGCCGCCCGTGTACTCGTCCGGCATCGCGCCCTTCGCGTGGCCGTTGCGGAGGGCCGACGCGGACTGGGCCGGCAGGACGATCGCGTCGAAGCGCGGGCGCAGCCGTCCGGCGCGCACCTCGCGGTCGTGCAGCTCCTGGAAGGGGAGGCCCAGCTGCTTCTCGAACACGAAGCGGGTCCATCCCTCGTCCATCGACGGGACCCACGAGCGGTAGAGGCCGACGCGCGGCGACCGCACGCGCCGCGCGCGGGGGTTCGCGTGGACGGCCCGCGCCACGATCCCGGTGCCCCGCAGCGCGGCGGCGAGCGCCTCCCGCCGCGAGCCGGGCACGAGGAGCGCACCCGGGGGAAAGGCGCGGCCGCCGTCCTCGAAGGCCTCGGCCGCCCAGTCGACGCGCACTCCGGACGCGAGCAGCCGCCCGAGGACGGCGAGGTCGCCGCTCGTGTGCCCGAGCGCGTAGCGCGGCCCGCGTCCCTCGACGCCGCCCGGGGCGAGCGGCCCCGGCGGGAGCGGCTCCGTGGCCGCCTCGAACGGCGCCGGGATCGTGTCGACCTCGACCCCGAAGAGGAGCGGCAGCGTGTGGGCGGTGACGTCGTAGGGGCGGCGCGGCGCGCCCTTCGCGTCGCGGAGGTCGGGGTAGCGCTGGCGCTCGAGCACCGTCTTCGCGAAGGCGCTCGCCGGCTGCTGGAGAAAGACGACGAGGCTGCCCGCCGCGTACTCCCGGCCGCCCGCGGAGAACGGCGCCGTCGCGCGGCGCACCTCGACCTCGCCCGTCCGCAGCGTGTCGGCGAGGCGCTCGGCCGCGGCGGGGTCGCGGAAGGCGGCCGGGGCGACGAAGGCGAACGGCTCGGCGCGGGCGCACGCGCGGCGGTTGACCTCGAGCGCGGTGCGCAGCCAGTGGCGGCGGTGCGCCGCGACGTCGGAGAGGACGCCGAGCGAGGCCTCGAGCTGCGTCTCCACCACGTCGCGCAGCGACCAGGTCCCGCCCGGCCACGGCCGCGGGAACGACGCGGACGCGCGCCGCGCGTCGACCTCGGCCCCGGGCCCGTCGAGCTCGTCGGCTCGGACCTCGAGCGGCGACGCGAGCCGGGCCGAGGCCGTCTCCGAGAGGAGGCGCACGCCGCCGTGCGTGTGCGGGTAGGCGCGCCCCGGGGTCCACGCGTCGAAGAGGGCGCCCGTGACGACGCCGCTGCGGCCGGCGGTGAGGAGGCGCGAGGCGACGTGGGCGCCGAGGGCGTTCGCCGCGCCCACGAGGGCCGGGTCGACGTTCGGCTCCCACGGGTCCTCGTAGGGCGGCACGAAGATCCGCGCCCCGCGCGTCCCCATCTGGTGCACGTCGTGGACCACCTGGGGGTGCCAGCGGTGGTACAGGTGCTCGACGGTGAGCCGCGTCTCCTGCTGGGTGAAGGCGTACCAGTCGCGGTTGTTGTCGTGGCCGACGTACGGGTGGTAGAGGACGGGCGGCGGGCTCTTCTCGAACGGCGTCCCGCGCTGGCTCCGCTGCCACTCGGCCACGAACTGCGTGCCGTCCGGGTTGTGCGACGGCAGGACCAGGAGCACCGCCTCGTCGAGCATCGCCCGCGTCTCGGCGTCGTCGGCCGAGGCGAGCCGGTGCAGCAGCCGCAGCGACGCGAGCGTGCCGCCGACCTCGGTCGAGTGGATCGAGAAGGCCATCGCGACGACCGCGCGGCCGTTCTCCACCAGCCGGGCGGCCTCGGCGTCCGAGAGCCCCCTCGGGTCGGCGATTCGGGCGTTCGCGAGGCGGATCTGCTCGAGCCGGGCGTGGTTCGCCTCCGAGGTGACGGTGACGATCACGAACGGCCGGCCCTGCGTCGTCTTCCCGACCTCCTCGACCGACACGCGGTCGGAGGCCGCGTCGAGGGCGCGCAGGTAGGCGAGGATCTCCGTCCAGTCCGCGAGCCGGCCCTCGTCGCCCGGGACGAAGCCCAGCACGGCCTCCGGCGCGGGCACGGCCGTCGCGGCCCGGCCCGCCGGGAGCGGGACGAGCGCGAGGAGGGCCGCGAGGGCGAGAGCGCCCGCGGCGCGGCGCGGGGCGGGCGTCATGGGCTCAGGGCGCGAGGAGCGCCTGCAGGTGGGCGGCGAGGTCCGCGTACGTCGTCTGCCCGACCTGCCGGCCGACCTCGCGGCCGCCCTTGAAGTAGACGAACGTCGGCGTCGCGGTCACCGAGTACGCGCGCGTGAGGGCGGCCTGGGTGGTGACGTCGATCATCCCGACGGTGGCGCGGCCGTCGTAGTCCGTGGCGAGCTGCGCGACGATGGGACCCATCGCCTGGCAGTACGGTCACGTCGGGGAGTGGAACTCGACGAGGCTCGGCCGCGCCCCGCCGAGGACGACGGAGTCGAAGTTCGAGGCGTCGATCTGCGCCACCCTGGACGCATCGACAGAGGCCGCCGGCGTCGCCGCGGCGGTGGGGCTCGACGAGCCGCCGCCGCAGGCCGCGGCGGCCATCGCCGCCGTGAGCGCCGCCGCCCGCCACGCCCCTCTCGCCATCGCTCTCCTCCGCTCCTCCCGCCTGGCAGGTTACCAAAGAAATGAACGCCGTCCGCGCGCGGGGCGCGGACCCGTCCCGCAAGGCGGCGCCCCTATGATGGGCGGGTGAGCCCCGGCAGGAACGACGCGCCCTTCGCGCCGGCCGTGCGGGAGTGGTTCGCCGAGGCGTTCGCCGCGCCCACGAAGGCGCAGCGCCTCGGCTGGGCGGCGATCGCCCGCGGCGAGCACGCGCTCGTCTTCGCCCCCACCGGCTCGGGCAAGACGCTCGCCGCCTTCCTCGCCGCCATCGACCGCGTGATGTTCTCGCCGGCGCCGCCGAAGGCGGAGCGGTGCCGGGTCGTCTACGTCTCGCCGCTCAAGGCCCTCGCGGTGGACGTCGAGCGCAACCTGCGCGCGCCGCTCCACGGCATCGCCCGCGTGGCCGCCCGCCGGGGCGAGGCGGTGCACCTGCCGGAGGTCGCGATCCGTACCGGCGACACGCCGCCGGCCGAACGCGCGGCGATGCTGCGCCGGCCGCCCGACGTCCTGATCACGACACCCGAGTCACTCTTCCTCATCCTGACGTCGCGGGCGCGGGCGATCCTCGCCGGCGTCGAGACGGTGATCGTCGACGAGATCCACGCGATGGTCGGCACCAAGCGCGGCGCGCACCTCGCCCTCTCGCTCGAGCGGCTGGCCGAGCTCGCGCGCCGGCCCCCGCAGCGCATCGGCCTCTCGGCGACGCAGCGGCCGCTCGAGGAGGTCGCCCGCTTCCTCGGCGGGGGCGAGGGCCTGCGGGCCTGGAAGCCGCGGCCGGTCACGATCGTCGACGCGGGAGCGAAGAAGGCCTTCGACCTCTCGGTCCAGGTGCCCGTCGAGGACATGGCGCGTCTCGGCGAGACGATCGAGCCCTCGGCCGACGCCGTCCCCGAGGGGGCCGCCTCGGCCTTCGCGCGGCGCTCGATCTGGCCGGCCATCCACCCGCGGCTCCTCGAGCTCGTGCGCGCCCACCGCTCGACGATCGTGTTCGTCAACTCGCGCCGGCTCGCCGAGCGGCTCGCCGCCGCCCTCAACGAGCTCGCCGGCGAGGACGTCGCCCGCGCCCACCACGGCTCGATCGCCCGCGAGCAGCGGATCGAGATCGAGGACGCTCTCAAGTCGGGCCGGCTGCCCGCGATCGTCGCGACCTCCTCGCTCGAGCTCGGGATCGACATGGGCGCCGTCGACCTCGTGGTGCAGATCGAGACGCCGACCTCGGTCGCGAGCGGCATGCAGCGGATCGGCCGGGCGAGCCACCAGGTCGACGCCGTCTCGCGCGGGGTCCTCTTCCCGAAGTACCGCGGCGACCTCCTCGCGAGCGCCGCGATCACCCGCGCGATGCGCGAGGGCGCCGTCGAGGAGACGCGGGTGCCGCGCAACCCGCTCGACGTCCTCGCCCAGCACCTCGTGGCCGCGGTCGCCCTCGGCGAGCGGAAGGTCGACGAGCTCTTCGCCCTCGTCCGCGGCGCGGCGCCATACGCCCAGCTCTCCCGCGCGAGCTTCGAGGGCACCCTCGACATGCTGGCCGGCCGCTACCCGAGCGACGAGTTCGCGGAGCTCCGCCCGCGCGTCGTGTGGGACCGCCTCCGCGGCGTCGTCCGCCCGCGCGAGGGCGCGCAGAAGCTCGTCGTCGCGAACGCGGGGACGATCCCCGACCGCGGCCTCTACGGCGTCTTCCTCGCCGACGGCGAGGGCGGCGGCCGCCGCGTGGGCGAGCTCGACGAGGAGATGGTCTTCGAGAGCCGCGCCGGCGAGGTCTTCGTGCTCGGGGCCTCCTCGTGGCGGATCGCCGAGATCACCCGGGACCGCGTCCTCGTCGTGCCCGCCCCGGGCGAGCCGGGGAAGATGCCGTTCTGGAAGGCCGACCGCGGCGCGCGGCCGGTCGAGCTCGGCCGGAGGATCGGCCGGCTCACCCGCGAGGTCGCCCACGCGCCGCGCGAGGAGGCGATCGCCCGGCTCCAGGCGGAGCACGACCTCGACCCGCTCGCCGCGCAGAACCTCGTCGCGTACCTCGAGGAGCAGAAGGAAGCGACGGGCGCCCTTCCCGACGACCGCACCCTCGTCCTCGAGCGGACGCGAGACGAGATGGGGGACTGGCGGCTGTGCCTCCTCTCGCCGTGGGGCGGGCGCGTTCACGCGCCCTGGGCGATGGCCCTCGAGGCGCGCCTGCGGCGCCGCGGCGAGGTCGAGGTCGAGACGGTGTGGACGGACGACGGCATCGTCGTGCGCCTGCCCGAGCGCGACCGGCCACCCGACGCCGCGGACCTCCTGCCCGAGCCCGAGGAGATCGAGGACCTCGTCACGAGCGAGCTCTCCGGCTCGAGCCTCTTCGCCGCGCGCTTCCGCGAGGCGGCCGGACGGGCGCTCCTCCTCCCGCGGCGTCGTCCCGGGCAGCGGACGCCGCTGTGGATGCAGAGGAAGCGGGCGCACGACCTCCTCCAGGTCGCCTCCCGCCACGCGTCGTTCCCGATCGTCCTCGAGGCCTTCCGCGAGTGCCTCCAGGACGTCTTCGACCTGCCCGGGCTCGTCGACCTCGCACGCCGCGTGCGCCAGCGCGAGATCCGCCTCGTCACCGTCGACACGCAGGCGCCCTCGCCCTTCTCCGCCTCCCTCCTCTTCGGCTACGTCGCGAACTACCTCTACGAGGGCGATGCGCCGCTCGCCGAGCGCCGCGCCCAGGCGCTCTCGGTCGACCAGGCGCAGCTGCGGGAGCTCCTCGGCGAGGCGGAGCTGCGGGAGCTCCTCGACGCGCGGCTCCTCGCGGAGCTCGAGCTCGCGCTCCAGGGACTCACCGGTCACCGCGCGAGCGGACCCGACCGCGTGCACGACCTCCTCCTCCGCCTCGGCGACCTCCGCGAGGACGAGGTGGCCGCCCGCATCGACGCCGGCGAGAGTCGCGACGCGGCGGCGGTCGCGCGCGAGTGGCTCGGCGCCCTCGTCCGCGAGCGGCGGGTGCTCGAGGTGCGCGTCGCCGGCGAGACGCGCTTCGCCGCGGCCGAGGACGCGGGACGCCTGCGCGACGGTCTCGGCGTCGCGCCGCCGCGCGGGCTGCCCGACGCGTTCCTCGAGCCGGCCCCCCACGCCCTGCGCGAGCTCGTCTCGCGCTACGCCCGGACGCACGGCCCCTTCACCGCGCGCGACGCGGCGCTGCGCTTCGGCGCAGGCGAGTCGGTCGTCGCGGCGGCGCTGCGGGAGCTGCAGGGCGCGGGGCGCGTGCTCGAGGGCGGCTTCCGCCCCGGCGGCGTCTCTCTCGAGTGGTGCTCGGCCGACGTCCTCGCGACGCTGCGCCGTCGCTCGCTCGCCGCGCTGCGGCGCGAGGTCGAGCCGGCCGAGCCCGCCGCCCTCGCGCGCGCCCTCGTCGAGTGGCACGGCGTCGCGGCCGGCGGGCGCGGTGCCCGGCCCGCGTCCCCCCGCGGGCCCGACGCGCTTCTCGACGTCCTCGAACGGCTGCAGGGCGCGGCACTCCCCGCGTCGATCCTCGAGAAGGACGTGCTGCGCGCTCGACTCCCGGGCTACCGGCCCGAGGACCTCGACACGCTGTGCGCCGCCGGCGAGGTCGTCTGGGTCGGCCTCGGGCCGCTCGGCGACCGCGACGGCCGCGTCGCGCTCTTCCTCGCGGACGACCTGCCGCTCCTCCTTCCGCCGCGGCCGGCGCCGGCGGCCGGCGAGCCCCACGACGCGCTGCGCGCGCACCTCGCGCGACACGGAGCCTCCTTCTTCGGCGAGCTTCTCGAAGCGTCCGGCGGCGGCCTCGCGCAGGCGGTGGCCGACGCGCTGTGGGACCTCGCCTGGGCCGGCGAGGTCACGAGCGACACGCCGGCCGCGCTGCGGGCGTTCCTCGCCCGCCACGCCCCGCGTCACGAGCGCGCGCGCCGCGCGGGGCCCTTCCGCTCGCGCCGGCAGGTGCCGCCGAGCGCGGTCGGCCGCTGGAGCCTCCTGCCGCTGCCGCGGCGGGTCCCGACGCCGACCGAGCGGGCGACGGCGCTCGCGTCCCAGCTCCTCGCCCGCCACGGCGTCCTCACGCGCGACGCGGTGGCGGCCGAGGACGTCGCCGGCGGTTTCGCCGCCGTCTACCCCGTGCTGCGCGCGCTCGAGGAGCAGGGCCGCGTGCGGCGCGGGTACTTCGTGTCCGGGCTCGGCGGTCTGCAGTTCGCCGACCCCGGCGCGCTCGACCGGCTGCGCGCGCGCCGCGACGTCGATCCCGACGAGCCGGCCGCCGCGGTCGTTCTCGGCGCGGCCGACCCGGCGAACCCGTACGGCGCGGCGCTGCCGTGGCCGCGGTCCGAGGACGCGCGGCCGCAGCGCGCGGCCGGCGCGCACGTCGTTCTCGTCGATGGCGCTCTCGCCGCGTTCCTCGGCCGCGGCGCGCGGGAGGTGAGCGCGTTCCTGCCGGGCGAGGAGCCGGCGCGGACGCGCGCGGGCGAAGCGGTCGCGCGCGCCGTCGCGGAGTGGTGCGCCCGCGGAGGGCGCTCGGCCCTGGGCTGGTCTCGAGACGCGGCGTCGCCGCTCGCGCGGGGCCCGCTCGCACCGTTCCTCGCCGCCGCCGGTTTCGAGCGCTCGGGTCCGGGGTTCCGCCTCTCGCCCGTCGCGGCCGCGGCCGGCGCCGTGCCGTCGGCGGACGAGGACCTCCTCGACGAGGAGTCGTGACGGAAGGAAATGTAAGAATCCCGTCAGGACACACAGGGGCCATCTCTCTAGGATGCGTCTCGGGAAACCGGTCAGCCCTCCCCAGGACCCCCACCGGAGATCCGAGTCGAGAGGCCCTCTAGCCCAGCCCTCGCGTCTCAGCTGGCCGGTTCCCGTTCCCGCCGCCGCGATCCGAAGCGCGCGTTCTCCCGCCGGCCTCGACCGCCGCGCGCGGCCTTAGACTGCTCCGGTGCCCGAGGGCGACACCATCTGGCGCACGGCCCGCTCGCTCGACGCGGCTCTCGCCGGCCGCGAGGTCACGGCGTTCGCGTCGACGATCCCCGCGGTGGCGTCGGCCGCCGAGAGGCTCCGCATCGTCGGCCGCCGCGTGCTTCGCGTCGAATCGCGGGGCAAGCACCTCCTCGTGCGGTTCGAGGGCGGTCCCGTGCTCCACGCCCACCAGGGGATGAACGGCGCGTGGCGCGTGCGCCCGGCGGGGACCGCCAGCGCGAGCTGGGCGTCCGCTCGCGCCCGGATCGACACCGCGGAGGTGACGGCGGCCTGCTTCGCCTCGCCGGTCGTCGAGCTCCTCTCCGATCGCCGGGCGCGCGAGCACCCCGCGCTCGCGCGGCTCGGGCCCGATCTTCTCGATCCCGCCTTCGACCCGGCGGCCGCGCGGCGCCGCCTGCGCGCGCGGGCCGAGGCCGAGATCGGAGCCGCCCTGCTCGACCAGACGGCGCTCGCGGGGATCGGCAACGTCTTCAAGTCCGAGACCCTCTTCCTCTGCGGGGTGCCTCCGCGGGCCCGCGTGCGCGATCTCGACGACGAAGCGCTCGCGCGGCTCGTCGAGACGGCGCGCGGTCTGCTCCTCCGCAACCTCGGCCCGGGTCCGCGGCGGACGACGTCGCCGTTCACGCCCGGCCTCGCGTGGGTCTACGGCCGCTCGGGTCGCCCCTGCCGCCGTTGCGGCACCGCCATCGGGCGGCTTGTTCAGGGCGACCCGCCGCGCGCGACCTACTGGTGTCCGCGGTGTCAGGGAGAAGTGGAACCCGCCGGCTGATCGCCCTGCTCGCGCCTGCTCTCCGTTGTCCATCCAACAGCAGTGTTGTGAAACTCACAGCGGCCTGGCCGTTGCGAGCTCGACAACACGAGAGATAACTCGTTCATTATGAATCACTAATAGATTGGCATCGTCGATGCTCTCTCCAGGGCAGGCCGCCGACCCCGGAGCGGCCGAGGGAGCCTCAGATGGTCACGTCCTCGACGACCCTGGCCGATCTCGCCGTGACGCACCCGGCCGCCTCGCGCGTCTTCCGCCGACACCGCCTCGACTTCTGCTGTCACGGCGCGCGGCCCCTCGCGGCCGCCTGCGCCGAGCGGGGCCTCTCGACCGAATCCGTCCTCGCCGAGATCGACCGCGAGGAGCGCGGCGCCACGGCGAGCGACGCACGGTGGGACGAGCGGCCGCTCGACGAGCTCGTCGCCCACATCGTCGACGTCTACCACCGCGGCCTGCGCGAGGAGCTGCCGGAGCTCGTGCGGATGGCGGCGAAGGTCGAGGCCCGCCACGCGGACAAGGCGAGCTGTCCGCGCGGCCTGCGCGCGCACCTCGAGGAGGTCCACGAGGCCGTCCTCTCCCATCTCGCGAAGGAGGAGCAGATCCTCTTCCCCATGGTCCTCGCCGGCCGCGGCCGCCTCGCCGGCGGCCCCATCCACGTGATGGAGTCCGAGCACGACGACCACGGCGAGAGCCTTCAGCGGACCCGGAGGCTCACCGCCGACCTCACCGCGCCGGAGGAGGCGTGCGCCACGTGGCGCGCCCTCTACCTGCGCCTCGCCCGGCTCGAGGCGGACCTCATGGACCACATCCACCTCGAGAACAACGTCCTCTTCCGCCGCGTCCTCGCGGGCTGAAGCGCTTCCAGGAGAACCGTCCATGTCGAACGCCGCGTCACCATCGAACCGCGCCTGGTGGGCCCTGGGGCTCACCCTGCTCTTCGCCTTCACCGTCCTCGGCTTCTTCGGCCGCGAGGTCTACCGCCAGGCCCCGCCGATCCCCGAGCGCGTCGTCACCGCCGACGGCGCGACGCTTCTCACCCGCGACGACATCCTCACCGGCCAGGAGGTCTGGCAGTCGACCGGCGGCCAGCAGCTCGGCTCGGTCTGGGGCCACGGCGCCTACCAGGCCCCCGACTGGTCGGCCGACTGGCTCCACCGCGAGGCGACCGCCCTCCTCGACGCCTGGGCCGCCCGCGAGGGCGGGACGCCCTTCGCCCGGCTCGCGCCCGAGAGACAGGCGGCCCTGCGCGAGCGGCTGAAGCGCGAGATGCGGACGAACACCTACGAACCGGCGACCGGCGCCGTGACGATCTCCGCCGACCGCGCCGCCGCTTTCGCCGCGACCGCCGCGCACTACGACGCGCTCTTCGGCGGCACCCCGGCCCTCCACGAGCTGCGCGAGGCGTACGCCATGCCGGAGACGACGGTGCCCGACCCCGCCCGGCGGAAGGCCCTCACGGCCTTCTTCTTCTGGACGAGCTGGGCCGCCGCCACCGACCGACCGGGCCAGGCCGTCACCTACACGAACAACTGGCCGCACGAGCCGCTCGTCGACAACCGCCCCTCGGCCGCGAACGTCGTGTGGTCGATCGTGAGCGTCGTGCTCCTCCTCGCCGCGATCGGCGCCCTCGTGTGGTGGCGCGCCTTCCGCGGCGATGGCGACGAGGAGCCCGCGGTCGAGCCGCCCGCCACCGACCCGCTCGCGCCGTTCGTCCTGACGCCGTCGCAGCGCGCCGTCGCGAAGTACCTCGGCGTCGTCGTGGCCCTCTTCGCCGTGCAGGTCCTGCTCGGCGCCCTGACCGCGCACTACACCGTCGAGGGCCAGGCCTTCTTCGGCCTGCCCCTCGCCGACGTGCTGCCCTACTCGCTCACGCGCACCTGGCACATCCAGACCGCCGTCTTCTGGATCGCGACGGCCTTCCTCGCGGCCGGCCTCTTCCTCGCCCCGGTCGTCGGCGGCCGCGAGCCGCGCTTCCAGCGCCTCGGGGTGAACGTGCTCTTCGGCGCTCTCCTCCTCGTCGTCGCCGGCTCGCTCGCCGGCGAGTACCTCGCCATCCACCAGCGGCTGCCGCTCGGCCTCTCCTTCTGGCTCGGCCACCAGGGCTACGAGTACGTCGACCTCGGCCGCGCGTGGCAGGTGGCCCTCTTCGTGGGCCTCCTCCTGTGGCTCGGCCTGATGCTGCGCGGCCTGTGGCCCGCCCTCCAGCGCCGCGACGAGAGCCGCAACCTCGTGCTGATGTTCACCGGCGCCTCCGCCGCGATCGGCCTCATGTACGCGGCCGGCTTCTTCTTCTCCGCCCGCACGCACCTCTCGGTGATGGAGTACTGGCGCTGGTGGGTGGTCCACCTCTGGGTCGAGGGCTTCTTCGAGGTCTTCGCGACGGCCGCCCTCGCCCTCGTCTTCGCGAAGATGGGCCTCGTCGAGAAGCGCCACGCCGGGATCGCCGTCGTCGCCTCCTCCGCGCTCTTCCTCTTCGCCGGCATCCCCGGCACCTTCCACCACCTCTACTTCAGCGGCACCCCCACCCCGATCCTGGCCACCGGGGCGAGCTTCAGCGCCCTCGAGGTCGTGCCGCTCGTCCTCATCGGCCTCGAGGCCTTCCGCACGAGCCGCCTGCAGCGCGCGACGCCGTGGATGGCGAAGTACCGCTGGCCGATCCGCTTCTTCGTCGGCGTCGCGTTCTGGAACTTCCTCGGCGCGGGCGTCTTCGGCTTCCTGATCAACCCGCCGATCGCGCTCTACTACATGCAGGGCCTGAACACGACGCCCGTCCACGCCCACACCGCCCTCTTCGGGGTCTACGGCCTGTTGTCGCTCGGCCTCGTCCTCCTCGTCGCGCGCAAGCTCTCGGGCGAGCGCGAGTGGAAGGAGACGCCGCTCGCGGTGGCGTTCTGGGCGATGAACGTCGGCCTCGGCCTGATGGTCGCCCTGAGCCTGCTGCCGGTCGGCCTCGCCCAGACGGTGGCGAGCGTCGACACGGGCCTGTGGTACGCGCGCAGCGCCGAGTTCCTGCAGCAGCCGTGGGTGCAGGCCCTGCGCTGGATGCGGATGCCGGGCGACAGCCTCTTCCTCATCGGCGTCGCCGCCTTCGCGTGGTTCATGGCCGGGCTGTGGCGCGGCTGGAGCTACGAGCCGACGAGCGCGCCCGTTCGCGAGCCGCGGACAGAGTCCGTGCGGGTTCCGGCGGCCTGACGGACCTCGTCGTTCGTTCACCCGGCCGTGCGGCGCGGGCCGCCTCCCTACCGCGTCGCACGGCCGTCCTGTCTCTCCTACACCCGGACGAGCGAGGCGCCCCAGGTCATCCCCGCGCCGAACGCCACCATCAGGACGAGATCACCCGGCCGGAGCCGCCCGTCCCGCGCGCACTCGTCCCACAGGAGCGGGATCGTGGCCGCCGTCGTGTTGCCGTACTTGTGGATGTTGTGCGGCACCTGCTCCTCGCGCAGCCCCAGCGCCTTGGCGCAGTACTCGTTGATGCGCTTGTTCGCCTGGTGCATGAGCACGAGCTTCAGGTCCTGCGGAAGGACGCCGTGCTTCTGCAGGACGGAGCGGGCCACCTCGACCATGCTCGTCGTGGCCATCTTGAAGACGTGGCGGCCCTCCATGACGGGGATGTGGTCGCCGCGCCGGAACTGCTCGGGATCGGTGTACGGGCGGTGCTTGAAGCCGGTGCCCGGGACGTAGAGCTTGTCGTAGTCGGCCCCCGCGCCGTGGAGCTCGTGGTCCACGACCCCCCGCGCCCCGTCCTCGGACGCCTTCAGGACGACGGCGGCTCCGGCGTCCCCGAAGAGGACGACGAGGTGGCGGAAGCGGGAGTTCCACTCCCACTCCTCCTTCGTCGGCGGCACGTCGGACTCGCCGATCGCGTACGCGAAGTTCTCGTTCGTCCACGGCATGAAGCCGATGTGGACCTCGGCTCCGACGAGGAGGACCGTCTTCGCGAGCCCGGCCCGCACGTGGGCGTCGGCGAGCTGGAGGCCGTACAGGAAGCCCGAGCACTGCTGGCGGATGTCGAAGCAGGGCACCGGGCGCAGGCCGAGCTTCGCCTGGAGGAGCGTCCCGCAGCCGGGGAAGTAGTGGTCGGGCGTCATCGTCGCGAAGACCACGAGGTCGACCTCCTCCCTCGCGACGCCCGCCGCCTCGAGCGCCTTCGCCGCGGCGCGGACGCCGAGGTCGGAGGTCGCGAGGTCCGGGCTCGCGAAGTGCCGCTCCTCGACCCCGCTCCTCTCGCGGATCCACTCGTCGCTCGTGTCCATGATCCGCGCCATCTGCGCGTTCGTGACCCGGACCGGTGCGATCTCGCTGCCGCTGCCCACGATGACGGCCCGCGCCATGGCTCGCCTCCCCGCCCGGGAGGTGCGCGCTCTCACGCCCGCCCGGACACGCGCTAGGATACCCTCGCCCGCGAGAGGGGAGCCCGCACGAGGTCCCCGGCTCGGAAGAACGCTCCCCCGGAAAGGCGCGCCGTCCCCGATGCTCATCGACATCGCGACCCGGCCGATCGCCGAGCTCGTCCGCCAGCTCTCCGCCGAGCGGCGCACGGGCGACCTGCAGGTGCGCTCGGGCCGGCTCATCAAGATCGCCTTCTTCGACCACGGCCGCCTCGTCTTCGCCGCGAGCAACCTGCGCAAGGACCGGCTCGGCGAGGCGCTCGTCGCGGACGGCCGCATCACCGAGGCCGACTTCAACCGCGTCTCGACCCTCATGCGGGCCGACCGCGGCCGCCGCTTCGGCGAGGCGCTCGTCCAGGCCGGGGTGATGGACCGCTACGAGGTCGGCGCGGCGGTCGCCCGCCAGGTGCGCCGGATCGCGCTGTCGCTGTTCGAGATGAACGACGGGGCGGCCCTCTTCGAGGAGCGCGTCTGCACGATCCCGCTCGAGTACATGGTGAGCCTCTCCGTCCACCGCCTCCTCTACGACGGGATCCGCGCGATGAAGTCCGCCGACCTCGTGCTGTGCGGGCTCGGCGACCTCGACCGGCGCGTGGTGGTGGCCGAGGCGCGGCCGTTCCGCTACGACGCGCGGGCCCGGCCGGCCGAGGAGCTCGAGATCCTGGAGCTCGCCCAGCGCCGGGTCACGATCCGGCGCCTGGCCTGGGCCGCGGGCGGCCTCGCCCCGGCGCGGCTGCGGGCGACGTACGCCCTTCTCGCTTCCGGGCTCCTGCGCGACGCGGACGTCACGCTCCCGCAGGCTCAGCCGGTCCTCCTCGCCGAGACCGGGATGTTCCTCCTCTCCGCGCTCCAGAGCCGTCCCGACCCGTCGCTTCGCGACGCCATCCGGCGGGAGGTCCAGCAGGAGCTCGCGCAGTCGGCCAACCTCGACCGCGCGGCGTGGCTGCGCGTCGCCCGCTCGGCCCCGCGCGACGAGCTCGTGCGGGCGCTCGAGGAGAAGATGGAGCGCTACCACGCCCTGCGCGACGGGGTCGAGGAGGACGACCCGCTGCGCACCGACATCGACGTGGTCCTCGGCCGCGCGAGCGCGGCGCTGCGGGTGGCGCGCCAGGCCGAGCAGACGGCCGACGCGGGGGCCGTGCTCGCCCGCCACGCGCGCGAGGCGGCCGAGGCGATCAACCAGGCCGCCGTCGCCGCGCCGCCGCTCCCGTCGGAGAAGACCGACCCCCTCGTCGCGGCCCCGCCGCCGCCGCCGCCCGGCTCGACGCCCGTCCCCTCGAAGCTCCCGCCGGTCGAGACCGACTCGGCCACCGAGCCCGGCCGCCTCGCGTCCCCGCCGCGCGAGGTCACCCTCGCCCCGGTGCGCAAGCCAGACGACTCGATCCCGCCGGCCGGGGCGAGCGCCTTCGAGGGGCAGGCGCAGGTCGAGCACCTCCTCATGGAGGGCGAGGTCCGCATGACCGTCGCCGACTACGCGAACGCGGTGAAGGTCTACGAGAAGCTCGTCGGCGTGGCGCCCAGGGTGGCGGCGTTCCACCTCCGCCTCGCCGTCGCCATGGCCTGCTACCCGCGCACGGCCAAGCTCGCCGAGCGCGAGTTCTACGAGGCGGCGCGCCTCGAACCCGAGAACGCCGACGTCCACTTCCAGTGGGGCATGTACTACAAGGCGATGCGCATCCGCAGCCGGGCCATCGCCGAGATCCGCACCGCGGTCCGCCTCAACCCGCGCCACAAGCAGGCCCGGGCCGAGCTCGAGGCTCTCTCGCCGAAGGACACCGCGCTCACGAGCCTCAAGAAGCTCTTCCGCTGAGGCGCGGGCCGGCGCCGGCCGATCACCAGCCGCGGGTCAGGAACTCGTAGAGGAAGAGGACCGAGAGGAAGACGAGCGCGAGCTGCGCCTCGCGCGGGGCGCGGTGCTTCGCCTGCCGCCAGGCCCAGGCCGCGGCCAGGAGGACGGGCACCATCGCCGCCACGACTCCGAGCGCGGCGGCGTACCCCAGCCGCCCGGCGACGGCCATGAGCGGCGAGGTCCCGAACACGCCGCCGAAGAGCAGGTAGAGGTGGAGCACGTACACGAGCAGCGTCTCGTGGCCGAGGAGCGCGAGGGCCCGCACCCCGGGCCCCTCGCGCCGCGCGACGACCTCGACGAGCTCGAGCAGGAGCAGCAGCCCGCCGAGCCGCAGGAGCGCGTAGGCCGGCGAGACGCTCCAGAAGTCGAACCGGCCGCCGAACGTCGCCTCGAAGAGCGCTCCGAGAGCGAGGAGCGCGAGGCCCCAGCCGAGGGCCCGCCGCCGCCTTCGACGCGGGTCGACGCGGCCGAGGGCGGCCCCGGCGAGGGTCCCGGCGAGGACGAAGGCGGAGTAGTTGAACACCGGGAAGCGCGACCCGGGCGCCGCGTCGAAGTACGGGCGGAGCCACTCCGGCAGCGACGCGCTCCACGCCGAGTCCCACACGAAAGGCGTCGCCGCGACGATCGCCGCCGCCAGCGCGCCGGCGACGCGCGTGAAGCGCCGGCCGGCCGCCCACTGCAGGAGGAGGACGAAGAGCTGCGTGACCGCGATCACCTGCAGCGCGTCGCAGGCGAAGAGGGCCGCGCGCTCGGCCGGCGTGGCCGCCGCGAGCGTCTTCCACAGGGAGATGAACGGCAGGTGGAGGAAGTACCCGACGCCGAGGACGAACAGCAGGCGCCGCGCGCGCCGCAGGCTCGCCCGCAGCGACAGGGGCGCGCGCGGCAGGCCGGCCACGAAGCCCGACGCGAACAGGAAGCCCGGGGCGGTCGAGCCGTGGAACATCTGCTGGAAGACGTACCAGTGGCCGGTGAGGGCCTCCGGGGTGAGCAGCACGTCCATCACGTGGCCCTGCACCATCGCCAGGGCCATGAGGCCGCGGAACGCGTCGATGTACAGCTCTCTCTGGGCAGGGGGGCGCTGCGCCGCGCCCCCCTGCGACCCCCCGCTGCGCTCGCGGGAGTGAATCCCGCTCGCTCCGCCGCTCATGGCTTCCGCGGGCGCTGCGCCGCGCCCCCCTGCGACCCCCCGCTGCGCTCGCGGGAGTGAATCCCGCTCGCTCCGCCGCTCATGGCTTCCGCGGGCGCTGCGCTCATGGGCGCGGCGCTCAGGGGCGCGCGGCCCCGTTCGCCCGGCGCGCCGCTTCCTCGACGTGCTCGAGGAGCATCGCCTCGCCGCCCGCTCCCACGAACTCGACGCCGTCGCCGAGCACCGTCTTCGGGACGCCGGACACCCCGTAACGCCGCGCGAGCTCGGGGTAGCCCGTGACCTCGATCGCGTCGACGCGGACGCGCTCGGTCTCGATCGCGAAGCGGTTGGCCAGGCGGACCGCCCGGGGGCAGAACGGTCAGGTCGGCGTCGAGAAGACGCGGATCCGCACGTCGTGCTCGAGGGCGGCCAGGCGCCGGCGGGTGTCCTCCGCGAGGCCGCTGTCGCCCGAAGAGACGTCGAGGATCGCCTCGATCAGGCTGCCGAACTCGTACCCGCTCGGGAGCCCGTAGAACCGCAGGCCGTGGTCCTGCGCCGCGCCGAGGATCGCGATCGCGGGGATGCGCTCGATCCCGAGCTCGGCGACCCTCTCGGCGTGGAGCACGAAGTTGCAGGCCTCGGCCTCGATCTTCGGGTCGAGCCCGGCGAGCTCCTCGACGAGGGCCCGGACCTCCTCGGAGGCCGGGTCGGCGACGGCCTGGGAGAAGACGGCGAGCCGCACCGGCGAGGCGAGGTGGGCGAAGACGGCCCGGAGCTGCGCGGCGGTCGCGTCGTCGATCAGCGCCATCCCGCTCCCCTCGCGGCAGTATAGCCCCCGGCCCCGCGCCGGCTCAGATCCACGACGGGAACCACGTCCACAGCCCGCCGCCGCCGATCTGGACGCCGAGCACCTTCACCGCCGGGAAGCGCAGGGCCCACAGCCTCTCCGGCACGCCGAGGCCGGTCAGGAGCGGGAGGAACAGCACGAAGAGGGCGGCCGCGAGCGCCACGTAGAGGACCGCCGCGGGCCGTCGCGGCGAGTCCCACTCGCGGTCGAGCAGGACGCCGAGCGAGAGGCAGGCGTAGGGGATCGCCTCGAAGAGGTAGTGGCTGAAGTTGAGCGTGCGCGGCGAGATCCCCCACGGCAGGTAGAGGAAGAAGAAGCCCGCCCCCACGAAGACGAGCCGTGGCTGCCGCCAGCGGATCCCGCTGACGAGAGCCCACGCGGAGGCCGGCACCGAGGCCCACCAGATCGCCGGGTTCCCCAGGGCGACGATGCCGTGGATGACGCCCCGGCCCGATTCCCAGAAGTACCACGTCGGCCGGTACAGGAACGGCCACGTGTACCAGCGGCTGTAGTAGGTGTGCCCGGCGGTCAGGTGCGCGTGGTAGTCCCAGATGTCCTTCTGCCACTTCACGGTGTCGACGACGCGCTTCCACCAGTCGGCGGCGGACTGCGGGTGTGCCTGGGCCATCCAGGGTACGTAGCTCAGGAGGTACACGAGGGCCGGCAGGACGAAGAAGCCCACGGCGAGGAGCGCCGCCTCACGCCACAGAGGTCCGAGGGGCGGCGCGTCGATGTCCTCGGCCGGCTCGCGGCGCCGCGCGCGGCGCGTCGCGACGAACACGAGGCCGAGGAAGCCCCACGCCCACAGGCTCGTCCAGCGCGTCGAGAGGGCGAGGCCGAGGGCGAGGCCGACGCCGAGCATGGCCCGCGTGTCGAGCCGACGCGCCCCGGCGGCGCGCACGACGAGGAGGGCCGACAGGAGCTGGAAGAGGACGGCGAAGACGTTCGTCATCGCGACGCGGCTCTGCACGAGGTAGACGCCGTCGAAGAGGAGAAGACCCGTCGCGAGGAGGGCGGCGCGCTCGGTGGGCAGCACGAGGCGAGCGAGGAGGAAGAAGACGCCCGCGAGGAGCGTTCCCGCGAGGGCCGGCGCGAGCCGCCAGGCCCACGGCTTGTACCCGAAGAGGTGGACCGGCACCGCGATGAGCAGCTTCGCCGTCGGCGGGTGGACCCACTCGGTGGGCGACTCGCCGTTCAGGTACTGGAGCGCCGTCTTCGCGTGGTAGACCTCGTCGAAGTACTCCGCCCGCGGGTAGTCGAGCCCCGGGAAGCGCAGGAGCGCCGCGAAGAGGAGGATCCCGAGGAGGAGCTGGCGGGTGCTCAGGGCTTCGCCAGGTCGAGCGCGCCGGGCGCCCCGATCCGCCGCTCGACCGCCCCCTCGCCGAGCTTCGCCCAGTTGGACGAGCCGATCCGCACGTAGATCTCGACCCGCGGGTCCTTGAACGCGGGCGAGTGGAGGATCGCCTCCGGCTCGGCCTTCGCGTGGTAGCGCCCGGCGGAGCGCACGGTGACGACGGCCTCCTTGCCCGCGAGCAGCGGCCGCTGCCACGTGCTCACCTGCTCCTGGATGGAGCCCCAGGGCTCCTCGCCCTGGTCCGGCGCGGGGAAGCGCGCCCGCGCCTGCACCGAGCCGAGCGTCTCGCCCGAGACGTTCTTCAGGCGGAAGCGCACGGCGGGAGCCACGTAGTTCTCTCCCGCCTGCGGCGAGTCGACGATCCAGTAGGTCTGCACGTCGGAGACGGCGAGCTCGCGCGAGGCGTCGTGCGAGCGGCAGCCCGCGGCGGCGAGGAGCGCGAGCGCGGCGCACGCGGCCAGGGCTCGGGGGCGGGCGGCGGCGTGGGCCATGCAGCGATTCTAGCGCGGCGTCTCGGCGGCCGGCCGCGGCGCCGCCTCAGGCGCCGGCAGCGACAGCCGGAAGCACGCCCCGCCGCCGTTCGCCGGCGCGACGAGCTCGATCGTGCCGCCGTGGTCGCTCACGAAGCGCCGGGCGACCGCGAGGCCGAGGCCGGTGCCCCTCTTCTTGCCGACCGTCACGAACGGCTCGAAGAGCGTCTCGCGGATCTCCGGCGGCACGCCCGGGCCCTCGTCCTCGAGCTCGAGCACCAGCCACTCCTGGCCGTCCCGCGCCTCGAGTCGGGCCCGCACCGTGAGCCGCCCCCGGCCGCCCATCGCGTCGCGGGCGTTCGCCGCGACGTTCGAGACCGCGCGGCGGAGCTTGTCGACGTCGAGCGGGACCCGCAGGCCGCCCGGCACGGCGAGCTCCCGCACGACCGCGAGCCCCGGAAGCTCCGCCTCGATCCCGGCCGCGAGCTCGGCCAGGAAGAGGCCGAGCGGGACCGGCCGCAGCACGAGCCGCTCGGCCGCGCGCGCGAAGTCGAGCGTCTCGGTCGTCATCCGCTCGAGCCGGTCGGCCGCCTCGACGATGAGCCGGGCGCGGTCGCGCACCTCGTCGGGCGCGAGCGGCGCGTCGTCTTCCACCAGGGTTTCCGCGTAGCCGCGGATGACCGTCATCGGGCCGCGGAAGTCGTGGGCCAGCATCCCGGCCATGGTGCCGAGAGCGGCGAGGCGCTCCGAGGCGATCAGCTCGCGCTGGTAGGCGTGGTTCTCGAGCGCGAGCGCGGCCCGCGAGGCCACGAGCGAGACGAGGCGCGCCTCGGAATCGCTCATCGGCCGGCGGCGACGGAGGATCGGGGCGAGGGTCAGCGATCCGGCGAGCCCGCTCCGCGCCAGGAGCGGCACGAGGGTCCCCTCGTCCTTCCCCCGCCGCGTCTCGAGGAGCTGGCCGTCCGACACGAGCCATCGAGGCCGGGGCGCCCGCGGGTCGGGCTGGGCCGGGGACGGGTGGAGGGCGCCCGATTCCAGCAGCTCCACCGTCTCGAATGTCTGCAGCCGCCGGTCCCAGACGAGGAGGCTCGCGGAGGGCGCGCCGAGGGCGCGGGGCAGCTCGACCGTCAGGCACCGGGCGATCGCCGCGAGGTCGGGCGCCTCGAGCACCCGCTCGGCGAGCGCCCGAAGCTCCGCGGCGCGTCCGCGCGTCCTCGTGGCTGTCGCGCCTCGTTCGATTGACACCCGAAAAACCGCGTCGCTATGATACTTCTCCCGACCGCGGAGGCCATTCCGGCGCCCCATCGGCGCCTTCCTGCGTCCGCGCCGGGTCCCTTGGAGAAGACGCCGTCCCACCGCGCCGGACGCGACCGCGTCCGGCCGAGGGTCACGCGCGTCCAAGGAAGAGAACGAGGAGAAGAGGTCGCGATGATCGAGGTCGAAAGCCTCACGAAGAGGTACGGCCGGGCCACGGCCGTCGACGGGGTCAGCTTCCACGTGCAGAAGGGCGAGATCCTCGGCTTCCTGGGCCCGAACGGGGCCGGCAAGACGACGACGATGCGCATCCTGACCTGCTACCTCCCGCCCACCGAAGGCGCGGCGAAGGTCGCCGGCTACGACGTCTTCTCGCAGCCGATGGAGGTGAAGAAGCGCGTCGGGTACCTGCCCGAGACGCCGCCGCTCTACCCCGACATGAGCGTCCGGGAGTACCTGGACTTCTGCGCGCGGATCAAGGGGGTCGCCCCCGGCGAGCGGCGCCAGCGCGTGGCCGACGCGGTCGAGAAGTGCCGGGTCGGCGACGTCCGCGACAAGCTCATCGGCAAGCTCTCGAAGGGCTACCGCCAGCGGGTCGGCCTCGCCCAGGCGATCCTCCACAACCCGGACGTGCTCATCCTCGACGAGCCGACGGCCGGCCTCGACCCGAAGCAGATCATCGAGACCCGCGAGCTCATCCGCTCCTTCGCCGGCAGCCACACCGTCATCCTCTCGACCCACATCCTGCCCGAGGTCTCGATGACCTGCGGGCGGGTCGTCATCATCAACAAGGGCCGGGTCGTGGCCGAGGACACGCCGGACAACCTGACCCGGCGCCTGCAGGGCGCGGGCGCCCTCCGCGTCGAGGCGCGCGGCGACGAGGCCGCGCTCGCGTCGCTCCTGCGCGGCGTGCCCGGCGTTCTCTCCGTCCACGCGCGGGGCGGCCACGACGGGGCCGTCGTCCTCGACGTCGAGCAGGAGAAGGGCCGCGACGTACGGGCCGACGTGGCCGCCGCCGTCGTCGGCAGGGGCCACGCCCTCCTCGGGCTCCAGCAGCTGGGCATGAGCCTCGAGGACATCTTCCTGAGCCTCACCACCACCGACGCCGCCGAGGCCCCCTCGGCGAGCGTCCAGTAGCGAGGAGAGCGAGACTCATGACCGCGCTGCGCAACGTCGCCGCGATCGTCGGCAAGGAGTGGCGCCACTACTTCGGGAGCCCCATCGCGTGGGTGGCTCTCTTCGTGTGGACGCTGCTCTTCGGCATCTTCTTCTACTTCGCCTTCACCTTCTTCCTCGAGCAGTCGATGCGCATGGCCCAGCAGGGGATGGAGTACGGGGGCGGGGTCCGCGTGTCGATCAACGAGTACCTGATCCGTCCGATCTTCCACAACATGGCCGTCGTCGCCCTCTTCGTGGCCCCGATGCTCACGATGCGCCTCTTCGCGGAGGAGAAGCGCCAGGGCACGATCGAGCTGCTGTCGACCTCGCCCGTCTCCGACCTGCAGGTCGTCCTCGGGAAGTTCGCGGCCGCCGCCCTCCTCTACGCGCTCATGATCCTCGCCGGGCTCGTGAACGTGGCCCTCATCTGGACCTACGCGAGCGCGCGGCCCGAGTGGAAGCCCGTCCTCACCGGCGCCCTCGGCCTCTTCCTCCTCGGCAGCTGCTTCCTCGCGATGGGCACGTTCGTCTCGACCCTGACGCGCAACCAGATCGTGGCCGGCATCCTCTCCTTCTGCCTCTTCCTCGGCATGTGGACGCTCGGGTGGGCGGACGACCCGATGGGCGGCCCGGTCTCGAAGGTGGTCGGCTACCTCGGGGTCACGAACCACCTCGAGGACCTCGTGAAGGGGGTCGTCGACCTGAAGGACGTCGTCTTCTACCTCAGCGTGATCACCTTCGGTCTCTTCCTGGCTCACGAGTCGATCGAGAGCCAGCGCTGGAGGGCGTGAGGACACCATGAAGAAGCTCGTCGACGTCCTCGCCCCCCTCGGCTTCGCCGTCGCGGTCGCCGCCCTCGCCTGGGAGCGCGTCACCCCGTTCGGCAAGCCCCTGCCGGGTGGTCTGCGCCCCTGGCTCGTCGGCGCTCTCGCCCTCGTCCTCCTCCACCTGGTGCTGCGGTGGGAGGACGCGGTGCGCGGCGTCGGCCGGCGCCAGCTCAAGTACGGGACGAACACCTTCGTGCTGGTGCTCGCCGTCCTCGGCATCCTCGGCGGCCTCAACTACTTCGTCTCGCGTCACGCGAAGCGCTTCGACCTGACGAAGGACCAGCGCTACAGCCTGTCGGACCAGACTCGGAAGGTCGTGGGCGGGCTCAAGGAGGACGTCAAGATCACGTACTTCCAGCGCGCGAGCGCGGCCGCGGGCGGCGAGGACCGACTGAAGGAGTACCAGGCCCTCTCCGAGCGGCTCAAGGTCGAGTTCGTCGACCCGGTGAAGAGCCCGGCCAAGGCCCAGGCCTACGACGCGCGCGGCCCCTGGCCGGTGCTCGTCGTGGAGAAGGGCGACAAGCGCGAGCGCATCTCGTCCGACTCCGAGCAGGACGTCACGAACGCGATCATCAAGGTCAGCCGCGCGAGCCGGAAGATGGTCTGCCTCGCCGAAGGCGAGGGCGAGCGGTCGGGCGAGGAGAGCGGCGACCGCGGCTACTCCGGCGTCAAGAGCTCGCTCACGAAGAGCCTCTACGACGTGAAGAACGTCTTCCTCCTCCGCGAGAAGAAGGTCCCCGCCGACTGCACGGTGTTCGTCGTGGCCGGACCGGAGAAGGACCTCCTGCCCGACACGACCGCGGCCGTGCGCGACTACGTGAAGGGCGGCGGCAAGGCTCTCCTCATGGTCGAGCCGGAGCTCAAGGAGCACTACCCGAACCTCGTCGCTCTCCTCAAGGAGTGGAACATCGAAGCCGGGAACGACGTCGTCGTCGACGTCTCCGGGATGGGCCAGATCTTCGGCTACTCCGAGCTCGCCCCGCTCGCGATCGAGTACCCGTACCACGCGATCACGAACAACTTCCGCCTGCCGACCCTCTACGGCGGCGCGCGGAGCGTGGCCGCGGGCAAGGCCACGATCGACGGCGTCTCCGCGCAGGACCTCGTGAAGACGTCGGCCCAGTCGTGGGCCGAGTCCGACCTCACCCTCAAGAGCCCGATCAAGTTCGAGGACGGCAAGGACCGGATGGGGCCCGTCTCCCTCGCCGCGGTCGCGACCGTGCGCGGCACGGCCCCGGCCCCCGCCCCGACGCCCTCCGCCTCGCCCGCGCCGGGCGCCCCGGCCCCGGAGCCGCCGAAGGCCCCCGAGGGGCGGGTCGTCGCGGTCGGCGACGCCGACTTCGCCTCGAACTCGCTCCTCGGCTTCCAGGGGAACCAGGACTTCTTCCTGAACCTGATCGCCTGGCTCGCCGAGGACACCGACCTCATCTCGATCCGGCCGAAGGAGCCGGAGAACCAGGCGATGTTCCTGAGCCGCCAGGTGCAGCAGAACGTGGCGTGGCTCGCCCTCGTGATCCTGCCCGGGCTCTTCGTGATCGCCGGCGTCGTGTCCTGGTGGCGGAGGCGGTAGCGCGATGAAGGAGTTCTGGAAGACCGGGCTCGCCCTCCTCGTCCTCGCCGGACTCGGCAGCTACCTCTACTTCGTCGAGAGCAAGAAGGAGACGAAGCCGGAGGGCGAGAAGGAGAAGGTGAGCGTCCTCGCCGTCGACAAGGCGAAGGCGAAGGAGCTCGAGATCGCCTCCGCCGGCGACGCGGTGAAGGTCGCGAAGGACGCCTCGGGCTGGCGGGTCGTCAAGCCGTTCACGGCCCCCGCCGACGCGTCGGCCGTCGAGTCCCTCCTGACGGCTCTCGAGAAGGTCGAGGCCGACGAGGTCGTGACGGAGAAGGCGGCGAGCCTCGCCGACTACGGCCTCGACCGACCGGCCCGCACCGTCACGGTGACGGTCGAGGGCCGGCCGGCGCCCGTCGCGCTGCTGTTCGGCGCCAAGTCGCCCGACGGCAACGGCCAGTACGCGAGCCAGCCCGGCTCGGCGAAGGTGTTCCTGCTGCCGTCCTGGATCGAGGGGTCGTTCGACAAGAAGCCCTTCGACCTGCGCGACCGCGATCTCCTCCACGTGAAGCGCGACGACGTGCGGCAGCTCGAGGTGACGGGCCCCGAGGGCGGCTACGCCCTCGCCCGGACCGACGCCGGCGAGTGGGCCATCACGAAGCCGATCGCGACCCGCGCGGGGCGCTGGTCGGTCGACGGCCTCCTCGGCACGGTCGAGAACCTGCGCATGGAGTCGGTGGCGGCCGAGGGCGCGACCGAGGCGGAGGCGGCGAAGTTCGGGCTCGACAAGCCCGCGCGGACCGTCGCCGTCGTGACGAAGGACGGCCAGGCGCGGACGCTCGAGATCGGCGCGGGCGTGCCGGAGCCGGCCCCGTCTGCGTCCCCCACGCCCTCTCCGGCGGCCAAGGGCGCCAAGCCCGAGCCGCCGAAGCCGACGAAGTACTACGCGCGGCAGAAGGGGACCGGCCTCGTGGCGGTCGTGCCGGCGACCCTCTTCGACGATCTCGCCAAGGGAATGGGCGAGCTGCGGGCGAAGCGCCTCCTCGAGGTCGCGACGTACGAGACGACCGGCTTCGACGCCGTGGCCGCCGGGACGAAGAAGTCCTACACGCGCACCTCGACGAAGGACAAGGACGGCGTCGACAAGAGCCAGTGGCAGCGGACGGCCCCCGACAAGAAGGAGCTCGACGCGACGAAGGTCGAGGACGCGCTGTTCAAGCTCGGCGCGGAGGCCGCCGAGTTCGTCGACCAGCCGCAGGCGCCCGCCGCCTACGGCCTCGACGCTCCGGCGCTGAAGGTGGCCGTGCGCGCCAAGGGCGAGACGACCGTCGAGATCGGGAAGAAGGACGGCGCGTACTACGCGCGCCGCTCGGGCGACGCGGCGGTGCTGAAGCTCGACCCGGCCAAGGCCGAGGAGCTGCTGAAGGCCTTCTCGGACCTGTAAGGCCGCGGCTACCGCGCCGCCACCGGGCAACAGCCACCACGGGGGGTCTGGGGGGAGCTCGCTCCCCCAGTTCAAAGAACGCCGAAACAGGCACCGGCCTGGCCGTTGCTGACCGCGCTCATGGTTCCCACACGGCTCGCTCCCGCGCGAGCCGCGTCGCGCCAACGAACGAACAACGGCCTGGCCTTGTTGTTCGAGACGGACAACGGACTAGAAGGAAACGGACAACGGACAACGGAGCCAACGGACCGCGTTCCGCAGCAAACCTCGCTCTGCGGTCCGAACGGCTTCCGGGCGAGGTTTACTGCGGGGCCTGGACCTTCGGCGTCCAGCTCTCCAGCAGCCTCGCGTGGCGGATGATGATCGGGACCTCCGGCACGTTCTCGTGCTGGCCGCGGCTCGTGCGCGGGACCATCGCGATGCGGTCGACGATCTCCATCCCCTCGACGACGTGGCCGAAGACGGCGTAGCCCGCGCCGTCGATGCCGAAGTCGAGGCGGTGGTTGTCGCGCAGGTTGATGAAGAACTGCGACGAGGCGCTGTTCGGGTCGGTGAGGCGCGCCATCGCCACGGAGCCCCGCGAGTTGCGCAGCCCGTTCTTCGCCTCGTTGACGATCGACTCCCGCGTGGGCTTCTCCTCGAGCTCGGGGGTGTAGCCGCCGCCCTGGATCATGAAGCCGGGCATGACCCGGTGGAACACCGTGCCGTCGTAGTGGCCCGCCTTCACGTAATCCAGGAAGTTCCGGACGCTCACCGGCGCCTTGTCGGGATCGAGGGCGATCGTGATCGTGCCGAGCGGCGTGCGGTTCTGCGTCACCTCGAGCGTCACGAAGGACCCCTTGGGAGGCGGCGCCGGAGCGGGGGCGGGGGCGGCCGGCGCCGCGGCCTGCGCCACGAGGAAGACGAGTGCGTTCAGGAGCATGCGGGGATTCTAGCAGCCGCCCCCGGGCCCGTTCGCGCCCGGCCGCGAGACGGGCGTAGAATGCCCGCAAGCCCATGGTCCTCTTCAACTACTCGACGAAGGAGCTGACGGCCAAGGTCGTCTACTACGGGCCCGGCCTCTGCGGGAAGACGACCAACCTGCAGTGGGTCCACGAGAAGCTGCCCATCAAGAACAAGGGCAAGATGCTCTCGCTCGCCACCGAGACGGACCGCACGCTCTTCTTCGACTTCCTGCCGATCGAGATCGGCAGCGTGCGCGGGATGCGCACCCGGATCCAGCTCTACACCGTGCCCGGGCAGGTGTTCTACAACGCGACCCGGCGGATGGTGCTGAAGGGGGCCGACGCGGTCGTCTTCGTGTGCGACTCGCAGGAGGCGATGCTCGACGCCAACCTCGAGAGCTTCGAGAACATGCGGCAGAACCTCGAGGCGAACGAGATCGACCCCGACGAGATCCCGCTCGTGCTGCAGTACAACAAGCGCGATCTGCCGAACGCCCTGCCGATCGAGATCCTCAACGAGCGGATGAACCCGCACAACGTGCCCTTCTACGAGGCCGTCGCGGTGCGGGGGATGGGCGTCGAGGACACGCTCAAGGCGGTCACCAAGCTCGTCTTCAAGTCGCTCTCGGCGAAGTACGGCGAAGGCGGGACGGCGTCGTCGCCGCCCGGCCGCGCGCCGGGGCCGCCGCGCGCGGCGGCGCCGCCGCCGGCGGCTCCGCCCGCCCCCGCGCCCCCCGCGCCCCCCGCCGCGCGGCCGCCGCTGCCGCCGGAGCTCGCCGGCGAGGATCTCCTCGCGAACCTCGACGCCCCCGGCCCGATGACGCCCGGGCCCATGCCGAGGCTGACCTCGACGGTGACCGCGCCGCCGGGCCCGCGCACGGCACCGGTCCCGCCCGTCGCGCCGCCGCCGAAGCCGGCTCCGACGCCGCCGCCCGCCATGGCCGCGCCCCCGGCGGCGCCGCCGCGGCCGCCGGCGCCGCCTCAGCAGGTGACGCGGCCGTCGACGGCGGGCCTGCCCCCGCTCGAGCTGCCGTCCGAGGCGCGGCGTTCTCCCGCGCCGAGCGGCCGCATCCCGACGGCGCCGCCCTCCGGCCGGCTGCCGCTCTCGCCGGCGGAGTCGACGCTGCGGACGAGCATGGACGAGGCCGAGGAACTGCGGCGGCGGATCGCGGCCCCGGGCATCCCCGACGTGGCCGACGAGGAGATCGACCTCGAGGAGATCCCGGACGAGAACGTCACCGTCGGCCGGCTCTCGCTGACGCCCGACGACGGCATGACGATGACGCCGGGCGACGGGATGACCACCGCCCCCGAGCCGATGCTGCCGGCCGAGAGCGACGGCGCGACCGAGGCCGAGGTCGAGGTCCCGATCGAGCTCGAGGTCTCGCCGGGAACGACGCGGGTGAGCCTCACCCTCAAGCTCGTCCTCCACCTCAAGCGCTAGCGGCGGGCGGTCACTCTCCCGCCGGCGCGGCGAAGGTCGAGGCGCGCTGCACGTCCTCGTAGCGCACCTTCGACACGTCGAAGCCCTCGATCGCGGCCACGAGCTTCGCGAACGCCTGGTCGAACGAGGGGACCGTCTTGCGGGCGCGGGTGAGCGGACTCGTCCGCGCCAGCACGTAGTTCTTCACGTAGGGGTGGCGGATGCCGCGCTTCTTGAGCGCGGCCACCGCCGCGCCGAGCGCCTCGTCGGCGGCCCGCACCTTCGCCGCGCGCTCCTGCCGCTCCTCGAAGGCCGCGGGAAGCTTCCCCTTCACGAACTTGTCGACCCGCCGCAGGATCGGCGCGAAGGCGCCGCCCGCGAAGCGCCGGTTCTCCTCGTAGACGAGGCCGAGCGTCGCGTAGTGGGCCGCCTCGAACTGGAACGCCCAGTCCTCCTCCGTCGTCTTCGGCGCCTCCTCGGCGAGCGCGCGGTACATGCGCACCACCTCGAGCGACTTCTCCTTCAGGTTGTGGGCCTTCTCGGTGTTGAGGGCGAGGATCTGGTAGGCGACCTCGGGCTCCGGCACGAGGATGGCCGGGACGAGCTTCGCCTTGAGCTTCTCGAGCGCGGTGCGGCGGTGGTGGCCGTTCGGCGTCCAGTAGACGCCCTTCCGCGGCGACACGACGACGATCGGGTCGACGAACCGGCCGACCTTCTTCACGACCTCGGTCAGCCGCTTCGCGTGCGTGGGGGAGAGGTCGCGCTGGTAGGGCGTCGGCGCGACCGCGTCGATCGGCAGGAGAGCGAACAGCTGCCAGTGGCCGCCGACCGGCTCGCGGTAGGCGGCGAGCACGTGGCCCCCGTCGTCGTCGACCTGCGCGGCGAGGGCGCGCACGGCCGCCGGGAGCTCCTCGTCGGGATGGCGTCGGAACGTCGCGGGGGTGGGCATCCCTCCATTATCGGGGCCGGCCGGCCGCGCGGGAGGCCGTTTCCCGGGGCATAGAATCAGAGCCATGCTCCGCCCCGCGCGACTCGCCCCCCTGGCGTGTGTCCTCCTCCTGGCGCTGCTTCCCCCCGCGCGCCCGCAGCCGGCGCCCCACGCTCCGCTCGACCTCGACCGCGGGGCCGTCGGCACCGGGCTCGCGCTGCGCCGGCTCGGCGTCGCCGCGCGCGTCCTCTACGTGACCGCGCACCCCGACGACGAGCACAACGGCGTCCTCGTCCGCCTCGCCCGCGGCCTCGGCGTCCGCACCGCCCTCCTCACCGAGACCCGCGGCGAGGGCGGGCAGAACGCGATCGGCCCGGAGCTGTTCACCGCCCTCGGCGTCCTGCGCACCGCCGAGCTCGACGCGATGCACCGCTACGACGGGGTCGAGCAGTACTTCGGCCGCGCCTACGAGTTCGGCTTCTCCTTCAGCGTCGAGGAGACCTTCGCGAAGTGGGGGCGCGAGGACTCCCTCGGCGACGTGGTGCGCGTCGTGCGCGCCTTCCGGCCCGACGTCGTCCTGACCCTGCCGGTCGAGGGCGCGGGCGGCGGCCAGCACCACTTCGCGGTCGGGCAGCTCGCGCGCGACGCGTTCCGCGCGGCGGCGGACCCCGCGCGCTTTCCCGAGCAGCTCGCCCGGGGCTTGCGCCCGTGGCAGGCGCGGAAGATCTACGTCGGCGGCATCGGCGGGCAGGGAGAGGCGCGAGGCGTGACACCCGTGCGCGTGGAGACCGGCGTCTACGACCCGCTCCTCGGCCAGACCTGGGAGCAGCTCGGCGGGCGGGCGCGGTCTCTCCAGCGCTGCCAGGGCGCCCGCCAGCTCGTGCCCGACGCCTCCCCGGCGGACGGCGAGTACACGATCCTCGACGCGGAGCCGCCCCTCCCCGCGGGCGCCGTCGAGGCCGACGTCCTCGACGGGATCGACGGCTCCGTGGCCGGGCTCGCCCGCTTCGCGCCCGGCGCGCCCGGGCTCGCGGACGCGCTCCGCGAGCTGCAGGCGAAGCTCGACGCGGCCCGAGGTGCCTTCGACGTGGCCGCGCCCGAGGCGCGGCGGCGCCGATCGCCGCCGCGCTCGACGCGGTGCGGGCGGTGGCGGCCCGGCTCGACACGCTCGTGGCCGACGCCGCTCCGCGCGCCGAGATCGCCGAGCGGCTGCGCGACCAGGAGCGCGCGGCCGAGGAGGCTCTCGTCCGCGCCCGGGGACTCGTCCTCGAGGCGCGGGCGGAGGACGGCCTCGTGACGCCGGGGCAGTCCTTCGGCGTCTCGGTGTCCCTCGCGGGCGCGGCCGGAGCCGAGGTCGGCGACGTCGCGGTGGAGGCGCCGGCGGGGTGGACCGTCGCGCCGGCGCCGGGGAAGCCCGGCGCGACGGCCCTTCCCGCGCGCTTCGTGGTGACGGCCGCGGCCGACGTCCGGCCGACGCAGCCCTACTGGCGCCGCATGGCCGACCGCGATCGCCACGAGCTTCTCGTCCCCGGCGACGAGACGCTTCCGTGGAGCCCGCCCGCCCTCGTCGCCCGCGTGCGCGCCCGCGTCGCGGGGACCGAGACGACGCTGCGCACGCCCGTCGCGTGGCGCTACGAGGGACCGGGTTCCGGCGGCGAGAAGCGCCACCCCGTGCAGGTGGTCCCGGCCCTCTCGGTGCGCCTCTCTCCCGAGGTCGTGCCCGTCTCGCTCGCCGCCCCGCGCCCGGTCGAGATGCGCGTCTTCGTGCGCCGCTTCGCCCCCGGCGCCGGCGAGGGACGCGTCCGCCTCGCGCCTCCCGCGGGATGGACCGTCGCTCCCGCGAGCGCGCCGCTGCGCTTCGCCTACGAGGGCGCGGAGGCCGGGGCCCGCTTCACCCTCACGCCTCCCGCCCGGCTCGCGCCCGGCGCGGCGGCCGTGCGCGCAGTGGCGACGGCCGACGGCCGCGACTTCGCCGAGGCCGTCCAGGTCGTCGAGTACCCGCACGTCGAGCGTCGGCCGCTGCTGCGGCCGGCGGAGTCGACGCTCCTCGCCCTGCGCGTCGCCGTGCGCCCGGGAGTGTCGGTCGGCTACGTCGCCGGCTCGGGCGACGCGATCGCGGACGCCCTGCGCCAGCTCGGCGCCCGCGTCACGCTCCTGTCGGCCGAGGACCTCGCCTTCTCCGACCTCTCGCGCTTCTCCACGATCGTCACCGGCATCCGCGCGTACGAGTTCCGCGAGGATCTCCGCGCGGCGCACGGCCGCCTGATGCGCTGGGTCGAGGGGGGCGGCCACCTCGTCGTCCAGTACAACCGCGACGCGTTCAACCGCGTCGCCCCGGGCGGCGGGCCGGGGACGCCGGGAGCCGACACGAGCCCCTTCGTGCCGTACCCGGCCGTCGTGACCTCCGAGCGCATCACCGACGAGACGGCGCCGCTGCGCGTCCTCGCCCCGGCGCACCCGCTCCTCACGACGCCGAACCGCATCGGAGAGGCCGACTGGTCGGGCTGGGTGCAGGAGCGCGGCATCCAGCTCCTCTCGGCGCGCGACCCGCGCTACGTCGAGCTCCTCGCCGCGACGGACCCGTTCCCGAACAACCCGGGGGAGAAGAAGGGGCTGCTCGTGGACGCGGCGGTGGGGAAAGGGACCTGGACCTACGTCGGGCTCGTCCTCTTCCGCGAGGTGCCGGCCGGCGTGCCCGGCGGCTATCGACTCCTCGCGAACCTCGTCAGCCGACCGTAGGGCCGACCCTTCCCGCGCGCGCGCGAGCGCAGGACTACACGGACGGGGGCCCGGAGGTTGGCGCTAGCGCCCGCGCTCGTGGAGGACGCGCCCGCCCACGATCGAGAGGTCGACCTCGGTCTCGAGCAGCTTCGCGTCGGGGACGGCGAGAATGTCCTGCGAGAGCACGACGAGGTCGGCGAGCTTCCCCGGCTCGATCGAGCCGCGCACCGTCTCCTCGAAGCTGCCGTACGCCGCGTCGAGGGTCATCGTCCGCAGCGCCTCCTCGCGGGTCAGCCTCTGGTCGGGGTCGAACCCGCCCGGCGGGTTCCCGTGCTCGTCCTGCCGCGTCACCGTCGCGTGGAAGTTGCGGAGGGGCGAGACGTCCTCGACCGGCGCGTCGGTGCCGTTCAGGATGCGCGCGCCGGCCGCGAGGAGCTTCCGCCACGCGTAGGCGCCGCCGAGCCGCGCCTCCCCGAGTCGCGCCGGCACCCAGGGTCGGTCCGACGGGCAGTGGATTCCCTGCATGGACGCGAGGACGCCGAGCCGCCCGAAGCGCGGGATGTCGGCCGGGTCGAGCACCTGGGCGTGCTCCACGCGGAAGCGCGGGTCCTTCAGGTCCGGGCGCTCGCGGAAGGCGGTCTCGTACGCGTCGAGCACGACCCGGTTCGCGCGGTCGCCGATCGCGTGGGTGCCGGCCTGGAATCCGTGGGCGAGAGCCCACCGCGCGGCGGCGAGGATCTCGTCGGGCGGAGTCACGAGGAGGCCGCGGTTGCCCGGATCGTCGTCGTACGGCGCGAGGAGCGCCGCCCCGCGTGAGCCGATGGCGCCGTCGGCGTAGACCTTGACCGTCCGCACCGTGAGCATCCCTCCCGGCGGGGGCACCGTCGGCGCGCCGAGCGCCTTCATCACGCCGAGGCCGCCGGCCATCACGTTCAGGCGGACGCGGAGGCCGCCCCGCGCGTCGACGCGGCGGTAGAGCGCGATCGTCTCGAGGGACGCGCCGGCGTCGGTCAGGCTCGTCACGCCCTTGGAGAGGCACTCGTCCATGGCGAGCTCGAGCGCGCGCGCCTTTTCTTCCGGCGTCCTCTCCGGCGGCTCGACGAGCGAGCGCGCGTTGTCGACGAAGACGCCGGTGGGCGCGCCGTCGCCGTCGCGGATCACCTCGCCGCCCGCGGGCGGCTTCGTCTCCCGCGTCACGCCGCGCAGCGCCATGGCTCTCGCGTTCGCGAGGACGGCGTGGCCGTCCGCCCGCTCGAGGACGACCGGGCTGTCGGGCGAGACCGCGGTGAGGGCGGCGTGGGTGGGAAAGCCGCGGACGGCGCCCCTCGCCGGCGCCGTCCACTTGCCCTCGTGCCAGCCGCGTCCGCGCACCCATTCGCCCGGCCGTCGCTCCTTCACCGCGGCCGCGACCCGCGCCACGACCTCGTCGAACGTGCGCGCGCCGGTGAGCTCGACGTCGAGCCGCTGCGCGCCGATGCCGAGGAGGTGGGCGTGGGCGTCGTCGAACCCCGGGACGACGGTGCGCCCGGCCAGCTCGACGACGCGCGTGCGGGGGCCGACGAGCAGGGCGACGTCGGCGTCGCCGCCGACCGCCACCACGCGGTCGCCGCGCACGGCCACGGCGGCTGCCCGGGGCCGCCGCGCGTCGACGGTGTGGACGACGCCGCCGCGCAGCACGAGGTCGGCCGGAGGCTCCCGGCCCGGGCGGCGGCCGCGGCGAAGAGGGTGGCCGCGAGAGCGGCGGGCGCGCGGAGCATCGGCATCCTCCCGGGGGTGGGGCGACGGCAGTATATCCTCCGCGCGTGCGGCGGCGCCGTCCCGGCGAGTTCGACACGTTCCTCTTCGCCGACTACAGCGGGGCCGCGGCCGAGAGCGCGCAGCGGCGGGCGATCGCGCTGTGGCGGAAGGACCGGGGCCGTCGCGCGCGCAAGGTCGCGGGCCCCTTCACGCGCTCGCTCCTCCGCGAGCGGCTCCTCTCTCTCCTCCGCGAGGCGACGAGAGACGGAAGGCGCGTCCTCTTCGGCATCGACCACCAGTGGTCCTGGCCGCTCGACTTGTGGCGGCTCTGCGGCCTCGCCGGCCGGCCGTGGCGCGAGGCCCTCCGCTCCCTCGTCGAGGGCGAGGGGACCCGGCCGCCGCTCGGGCCGGCCCACGTCTTCCCGGCCGCCCTCAACGCCTGGGCCGGCGCGCCCGCCTTCCACTGCCGCGTCCGGGGGCTCGCCGCGCGCTACGGCGTCCCGAACGAGGATCGGTGGGACGGCGAGAGCGTCCGCCGGGCCGAGCGCGCGATGCCGGGGGCGAAGCCCGCGACCCGGCTCGGCGGAACCGGCGCCGTCGCGGGACAGACCCTCGTCGGCCTCGTCGAGCTGCACCGGCTGCTCGAGGACGCGGCCCGGGCGCGCGTCCCGGTCGTCGCGTGGCCCATGGACGCGCTCGCCGACGACGGACGGAGCCACGTCGGCGCGGAGATCTACCCGAGCTACTGCCGGCCGCGCCGCGTGCCGCAGTCGGACGACGCCGACGCGCGGGCGGTGTGCGAGTGGGCCGCGCGCGCGGACCTCGAGTCCCTTCTCGACCTGCGCCGGGCGCCCGCGCCGATGCGGGCGGCCGCGCCCCTCGAGGGCTGGATCCTCGGCGCCCCTCCGGCTTGACACCCCCGGCCGACCCTCCTAGTGTTCGGCCGTTCCCACGACCAACCCGGGGGCCCCGATGCCCGAGACGATCCTTCAGGTCTTCGAAGAGACGGCGCGCGCCCACGGCGAGCGGGCGGCCCTCGCCCGCAAGCGCGGGGGGGCCTGGCAGCGCTCCACCTGGAGCGAGTACCGTGACGCAGTGCGTCAGGCGGCGGCCGGCCTCGTGGCGGCCGGGGTCGAGCGCGGCCGCGGCGTCGTGATCCTCGCCGGCAATCGCCCCGAGTGGTACGTCGCCCACCTCGCGTCGATGAGCGTCGGCGCCTGCCCGGCCGGGATCTACACGAACAGCACGCCGGAGCAGTGCCGCTTCATCGTCGAGCACGCCGAGGCGGCGGTCGCCTTCGTCGACAACGCCGAGGCCCTCGCGCGCCTCGAGGCCGCCGGCGGCCGCCCGGACGTGCTGCGGACGGTCGTCCTCATGGACGGGGCGACGCGGGACGACTCCGTTCTCGGCTGGGACGACTTCCTCGCCCGCGGCGCGGCCTGCGAGGGCGCGGCGGCCCAGGTCGACGCCCGCGTCGCGGCGGCCCGCCCCGCCGACACCGCCACCCTCATCTACACCTCGGGCACCACCGGCACGCCGAAGGGCGTCATGCTCACCCACGGCAACCTCGCCTTCATCTCGGAGAAGGCGAAGGAGCTCCTCCCGGTCCGCGCCGACGACCGGCTGATCAGCTACCTTCCGCTGTCGCACATCGCCGAGCAGGTCGTGTCGTTCCTCCTGTCGCTCACCACCGGCGCCTGCGTGCACTTCGCCGAGAGCCTCGAGAAGATGCCGGAGAACCTGCGCGAGGTGCGGCCCCACCTCTTCCTCGGCGTGCCGCGCGTCTGGGAGAAGATCCAGGCCGGCATCCAGGCCGCGGGGGCGGGGGCGCCGCCGATGCGGCGGAGGATCGTGGCGTGGGCGCGCGGCGTGGGCCTCGAGGCCGGCCGCGCCCGCCAGGCGGGCCGCGCCGCGCCGTGGTCGAGCGGCCTCGCCGACCGGCTCGTCTTCGCGAAGGTGCGGGCGAGGCTCGGGCTCGACGAGGCGCGCATGCTCGTCGTGTCGGCCGCGCCGATCGCGAAGGAGACGCTCGACTTCTTCCAGAGCCTCGGCATGCCGATCATGGAGGTCTACGGCATGAGCGAGTGCACGGGGCCGGCCACGATGTCGCTGCCCTCGGCGTACTCGCTCGGGCGGGCCGGCCGCGCGATCCCCGGCACCGAGCTGCGCATCGCCGACGACGGCGAGATCCTCATGCGCGGCCCCCACGTCTTCCGCGGCTATTACAGGAACGACGCGGCGACGCGCGAGGCGCTCGACGAGGACGGCTACCTCCACTCGGGCGACGTGGGCGAGCTCGACGGCCGCGGCTTCCTGCGGATCACCGACCGCAAGAAGGAGCTCATCATCACCGCGGGCGGCAAGAACATCGCGCCGCAGCACCTCGAGGGCAAGCTGAAGCAGATCGCCGGGATCTCGCAGGCGGTGGCGATCGGCGATCGGCGCCCGTACGTGGTGGCCCTCCTGACGCTCGACCCCGCCCGGGTCGGCGAGGTGGCGGCGAAGGCCGGCAGCCCCGCCCGCACCACCGACGAGGCGGCGTCGTGCCCGCGGTTCCGGGCGTGGATCGACGCCCAGGTCGCGATCGTCAACCGCGACCTCGCGCGCTACGAGTCGATCAAGAAGGTGGCTCTGCTCCCGCGCGAGCTGAGCGTCGACGGCGGTGAGCTCACGCCCACGCTGAAGCTCAAGCGCCGGATCATCCACGAGCGGCACCGGGAGACGATCGAAGCGCTCTACGCCTAGCGGCGCGCTCCGCCGGCCTTGACCCTCCGCCGCGCGCCGGCGTAGGCTCGTCCGGCCGTCCCCCCTCGCGCCGAGAGAACGCCATGCCCCCCATGTCCGGGACGAGGTTCGGCCGGTACGAGCTGGTCGACCGCATCGGCGCGGGCGGCATGGGCGAGGTGTGGCGCGCCCGCGACCAGGAGCTGCACCGCGACGTCGCGGTGAAGTTCCTGCCCGAGCGCTTCGCCTCCGACGCGCTGCGCCTCGGCCGCTTCGCCCAGGAAGCGCGCGCCGCGTCCTCCCTCAACCACCCGAACATCGTCACGATCCACGACATCGGGCAGGTGGAGGGCCTGCCGTACATCGTCATGGAGCTCGTCGCGGGCCGCACCCTGCGGGATCTGGTCCTCGACGGGCGCCCGCTGCCGCCGCGCCGCGTCCTCGAGATCGGCGAGCAGGTCGCGAGCGGCCTCGCCAAGGCCCACGCCGCCGGCATCGTCCACCGCGACCTCAAGCCCGAGAATGTGATGGTGACGGACGACGGCTACGTCAAGATCCTCGACTTCGGCCTCGCGAAGCTCCTCTCGGACGGCTCCGGCGAGAGGCCGCAGTGGTTCGACTCGGGCGCGCCGACGTGGCCGGACTCTCCGCCGCCGGAGACGATCGCGGGCGTCGTCCTCGGCACGGTCGGCTACATGTCGCCCGAGCAGGCGCGCGGGCGGACGGTCGACCACCGCGGCGACCAGTTCACGCTCGGCGCGATCCTGTACGAGCTCGCCACCGGCAAGCAGGCCTTTCTCCGCGACACGACGGCCCAGACCCTCGCCGCGATCATCGAGGACGCCCCGACCCCCGTCGCCGAGCTCAACCCGCAGGTCCCGTCCGCGCTGCAGTGGATCGTCGAGGGCCGTTGCCTCGCCAAGGAGCCGGCCGACCGCTACGCCGCGACGGAGGACCTCGCCCGCGAGCTGCGCGACGTGCGCGAGCGGCTCTCGTCGAGCCAGCCGCTCTCGGCCCTCGCGGTCGGCCGCGCGATCGTGTCCGGCCGCGCGGCGCGAGCGGCGGCGGCCGGCGCCCTCTTCCTCGCGCTCCTCTGGGGCGCGCGGGCGCTGTGGCTGCGGGCCGGCGCCGCGGAGCCCGACCCCGGCCGTCCGCTCGTCGTCGCGGTCCTGCCGCTCACCGACCTCACCGGCGACGCGACGAGCGGCGCGGCGGCAGCCGGCATCGCGCAGGTCGTCGTCGACGCGCTCGCGCAGGTGGACGGCATCGAGGTGCTGCCGCGCACGACGACGATCGGCTTCGGCGAGCGGAAGGGCGACCTCGCGGCGGTGGCGCGCGACCTGCAGGCGAGCTACCTCGTCGACGGGGTCCTCCAGCGCTCGGAGAACCGCCTGCGCGTGAGCCTCAGCCTCGTGCGGACCTCGTCGCGCGCGGTCGAATGGGGCGAGACGTTCGACGGCGCCTTCCCGCAGCTGTTCGAGCTGCAGTCCCGCGTGGCCGAGGCGGTGGCCCGCGCGGCGCGGCTGCGCCTCTCCGAGGAGTCGCGCGGCCGCGTCGAGGCCCGCGCCACCGCGAGCCCCAGCGCGTGGGAGGACTACACGGCCGCGCTCGCCCTCCTCGACCGGCCGGACCGCACCGGCAACGTGGCGGCCGCCGTCGTTCGCCTCGAGCACGCCGTCGCGGAGGACCGGCGCTTCGCCCGCGCCCACGCCGCGATGGCCCGGGCCTGCCTCGCCCGCTACGAGGAGACCGGCGAGAGCGCGTGGGCCGACCGCGCGCGCGACGCGGCCCAGGAGGCGCTGCGGCTCGAGCCGCGCGACGTCGAGGTGCGCCGCACGCTCGCCCAGACCCTCGCGAGCCGCGGCCGGCTGGCCGAGGCCGTCGACGAGCTGAAGCAGGCCCTCGCCACGAAGCCCGGCTCCGACGCGACGCTGCGGCTCTACTCGGAGGTCCTCGTCGACGCCGGCCAGAAGGAGGCCGCGCTCGAGCAGGCCCGCGCCGCGGTGTCGCTGCGGCCCGACTACGTGAAGAACCAGATGGCCCTCGGCTGGGCCTACTTCTCGGCCGGCCGCTGGGCCGAGGCCGCCGCCGCGTACCGGCGCGGGACCGAGATCCAGCCCGACGCCGCGTGGGCGCACCAGATGCTCGGGACCTCCCTCCAGCTCGCGGGCGACCTCGCGGGGGCCGTCCTTCCCTACGAGCAGGCGATCCGCCTCGCCCCGGACGCGCGCGCCTGGGCGAACCTCGGCTACGTCCGC
>JAXLRD010000048.1:0-59323 GCA_046331285.1 Vicinamibacteria bacterium
CTGGCCGTCGGCTGGCTCCTCCTGCGCGGCCTCGGGTGGCTGTCCGACCGCCTCCTCTGGCGCATCCGCACGAAGCTCATCCTTTCGTACCTGTTCGTGGCGCTCGTCCCGCTCGTGCTGGCCGCCGTCTTCTTCGCCTCCGCCGGGGTGCTGCTGCTCGTCGTCTCGTCGTCGCGCCTCGTCACGACCGAGGTCGAGCGGATCACGGACGCGTGCCGCGCGACCGCCGAGTCCTCGCTGGCGGGCCTGCCCGAGGGCGACGCGGCGGCGGGCGCCGCCGTCGAGGAGCGGCTCTCTCCGGTGCGCGCCCTCCACCCCGACGCGGCCTGGACGCTCGTCCGGGGCGGCCGCGTCGCCGCGTCGCGCGGCAAGGCGCCGCGCGCGCTGCCGAAGTGGTGGACGGGCGGGACCTACGCGAGTCTCGTCCGCGTGGATCCCGGGGCCGTGCGCGGCCCCGGCGCGGCCCTCCTGCGCGTCGCGGTGGGGCGCGGCGACGCCGCGCTCGTCCTCGACGTCCCCGCCGACGAGCGGCTCTTCGCGGCGCTCGAGGCGCGGTCGGGGATCCACGTCCTGCGGCCGGACGAGATGCGGATGGAGTCGAAGACGCGGGGGAACGGGCGCGAGCCGGGGCTGCGCGCGACGGTCGGCGAACGGAAGAGCGCCGTCGAGTTCGAGGACTCGGGCGGGAAGGTGGCGGTCGACCAGGGATCCGGGCTGCACTTCGTCTCCCTCCCGGCGCAGCGGGACTGGGACACGGGCGAGCCGAGCCGCGAGACGTTCGTCCCTCTCGTCTTCCGCTTCCACCCCCTGGACTTCGTGCGGCGGCTCGCGCCCGAGCTGCCGAAGGGCGTCGACGAGTGGGGCTCGCTCGCCGACATCCTCCTCTACGCGCTCGGCGTGGTCGCCGCGGTCTTCCTCGTGGTGTACGCCGTGGCCCTGGCCCTCGGCCTCGGCCTCGCGCGCCAGATCACCCGCGGCGTCCACGAGCTCTCGATCGGGACGAGCCGCCTGCGGGCCGGCGCCTTCGGCCACGCCATCCCCATCCGCTCGCGCGACCAGCTCGGCGAGCTCGCGGAGTCGTTCAACGAGATGTCGCGCGACATCCAGCAGCTGATGCGCGCCGAGGCGGAGAAGGAGCGGCTCGAGGAGGAGCTGCGCATCGCGCGCACGATCCAGATGAGCCTGCTGCCGGGCGACGACCTCGTGCGGATGAGCGGGGTGCGGGTGGCCGCGCTGTGCCTCCCGGCGGCCGAGGTCGGGGGCGACTACTACGACGTGCTGCCGCTCGGGCCGACGCGGATGGGCGTCCTCGTGGCCGACGTCTCGGGCAAGGGGACCTCGGCCGCGCTCTACATGGCCGAGCTCAAGGGGCTCGTGCTGTCGCTGTCGCGCATCCACGAGTCGCCGGCGCGCCTGCTCTCGGAGGCGAACCGCATCCTCGCGGCCAACATGGACTCGCGCTCGTTCGTGACGATGACCTACGCGGTCGTCGACACCGCGGCGCGACGCATGCGCTTCGCGCGGGCCGGCCACAACCCGGTCATCCACCTCGAGTCCCGCACGCGGCGCACGCGGGTGCTCGCCCCGGCCGGCCTCGGCCTCGGCCTCGACGCCGGCGACCGCTTCGACCAGATCCTGCAGGAGGACGAGGTGCCCCTCGATCCGGGCGACTTCTTCCTCTTCTTCACCGACGGGCTCTCCGAGGCGATGAACCCGGGGGCGGAGCTGTTCGGCGAGGGCCGCCTCCGGAAGATCCTCGAGGAGAGCGAGGGCCTCGACAGCGAGGCCATGAAGGAGCGCATCCTCGCCGAGGTGCGGCAGTTCGTGGGCGAGGCGGCGCCGCACGACGACATGACCCTCGTCGTCCTGAAGGTCGTGCCCGAGGAAGCCCCCGCGTGACGGGCGACCGCGCGGAGGTGCTGCGCGACCTCGCGCGGAGGATCGGCTGGAGCTTCGCGGACCTGGGCCTCCTCGACCGCGCCCTCACCCACGCGAGCCTCGCGAACGAGACCCTCGACCCCGAGGTCGCCGACAACGAGCCGCTCGAGTTCCTCGGCGACTCCGTCCTCGGCATGCTCGTCACCGACGCGCTGCACCAGCGCGACCCCGACGGCGCCGAGGGCGTCAAGAGCCGCCGCCGGGCCCAGCTCGTCTCGACGCCGAGCCTCGCGCGCCACGCCGCGCGGCTCGGCCTCCCCGACCTCCTCCGGCTCGGCCGCGGCGAGGAGAAGACGGGCGGCCGCGAGAAGACGGCCCTCTGGGCGAACGCGTTCGAGGCGGTCGTGGCGGCGGTGTACCTCGACGGCGGATTCGAGGCGGCGCGCGCCTTCGTCCGCTCGACCTTCGCCTCGCAGGTCGAGGGCGGCGATCCGGCCCTCGAGGACCCGAAGAGTGCCCTCCAGGAGCTCCTCCAGGCGCGGGGCCGGCCGCTGCCGAGCTACAGCGTGGTGGCGGAAGAGGGACCGAGCCACCGCCGGCGCTTCCGCGTGGAGTGCCGCCTCGACGACGGGTCCGTCACCGCCGGCGAGGACTTCTCCAAGAAGGCCGCCCAGCAGCAGGCGGCCCGCGCCGCGCTCGAGGGCCTTCGCGCCCGCTAGCGTTCACTCGATCCAGCCGCCGCCGAGGCAGACGTCGCCATCGTAGAAGACCACCGCCTGGCCCGGCGTGATCGCGCGCTGGGGGGCGTCGAAGGCCACTTCGGCCCGTCCCCCCGCCAGGGGCGCGATCGTCGCCGCGGCCTCGGCGTGGCGGTAGCGGACCCGGGCCCGCGCGCGGATCGGTCCGCCGGGCTCGGGGATCGACAGCCAGTTGACGTCGCGCGCGACCAGGCGGTCGGCCAGGAGGCCGCCCTCGTCGCCGACCACGACGGTCCGCGACTCCGGGCGCACCGCGAGCACGTAGAGCGGTCGCGGGGAGGCGAGGCCGAGGCCGCGGCGCTGCCCGACCGTGAAGCGGTGGACGCCCGCGTGCCGGCCGAGCTCGCGCCCGCTCTCGTCGACGATCGGCCCCCCGCGCTCGCCCGGCGAGGCGCGCTCGACGAAGGCCGCGTAGTCGCCGTCGGGGACGAAGCAGATCTCCTGGCTCTCCGCCTTCTCCGCGACCGGCAGGCCGCGCTCGCGCGCGAGCTCGCGCACGCGCGGCTTCGCGAGGCCGCCGACCGGGAAGAGGGCCGCCTCGAGCTGCTCCTGGGTCAGGCCGAAGAGGAAGTAGGACTGGTCCTTCCCGGGATCGGCGCCCTTCCGCAGCCGCCAGCGCCCGTCCGCGGCCCGGTCCTTCCGCGCGTAGTGGCCGGTCGCCACCTGCCGCGCGCCGAGGGCCCGCGTCCTCTCGACGAGGCTCGCGAACTTCACCTCGGTGTTGCACCGCGCGCAGGGCAGAGGCGTCCGGCCCTCGAGGTAGTCGCGCACGAACGGGGAGACGACGCCGTCGTGGAACGAGCGCTCGAGGTTCAGGACGTAGTGGGGGATCCCCAGGCGCGCGGCGACGCGCTTCGCGTCGTGGAAGTCCTCGAGCGCGCAGCACCGGCCGAACGACGGGCCCTCGCCTCCGGTCTGGTCGTGGAGCTGCATCGACACGCCGACGACGTCGAGGCCTTCCTCGACGAGGAGGGCCGCGGCCACCGACGAGTCGACGCCGCCCGACATCGCCACCACCACGCGCACGAGGCCAGTATAGCCAAGCGATAGAATGGAGCCCGGGAAGGAGACGCACACCATGGACGCCTCTCTCGTCGCTCTTCTCGCCGACCGCGCGGGCGCTCTCGGGGCCGCCGTCGAGACCGCCCTCCTCGCCCAGGACGTGCCGCACTACCGCGACGCGCACCCGCGGGTGCTCCGCGACCGCTGCGACCGGCTCGTCGCCGCCTTCGTCGAGGCGGCGCGGCAGGGCGGGCCGCAGTCCTTCGAGCAGTACGTGCGCTCGATCGTCGACGAACGCGTGTCCGAGGGCTTCGCCCTGCGCGAGGTGCAGCACGCGCTCTCGGCCCTCGAGTCGCGACTGTGGCCGACCGTGGTCGACGCGGGGGGCGACACGGCCACGGTCGTCCGCCGCCTCGCCCTCGTGACCGGCATCGTCGGCCGCGGCAAGGACGAGCTCGCGCGCGCCTTCCTCGAGCGGAAGGAGAAAGCCGAGGCCCAGGTCGCGACCCTCTCGCAGCGGCTGGACAGCCTGTTCAAGGGCACGGAGCCGACGCCGGAAGGTTAGCCGCTCGCTCTCGGGTCCACGCCGGCGGCCCTCGGGGCCCGTGGGCCGCCGGACCGTCCCCCGGCGGGGTGCTCGAGGGGCGGAGCCCCCATTCCAGGAACGCAGGCAGCAGGCACCAGGCCGGCCGTTGCTGGCCGCGCCCGCTTCGACTGCCCCGCTCGCTCTCGCGATCGCGCGAACAGGACGTGCGTCGAAGGTCCTGGGCGAACCAGGCGCAGCGATCGATCGGGGGGCGATCTGCCGGCATGGCCTTGTGGTTCGACTAACGGACTTGAGGAAACGGAAACGGAACACGAGAAACAGCAACGGACCACGGAAACAGCAACGGACCACGGAAACAGCAACGGACCACGGAAACAGCAACGGACCACGGAAACAGCAACGGAACGTTCCGGATCGGGCCTCGACTCAGTCTGACGGGCGTCGAGGCTCGATCCGGGGCCGGGGCATCCACCCGGGCAGCTTCGCGGCGCAGGCTTCGCAGAAGCGCGAGCCGCGGGTGTCGGCGCGCTCGATGTTGCCGGCGAAGCTCATGACGCAGCCGCGGTCCGTGCAGTGGTCGAGGGTCGCGAGGTGGCCGAGCTCGTGGAGGATCTCGGCCACGAGGCGGCCGTCGCGCAGGTCCGCGTCGGGCGGGAGGCCGTAGAAGGCGGGGTCCGTCCGCGCGAACGACACCACGCACGCGTGGCCGCCCTGGCGGGCGAGGCCGAACACGAAGGTGAAGAGCGGGACGGCGATGTCGTCCCACGCGACGCCGACGAGGAGGCGCGGGCGGCCCGCGCCGGCCCGCTCGAGCGCTTCGAGGAGGCCGCCGGCGTCGAGCTGGTCGCGGCCCGGGATCCGGCGCACCTCGTGGGCGAGCGGCGCGAGCACGTGGACGGGGAGCTCGACGAAGCGCGACAGGCGCGCGGCGAGCGCCTCGATCGCGCCGGGCGGGAGGCTTCCCACCGGCTGCAGGTCGACCGCCTCCGCGAGGAGGGTGGTCTCTCCCGCCACGGCGCCCTCAGGCCCCGCGGTCCGGCTTCTTCAGGTCGTACTTCTTGATCTTGTTGTAGAGCGTGACGCGGTCGACGTCGAGGGTGCGGGCGGCGCGCGTGATGTTCCAGCCGCTCGCGTCGAGGACGGCCTGGACGTGGGCCCGCTCGGCCTCCGCGAGCGAGCCGGGCGCGGCGCCCGGCGCCGCCGGGGACTGCGTGACGCGCAGCGGCAGGTCGGCCGCGCTCACCACGTCGCCCCGCCCGACGACGACGGCGCGCTCGATCGCGTTCTGCAGCTCGCGCACGTTGCCCGGCCACGGGTACGACGCGAGCGCGTCGAGGGCGTCGGGCGCGAACGTCATCGGCCGGCGGCTCATCGACTGGGCGAACTTCTCGAGGAACTGCCGGGCGAGGACCGGCACGTCCTCGGGCCGCTCCCGCAGCGGCGGGATGTGGACGTGGACGACGTTGAGCCGCCAGTAGAGGTCCTCGCGGAAGCGGCCCTCCTTCACCGCGGCCTGCAGGTCGCGGTTCGTCGCGGAGATCGTGCGAAAGTCGACCGGCACCGGGGACGAGCCGCCGAGGCGGGTCACGACCTTCTCCTCGAGCACGCGCAGGAGCTCCACCTGCACCTTGGGGCTCACCTCGCCGATCTCGTCGAGGAAGACGGTTCCGCCCTCGGCCGACTCGAACTTGCCCTTGTGCCGGGCCCGCGCGCCGGTGAAGGCGCCCGCCTCGTGGCCGAAGAGCTCGCTCTCGAGGATGCCCTCGGGGAGGGCGCCGCAGTTCACGACGACCATCGGGTTGTAGCGGCGCGACGACGCCGAGTGGATCGCGCGGGCCACGACCTCCTTGCCGGTGCCGGACTCGCCGGTGACGAGCACGGTCGAGTCGGAGGCGGCCACCGTCTCGACGAGCTCGACGACGTGGCGCATGGCGGGGGAGGAGCCGAGGAGGAGCGGGGTGGCCGAGGCGCTCTCGAGGCTCTTCTTGAGCCGCTGGTTCTCCGCGCGGAGCGAGCGGTGCTCGGCCGCGCGCTTGACGAGCATCGAGAGGTCGTCGGGGTCGAACGGCTTGACGATGTAGTCGTAGGCGCCGTTCTTCATCGCCTTCACCGCGGTCTCGACCGAGGCGTAGGCGGTCATGAGCACGACGCTGAGCTCCGCGTCGGCGGCGTTGAGGCGCGCCTGGAGCTCGAGCCCGTCCATCCCCGGCATCTTGATGTCGAGGAAGGCCATGTCGTAGCGGTTCGTCCCGACGAGGCGGAGGGCCTCCTTGCCGCTCTCCGCCACGTCGACCTTGTGGCCGTCCTGCCGGAACCACGCGCCGAGCGAGTCGCGGACGATCGTCTCGTCGTCGACGATGAGGATGCGGAGGGTTCCGGGGGCGACCCCGCTCGTGCTCATGCGCTGTCTCCTGCCGGGGCCGCCGCCGTCGCCTCGCCCTCGGGGGCCGGGTCGGGCTGTCGCGGCGGCACGCGGATCGTGAAGGTGGTGCCGCGGCCGGGGCCGGACTGGACGTCGATGCGCGCGTGGTGGCGGTTGACGATGCCGTACACCACCGCGAGGCCGAGGCCGACGCCCTTGCCCGCCTCCTTGGTCGTGAAGAACGGCTCGAAGATGCGGTCGAGGTGCTCCTCGGGGATGCCGGACCCGGTGTCGGACACGACGAGCCGCACGCCGTCGCCGTCCCGCCGGGCCTCGAGGCGGACGAGGCCCTCGGCCGGCGTCGCCTCGAGCGCGTTCATCGCGAGGGCGAGGATCATCTGCTGGACCTGGCTCGCGTCGCAGACGACCCTCGGCAGGTCCGGGTCGACGGTCGACTCGAGCGTGACGTTCAGCATCTCCGCCTGGTGCTTCACCAGCATCCGGCAGCGGTCCACGATCGCGCCGGTGTCCTCCTCGGCGAAGCGGGCCCCGGACTGGCGGCTGAACGCGAGCAGGTTCCGCACGATGTCGCCGCAGCGGCCGGCCTCGCCGTCGACCATCTCGAGGATGCGGTCGGTCTCCTTCACCTGCTCGGGCGGCGGGGGCGCGCCGCCCGACTCCCGGAGCTGCCGGCGGAGGAGACGCGCGTAGGTGCGGATCCCGGCGAGCGGGTTGTTGATCTCGTGGGCGACCACCGCGGCGAGCTTGCCGAGCGACGCCATCTTCTCGACGACCACCATCTGGTGATGCGTGTCCTCGAGCTGGCGCGTCTTCTGGGCCACGCGCTGCTCGAGCGTGCGGTTCAGTCCCTCGAGGTCCTCGCGGGCGCGCTGGAGGTCGCCCGACATCTCGTTCCAGGACCGCGCGAGCTCGCCCATCTCGTCCTTCGTCCGGACGGGGACGCGCGCCGTCAGGTCCCCCTCGCCGGCCTTCACGATCGCCCCGCGCAGGCGTCGCACCGGGCGCAGCACGAAGACCCAGAGGAGCACGAAGCTCAGCAGGAGGACGGCGAGGCCGGTCGCGAAGAGGCCCCACTGCATCTGCCGGGCCGAGGCGTGGAGGGCGGAGTCGGCCTGCGCCATCGAGAGGCGCACGTCGAGGATGCCGAGGACGCGCTGCGACTCCGGGTGCACGTGGCAGGCCGTGCACTTCGGCTCGTTGTAGATCGGGGTGATGACGCCGAGGACGCGGCCGCCCTCGGGCAGGGCCAGCAGGCGGATGCGGTCGGCCCGCTCGAGGCCGGCCTTCGGCTGCGGCCCGGCGTGGCAGGCGATGCACTCGAAGGAGTGCTTGTCGACGAGGGCCCCCTCGTCGCGGCGGGAGGACACGCGGACGCGGCCCTCCTTGTTGTAGATCCGGACGGAGTCGACGCCCTCCTGGGCCGCGATGTTCTCGATGATCCGGCGGACGCCGTCGGCGTCGTTCCGGAGCATCCCGTCGTGCGTCGCGCGGTGGATGATGCCGGCGGTGCGGTCGGCGGAGAGGGCGACGAGGCTCTCGAGCTGCGCGCGCTGGCCGTCGAGGCTGAGCTGGTCGGCGACCCAGAGGATGGCCGCGGCCCCGAGCCCGAGCCCGAGGCCCATGCGCACGGCGAGGCGCCTCCAGGGGCGGAGGCGCCTCGCGACGGAGGTGGCGGTTCGGAGGGGCGTGGTCAGCTCCTGACCGGGACGGCGGCGAGCAGGGCCGGGGCCGCCTCGGTGGCGGAGACGGCCGGCTCGGGCTGCTCGACCCGGTGCATGACGGGCAGGAAGCGCACGGCGAGGGCGAAGGCCGCGACGCCGATCGCGACGAGCATGATGCTGATGATGCCCTCCGCGGCGGTCGGGAAGTAGCGCCCGCCCTGCGAGGCCTCGAGACCGGTGATGCTCACGTTCAGTCGATCCATGATGAAGCCGGCCACGACCAGCACCGCGGCCGAGTAGAGCCGGCCGGTGTTCCGGCGGACGGCCCGCGTCGCCAGGAGCGCCATCGGAAGGATAACCCCGATGGCCAGCTCGAGCTGGAAGAAGAAGGCCTCGCGGCTCGACGAGAAGGCCGCGCCGAGGACGCCGCGGCTCGCGAGGTCGGCGATCCGCGCCGCGCCGTAGACGCCGAGGGCCACGAAGAGCGCCTTGCCGATCGACTGCAGGAGCGGCATCTCGAGGCCGCGGCCGAGGGCGCGCGAGGAGATCCGCGACTCGACGATCATCATCGCGAGGCCGCCGCAGATGGCCGAGAGGTAGAACATGACCGGCAGCCACGGCGTGTACCAGATCGCGTGGAGCTTCGCCGGCATGATCAGGTAGAAGGTGCCGAGCGAGGACTGGTGGAGAGTGGAGATGATCGCGCCCGCGATCACGAGGGGCACCGTCGCCGCGTGCTGGATCGCGACGGCGCGGCTCCAGCCGAGCCGCTCGAACACCATTCCGGAGAACTCGAGGGCGAGGACCGTGAGGTAGCACATCACGCACCACGACACCTCGAACATCGGCGAGTGCGGGTTCCACATCACGAGCGGGTGCCAGATGTTCCAGGGCCGGCCGAGGTCGTACATGAGGCCGACCGCGACGAGGAGGTAGCCGAGGAACGCGGTCACGATCGTGGGCCGCACGATGGGCTTGAAGCGCTTGAGGTTGAACACGTAGACGGCGGTCGTGATCGTGAAGCCGCCGGCGGCGAGGCCGACGCCGCACAGGACGTCGAAGCCGACCCACAGGCCCCACGGGTAGCGGTCGGAGAGGTTCGTGACCGCGCCGAGGCCCTTCCAGTACCGCAGGACCGTGACGACGCCGCCCGCGGCCAGGATCAGGAGGAACAGGTACGTCCAGAAGCCGGGCTTCCACTTCTCTTCGGGGCGCATCAGCGGCTCTCCTTCTCGCGACGCTCGGCGGCCGCGACTTCCTCGCGGCGGTGGGTGATCCAGTAGATGGCGCTGAGGCCGACGCAGCCCACGCCGACGACCGCGGGGACCTTCGACAGGGCGGCCCAGGTGAGGTGGGCGGGCGGGATCTCGCCGAGGCCCGTCTTCATCCCGAGCTGCTCGAACGGGACGGGGGAGAGGACGAACACGTTCGTCCCGCCGACCTCGTGCTCGCCGTAGACGACCGGGTGGTACTGGCCGGGGTTCTCGGCGATCCGCTTCTTCGCTTCCGCCAGCAGATCCTCGCGGGTGCCGGCGACCGTGGCCTCGGCCGGGCAGGCCTCGGCGCACGCGTTCATCTTGCCTTCCTTCTGCCGCTCGAAGCACCCGTCGCACTTGCGCACGCGGGGGTTGTTGCTCGACCACTCGTAGCGGGGGACGCTCCACGGGCAGGCCGTCATGCAGTACCGGCAGCCCAGGCACTTCGACGCGTCGTAGACCACGGGGCCCAGCTCGGTCTTGGTGAACGCGCCGACGGGGCACGCGCTCGCGCAGCTCGGCGTCGCGCAGTGCATGCACATGCGGCGGAGGTAGCGGTCGTCGCCCTTGTCCTCGACGACGGTGTAGGTGACGGCGTCCATCTCCGTCTCCTCGCCGGTGCCGGGGAAGCCGTGCGAGGCCTTGCAGGCCTTCGCGCACTCGTGGCACCCGACGCACCGGGTCACGTCGAAGAGCAGCGCTCGCGATTTCGGGTTGGGGGTCGTAGCCAGCATGGTCCTTGTCTCCTCTGGTGCCTGGACGGAAACGCCTACGTCAGGAAGAACTCGTTGACGAGGCGGTCCCAGTCACCGGGGGGAAGGTGACGGCCGAGGTCCGCGGCGGGCTCGCCGCCGTCCTGCAGCACGGAGCCGGAGAAGGCCATGAGCCGCAGCTCGAGCGCCTCGCGGCTGTCCTCCATCCACTTGCGGGCGATGCGTCCGGAGAGCAGGTTCCGGAGGTTCGCGGCGAGGTTCGGGGCCTTGACCTTCATCACCCAGCCCTTGCCGTACGGGTCGTCGGCCGCGAGCTGCGGCTTCTCGACGATGTCGCGGTTGACCTCGACCACCTCGCCCTCGACGGGCGAGAGGAGGTCGGCGCCCTTGCCGTCGAGCTTCACGGCGAAGGCCCGGCCGCCCTGGTGCAGCCAGTCGCCGCGCGACGGGACGCGGAGGCTGTCGGGGGCGCCGATCATCTTGCGGGCGAAGTCGTCGAGGCCGACGAGCACGGTGTCGGCGTCGAGCGGGCGGGCCCAGGTGTGCCCGCGGTGATAGAAGAGGCTCTCGGGCATCTGGTAGCCGGCGACCCAGGCGGGCTCGAGGGCGGGAACGTTCGCGATCGCGTGCGCGCGGGCCTCTCGGGCGAGCCGACGGCGCGAGACCACGTAGTCGAGGCTGATGAAGAAAGCGAAGAACGCGACGACGGCCAGGACGGTCATTTTCGTCCACCTCCTGCCGTGCCTTGCTGCAAGGCGCAGACCGGACTCGTGCGGATGCCGCAGTTCCCTCGTAAGTCGCTGACCGCCCGCGGGAAGGTCGAGTCGTTCGGTTTCTCAGCGGAGTGAGCCGGATGTTGAGGGACGCAACGGTCATTCGTTCAACGGTCGCCGCGGAGGGCTCGAACGAGGCTCTTCAATGGGTTGCGTGGCTGTTGAACCTCTCGACGGGGTGTTGATGGCTTCGAGAGGCGCCGAAACGGGCCAAATAGCTCGAGCGGTCCCGAGCGACGGTCCGCTCGGGGCCTGAGGGCCTGGCCGGTGCCGGTGAACCACCGGGGATGGCGGTCCGTGGGGCGCCGGCCGCGTATCATCCACCGGTGACCCGCGGCGCCCTCCTCCCGGCCGGGCTCGCCCTGGCGATCCTCGTCGGGTGCGGCTGGGCCCTGAAGCTCGACTACCACGCCGACGACGCCTTCATCTCCTACCGCTACGCGCGGAACCTCGCCACCGGCCGCGGCCTCGTCTACAACCCGGGCGAACGGGTCGAGGGCTACACGAACTTCCTCGAGGTCGTGACCCTGGCGGCGCTCCACCGCGCCGGCGTCGACCTCGTCCGCGCGGGCCGGGCGCTGAGTCTCCTCGGCGGGGCCGGCGCCGTCGCCCTCGCCGGGATGCTGGCCCGGCGCGGCCTTCGGCGATGGCCGGCGCTCGCGCTCGTGGCGGCGGCGCTCGTGGCGGTGAACCCGTACGTGGCCGCGTGGTCGGGGGCGGGGCTCGAGGCGACCCTGTTCGCGGCGCTTCTCGCCGCCGCCGTGCTGCCCCTCGTCGGAGCCGAGACGACGCGCGGGCGCTTCCTCGCCGCGAGCGCGATGGCGCTCCTCCTCGCCCTCACCCGGCCGGAGGGCGTCGCCCTCTACGGCGTCATCGCGGCGTGCGCCCTCGCCCAGGCGCCGGGCGGGGGCGCGGCGCGCCTGCGCGTCCTGTGGCCCGGCCTCGCCCTGTTCGGAATCCTCGGCGCGGCGTACTTCGCCGCGCGGTGGGCCTACTTCGGCGACCTGCTCCCGAACACCTTCCACGCGAAGGAGGCGTTCACGCCGAACCACGTCCGCCGCGGGCTCGAGTACCTCGCCGGCTTCGGCGCGAACGCCTTCGCCCGATGCGCGCTGCCGCTCGTGGCGGCCGGCGCCTGGGCCGCCTCCCGCCTTCGCCTCTGGCCTCTCCTCGCGGCGCCCGCGGCGGTCCTCGCGGTCGTCGTCCTCGAAGGCGGCGACGGCCTGCCCATGTACCGCTTCGTCGTGCCGGCGGTCCCGTTCCTCGCGGTCCTCGCGGCTCTCGGCGTCGAGCTCGCCGGCGAGCGGCTCGGTCCGCGGGCCGGCCTCGCGCTCGGCGGCGCGGTCGCGGGCCTCGTCGCCCTGCTCTCCTTCTTCCCGAACCGCGACGCCCAGCTCCTGAACTACGTCTACCAGCGGAACATCGAGGTGCCGGCGTGGACGGCGGCCGGTCGGGCCCTCGCCCGCGCCTACCCGCCGGGGACGACGCTCGCCGCCGTGCCGATCGGCGCCCTCGGCTACTACTCCGACCTGCCGATCCTCGACATGGTCGGGCTCACCGACCGCACGATCGCGCGCGCGAAGGTGGCCGCGATGGGCGCCGGCTGGGCCGGCCACGAGAAGCACGACGGCGCCTACGTGCTCTCGCGCCGGCCGGAGCTCCTGCTGCTCGGCAACGTGTACGTCGATCCGAACCCGTCGCTCCCGCCCGGCCGCTTCCCCGCGCACGACGTCCCGGCCATCTACGCGCGGGAGCGCGACGTCGTCGAGGACCCGCGCTTCCTGCGCGACTACGAGCTGCGGAGCCTGCCGGTCGCGAGCGGCCTCTGGCTCCACTACTTCGCCCGCCGGGACCTGCCGCCCGCGCGCTGAGCCTCCCGTTTCCGTGCTAGGTTCGATTGCTGCCCAGGAGTTCCGGTCGATGAAGAGGAGCCTCGTCGTGGCCGTCGTCGCGGTGTGCGCGCTCGGCGCGGGAGCCGCCTACCTCGTCTCGCTGCGCCCGAAGCCGATCATCGTCGACTACCCGCTCGACGGCTCCGTCTTCCCGCCGGAGTTCCCCCCGCCGAACCTGGAGTGGCGCGACGCGAGCCCGCGGGCCACGACGTGGTCGATCGACGTCGCCTTCGGCGAGGGCCAGGCGCCGTCTCTCCACGCGGTCTCCCGCGGGGAGCCGCTCGCGATCGGCCCGATCGACGAGCGGACGGTGGGCCCGACGAACCGGCCGCCGTCGCTCACGCCGCAGCAGGCGGCCGCCCACGGCTGGCGCCCCGACGCGGGGACGTGGGACGCGATCAGGAAGGGGTCGACGCGGCAGCCGGCCGTCGTGACGATCACGGGCTACGCCGACGCGTCGATGGGGCGCGCGGTCTCGCGCGGGCGGCTGACCCTGCGGACCTCGACGGACCCCGTCGGCGCGCCGATCTTCTACCGCGACGTCCCGCTCATGCCCTCCGAGGGCGAGCAGGGGGTCATCAAGCCTCTCGACAAGAAGTTCACGCCGCTCATCGCCTGGCGGCTGCGGAACGTGGCCGACACGCAGAGCCGCGTCGTGCTGACCGGCATGCACTCCTGCGCGAACTGCCACTCCTTCTCGCGCGACGGCCGGACGATGGGGATGGACCTCGACGGGCCGAACAACAACAAGGGCCTCTACGCCACCTTCCCGGTCCAGCCGAAGGTCGAGATCCGGACCGAGAACGTGGTCGAGTGGAGCACCTTCCGCGGCAAGCTCGGGGGCAAGCTGCGGGTCGGCTTCATGTCGCAGGTCTCGCCGGACGGCCGCCACGTCGTCACGATGATCAACGACCCCGGCCAGGGGCAGACGGACTTCCAGCGCCGGCAGGCGCCTCTCGACCTGCGGCAGAACTACTACGTCGCGAACTTCAAGGACTACCGCTTCCTGCAGGTGTTCTTCCCGACCCGCGGGATCCTCGCGTGGTACAGCAAGGAGACGGGGAAGCTGCAGCCGCTGCCCGGCGCCGACGACCCGAAGTACGTCCACACGAACGTCACGTGGAGCCCGGACGGGAGCTACCTCGTCTTCGCGCGGGCCGAGGCGCGCGACGCCTACCCCGAGGGCTCGAAGCTCGCCGAGCGGTCGAACGACCCGAACGAGACGCAGGTGCGCTACGACCTCTACCGGATCCCGTGGAACGACGGCCGGGGCGGAAAGGCCGAGCCGATCGCCGGCGCTTCCGGCAACGGCATGAGCAACAGCTTCCCGAAGATCTCGCCCGACGGGAAGTGGATCGTCTTCGTCCAGGCGCAGAACGGCCTCCTCATGCGACCCGACGGCCAGCTCTACATCGTCCCGGCGGCGGGAGGAGTGGCGCGGCGGATGAACGCGAACACCCCGCTCATGAACTCGTGGCACAGCTTCTCGCCGAACGGCCGGTGGCTCGTCTTCTCGTCGAAGAGCCGCTCGCCCTACACGCAGATGTTCCTCACCCACGTCGACGAGCAGGGGAACGACACGCCGGCCATCCTGATCGAGAACAGCACCGCGTCGAACCGGGCCGTGAACATCCCGGAGTTCGTGAACATCGCGCCGGACAGCCCGTTCGAGATCCGGCCGACGGTCACCGAGTACTACCGGCTCATCGACGTGGCCTCCGACGCGATGAACAAGGGCGACCACGCCGCGGCGATCCCGCTGCTGAAGCAGGCCCTGGCCGAGAGCCCCGGCGACGCGGTCGTGCACAACAGCTACGGCTCCGCCCTCGCCGCGACCGGGCACCTGGCCGAGGCGGTGGCCCAGTACCGCCGGGCCACGGAGCTCAGCCCCGACTACCCGGACGCTCACAACAACCTCGCGTCGGGCCTCGTGCAGAGCGGGAAGCTCGACGCCGCGGTGGGGGAGTTCGAGAGGGCGATCGCCCTGAAGGCGGACTTCGCCGAGGCCCACTCCGGGCTCGGCGGCGTCCTCGCGCGACAGGGCCGGCTCGCCGAGGCGATCCCGCACCTGAAGCAGGCGGTCGAGCTCGACGCGAAGAACCCCATCACCCGCGCGAACCTGTGCCTCGCCCTGTCTCTCGCGAACCGCCCGCTCGAGGCGATCCCCCACGCCGAGGCGGCCGTCGAGCTCACGAACGGGCAGGACCCGGTGCTCCTCGACATGCTCGGCCGCCTCGACGGCCAGGCCGGCCGCCTCGCGGACGCGGCCGCCGCGGCCCGCCGCGCCATCGACGTCGCGAGCCGGGCCGGAGACGAGCGGCTCGTCCGCGAGCTGCGGGCGCGGCTCGCGGCCTACGAGTCGGCCGCGGCCCGCGAGGCCGCGAGCGGTTCCGCTCCGGCATCCCGGGCGCCGTCGCGGTAGAGTCGGCGGCCGGAGGCCGCCAATGGCGCCAGCCGGTCGCACGCCGTCTCTCGCTCCTGCCCTCGCCCGCGCCGCTCTCGTCGCCACGGGCCTTCTCGCCGCCGATCCCTCCTCGGGCCTGGCCGCCGGCCCCGGCCGGGCGGCACCGCCTTCGACTGGCGCTTCCTACTACTCCTCGCGGCCCGACGATCCCCGGGCGTTGGAGGTCACGCGCGAGCGGTTCGGCGCCCGAGGCGACGGTGTCGCGGACGACACCGCGGCGCTTCAGAAGGCGATCGACGCGGTCCAGGAGCAGGCCGGGGAGGGCGTCGTTCTCCTGCCCGAGGGCCGCTACCGGCTCACCGGGACGATCCACGTCTGGCCCGGCATTCGCATCGTCGGGTTCGGGCCGCGGCGGCCGACGCTCGTCCTCGGCCCCCGGACTCCCGGCTACGGGGATCCCGGCCGTCCGCGCTACCTCGTCTTCTTCGCCGGCCGCCGTCCGGCGGACCCGTCGATGCCGCCGCCGGACGCGAACCCGGGGACCTTTTACTCGGCGCTGTCGAACGTCGACCTGGAGATCGGCGAGGGCAACCCGGGCGCGGCCGGCGTGCGGGCGAGGTACGCCCAGCACTCGTTCACGTCGCACGTCGAGTTCCGGATCGGCTCGGGGCTCGCCGGCATCCACGAGGGCGGCAACGTCGCCGAGGACGTCCGGTTCGTCGGCGGCGAGTACGGGATCTGGACCGGCACGCCGTCGCCCGGGTGGCAGTACACCCTGCTCGACGCGCGCTTCGAAGGGCAGCGCCGGGCCGCCGTTCGCGAGCGGGCCGCCGGGCTGACCCTCATCCGCCCGTGGTTCCGTCACGTGCCGACGGCGGTCGAGATCGAGGACGACCAGCCGGACGACCTGTTCGTGAAGGACGCCCGGCTCGAGGACGTGAGCGGGCCGGCGTTCGTCGTGAGCCTCGAGCGGAGCCCGCGCACGCAGGTCAACGTGGAGAATGCCGCGTGCCGGGGCGTCGCGACCTTCGCGCTCCTCCGCGAGAGCGGCCGCACGCTCGCGGCCCCGGGGACGTCCTACGTCGTGAGGGCGTTCTCGCACGGGCTGCGGTACGCCGACCTCGGTGCCCCGGGCGAGACGGAGACGGTCTTCGACGCGGCGGCGGTCGCGGCTCTCCCGCCGCCCGTCGCCTCCGACCTGCCGCCGCTCCCGCCGGTCGCGTCGTGGGCGAACGCCCGGGACCTCGGCGCGAAGGGCGACGGGGTGACGGACGACACCGCGGCGCTCCGCGCGGCGATCGCGGGGCACCGCGCCGTGTTCCTGCCCGCCGGCCACTACGTCGTGACCGACACGCTCTTCCTGAGGCCCGACTCCGTCCTCGTCGGCCTCCACCCGGACGCGACGCAGCTCGTCGTTCCCGACCGCACGCCGTCGTTCCAGGGCGTGGGCGCTCCGAAGGCGCTCCTCGAGGCGCCGCAGGGCGGGGAGACGATCGTGATCGGGATCGGCCTCTACACGAACGGGGCGAACCCGCGCGCGGTCGCGGCGAAGTGGATGGCCGGCGCGCGCTCGATGATGAACGACGTGCGCTTCCTCGGCGGCCACGGCACCGCGGGCCGGGACGCAAGGCGCGAGAACCCGTACAACAACGCGCACTCGGCCGACCCGGACCTCGCGCGGCGCTGGGACAGCCAGTATCCGAGCCTGTGGGTGACCGACGGGGGCGGCGGCGCCTTCGTCGGCCTGTGGACGCCGAGCACCTTCGCGCAGGCCGGCCTTCTCGTCTCGGACACGAGCACCAGCGGCCGCGTCTACGGAATGTCGAGCGAGCACCACGTGCGCCATGAGGTGCAGATCCACCGCGCGGCGAACTGGGAGCTGCACGCGCTGCAGACCGAGGAGGAGCGGGGCGAGAGCGGCTTCGCCCTGCCGGTCGAAAACCGGGACTCGAGCCGGATCACGATCTCGAACCTGCACGCCTACCGGGTCATCAGCAGCGACCAGCCGTACCCGTGGGCAGTGAAGCTCGCGAACGCGAGCGACGTGCGCTTCCGCGGCTTCCACATGTACAGCAACAGCAAGGCGTCCTTCGACGCGGCCGTCGTCGACGACGGCTCGGGCGTCGAGCTGCGCCAGCGCGAGTTCGCGTGGCTCGACGTGTCCGGAAAGGCGCGCCCTCGGCCCGTCGCCGCCGCATCGAAGGTCCTGGAGGACGGGGCGTCCGTCGAGCGTCTCGCCTCGGGCTTTCACAACGCCTCGGGCGGCGCCGTGTCGCCTCTGGGCGACCTCTACTTCGTCGACGCCCGCTGGCACCGCATCCACCGGTGGTCGGCCGCGGAGCGGCGTCTCACGACGGTCGCCGACGCGCCCGCGTCCCCGGTGAACCTCGCCTTCGACGCGTCCTTCAACCTGCTCGTCGTCTCGTCCGCGGGCAGCGGAACGGTCTACGTCCTGCCGAAGGCCGCGCCGGGCGCCGAGCCCGTCGTCCTCGCCCCGCAGCCCGCCGCGGCGCGGCCGGGCGCGACGGCCGTCCTGCCCGTCGGCGACTGGCGCATCCAGCGCGAGGCGGACGGTCGGCCCCTCGCCCGTCCTCACCACTACCTCTCGCCCGACGGCACGACGTTCCTCCCGGCGACGCAGGGCTTCGTCGACGGCGTCGTGAGCTGGGGCGTCAAGAGCAGCGACCTCCTGCGCTCGTTCGGGCTGCAGCGGGCCAAGCCCGGGGAGCGGGTGTACCTCACGAGCGAGGCCGAGGTCGCCACCTGGTCCGCGCGCGTCGGCGAGGACGGGAGCCTCGAGGACCTCCGGCCGTTCGCCGAGCGCGGCGGCGAGGGCGTCGCGGTCGACGCCGAGGGGCGCGTCTTCGTCGCGGCCGGCGACGTCCTCGTCTACGACCCCTCGGGCGCTCTCGTCGAGACGATCCGCGTCCCGTCGCGTCCGACGCAGGTCGTGTTCGGCGGACAGGACCGTCGCACGCTCTTCCTGCCCGCTCGCGACGCGCTCTACGCCGTGCGCGTGCGGGTGCCGGGACGCTGAGGCGGCGGCCCGCGGGCGGCCGCCCGCGTGTACGATCCGCGGCGGGAGAGAGGAGTCGAGGAATGGCAGTCACGAGGTCCCGGACATTCCGTGCGCTGGCGCCGGCGTGCGCCCTCTCCGCGTCGATGGCCCTCGCCGCTCGTGCGGACGGGCCCCCGCCGTCGGAGCCCGACCCGTTCGTCGCCCGGCCGCGGGTCGTCGTGATGACCGACATCGCGAACGAGCCGGACGACCAGATGTCGTTGGTCCGCTTCCTCCTCTACTCGAACCAGCTCGACGTCGAGGGCCTCGTGGCGACGACGTCGACCTGGATGAAGAAGGGGCCGCGGCCCGACGTCATCCTCAAGGTGATCGACGCCTACGAGGCGGTCCAGCCGAACCTGGCGAGGCACGCGCCGGGCTTCCCGACGGCGGCCGCGCTGCGCGAGGTCGTGGTCACGGGGCAGGCGGAGTACGGGGTCGCGGCCACGGGGGAGGGCCGCTCGACGGCCGGCTCGGAGCTCGTCCTGCGCGCCGCGACGAAGGACGACCCGCGGCCCGTCTGGGTGCTGGCGTGGGGCGGCGCGAACACGCTCGCGCAGGCGCTCGACGACGCGCGGCGCACGCGAACCCCGGCCGAGGTCGAGGCGATCGTCGCGAGGCTGCGCGTCTACGCGATCTCCGACCAGGACGACGCCGGGCCGTGGCTGCGCCGCGAGTTCCCCGCGCTGCGCTACGTCGCGATGCCCTCGACGCAGAACGGCGAGGAGTACTACCTCGCGACGTGGACCGGCATCAGCGGCGACCTCTTCTACCGCAACGCGCCGGGGGCCGACTTCACGACGTTCAGCGACGAGTGGGTGAACGCGAACGTCCGGGCCAAGGGGCCGCTCGGGAAGCTCTATCCCTTCCCGTGCTGCATCCACGAGGGCGACACGCCGAGCTTCCTCGGCCTCGTCGACAACGGCCTCGCGAGCGCCATGAGCCCGGCGTTCGGCGGCTGGGGCGGCCGCTACGTCTGGCGCCAGCCGCGCGGCGAGCCGCGCGGCTTCTGGACGCAGGGCGGCGACTCCTATCCGGGCAACGACGGCTCGCGCGACACGGTCGTCGTCGACGGCCGGAGCTACACGTCGGACCAGGCCACGGTCTGGCGCTGGCGGAGCGCCTTCCAGAACGACTTCGCGGCGCGGATGGACTGGACGATCCGGGCGCCTTCCGCGGCCAACCACAACCCGAGGGCGGTGGTGAACGGCCAGGCGGGCACGGCGCCGATCGTGATCGACACGTCGGTCGGCGCGAACGTGACGCTCGACGCGGCCGGATCGAGCGATCCCGACGGGCAGGCCCTGTCGTACTCGTGGCTCTTCTACCCGGAGGCGGCGACGGGCATCCCGGGGCATCCCGTGCGCGCGCGCCGGCCGGCCCCGGCCGGGCCGCCGCCCGGGGCCGGCGGCATCCCGCCCGCACCGTCCGGCGTGCCGCCCGAGCCGCCGCCCCGGCTCGTCCTCCAGGACGCGTCTTCGCCGCGCGCCGTCGCCGTCCCGAAGGTCGAAGGCGTCGCCCACGTGATCCTCGCCGTCGAGGACGCGGGCACGCCGCGCCTCACCTCCTACCGGCGCGTCATCCTGAACGTCGCTCCGGCGGCCGCTACTCGACCGTGAACGGCGCCGACCGCGAGGCGATGGCGTTCGCCGCGCGGTCGGTGACGGTGACGCGCAGCTCGTAGTCGCCCGGCTCGAAGCGCTGCAGCCGGATGCGCGAGGCGTGGAGCACCGGGCCGGACGGGCCGGCCTCCATCGGCTCCGGCGCGGCGGTCGCGAGAGCGACGCCCGCGCGCATCACCTGCGCCTGGGCGACGAGGTCGGCCGCCCCGCCCGCGGCGCGGCGCGCGTTGTAGGCGTACACCTGGAGGTAGAGGCTGTCGGCGCGCGAGAACCGCGGCTGGTCCTGGACGCTGTGCAGCGCCGGCTCACCTGCGGTCGCCGCGGCCGTCGCGCCGTCGTCCTTCAGGAGGAAGAGGCTGCTCAGCTGGAGGCCGCGTCCCGGCAGCTCCGGCACCTCGACCCGCCGCCAGGCGCTCCCGAGCAGCCCCGTCGTGTCCTCGCGCGCCGCGAGCCGCACCTGATAGCGCCCGGCCGGCAGCGGCACGACCTTCTGGTAGACGACGCCCTGCCTCTCCAGCGCCGGGTAGTCGGCGTCGGCCACGTCGATCTCGGTGCGCTGCGCTTCGAGGCTCGCCGCGACGCGCCCGTCCTCGCCGTAGACGAGGGCGGCCGTCTCGAGCGTCGCCTGCCGCCTTCCCGCGCGGCGCACGAACGGCAGGCGCCCGACGTCGATGCTGCCGTTGACGACGACCTGGCCCGTCGAGCCCTCGAGGCTGACGAAGTCGGCGGCGAGGCGCACCGGGATGGCGGCGAGCGGGGCGAGGGAGGAGAGCGCGGTGTGCATCTCGGTCCGCCGCTGCTCCTGACGCCGCGCCAGCGCCCGCGCGTCGGCCGCGTCGCCGCCCGGGCGGGCCCCCGGCCCGAAGTAGCCGGCGCGCGTCCGGGCCTTCAGCCCGGGCGTGTTCCGGACCTGCACCTCGATCTTCCGGAACGCCCCGTCGCGCGCGCCGCTCGTCGGCTCGTAGGCGAGCACGTAGTACGTCTCGGTGTCCCGCAGGCTCTCGCGCAGGCCGGCCTGCAGGTCGTTCGAGTTGCTCGCCAGGAAGCCGCCCGTGTCGGCGGCGAGGGCGTTCATCGCGTCGCGCGTGGCCTCGATGCTCTGCTGGTTGATCGCCTGGATCGTGCCGAAGTTGCTCGGCGAGATCCGCCGCGGGCTCGACGGCGCGGCCGCGGGCAGGCCGGAGATGAGCCCGCGGGTGTCGAGCGCGTAGACGACGACGCCCGCGCGGGTCGAGGCGTCGGCGATGCGCCGCACGTCGTAGGCGAGATCGCTCCGCGTCGAGAGGCCGGCCAGGAAGCCGTCCGACACGAGGATGACCGACTTGCGGCCCGAGACTCCGGCGAGGCCCCGGCACAGGCTCTCGAGCGCCGTGAGCGTGAGCCGCGAGTTCTCGATCGCCTCGGCCATCACCACGCGGGCGCGCCGGACCGCCTCGACCCGGGCCGACTCGTCGTCGAGCAGGAGGCCGCTCGACACGATCTCCTGGACGGCGGCGTCGAGGGCGAGAGGGTCGCCGGCCTCGATCATCTCGGCCTGGTACTCGGTGAGGTGGGGGATCGTCGTCCAGTCGACGTGGCGGCCCTGCGCGGACAGGCGCGAGAGCGTCTGCTGGAGCACGGCCCGATCGGAGGTGAACTCCTGCGAGAGCGCGGACGCGCCGCTCGTCGTGACGAGCGCGACCTGGTCCTCCGGCCGCAGGTCCTCCTTCAGGAACTTCGCGAGCGCCTTCCGCGCGCGAGAGAGGCTCTCGAACTGCATGTGGACGTCGTCGATCGCGAGGACGACGTAGCGGGCCGGGAGCTGGTCCCCGGCGTCGTCCGCCCCGGCTGCGGCGGGGGCGGGGGCGCCGGCCGCGGGGGCGGCCGGACCCGACGGCGGGGCCGGAGGGCGGGCGAAGGCCTGGAACTGCACGATCGGCTGCGGCACGCCGTCCTCGAGGACCACGAAGTCCTCGCGCCGCAGCGTGGCGCGGGGGCGGCCGCGCTTCTCGGCCACCACCACCTCGAGCCGCACGACCTCGACGCTCGAGCCGGCCAGCACGGCCGGCGCCGGGGGAGGCTCGACCGCGGGCGGAGCCTGGGCCCGAAGGGGCGCGGCGGAGGCGAGCGCGGCGGCGGCAGCGGCAGCGGCCGTCGCGAGTCGACGCAGGGAGGTGGGGAGCATTCCTCGAAGTCTAGGGCATTCTGCGAAGGCCTTCCCACCGCACGGTCCAGCTCCCGTCGCGGGGGAAGCCGGGCGCGTCGCCCGGCGGCGCGCCGTCCCAGCCCGCGGCCATCATCGCGACGGCGGCGAGGAGGCCGCCGTTGCCGGGAAGGTACACCGTCAGGTCCGCCCGCTGGTGGTTGTGGCCGTTCGCGCGGTAGCGGTTCTTGGGGGTGTCGAGGAGGAGGGCGTCTATGGCCCGCTCCGGCCGGCCGAGGCGCGCCGCGCTCATGGCGACGAGGGGATAGTCCCAGCCCCACGTGTCCGGCCAGCTCCAGTGCTCCCAGATCCAGTCGAACGTGCGCGCCATCGTCTCGCGATCGACTCCGTCGCCCGGCAGCATCCCGAGGGCGCCGAGCACCGAGGGGTGGTCCCGAGCGAAGCGCGGGTCGGAGTAGCTCCCGGTCGCGGTGGCGGCGAACAGGTAGCGGCCCTCCGCCCGCGGCAGCGGCGGGAGCCGGTCGAGGACGCGCTGCCACCGCGGCTCGCGGCCGAGCCCCATCCGCTCGCGCCAGCGCTGCGCGGTCTCGAGACCCCAGCGCCAGTAGGCGACCTCGAAGGCCGTGTCGCGCGTCGTCTCCCGCGGGAAGATCTCCTGGGCGCCCTGCAGCGGCGGCCCGAGCGCGTACCGGCCGGCCGCCGCGTCCCACGTCGGGAAGCTCGCCATGAAGTCGGCGGTGGCGAACACGACCTCGCGAAAACGCCGCAGCGTCGCGCCGTCGCTCCGCTCGCGGTACACGAGCTCGGCGTAGTAGATCGGGTGCGGCTGCTGCCAGACGAGGAAGGGCCCGATCGCCGAGGGCGACTCGGCGCCCGACGGGCTCGTCATCTTCGGCCAGCGCGCGCCCGCGTAGCCCTGCCGTGCCGCGGTGCCGCGGGCGCGCGGAAGCACGTCGGCGTACCAGTCGAGGCTCCGCTCGAGCAGCGGCAGGCGGCCCCAGAGCGCGAAGTGCGCGGCGTGCCACCAGTGCATCTCCAGGTGGAACTTGCCGTGCCAGCTGTCGTAGGTGAGGCCGGTCTCCTGCGGAGGGTAGCGCCCGGCGCACTGGATCGCCGTGAGGTACTGCGAGAGGACGATCCGCCGCTCGAGCTCGCGCCAGCGCGGGTCGCGGCTCGCGGAGAGGTCGACGGCCCCGCCCGTCGACCAGAAGCGCGCCCAGTGCTCCTCGACCGCCCGCCTCGACTCCGCGAACGTCGGCAGGGGAGCGCGCGGAGCGGACGGCCCGAAGGCGAACGCGGCCTCGAGCGCGGCGCCGCCCGCGGGCTCGATCGCGAGCTCGTGCCGGCCCTCCCGCGCGAGCGAGCCGTCGGGCGCCCACGCGGCGAGGACCGCGTAGCGCGTGTCGTCGACCCGCCGGGCGACGAGCGCCGAGCGCGGCCCGCGGCGGGCGACCGTCGTCTCGTGCGCCTCCTCACGCGCCCAGTCCGCGGCGGAGCGGCCCGCGCTGCCGTAGGGAAAGCGGATCCGGATCGCGAGGCGCCGGGCGCCGACGAGCGGCGAGACGACCCGCACCGCGACGAGGTCGCGCGCGGGATGGCACAGCGTCTCGACCTCGACCGGCTCTCCCTCGAGTCGGAAGCGGCTGCGCAGGACGCCGCTCCACAGGTCGAGCCGCTGCTCGACGTCGGTCAGGTCCTCGCGGCGCGCCTCGCGGCCGTCGGCGAGGCGCAGGCGGAAGGCGATCCGCGCGAGGCTCAGCCGGTGAGGGTTCTCGCGGAGCCAGCGCGCCTCGTCCGTCGGGCGCTCGCCGAGGTCGGCGTAGCCGACGGCCCGGCCCTCCGCCGTCGCGAACGGCGTGAAGGGGTAGCGGTCGATCGCGAAGCCCCGCGGGTTCGGAAAGGAGTGCCAGCCCCACTGCGCGAGCGTCGCGAGCGGGATCGTCGGCTCGTACGCCTCGGCGAACGTCTGCAGGCCCGTCGCATCGGCGGTGAACGCGAGCTCGCCGTTGCCCACGGACAGCGGGGACTCGACGTCGAAGCCGCGGAGGACGACGTCGTGGCGGCGGACGAGCGCCGGGCGGTCGAGAGCCGCGGCGCCGGCGGACGCGCCGCCGAGCGCGGCCGCGAGGGCCAGGGTCGTGCATGCCGCCGCGGCTCGGGCCACGCTCAGGACACGACGGGCGCCGCGAACGCGGGCGTGCAGATGAGGGCCGCCGCGCCGCGCAGCCGCGGGTGCTCCGCGAGCGGCACGGGCAGGATCTCCGGCTCGCCCGCCTCGCGCACGACCTCGTCCTCGAGCAGCCCGTCGCGCAGCGTCGGCAGCAGGATGTCCCACGCGGCGGTGAGCTCGCCGCCGACGTAGATCCGCACGGGGTCGACGGCCTTCACGATCGTGCCGAGGCCCCGGCTGAGGAAGAAGCCCGTCTCGCGGAGCGCCTCGAGCGCGCGGCTCTCTCCGGCCCGCGCCCGCTCGAGGATCTGCTCGATCGTCACGGCCCCGGTGTCCTCCGACGCGGGCCAGGAGGGGTCGGTCCCGCGATAGCGGGCGACGACGGCCCGCTTCGAGACGTAGGCCTCCCAGCAGCCGCGCTGTCCGCAGGAGCAGCGCGGGCCGTAGAGGTTCAGGGGGACGTGGCCGAGCTCGCCGGCCGCGTTGTGGGCGCCGCGCAGCAGCTTGCCGTCGACCGCGAGGCCGACGCCGACGCCGTCCGACACGTTCACGAACGCCACCGGCCCGTCGGCGGGCGCCTCCCCGCGCGTCGCCCACACCTGGCCCAGCACGCACGCCTTCGTCGAGTTCTCGACGACGACCGGAACGTGGAGGGCGGCCTCGAGCGGCTGGCGCAGGTCGACCTCGCGCCAGCCGAGAGTGGGGGACAGGCGCAGCCGTCCGGACGCGTCGACGAGGCCGGAGACGGCGACGCCGATCCCGGCGCAGCGGCCGACGTCCGGGTTGGACTCGAGGAGCCGGGACAGTGCGCCGACCACGTCGGCCACGAGGTCCGCCGGCCGCCGGCGCGTCGGGAGCTCGGCGATGTCGAACAGAGGGTGGCCGAGCATGTCCGCGACCATCACCGCCGTGCGCGTCGCCGACACGTCGACGGCCGCGACGCAGCGGTGCCTCGTCTCGATGTGCAGGTGCATGGGCTTTCGCCCGCGCGCGCTCTCGCCCTTGTCGCCCTCGACGACGAGCCCGGTCGCGAGCAGTTCCTCGACGAGGCGGCTCACCACGCCCCGTCGCACGCCCATGAGGCGCGCGAGCTCCGCCCGGGAGACGGGCTGGCGGGAGCGGATCAGGTTGAGCGCGATCTGGCGGTTGATCTCGCGCGAGGTGCCGCGGTGCGCGATGCGGAACGCGGTGGGATGGATCCGTCGCACGGTCACCGCCCGGATTGTAGTTCAGCGGGCCGACCGGCCCCCTGCGAGGGCCGGAGGAAAATGCTCCGAGTTGGGACGAATTCTAGGCCGGCGACAGGATGTGAGCAAATCTATTCATTGCACGCACTTGTCCCGCAAGGGAATGGAAGGCCCGGTCGGACGAGTGTCGGTCGATCTGCAAAATCGTTATAGGAATGGCCTTATGGCGGAGGGATGAGATCAATGACATATCTTGACAACCCTGGCCGAAGTCGATTAGAACCTCGTTTGTCTCCAGCGGTGACCAAACCCGGAGCCCGCGTCCGAGCGCCGAGTTTGCAGCCTCGACAGTCCGAGAAACCTTAGAGAGAGGGAATATGCGTCTTCGTCGATCGATTCGCTGGGCCCTCGTAACGGCGCTCGCCGTGGCGGCGGTCCTCGCCGTCGTCGCCCCGTCCGGCGCTCAGACCACGAGCGCCACGATCTTCGGCTCCGTCGCCGACGCCCAGGGAGGCGTTCTCCCCGGGGCGACGGTCACGCTCACCAGCCGCACCCAGGGCAACAGCCTCACCGCAACGGCGGACGCCGAAGGGCGATTCGTCTTCCCGATCGTCCGGCCCGACTCCTACACCATCAAGATCACGATGCAGGGCTTCAAGACCCTGGAGCGGACCAACGTCGTGGTCAGCGCGAACGACAAGTTCTCGACCGGCATCCTCACCCTCGCCGTCGGCCAGATGAGCGAGGAGGTGAGCGTCAGCGGCCGCGTGAGCGAGCTGCAGGCGACGAGCGGCGAGCGGTCCTACACGCTGGAGACCGAGGCGATCAAGAACATCGCGGCCAACGGCCGCTCGATGTTCAACTTCGCGACGCTCGTCCCCGGCGTCCTCTCCCAGAACACGAGCGGCGCCTCGAACGAGGCGGTCAGCTCGTTCACGGTGAACGGCCAGCGGCCGAACTCCAACAACATGACGATCGACGGCGTCGCGAACATCGACACCGGCGACAACGGCGGCAACATGGCGACGACCAACATCGACGCCGTGGCCGAGTTCAAGATCCTCACGAACTCCTACCAGGCCGAGTACGGGCGCGCGGTCGGCGGCCAGATGCAGGTCGTCACGAAGAGCGGCACCCAGTCCTTCCACGGTTCCGGCTACTGGTACGGCCGCAACTCCGACTGGAACGCCAACTCCTGGACGAACCTGCGCGCCGCGGCGCCGGCCCCGGTCGGCAGCGGCAAGCTGATCGAGAAGGCCAACTCCTCGCGCAACGACCGCGGCTTCACGATCGGCGGCCCCGTCTACATCCCCGGCGTCTTCAACACCGACAAGAAGAAGCTCTTCTTCTTCTGGAGCGAGGAGTGGCAGAGCCGGAAGGACCCGGTCTCGAACCGTGACACCCGGGTGCCCACCCTCCTCGAGCGCCAGGGCGACTTCTCGAAGAGCGTCGACAGCAACGGCAACCCGTTCCCGTACGTCCGGGACTACACGACCGGCCTGCCCTGCAGCGCCTCCGACACCCGCGGCTGCTTCCAGGACGGCGGCGTCATCGGCAAGATCCCCGCGAGCCGCATCTGGGCTCCCGGCCAGGCGATGCTCAACATCTTCCCGGAGCCGAACTACACGGCCGGCCTCGGCGTCAACTTCACGAGCCAGATCCCGAGCAACCGCCCGCGCCGCGAGGACCTCATCCGCCTCGACTTCCAGCCGACCGACAAGTGGCGCGTGACCGGCCGCTTCATGCGCGACAAGGACGACGAGCTGCAGGCCTACGGCACGACGTGGGCGGGCAGCGGCTCGGACCAGCTCCCGATGCCGGTCCTCCACCCGCTCCCCGGCCGCAACTGGATGGTCTCGACCACGGGCATCCTCAACAGCACGACCTCGATCGAGGTCAGCGTGGGCGCGGCCCGCAACGCGCTCACCTACGAGCTGCAGGCCGACAAGCTCTTCCGCGCGAACTCCGGCCTCACGGGCCTCCCGTACCTGTACCCGGACGCTCCGCAGGGCGACTACATCCCCTGGCTGCAGTTCCGCGGCGGCCGGACGGGCAACGCCGGCCAGTACCAGACGAACCAGGGCCCGTTCGTGAACGAGAACAAGACCTTCGACGCGATCGCGAACCTGACGAAGATCTTCGGCGCGCACTCGACGAAGTTCGGCGTCTACTACCAGCACAGCTACAAGGCGCAGAGCAACTTCGCGAGCTTCAACGGCACGATCAACTTCACGGACAACTCGAGCAACCCCTACGACACCGGCTACAGCTACGCGAACGCGATCACGGGCGTCTTCAACACCTACCAGCAGGCGAACGCGTTCCTGTACCCGGAGTACGTCTACCGGAACATCGAGTTCTACGGCCAGGACAACTGGAAGGTGAACTCCCGCCTGACCCTCGACTACGGCGTGCGCTTCTACTACATGACGCCGCAGTGGGACCAGACGCTGCAGACCTCGACCTTCGTTCCCGGCGACTGGAGCGCGGCCAACGCGCCCCGGCTCTACACCCCGGTCTGCATCGGCTCCTACCCCTGCTCCGGGGCGAACCTCCGCGGCATGGACCCCTCACTCACGGGCGCGGCGCCGACCCTCGCCAACACGGTCGAGGGCCGCTTCGTCGGCCGCCTGGTGCCGAACTCGGGTAACCGGTTCAACGGCGCCTACCAGGCCGGCCAGGGCATCAACGACACGATGTACAGCGGCAACGTGTTCAAGGTCTCCCCGCGCTTCGGCTTCGTCTACGACGTGACGGGCCAGGGCCGCACGATCGTCCGCGGCGGCTTCGGGATCTTCTACGACCGCCCGCAGGGCAACATCGTGTTCGACACGGTCAACAACGCTCCCGGCCTGCTGCAGCCCACCGTCCAGTGGGGCACGATGCAGAACCTCGTCGGCGGCGCGAACGACCCGTACCCCGCGCTCGGCATGCAGCCGACCGCCTACGACTTCACGCCGCCCCAGGTCACGGCGTGGAACGTCGGCATCCAGCACAAGCTGTGGCACGCCATCACGCTCGACATCGCCTACGTCGGCTCGAAGTCCAAGAACCTGATCGAGCAGGAGCAGATCAACGCCCTGCCGCTCGGCACTCTCTTCAAGGCCGAGAACCAGGATCCGACCCGCACGCCGAACACGGCGGTGCCCGGCTCGACCGCGCTCACGACCGACCTGCTCCGGCCCTACAAGGGGTACGGCGGCATCCGGTGGTGGGACGCCACGGGCTACTCGAATTACCACGCGCTGCAGACGTCGATCAACCGCCGGTTCGACAACGGGTTCATGTTCTCGGTGTTCTACGTCTACAGCAAGACGCTCGGCATCGGCAGCACGGACTGGAGCTCGCGGATTCCGTACGCGTCCGACGCGGAGAACAAGCGGATCAACTACTCGTACACGGACTACGACCGCCCGCACAACTTCGTCGTCAACTTCGTGTACCAGACGCCGAAGTTCGCGAAGGGCGCCCTCGGCGTGATCGCGAACGAGTGGCAGCTCTCCGGCGTCTACCGCTGGACGAGCGGCCGGCCGTACGGCATCAGCTGGTCGATCCCCGGCATCGGCAGCAACAACCTGACGGGCGGCACGGACGTGACGCCGCGCATCGTGCTCACCTGCGACCCCGGCAAGGGCTCGAGCGGCGACCCGTACAAGCAGATCGACACCTCCTGCTTCGCCCCGCCGCAGGTCGGCAGCAAGGGTGACGAGTCGGCGCGGTTCTTCCTGCACGCCCCGCCGATCAACAACCTCGACCTGTCCGTCTCCAAGTCGTTCACCCTGTGGAAGCAGGTTCGTCTCGAGGTGCGCGCCGACGCCTTCAACGCGCTCAACCACACGCAGTTCACGGGCGTCAACAGCTCGGTCAGCTTCGCGAGCCTGACGAACCCGACGATCACGAACCTGCCGTACGACGCGAACGGGAACCTGGTCCGCAACAACGGCTTCGGCACCATCAACGGTGTCGCGCCGCCGCGGATCATCCAGCTGGTCACCCGTCTGACGTTCTGAGCGCCTCGACGCACCGAGGCCCGGGGCCGGCGCCCGCGAGGGCGTCGGCCCCTTTCCATTTCGGCCGCCGCCGCGCCGCGGCGTTAAGATCGATCCCGCGACCGATGGCTCCCTCTCCCGCGACGCGACGGGCCCTGTGCGCGCTTCGTCCGCTCGCGCTCCTCGCCGCGCTCGCCGTTCCCCTCGCTCCCGCCGCCCCCGCGCCCCCGCCCGCGGCCCCTCTTCGGATCGTCGACGAGGCGAAGGCGCGCGGCGTCACGTTCGTCCAGCGAAACCACGCGACGGAGTTCAAGTACCCGTTCGAGACGCTCGGCGGCGCCGTGGCCGCGCTCGACTACGACGCCGACGGACGGATCGACCTCCTCTTCCTGAACGGGGCGCCCTCGCCCGGCCACGTGCGGACGGACCCCGCGACGTTCAACCGCCTCTACCGCAACGCGGGCGGCGGCCGGTTCGAGGACGCGACGGCGGGGTCGGGCCTGAGCGGAGAGGGGCTCAAGGGCTATCCCCAGGGCGTGGCGGTGGGGGACTACGACAACGACGGGTACCCCGACGTCTTCGTCACGAGCTACGGCGACAACGTCCTCTACCACAACGACGGGAACGGGCGCTTCTCGGACGTGACCGCGCGGGCGGGGGTCGCGATGCCGCGCCACCCGCTCAAGGCGAGCGCGGCGTTCCTCGACTACGACAACGACGGCTGGCTCGACCTCTTCGTCACGCACTACTTCGAGTGGAGCGTCGAGAAGCAGGGCGACGTCTGGTGCGGCCACCGCGAGAAGGGCCACCGGATCTACTGCGACCCCGACGTCTTCGAGCCGCTGCCGAACGCGCTGCTGCGCAACAACGGCGACGGCACCTTCACCGACGTCAGCGCTCGCGTCGGGCTCGACCGCTACGCCGGCAAGGGCATGGGCGTCGCGGTGGCCGACTACGACGGCGACGGGCGTGTCGACGTGTTCGTCACCAACGACCGCAGCCCGCACTTCCTCTACCGCAACGGCGCGGACGGCCGGTTCACCGAGACCGCCTTCTTCGCCGGGGTCGCGGCCAACGAGTCGGGGACGATGGTCTCCGGCATGGGCTGCGACTTCGAGGACATAGACGGCGACGGCCGGCCCGACGTCTTCCTGACGGACCTCGTGCGGGACGTGTTCACGCTGTTCGTCAACCAGGGCGACGGCACCTTCGTCGACCGGACGTTCCCGTCGGGCCTCGGCGAGGCGACGATGGGCCACAGCGGATGGAGCACGCGGATCCTCGACCTCGACCTCGACGGGTGGAAGGACATCTTCGTGGCGGGCTCCCACGTCGTCGACAACGTGTCGCTCTACAACCCGTCCTCGAAGTACGAGGAGGGCTGCTTCTACTTCCGCAACCGGGGGGACGGGCGATTCGAGGACGCGACGCCGACCGTCGGGCCGGACCTCTCGAAGCAGGGCGCCTGGCGGGGGCTCGCCGTCGCCGACTACGACGGCGACGGGTCGCTCGAGATGGCGGTGTCGCGCCTCAACGGCGGGGCCGCGCTCTTCGCCGCACGGGGCGGGCCCCCGCGCCACTGGCTCGTCGTGGACCTGCGGGGGACGCGCAGCAACCGCGACGGGATCGGCGCGCGCGTGCGGGCGGTGCTCGCGTCGGGGCGGACGCTCCACGCCCACGCCACGACCGCCCACGGCATCTACTCGGCGAGCGACCGGCGGGTGCACTTCGGCCTCGGGACCGACGACGTCGCGCGGCTCGAGGTGGACTGGCCGAGCGGCGCGCGGCAGCGGATCGACCGGCCGGGCGTCGACCGCGTCCTCCGGGTGGAGGAGCCGCGGTGAGCCCGCTCGCGGCGGTCGCCCTCGCCGCCGCCGTGGCGGGAGCTGCGCCGGCCGGCCAGGCCCGTCCGGCGACGGGAGCGACGACGAAGGCCGCGGCGAGGGAGGCGCCGTCGCCGCTGGGCGTCGTGGACGCGGCGCTCGCGCGGGGCGACGACGGGGCCGCCGCCGCATGGCTGCGCGAACAGGCGCCCCGGCTCGCGGCCGACGACCGCTTCGCGCTCGACGTCGTCTACGTTCTCCTCGGCCGCCGACGGTTCACGGAGGCGCGCGAGCAGTGGAACGACCTCGCGCCGCGGCTGCAGGCGGCCCTGGCTGCGCCCGCGGCGGACGACGCGGTGCGGCGGCGGCGGGTGGGCGAGGCCCAGTTCGTCCAGGGCCTGCTGGCCGCGCGCTTCGGGACCCGCGACGAGGCGCTCGGCCTCCTGCGCGACGCCGACGGCAACGGCTTCCCGCCGCTCGAGTCTCCGCTCATGGGGCTCGCCGCCGACACGCTGCTCGAGCTGGACGAGCCGACGCTCGCCGCGCAGGCCTACGCGGCCTTCCTCGAGCGCGTCCCGGGCGCGGCCGAGGCGCGGGTGCGTCGGGCGGCCGCCCTCTACGCCGCGGGCCGGCTCGCGGAAGCCGACGGCGAGCTGCAGCGGGCGCTGCGGGCCGCGCCCGCGCCCGCCGGCGCGGACTACTGGATGGGCGTCGTGCGGTTCGAGCAGCGGCGGATGGACGAGGCGTCCGCGCACCTCGAGCGGGAGCTGCGGCGCGACCCGCGGTGCGCCGGCTGCCTCGCGACCCTGGCCCACGTGGCCTACCTGGCCGGCGACGACCGCCGCTGCGAGGACCTCCTCGGCCGGGCCGTGGCGATCGACCCCGACAACCTCGACGCGAACCTCGTGTACGGGATGCTCTACAACCGGACCGGCCGCGCCGACCGCGCGATCGCCCATCTCGCCCGCGTGGTGGAGAAGGCCCCGCGTCACGCCCGGGCCCAGTACCAGCTCGCGCAGGCCTACCAGCGGGCGGGCGACGCGGAGCGGGCTCGCGAGCACCGCGAGGCCTACGAGCGGCTCGTTCGCGAGGAGAAGGCGAAGAGCGTCGGCGTCCGCGGCGCCGAGGACTGACCGGGCCGGCCGCGAGGCGCTAGGATGGCTGGATGCGTCTCGTTCCGATCGGGTTGTCCTGCCTCCTCCTCTCGGCCGCCCCGGCCGCGCCGCAGTCGCCGGCCGTGCCCGCACCACCCCCGCCGCCGGAGCCGCCGCCGTCCTTCTACGAGACGACGACGGTCCGCGCTCGTCCGGTCGACACCTCGACCGCCGCGGTCGACGTCGTCCCGGCCGCGGAGATGGAGGCGGCCGGCGCGCGCAGCGGGTCGGACGCGCTGCGCGACGTGTCGGGCGTGAACCTCGTGTCGAACGGCGGCCGGGCCGGCGTCACCAACGCCTGGATCCGCGGCGCCGACCCGAACTTCACCCTGGTGCTGCTCGACGGCGTGCCGCTCAACGACTCGACCGAGCTGCAGGGCGGGGCCGTCAACTTCGAGGAGGCGCCCGCCGCTCTCCTCGACCGCGTCGAGGTCGTCCGGGGGCCGCTCACCTCGTTCTACGGCACGAGCAGCCTGTCCGGCGTCGTGCAGCTGTTCTCGCCCCGCGGGGGGCCGGGACCGGTGCGCGCCGCGGCCGGCGCCGAGGCCGGCGACGCCTCGCTGCGTCGGGGGTTCGGGCGCGTGTCCGGTCCGGCCGGCGCCGGCGGGTGGTCGGCCGGCGCGTCGTACGACGCCGAGGAGCATCGCGTGGCCGACGACCGATTCCGGCAGCTCGACGGGTTCGGCACCGCCGACGTGGTCCTGGCCGCGGACGCGCGGCTCGCGCTCAGCGGGCGGCTGGCGGCGGGGGAACAGGACGACTACCCCGACAGCTCGGGCGGGCCCGTCTACGGCAGCGGCGAGACCCGCCACACGGAGCACGACGACCTCGCGGCGTCCGCGCGTCTGACTCTCGGCGGCGAGCCGTCGGCGACGCAGCAGATCTTCCTCGGCGTGTCGCGCCGCGCGCTCGAGCGGACGAGCCCGGCGGTGCCGCCTCTCGTCCCGGAGTCGGCCGAGAGCACCACTTTCACGCGCCTGCGCGCCGCCTGGACGCGGCCGTTCGCTCGCGGCGCGCGCACGACGCTCGACGGGGGCGTGACCGCCGAGGGCGAGTGGGGCCGCAACCGCAGCGTGCTGCAGCTGCCGCCCGCGCTCGGCGGCGACGTGCCGGGCGACTACGACCGCTCGCGGGGCAGCGGCGGCGCCTTCGCCGCGGTGCGACACGAGCGCGGCGCGGTGCGGCTCGAGGCCGCCCTGCGGGCCGACGTCGCCTCGGGCGATTCGCTCCAGCTCCACCCCCACGCGGGCGTCGTGTGGCGGCCGGGGCGCGGCGCCACGCGGATCCACGTCTCGGCCGGACGCGCGTCGAAGCTCCCGAGCTTCTTCGCCCTCGCGAGCCCCCCGGCCCTCGGCGGCAACCCGGCTCTCCGGCCGGAGCGGACGCTCGGGGGAGAGGCCGGCGTAGACCGCGCGCTCTCGGGCGGCCGGCTCGAGCTGGGAGCCTCGTACTTCCTCCACGAGTACCGCGACCTCGTCGACTTCGACTTCGACCAGTTCCTCCACGTGAACCGCGCCCGCGTCCGCACGCAGGGCGCGGAGCTCGCGATCGCGTGGAAGCCCCACCCGAGCCTCGACGTCGCGGCGCAGGCCACCTACGTGGACGCGCGGGACCTCTCCGGGGCGCCGCTGCTGTTCGAGCCGCGCTGGATCGGGAGCGGGCGGATCACGTGGCGGCCGGCGGACCGCCTCGTGCTGAGGGCCGACCTGCGGGCGGTGTCGCGCTACCTCGACCGGCAGTACCCGGTTCCCGACCGCGACGCCGTCGACGGGCGCGGCCTCCTGGGCGCCGCGGTCTCGTGGCGGGCCGCGGGCGGGCTCAGACTGCGCGCGCGCGCCGACAACCTGACCGACCGCGCGTACGAGACGCAGATCGGCTTCCCGGGGCCCGGTCGCTCGATCTGGGCCGGCGTCGGCTGGGAGCGGCCGTAGGCGAGCGCGGGCCGCCGACGCCCTTCAGCTCTTCGGAGGCGCCGCCGGGACGGCGGGCTGCAGGCTCGACGGCCGGGCCGCGGGAACCGCGGCCGGGAGGTCGGTCCGACGCACGAACATCAGGTGGTTGCCGACCTGCGCGAGGGGCGCGTACGCGGCGAGGGCGCGGGCGGTCCACCCGGAGGCGTTCAGCCACTCCAGGATGCTGAAGCCCGGCGGCAGGGCCATCGCGGGGCCCGTCGGAACGAAGACGATCCGCGGAGCGAACTGCCGCACGTCCTCCGCGAGCTCGTTCAGCAGCCGGCGCTCCTCTTCCGGCATCGCGGCGCCCTCGTGGTACGGGAACCCGCGGGCCGTGGCCCGTGCTCCTCGGTACAGCATCGGCAGGGTGAACAGGTTGCCGTAGTAGCGGGAGCCCGGCCGGCGGCCGAGCTCCAGGAGCGTGGGGTGCTGCGGGACGACGTCGGTGTCGAGGAAGAGCACCGCGTCGCCCGGATCGGATCGCGCGGCGATCGCGACGTGGTACGCGGTCGAGTAGCGCGGGTGGATCCCCTCGCGGACGAGGAGGACCCCGGCGAGGACGCACAGCCCGGCCGCGAGCGAGAGGGCTCCGGCCGACAGGGGAGGCACGATCGGGGCGACGCGCAGCCGGCGCCCGGCGTCCGTCGACTCGGCGAGCATCAGGAGCGCCAGCACGACGGCCCCGCCGACCGCGGGGAGGAGGTGGTAGGACCATCCCTTGTGCTGGAGGACGAAGCCGGCGGCGGCGGCGATCGTCGCGACGGAGAACGCCCGGGCCAGCCGCCAGGCCGGCGATTGCTCGGAGGGCCTCAGGAGGAACGGCAGCGCGGCCGCTCCGAGCGCTCCCCACAAGCCCCGCCGAGCGAGGATCTCGCGCAGGGGCGCGTCGTACGCGGCGTACCCGTTCGCGATCAGGGGAAGCCAGCGATGGAAGAAGGCCTCGCGGACGGCGGCGGGCAGGAGGGCGAAGTGGGCGGCGTAGGCGAGCACGACGGCCGCGGCCGCGAGCGTCTCCGGGGCCACGAGGGCGCGCGGCCGGCGGTGCCGGACGAGGCCGAGCAGCTCCGGCGCGGCGATCGTCACGAGGAAGACGGGCTTGAGCGACGCGAAGAGGCCGGCCGCGAGGCCGAGGCCGACGGCGAGGCCGGGCGCCGTCGGACGGTCCTCCCACCGCCGCCACCTCGCCACGAGGTAGGGCACGGCGAGCAGGAAGAAGAGGTGCTCGCGCTGCCCGAAGTCGATGCGCCCCCAGGCGTCGTCGCGCGCGAGGCCGGAGACGACGAGGGGAGCCAGCGCGACGAGCGATGCGGTCGTCTCCGACACGAGGCCGGACCCGGCGAGCGTCCGCCGCGCGAGCCGCCACGACAGGGCGACCGCCGCGACCAGCATCAGGTTGAACACCACCGGCACCGGCAGCGGCACCGCGCGCGCGACCAGCGCCGGCACGGCGAGGACGTAGTCGATGAGCGGCGGGTTGAGGTCGAAGTAGCCCACGAAGGGCAGGCGGCCGTCGAGCAGCATGCGGCTCGCGAACAGCAGCGCGGCGGCGTCGTGGTTCACGAGCATCGGGTCGGACAGGACCGTGGCGAGGAGGACGAAGAGCGCCGCGCCGCCGACGCGGTCGACCGCCTGCGCGAAGCGGAGGTCCTCCGTCGCGCCGGCGCCCGCCGTCCCCTCCGCGTCGCCGCGCGCCGTCACGGCCGTTCCTCGCACGCCGTCCGCAGCGCCCCGTGGAGCCCCGCGGCGTCGAGGCCCAGGAGCGCGCGCGCGCCCGCCTGGCTGTAGGAGCGTTCGAGCGGGGCGGTGGGGAGGCCGAGGCGCCGGAGCCGGGCCCGCGGTGACGGCAGCTCGGCCAGCACCTCGGCCACCGCCCCGCCGAGTCCGCCGTCCGTGACGGCCTCCTCCGCGGTGAGGATCACGCGGAAGCGCGCGGCCGCCTCCTCGAACGCGGCGCGATCGAAGGGCTTGAGCCACGGGCAGCTCCAGACCGCCGCCCTCCGGCCGGTCTCGGCCTCGAGGCGGTTCGCGGCGTCGAGCGCGGGCACCAGGAGCGCGCCGGCCGTGACGAGAAGGACGTCCGTCCCCTCGCGCACGCGGACCACCTCTCCCAGCGCGAAGCGCGGCTCGGCGGTGTGCGCGACCGGCTCGCCCGCCCGCCCGAGGCGGAGGTAGGCCGGCCCCGGCCAGCGCGCGGCGGCGTGCGTCGCGAGCCGGGCCTCGACCGGGTCGCCCGGCGCCGCCACCGCCAGGTGGGGGAGGCTCCGCAGGATCGCGAGATCCTCGACGGCGTGGTGGGTGTAGCCGTGGGGGCCGTAGGTGAGGCCGGCGCCCACCGCGGCGATCTTGACCGTCGCGCGGTGGTAACAGACGTCGTTGCGGAGCTGCTCGAGGCACCGCAGGGTCGGGAAGTTCGCGATGGAGTACACGAACACGATCTTCCCGTCGAGGGCGAGTCCGGCCGCGACGCCGACGAGGTTCTGCTCGGCGACGCCGACGTTGACGAAGCGCGCGGGGAACCGCGCGGCGAACGGCTCGAGGACCGAGTAGCCGAGGTCGCCGGTGAGGAGCCAGACGCGCTCGTCGTCGGCGGCGAGCTCGTGCAGCGCGTCCACGAAGGCCTTCCTCACGGGATCATCCTCGTCCGCCCTCGATCTCCGCCAGGGCGCGGCGGAGCTGCTCCTCGTCCGGCGAGCGGTAGTGCCACGCGAGCTGGCCCTCCATGAAGCTGACGCCCTTTCCCTTGACCGTTCGCGCGACGATCGCGGTGGGTCGGCCCTTCACGGCCTTCGCCTCCTCGAACCCGCGCGCCAGCGCCTCGTGGTCGTGGCCGTCGAGCTCGACCACGTGCCAGCCGAAGGCTCGCCACTTGTCCACGAGCGGCTCGAGGTCGAGCACCTCCCGGACCGACCCGAGGCTCTGGATCCCGTTGGCGTCGACGCACGCGACGAGGTTGTCGAGCCGGTGGTGGGGCGCGAAGAGCGCGGCCTCCCAGGTCGAGCCCTCGTCGCATTCGCCGTCGCTCAGGACGACGTGGCTCCGCGTCTCCCGGCCGTCCGCCCGCGCGGCGAGGGCGAAGCCGATCCCGAGGGCGAGGCCGTGGCCCAGCGAGCCGGTGGAGACGTCGACGCCGGGAACGCCCGTTCGCGTCAGGTGGCCGGCCAGCGCCGAGCCGTCGCGCCCGTAGGTGTCGAGCCAGTCGCGGGGGAAGAATCCGCGCTCGGCGAGCGTCGCGTAGACCGCGGCGGCGGCGTGGCCCTTGGAGAGCACGAAGCGGTCGCGCGCGGGGTCGTCGGGGCGCGCCGGGTCGACGCGCAGGACGCGGGCGTAGAGGACGGCGACGACGTCGGCCACCGACAGGCAGCTCCCGACGTGCGACGCGTTCGCGCGGTGCACCATGCGGAGCACGTGGGCGCGGACGGCGCGCGCGAGCGCGACGCTCGAGCTCACCGCCCGCCCCTCTCCGCCGGCGGCGCGAGCGGATCCTGGTCCGGCGGGAAGCCGGCGGTCTCGCGGACGACCCACAGCGGCCGCTGCTTGACCTCGACGTAGACCTTGGCCAGGTACTCCCCGAGGACGCCGAGGAACACCGACTGCAGCCCGCCGAAGAGGAAGATGACGAGCATCATGGTGCTCCACCCCGGCGGGGGCGGGACGAGGTCGACGAGGTGCAGGCGCGAGAGGACGCTGAGCGCCGCGTAGACGACCGCGCCGACGACGCTCAGGACCGTCGCGACGAGGCCGAAGGCGCTCGCCCACCGCAGCGGCCGGACCGAGAAGGCGACGAGCGCGTTGACCGCGAAGTTGAAGAGGAAGAGCGGGTTCGTCGTGGACCGTCCGCGCTGGCGCGCGGCGCGGTCGTAGACGAACGTCGCCTGCCGGAACCCGACCCAGTGCACGAGGCCCCGCAGGTACCGGTTCCGCTCGCCGCAGCGGTCGAGCGCCTCGACCACGGGTCGCGAGAGGAGGCGGAAGTCGCTGGCGTTCGGCGGGATCTTGACCTCGCTCAGCCAGTAGATGAGCCGGTACGCGAGCCGCGCTCCGAGCGTCTTCAGGAACGTCTCGTCGCTGCGCTTGCGGAGCGTTCCGTAGACGACGTCGTAGCCCTCGTCCCAGAGCGACAGCATCGTGGCGATGGCCTCGGGCGGCTCCTGCAGGTCGCTCCAGAGGAAGACGACCGCATCCCCGCGCGCGTAGTGCAGGCCGGCGGCGAGCGACACCTCGGCGCCGAAGTTCCGGCTGAAGCGGACGTAGCGCCAGCGCGGGTCGGCCGCGGCGATCCCGCGGGCGATCTCGCCCGTCCGGTCGCCGCTGCAGTTGTCGACGAGCAGGCACTCGAAGCGGTAGCCGGGCAGCCCGTCGAGCGTCGCGCCGAGCCGCCGGCGCAGCTCCGGCAGGTTCGCCTCCTCGTTGTAGGCGGGAACGATGATCGTCACGAGTCGGCGAGGGTCCTCAGCGGAGTCGGCCGCGCGGGCGGCTTCCGGCGGCGTCACGGCCATGGGACCTCCGAGGGAGGGCGCGTCCGCAGGGTGGCCAGGCGGCCCCCGGCGGCGCGGTAGTGGGCGAGGGAGGCCACGATCTCCTCCTCGAACGACCGGGCGAAGACCACGACGAGGTCGGGCCGGTCGACGTCGAGGCGCCCGGGCTCGCGGATGGGGATCCGGCTCCCGGCCAGCGCGAGGCCGGCGAGCGCCGGGTTGCGGTCGTAGAGGCAGAAGACGTCCGCCGGGCCGAGCCCGCACATGCCGACGAGGGCGGCGGTGCGCTCCGCGGCGCCCCAGCCGGCCACCCGCAGGCCCTCGGCACGCCGGGAGCGCACGAAGGCGGTGACGTCCGCCAGATCCTCCCTCCAGTCGGCCACGAACGAGTCGAGGGCCTCGGGCGCGAGCGCCCGCGCGGGCCGGCCGGGCAGCGGCCAGGCGGCGAGCCGCGCGGCGTCCCCCCGCGCCGCGACCGCGAGCAGGCTGCCGCCGAAGATGGGCACGACCGTGGCCGCGGCGAGCCGCCAGTCGTGGCGCGCGAGGAGTGCCGCCAGCGTCGCGACGTCGAAGTAGACGGCGTGGGGGTGGTAGACGTTGCCGGCGTTGCGCGCCTCCGCCGTCGACGCGAGGTCGGGGACCTCCACGACGAGGACCGCGCCGGGGCCGGCCACCGCGGCGGCGCCGGCGAAGAACGCGTCGAGGTCGTCGAGGTGCTCGAGCACGTGGCGCGCGATCAGGACGTCGACCGGCGCGAGCGGGCTGCGCCGCGCCGACTCGCCGTCGAAGTAGTCCTCCACCACCGCGAGGCCGCGATCCCGGGCCGCGGCTCCCGGCGCGCTCGGCTCGAAGCCGGCGACCGCGAGCCCGCGGTCGCGCATCAGGGCGAGAAGCGTCCCGTCGTTCGACCCGACCTCCAGGGCCCGGCCGCCCGGGGCGAGCCGCGCCACGCCGTCGGCGACGAGCGCGAGGTGCCGGCGGTAGCTCTCCGCCGTGCCGCTCGCGAAGCGGTAGTCGCGGTAGAAGGCGGGGTCGAGCGACTCGCCCAGCTGCACCAGTCCGCACTGCGCGCAGCGGTGGAGCGAGAGCGGCCCGTGCGGGTCCTCTCGCGGGTCGGCCGGCTCCACGTAGGCCCCGGCGACGGGGACGTCGGGGAGATGGAGCCGTCTCGTGGGCGCGCCGAGCGGCGCGCGGCACAGGCGGCAGGCCGCCCTCGCGAGGACGAGGCCGCTCATGCGGCCCGATCGCGGTGTGCGCGCAGCCACCGCAGGCTCCGGGTGACGAGGTCGTCGAAGTCGTGCCGGGGCGAGAAGCCGAAGGCCGAGGCCAGCCGGCTCACGTCGGGCACGGTTCGCTCGGGGGCGCCCGAGACCTCCGGGTCGGCGGCCGCCTCGAGCGGCACGCCCCCGAGCCGGGCGATGCGCTCGGCCGCCGCGCGGATGGTCATCTCGGGCTCGGAGCGGCCGACGTTGTAGACGGAGCCCGGGTCGGCCCGGAGGAGCACCTGCCAGAAGGCGACCGTCGCGTCGGCGAGGTACAGGAAGGTGCGCACCGCGGCGCCGGCGGAGCGCAGGCGGACGGCCTCGCCCGCCGCCGCGGCCGTGAGGAAGTCCGGGATCGCCCTCCCGTCCGGCGCGACGCCGGGGCCGAAGACCTGGAAGGGACGGACGACGCTCGCCGGCACCCCGCGCGCCCGCACGTGCGCGAGGACGACGGCCTCCCCGTACCGCTTGGCCTCGGCGTAGACGTTGCGGGGCAGCGTCGGGTCGACGGCACCGGCGTGGCTCTCGGGCGTCGGCGCGTCGGCCGGAGCGGGCGAGCCGTACACCTCGCCGCTCGAGAAGTAGAGCACCGCCCGCGAACGGGCCCGCGCCGCGAGGTCCAGCCAGCGGCCGAGCCCGGAGCCGTTCAGCTCGAGGGTGCCGATCGGGTCGGCGAGGTAGGCGCGGGGCGCTCCGGCCGTGGCCGCGAGCACGAGGAAGTCCGCCTCGTCGACCTGCGGCGGGACCTGGCGGGCGTCGGCCTCGACCCAGCGGACGCCGGGGGCCTCCCGCAGGTGCTCGAGCGCCGACCCCGGGGCCGGCGCTCGGCGGGCGATCGCGGTGAGCCGGCAGGGGGCGGAGAGGCGCCCTTCGTTGAGCCAGGCGACCGTCTCCACGAGATAGGCGCCGATGAGCCCCGTGGCGCCGGTCAGCACCAGGGAACGGCCCGCCAGCGCGTCGAGCGCCGGCCCCGCGCGCGTCACGATCTCGCGCAGGTCCTCCTCGACGACCGGGTGCCTCACCGCGCGGTCCGCCCCAGCGCGGAGACGACCGCGTGGAGCGTCTCCGCGGCGTGGTCGATGGCCGCGTCCGACAGCCCCGGATAGACGCCGATCCAGAACGTCCGGTTCATCACGAAGTCCGACGTCACGAGCGGGCGGGGAACCCGGTGCGCGGCGCCCTCGAACGCGGGCTGTCGGACGAGATTGCCCGCGAAGAGCTGGCGGGTGGCGACGCCTCCCGCCTCCAGCGCGACGACGAGATCGCGGCGCGAGAAGCCGGCGTGCTCGCGCACGGACAGCGGGAAGCCGAACCAGCTCGGGTCGCTCCGCGGAGTGGCCTCGGGCAGCACGAGGACCGGGGCGAGGTCGGCCACCGCCGCCCGAAGGCGGCGGAAGTTCGCCCGGCGCTTCTCGCCGAACGTCGGCAGCTTCGCGATCTGGGCGACGCCGAGGGCCGCCTGCATGTCGGTGGCCTTCAGGTTGTAGCCGAGGTGCGAGTAGATGTACTTGTGGTCGTAGCCGGCCGGCAGGCCGCCGAGCGTCCAGCCGAACCTCTTGCCGCAGGTCCCGTCGTGCCCCGGCGCGCACCAGCAGTCGCGTCCCCAGTCGCGCAGGGACTCGACGATCCGCCGCAGCCGCGGCGCGCTCGTCAGGACGGCTCCGCCCTCGCCCGTCGTCACGTGGTGCGCGGGGTAGAAGCTCAGCGTCGCGAGGTCCCCGAAGGAGCCGACGGTCTTCCCGCGGTAGGTCGACCCGAGCGCGTCGCAGCAGTCCTCCACCAGCCACAGGTCGTGGCGTTCGGCGAAGTCCGCGACGGCCCCGAGGTCGAACGGGTTCCCCAGCGTGTGGGCGAGGACGATCGCGCGCGTGCGGGGCGACAGCGCCGCGTCGAGGGCCCCGGCGTCGACGTTGTAGGTCGGGAGACTCACGTCGACGAAGACGGGCACGAGTCCGTTCTGGACGATGGGGGCGACCGTCGTCGGGAAGCCCGCGGCCACGGTGATGACCTCGTCGCCGGGCCGCAGCCGCTCGTCGCCGAGGAGCGGCGAGGTGAGCGCCGTGACCGCCAGGAGGTTCGCCGACGACCCGGAGTTCACGAGGATCGCGTCGCGCACGCCCACGAGCTCGGCCAGGCGCCGCTCGAGCTCGTCGGCGAAGCGTCCCGTCGTGAACCAGCCGTCGAGGGCCGCTTCGACGAGCGCCTGCAGCTCGCGCGCGTCGAAGACGCGCCCGGCCACGGGCACCGTCGAGCGGCCCTTTTCGAACGGGCGCGCGGGAAACGCCGCCGCGTGATAGCGCTCCGTCAGCGCGAGGATCTCGGCCCGGAGGCGCTCGGCTTCCGCCGACGCCGGATCAGGCGGCTTCATAGTCGGCGATCTCGGCCAGGCAGGCCTCCTCCATCGCCCCCGGCGCTCCGCCCGTGTCGGCGTGCCGCCGGTACCAGCGCGCGGTGCGGCGGACCGTCTCGTCGAGCGCCCACCGGGGGCTCCAGCCCAGGCGCTCGACGGCCGCGTCGATGGAGAGGCGCAGCCGGGCGGCCTCGGCCGGCGCTCCCGGCTCCGGCCTCTCGGCCCACGTCCCGTCGCCCCACTCCCCGAGGAACGCCTCGACGACCTCGCGAACCGTCGCCTCGTCGTCGGGGCGGGGGCCGAAGTTCCAGGCCTCGGCGAAACGGGGGGCCTCGGGTCCGAGGAGCGCGTCGGCGAGGGTCAGGTAGCCGGCGAGCGGCTCGAGCACGTGCTGCCAGGGACGGCGCGAGCCGGAGTTGCGCACCGCGACGGGCCGCGCGTCGCCGAGCGCCCGCACGCAGTCGGGGACGATGCGGTCCTCGGCCCAGTCGCCGCCGCCGACGACGTTGCCCGCCCGCGCGGTCGCGAGCCGCACGCCGTGCCGGGCCGCGTCGCCGGGCGGGAAGAAGGAGCGCCTGTAGGACTCGACGACGATCTCGGCGGCGGCCTTGCTGGCGCTGTAGGGGTCGTCGCCGCCCAGGCGGTCCGACTCGCGGCGGGGACGGCTGGGCTCGCGGTTCTCGTAGCACTTGTCGCTCGTGACCACGACCACCGCGCACCGCAGGCCCAGCTCGCGAACGGCGTCGAGCAGAGCCGCGGTTCCCATCACGTTGACGTCGAAGGTCTCGAGCGGGGCGGCGTAGCTCCGGCGCACGATCGGCTGGGCGGCGAGGTGGAAGACGACGTCCGGGGCCGCGGCGGCGAGGGCGGCCCGCAGAGCCGGCCGGTCCCGGATGTCGGCCTCGCGGTGGTCGGCGAGCCTCGACCGCACGCCGCCGGCCTCGAAGAGGCTCGGCCGGGTCGGCGGCGGCAGGGCGTAGCCCGAGACGCGGGCGCCGAGCCGCGTGAGCCACAGCGACAGCCAGGAGCCCTTGAAGCCGGTGTGGCCCGTCACCAGGACCGGGCGCCCGCGGAAGGCGTCCGCGAAGGAGACGCTCACGGCCAGACCTTCCACGGCGCGCGGCCGGCACGCCACGCCTCCTCGAGCCTCTCCCAGTCCCGCAGGGTGTCCATGCACTGCCAGTAGCCGCGGTGCTCGTACGCCATCAGCTCGCCGTCGGCCGCGCACCGCTCGAGGGGCTCGCGCTCGAGGACGCAGCCCGGGTCGTCGGAGAGGTAGCGGAGGAAGCCCGGCTCGAAGACGAAGAATCCGCCGTTCACGAGGGTCGAGCCGTCGTCGGGCTTCTCGTGAAAGGCGCTCACGCGGTCGCGCTCGCGACGGATCACGCCGAAGCGGCTGGGGGCGACCACTCCGGTGAGCGTCGCGAGGCGGCCGTGCCGGCGGTGGAAGTCGAGGACGGCCCCGAGGTCCAGGTCCGCGAGCCCGTCGCCGTAGGTGACGCAGAAGGTCCCGCGCGGCTCGGACAGGTACCGCTCGACGCGCTTGATCCGCGCGCCCGTCATCGTCTGCTCGCCGGTGTCGGCGAGGGTGACCCGCCAGCCCGCCTCGTCGGTCGGCTCGCCGTGCACGCGGACGCGCGGGTCGCGGCCGAGCTCGATCGTCAGGTCCGAGTTCATGAAGCGGTAGTTGAGGAAGTAGTCCTTGATGACGTGGCCCTTGTACCCGAGGCTGAGGACGAAGTCCGTGATCCCGTGGTGGGCGTAGATCTTCATCAGGTGCCACAGGATGGGCCGCCCGCCGACCTCGATGCTCGGCTTGGGTCGCACCTCGGTGTGCTCGCGTAGGCGCGTTCCCTGGCCCCCGCAGAGAATGATGACCTGCATCGACCGCCCCTTCCCGCGTGCGCGGAGACGACGGAACCGCAGAAGTCTAGCCGATCCGGAGGGGCGGGACTCCTCCCGCGGCGCCCGGGGGCCGACGCGGCCGGCCCCGTCGGCCGCGCGTCAGGGCGCGGCGGCCGGGATCGCGGCCCGAGCGAGCGGCGCGCGGTCCGCGGGCGACAGCCGCATCCACCGCGGGTGGATCCGGCCGGGGACGAGCGGATCGGCGGGGACCAGGATCGGAGGCTCCCGGACCCACTCGGCGGCGACCGCGTACCCGCCACCGACGTCGATCTCCAGGCGCGAGCGCGGTCCCGCGAGCGCGGCGAGCGCCGGGTCGGCCGCCGCGTCGGGGAGCCGCTCCTTCCGCACGACCCCGGTGAGCATGACCGGAGCGCCGCCGCTCGCGAGGTAGACCCGGGGGTCGCTCATCTTCCATTCGATCGGAGACGTGCTGAGGGTCGGGTGGCCGGTGACGATCGCGAACGCGGCGTTGTCGACCGGCGCGACGACGACTCGACCGGATGGAAGCTGGGCGGCGACCCGCGCGAGAGCGAGCGTCGCGCCATGCTGCCAGTACTCGAGGGCGTACTCGTCGAGCGCGGGCCGGAGCCGCCACCAGTTCGCCAGCTGGACCGAGAGCAGCAGCGCTCCCACCGCCGCGACCGCCTGCCGTCCGGGCCTCGCGCCGTGCGCGCCGAGCAGGCCGGGCAGCCGCCCCGCGGCCACCGCCACGGCGTGGGCGACCACCGGAAGCACCGGGACGGCCATGCGGCTCTCCGCCCACGGAGAGAAGAGGACTCCGGCGAGGTAGGCCGCCGTCGGAAGGGCGAGCAGACCGCCTCGGTGGCGCCACCAGGGGCCGGCGAGCAGCGCGACGCCGGCGGCGACCGTCAGGGCCAGCATGTCGGGCTCGACGTAGAGAGATCCTGCCGACAGGCCGTTCCAGAGGAGCCGCCCGGCCGACGTCGAGCGACGCGCCAGGCGAAGGGCTGCATCCGCGCGCCCGAGCTGCGGCGCGGACGGATCCCAGCCGTCCGTCCAGTAGTACGGGTTGCTCGTCAGCGTGAACGAAGTCGTCTCGTGCGGAAGGCCGGCTCGTCCCGCCCAGCTGACGCCGAAGGTGAACACGACCGGGGGAGCCATCGTCACCACCGCGAACATCGCGGCGGCGGCGGCCCGGCGCACGAGAGGCGCTCGCGGAGCGACGAGCAGCCACGCGGCGGCGCCGGCGGCCAGGAACACGAGCCTGACGTGCACGGCGACGCCGAGCGCCAGCACGAGGCCCGCCGCCGCGGCCCAGCGGCCCAGGCGCGCGGGCTCCCGCGAGGCGAGCGCCAGAAGGCAGAGCGTCGCGACGACGAGCAGCGCGTGCACGGCTTCCGTCTGGACTCGCGTGGCGTAGAGGGTCAGCATCGAGCCCGCCGTCGCGACGACGGTGAGCGGCCACGGCCCGGGGAAGAGCAGCCCCCGGGCGCGATAGACGAGCCCGAGCGTCCCAAGGCCGGCGAGGAGCGGCAGGATCTGGAGGACGAGGAATCGCCCGCCACCGAGGGTGACGAGCGGCGCGAGCGCGAGGGGAAGCAGCGGCGGGTACTGGCCGTAGACCGGCCAGTCGGCCCGATCCATGAGCGCGGGCGAGCGGCGGATCCACCCGGGCACGTGCGCCCACGACGCGGCGGGCCGCGTGACCGGCGACGTGATGTCGCGCAGGCCGACCCCGCGGGCGATCGCGGTCGCTCCCGAGACGTAGACCGCGCTGTCGTAGCGCGGCCAGTACGTCCGGGTCGAGACGACCGAAACGGCGAGCGCCAGGTACAGCGCGCCCGCCGCGAGCAGCCACACGCGCTCGCGCGAGCCCGGTCGCGCCGGCGGCGGCTCGGAGGGCGCCAAGCTCATGCGAGGTCGGATGTTAGCAGTAGTGTGGCAATATTGACGCCGCACGATGGCCGAAGCGGAGCCGTCTCTCGCGATCCTCATCCCGTGCCTCGACGAGGAGGAAGGCGTCGCCGGTGTCGTCGAAGGGTACGCGGCCGCGTTCCCCGGGGCTCGCCTGATCGTCGTGGACAACGGTTCGACCGACCGCACCGCGGAGCGGGCGCGAGCCGCGGGCGCGGAAGTGGTCTGGGAGCCGCGGCGGGGCAAGGCCCGGGCGATCGTGACCGCCTTCGATCTCCTCGACGAGGACCTCGTCCTGATGGTCGACGGCGACGGGAGCTACCCCGCCGAGGGAGGGCGCCGGCTGCTCGACGCGTGGCGGCGCGACCCGGCCGACATGGTGACCGGAGTCCGCACGCCCGATGGTTCGACCGGCGCGTTCCGCCCGTTCCACCGGGCGGGCACGTCGGCCTTCGGATCGGTCTTCCGGCTGGTGTTCCACTACGAGCCGCGCGACCTCTTTTCCGGGCTCCGCCTCTTCAGTCGTCGCTTCTATCGCAACGTGCCACTGCTGTTCCGAGGCTTCGAGCTCGAGACCGAGCTGACGGTGCAGGCCGTGGAGAAGGGGTTCCGTCTCGTCGAGGTGCCGATCCCATTTCGCTCGCGGACCGGAGGCGGAGCCTCGAAGCTCCGCACGGTCCGCGACGGCATACGGATACTGCGTCTCGTGGTCGTGCTCTTCCGCGACTACCGGCCGCTGGCGTTCTTCGGCGCCATCGCGGCCCTCTTCTTCGCCGCCGGGCTCGCCGCGGGCTTCCTGCCGGTCTACGAGTACTTCCAGACCCGGATGGTCGGCCGCTTCCCCCTCGCGATCCTCGCCGCGGGCCTGATGAACCTCTCGCTGTTCGCCCTGCTCACCGGCGTCATGCTGCAGTCGGCGCTGCGGCATCGCCGCGAGGCGTGCCAGATCGAGATCCGGCGCTGGCGCCCGTGAACGCCGGGTGGGGCACGCCGTCGGCGGTGCGGGGGAGCCGTCGACTCGTCCGGCGTCGCCGCGCGTCGACCTCGCCCCTCGATCCGGACTGGCTGGTGCAGCGATTCATCGTCCGGGACGTCCAGGCGGCTCTCGGCGGGGTGCGCGGACGAGTCCTCGACGTCGGCTGCGGCGGTCGGCCCTACGAGCCCTTCGTCGAGCCGGGCGGCCGCTACTTCGGCCTCGACGCGCAGCGGACCGCCGCGTCGGTGCCCGACGCCTGGGGCTCCGCCGTGCGCCTGCCGATCGCCGACCGCTCGATCGACGCCGTCCTGTGCACGCAGGTCCTGGAGCACGTGCCGGACCCGCCGGCTGTCATCCTCGAGGCGGCGCGCGTCCTGCGACCCGGCGGGCGGCTCATCCTCACGGCGCCCCAGGCGTGGTGCCTTCACGAGGCTCCGCACGACTACTTCCGCTTCACCCGATACGGCCTCGAGGCGCTGTGCCGCTCGGCCGGCCTCGCTCCGGAGCTCGTCCGCCCGCAGGGAGGGTTCGGGGCGGGGATCGGAACCTCGTTGATCATGTTCGTCGGAACCCTCGCGCTCCGGGGCGTCTCCCGCCTTGCGGCCGCGTCCGCGGACGACCGCGCCGGCCGCACGGCACCGCCGAGAGAGGCGCCTCCCTGGTCGCGGGTGCTCTGGCCCCTGCGCCTGCCGATGGCGGTCCTGAACCTGGCCTTCGCCGCGCTCGACCTGCTCCCGCAGGGCGGGGAGTTCGCGGTGAACCACATCGTCGTGGCGAGGAAGGGGGATGGTCCGTCCGGCGGGAGGGCCGCATGAGGGTCGCCCTCGTCAGCACGTACATGCCGCCCCACCCGGGAGGGATCGAGCACGTCGCCGCCAACACGTTCGAGGCCTACCGTCGCGTCGGGGTCGAGGTCCGATGGGTGACGAGCAGGGTACCCCCGACGCTGGCGGCCGCCGACGGTCCGATCACGCGCGTTCCCTGCGCCAATCAGCTCGAGGACCGCCTCGGGGTCCCGGTGCCGGTCTGGGGGGCCACCGGCTGGCGCGCCCTGCGTGAGGCGTGCGCGTGGGCCGACGTCGTCCACGTGGTCGAGGCCCTCTACCTTCCGAGCGCGATGGCCGTGGTCGCCGCCGGCCGCGCGGGCAAGCCGGTGCTCGTCTGCCAGAACGTCGGGGAGGTTCCCTACGAGTCGCGCATCCTTCGCGCCGTGCAGCGGGTCGCCTGGTCGACCCTCGGCCGAGGCGTTCTCCGGCGTGCGACGGTCGTCGTCGTCGCGACGCCGGCGGCCGGGACCTTGGTGCGCCGAGTGCTGGGGCCTCGCCTTCCTCCGAGCGCCACGGTGCCCGTCGGCATCGATACCGCGCGGTTTCGCCCGGCGACCGAGGAGGAGCGAGCGGCGGCTCGCATCGACGCGGGAGTCGGGGGGGGGCGGCCGGTCGTCCTGTTCGCCGGCCGCCTGGTCGAGAAGAAGGGAGTGAGGGTCGTCCTCGAGGCCGCGCGGCTGTTGCCGGAGGCGGACATCCTGATCGCCGGCGACGGTCCACTCCGTTCGCTGCTCGGGGGGGCCCCGGTCAACGTCCGGTGGCTGCGCCAGGTGGATCACTCGCGGATGCTGGCCCTCTACTGGGCGGTCGAGGCCGCTCTCCTCCCGTCCCGGGGCGAAGGCCTGCCGCTGTTCGTCCAGGAGGCCATGGCCTGCGGCCTGCCGGTCGTCGTGTCCGACGACGAGGAGTACGCGATCCCGCTGATCGGCGCGGGGCTGTGCTTCGGCGCCCGACGCAGCCCCGATTCGATCGCCACCGCGATGCGCCGGGCTCTGGCCGCCGCGCCGCTCCTGGCGGGGCGGGCGCGAGCCTGGGCCGAGTCGCAGTGGGACCTCGATCGCATGGCCGCTCGCTACCTCGAGCTCGTGCGGTCGGTGGGAGCATGAGTCCGCCGGACGCGGCCCCGCGCGGCAACGCCTACCGGGAGCGGGTCCTCCGCCTGGTCCACCGCGTCATCGCGCCCCACCTGCCGGTCCGCCGTGCGCTCGACTTCGGCGCGGGCGACGGGTGGTTCGCCCGGCGGATGCTCGCGGCCGGCTCGGCCGCGGAGGTCGTGGCGGTGGACACGATGCTCCGCCGCAACCCGCACTTCCCGGTCGAGCTGTACGACGGCACGCGCCTGCCCTACGCCGACCGCTCCTTCGACCTCGCCTACTGCGTGGACGTACTCCATCACTGCGACGATCCTCCCGCGCGCCTCGCCGACCTCCTGCGGTGCACGAGCCACTACTTCCTCATCAAGGATCACACCGAGGACGGCCCGACCGGCCGCTTCGTGCTCTCCGTGCTGGACGAGATCGGGAATCGGCGCTTCGGAGTCCCTTCACCCCATCGCTACCAGCGCGGCTGGGAGTGGGACTCGATCATCGAGGACGCGGGCTTTCGCCTGGAGACGCTCGTCCATCCCGCGCCGTGCCAGGGCGCGCCGCTCGGCTGGCTCACCAACCGGATGCAGTTCGTGGGGCTCTGGCGCCGCATTCCGCCGGGCGCCCCCGTCGACGCCCGCCCGCTCCTCGGCCGCGCCGCGGAGTGAGATAGACTCCGACGGTGAGAGCGTTCCACGACATCCTGCCGCCGCAGACGCGGCTTCGCCTGCGGTACGCCCTCAACCGCGTCCGCCGCCGGTTCGTGCCACCGCCCTACCGCGCGGTGCTGCCGTACACGCTGATCGGCCTGCCCCGCCTCCGCGCGCTCGTCGACCTCATGGGCCGCCTCGACTCGGCCGGGATCCAAGGCGACGTCGTCGAGTGCGGCACCTGCAACGGCGGCTCGGGCGCGCTTCTCGCCCGGTGCGCGCTCGGCTCGCCCGTGCCCCGGACCGTCTACCTCCTGGACTCGTTCGCCGGTCTCCCCGTGCCCGGCGAGGTCGACGGCCCGGGCGCCCGGGAGTGGGCCGGCCAGTGCAGGGCCTCGGTCGCGACGGTGAGGCGCGCACTGCGCGAGTCCGGCGTGCCCGAAGGAGGAGTGCGCCTCGTCGAGGGGTGGTTCCAGGACACCATTCCCGGCCTTCCCGTCGAGCGGATCGCGCTCCTCCACGTCGACGCGGACTGGTACGAGTCGGTGCGGCTCGTGCTCGACCGCCTCTACGACAAGGTCGTGCCCGGCGGGTTCGTCGTCCTCGACGACTACGGCTACTGGAGTGGCTGCCGCCGGGCCGTGCTCGAGTTCCTCGAGCGCCGCGCGCCCGAGGTGACGCCCACCGAGGTGGACGGCATCAGCGCCTGGATCCGGAAGCCTCTGCCGCCGCGGTGAGCGGGGGGGCCGCGTTCGTCCGCGCCCACCGCCGCGCCTGGTTGACGGTCGCCCGGACGGCTCGCGGCACCGCTCGTCTCACCGCCGTCGAGAGTCCCTCGCCCATGCCGAAGCGCTCGCCGGCCACGCTGACGACGACGGCGTCCGGAGCGCGGCCGTAGAGCGTCTCGGCGTAGAGGAGGAGCGCCTGCGGGCTCACGGAGTGGGCGAGCGGGTTCGAGCCGGGCGCGGGCGCGACCGGCTCGCAGCGCACCTCGCCGGGAGCGCCGTCCCGGCGCGCGTCGACGAAGACGACGCCGGCGGCCCGGCTCACGCAGTCCGCCATCTCGGGCGTGAGCTGGTGGGCGTGGCGCAGGCGCATCGCGGGGAGCCAGGGGCGCGGCTGCAGCCCGCGCAGCGCCTCGAGGACGTGCCAGGCGACGCCGTCGTCCTCGCGCAGGGGGTTGCCCCACGCGATCACCAGGACCGATTCCGGGCAATCCAGCTCGGCCACCGGTCCTAGCCCCGCGCCGCCGTGTCGAGGAGCGTCCCGTCGGGGGCGTGCAGTTCGACGACGAGCGGCATCTCGCCGTAGGCGTGGGTCGAGCACGAGAGGCACGGGTCGTACGCCCGGATGCCGGCCTCCACGCGGTTCAGCATCCCCTCCTTCAGCTTGTCGCCCTTCACGTAGTGCCGCGCGATCTGGAGGACCGTCTGGTTCATCGCGAGGTTGTTCTGGCCCGTGGCGATGATCAGGTTGGCCCAGCTGATGAGCCCGCCCTGCCGCACCTTGTAGTGGTGGAAGAGCGTTCCGCGCGGGGCCTCGCAGCAGCCGACGCCCTCGTAGCGGTTGCGACGCGCGAAGGCCATGACGTGGGGCGTGCAGATGTCCGGGTGGTCCACGAGCTCCTCGATCTTCTCCACGCAGAAGAGGATCTCGATGAGCCGCGCGTAGTGGTAGTGGAACGCCGAGAGGACGGCGCCCCGGCCGAGCTGGCGGAACTCGGCGAGCTCCCGGTCGGCGAGCGGCGTCCCGCAGTGCGAGGCCACGTTGAGGCGGGCGAGCGGGCCCACGCGGTACATGCCGCCGGGGTAGCCGAGCGGCTTGTAGTACGGGAACTTCAGGTACGTCCAGGGCTCGACCGCTTCGCCGATGTACTCCTGGTACCTGCGGGTGTCGAGCTGGTCGGCGACGACCTGCCCGGTCGCGTCGACGAAGCGGATCTTCCCGTCGTAGTGCTCGAGGCCGCCGTCGGGGGTGACGAGGCCCATGAAGAGCGAGGGGAAGTTGCCGAAGACCCGCGCCTCGTCCTGGTGGCGGTCCATCTCGCGCTTCCACCAGGTGAGAGTCTTCTCGATCGTCTCCTTCGCTTCGGGCAGCCACTTGCGGATGCGGCCGCGGCCTTCCTCCGTGAGAGGCTCGTCGACGCCGCCCGGCACCACCCACGTCGAGTGGATCCGCTTGCCGGAGAGGACCTCGATCACCTCCTGGCCGAACTGGCGGAGGCGGATCCCGCGCCGCGCGACCTCGGGGTTCGCGGCGACGAGCCCCATGACGTTCCGCTTCGCGGGGTCGGAGTCGTGGCCGAGCAGGAAGTCGGGCGAGGAGAGGTGGAAGAACGACAGAGCGTGGCTCTGGAGGATCTGGCCGTAGTGGACGAGGCGCCGCAGGCGGGTCCCGCCCTCCGGGATCTCGACCGCGAGGAGCTCGTCGCCGGCCTTCGCCGACGTGAGCATGTGGCTCACCGGACAGATGCCGCAGATGCGCGAGGTGATGCCGGGCATCTCGCGGAACGAGCGCCCCTCGCAGAACTTCTCGAACCCGCGGAACTCCACGACGTGGAAGCGCGCGTCGGAGACCTCGCCCTGGTCGTCCAGGATGAGGCTGATCTTCGCGTGGCCCTCGATGCGGGTGACCGGGTCGATGACGATGCGCTGGCCCATGGTGTCTCGCTTCCTCTAGCCGTACCGGAGCTGGTCCTTGAGGTCGGGCGTCCGCCCGGCGACCAGCTCGGTCAGCACGTAGTGGATGAGGTCGGCCGAAGGCGGGCAGCCGGGCAGGAAGAGGTCCACCGGCACGACCTCGTGCACCGGGCGCACGCGGTCGAGGAGCATCGGCACGATGCCGGGCTCGGAGGGGCGCCGGGGCGTGACGTCGGCGTTCTCGATGTAGGCGCGCTTCAGGACGGGCTCGGCCTTGCGCAGCGGGTTGCGCATCGCCGTGACGTTGCCCGTGACCGCGCAGTCGCCGAAGGAGACGAGGATCTTCGAGCGCTCGCGGATCTTCAGCAGCTCGTGGAGGTTCTGCTCGTTGGCGACCGCGCCCTCGACGAGGGTCGCGTCGACGTCCTCGGGGAACTCCTTCACGTCCATGATCGGGCTGTAGACGAGGTCGACGAGGGGGGCGATCTCGATGAGCCGCTCGTCGAGGTCGACGAAGGACATGTGGCAGCCCGAGCAGCCGCCGAGCCAGGCGGTCGCGATGCGCGGCTTGCGGGGAGGGGCGGCCTTCACCGGATCCATAGCTTCTTCTCCCGCGCGGTCTTGATGTAGACGAGGAAGTCGCGGTTCTTGATCATCTCGGCCTTGGGCCGCACCTTCTCGAAGAGGGCGCCGGTCGGGCAGACCTGCACGCACTTGCCGCAGCTCGTGCAGCTCTGCGACTGGCCCCACGGGGCCGCGAGGTCGGTGATGACCTGGGCCTGGGCGCCGCGGCCGCGCACGTCCCACGTGTGCGCGCCCTCGACCTCGTCGCACACGCGGACGCAGCGCTGGCACAGCACGCAGCGGTTGTTGTCGAGGGCGAAGCGCCGGTGGGAGGCGTCGATCTCGAGCGCCGGCGTCTGGTACGGGAAGCGCACGTGGTCCATGCCGACGGCGTAGCCGAGCTTCTGCAGCTCGCAGTAGCCGTTCACGACACAGATGGCGCAGACGTGGTTCCTCTCGGCGAAGAGGAGCTCGACGATCTGCCGGCGGTAGGACTGCAGCCGCTCGGAGTTCGTCGTCACGACCATGTTCTCCTCGACCTTCGTCATGCAGGCCGGGAGCAGCTTGTTGACGCCCTGGACCTCGACCATGCAGAGCCGGCACGCGCCGATCTCGCCGAGGCCCTCGAGGTGGCAGAGGCGGGGAATGGGGACGCCCTGCTCGTCGCAGACGTCGAGGATCGTCTGGTCCTCGCCCGCGCTCACCAGGTTTCCGTTCAGGGTGAAGGTCTTGACGCTCACGGCCGCACCTCCGCGCGGTGGGGGGCGGGAACGAACTTCGTCTGCGGCGCGATGGTGCAGACCCCGGCCGGACAGCGCCGCTCGTCGATGTGGGCGAGGTACTCGTCGCGGAAGTGGCGCAGCGTGCTGACGACCGGGTTGGGGGCCGTCTGGCCGAGGCCGCACAGGCTCGTGCTCTTGAGCAGCTCGCACAGCTGCTCGAGGAGCTCGAGGTCGCGGCGGGTGGCCTCGCCCTTCGTGATCTTGTCGAGGAGTCCCCACATCTGCACGGTGCCGGCGCGGCAGGGGATGCACTTGCCGCAGGACTCGTCGCGGCAGAACTCCATGAAGTACTTGGCGACGTCGACCATGCAGGAGGTCTCGTCCATGACGATGAGGCCGCCCGAGCCCATGATCGAGCCGACGCCGGCGAGCGACTCGTAGTCGACCGGGAGGTCGAGGTACTGGGCGGGGATGCAGCCGCCGGAGGGGCCGCCCGTCTGCGCCGCCTTGAACTTCCTGCCGCCCGGGATGCCGCCGCCGATGTCGAAGATGATCTCGCGGAGGGAGACCCCCATCGGCACCTCGACGAGCCCGGTGCGCGCGATCTTGCCGGCGAGGGCGAAGACCTTGGTGCCCTTGCTCTTCTCCGTTCCGATCGACGCGTACCACGCGCCGCCGTTCCTCACGATCGGCGCGACGCTCGCGTAGGTCTCGACGTTGTTGATGAGGGTCGGGTGGCCCCAGAGGCCGGCCGTGGCCGGGTAGGGCGGGCGAGGCCGCGGCGTGCCGCGGCTGCCCTCGATCGACGCGATGAGCGCCGTCTCCTCGCCGCAGACGAAGGCGCCGGCGCCGATGCGGATGTCGACCCGGAAGGAGAAGCCGGTGTCGAAGATGCGGCCGCCGAGGAACTGCAGCCGCTCGGCCTGCTTGATCGCCGTCTTGAGTCGCGCGATCGCGAGCGGGTACTCCCCGCGCACGTAGATGTAACCCTGGTCGGCGCCGATCGCGAACGCGGCGATCGCCATGCCCTCGAGCACCCGGTGGGGGTCGCCCTCGAGGACCGACCGATCCATGAACGCGCCGGGGTCGCCCTCGTCCGCGTTGCAGATCACGAACTTCTTCGTGCCCTTCGCCTTGTACACCGTGCTCCACTTGAGCCCGGTCGGGTAGCCGCCGCCGCCGCGGCCCCGCAGGCCCGACGCCGTGATCTGCTGGATCACGTCGAGCGGCGTCATCTCGGTCACGGCCTTCTGGAGCGCCTCGTAGGCGCCCTCGGCCACGCACGACTCGATCCGCTCGGGGTCGATGCGGCCGGAGTTCTCGAGGACGATCTTCCGCTGCTTCGCGAAGAAGGCCGCGTTCGAGTCGTCGAGGAGGTCCTTCGCCGGCGTGCCCTGGAGGGCGTCCTCCTTCGCGATCCGGACGGCCTTCGCGGCGTCGACCCTCTCGTAGAGGCGCGAGCCCTCGTCCGAGTCGACCTGGACGAGCGGCCCGGCGTCGCACAGGCCGAGGCAGCCGGTGCCGAAGACCTCGACCGACTGGCCGTCGGCGCCCGCTTCCTTCACGGCCTTGTCGAAGGCCTCGCGCACGGCCTGGCCGCCGTTCGACAGGCAGCCGGCGGCGCCGCACACCGCGACGCGGCAGCGCTTCTCGGCGCGCAGGGCGCGCTCCTTCTCCTGCAGCTCGCGACGTCCCTCGGTGCTCATGGCTGTCCCACCGTTCCGAGGCCGGCCGTCTCCGGCACCGGCTCCTCCGACCACGGCTTCACGCGCTCGAGCGTCGCCTCGACGCCGATCTTGCCCGCCACCTCGCCGTCGAAGACGACGGCGGGGGCGAGGCCGCACGCGCCGAGGCACCGCGCGGTCACGAGCGACACGCTGCCGTCGGCGGTCGTCTCGCCGGCCTTGATGTCGTGCTTCGCCTCGAGGGCCTGGAGGATCTGGCCCGCGCCCTTCACGTAGCACGCGGTGCCCATGCACACGACGCAGGTGTGCTTCCCGGCCGGCTTCAGGGAGAAGAAGTTGTAGAACGTCGCGACGCCGAACACGCGCGAGAGCGGCACGCGCAGCGCGCGCCCGACGTAGACGAGCACGTCGGTGTCGAGGTAGCCGAACAGCTCCTGGGCGGAGTGCAGCACCTCGATGAGCGCGTCGGGCCGGAACTGGTGGCGTTTGATCGCGACGTCGAGCAGCTTGAAGCGCTTGTCGCCGCTCGGGTGGGGAGGAGTCTGGGGTGTGAGGTTCATGGGCCTCCGGCGGCCCCGGGGGATCCGGGACCGACCGGAGAGAGAGGCTGCACGAGGAGTGCCACGACCTCGTGCACCGCATGATCTACCTCGGCGGAAAGCTCTTTTCCGGCTTCGAAATGACGCCCCTCGATCGCGTGAATGACGAGGCGGCATGGCAGCGTCCCGAGCGCGCGCGAGAGGGAGATCGCGGCCGCGACGCCGAGCCCGTGCGTCGAGCCGTATCGACGCGTGGAAACGGCGGCGTAGCGCTCGACCTCCGTCGCGGTGAAGGTCTGCACGGAGCCCGCCGGTCCGGCGCCGTGGCACGCGTCGACGAGGACGACGTCATCGAAGCCCGTCCACGCCTCCATTACGGCCGTTGCTTCACCCGTACAAATGGACGTGTCGAGGTGAGCGCAATCGTTTCGTCGCTCCAGGAGGCGGGCGACAGCGATGCCAGCGCCGTCGTCCCCCGCGTCGGGATTCCCGACACCGATCACCAGGCGGCGTGTCATCTAGCGCATGCGCTCATGAAATGGGACGGGGGCAGGCAACAACAACGGAAACGGCAACGGAAACGGCAACGGAAACGCGCTAGCTTTCTTTGAACTGGGGGGCTTCGCCCCCCAGGCCCCCCGGGAGTGAGCGCCAATTCGGGACGGGCGCTCACTCCTTGCGGAGGTCCATCGTCAGGAAGTGGGTCGCGCAGGAGATGCACGGGTCGTAGTTGCGGATCGCCTGCTCGCACCGCAGGGTCAGCTCGTCCTTCGGCAGGTCGAGCACTGTCGGGACGAAGTTCCAGAGGTCCTTCTCGATCGTCTTCTGGTTCTGCGCGGTGGGCGGCACGATCTTCGCCGCCTTCACGAGCCCGTCCGCCCCGATCGAGTAGCGGTGGTAGAGGAGGCCGCGCGGGGCTTCCGAGGCCCCGTGTCCGGTTCCGTCGCGCGGAGGGACCTCGACGAAGGGCCGCTCGGGCGGCTCGTAGGCGCCGATGATCGCGAGGGCCTCGTGGCAGGCGAAGACGAGCTCCACCGCGCGGACCACGATGCTCCTGAACGGGTTCCGGCAGACGGGGTCGAGGCCCGCGCGCCGCGCGGCGTCCCGCGCCACCGCCGGCAGCCGGTCGAAGTTCAGGCTGTACCGGGCGAGCGGCCCGACGTGGTAGGCGCCGTGGCCCTTGTGGATCGAGTGCAGCGCGTTCGCGTGGGGGACGTGCTCCTCGATGAAGTGGTCCTCGTACTCCGCGACCGGGACGTCGAGGCCCCGGCTCGAGACCACGTGGCCCTCGTTGAGCGGGTACTCGTCGGGGTGGCGCAGCGAGACGAACTCGTAGTCCTGCTCGAAGTCGGGGAACTCGAGCGACGCCGCGAAGGACACGGTCTCGAGCGACAGGTCGAGCGCCCGCTTCAGGCGCTCCTCGATCGGCCGCAGGTCCGCCCGGGAGGGCACGCGGTAGAAGCCGCCGACGCGCACGTTGATCGGGTGGATCTCGCGCCCGCCGACGAGGGCCACGAGGTCGTTGCCGGTCTTCTTGAGCTCGAGCGCCTTCTTCACGGCGTCGGCGTGGTCCTTCGCCATGTGGACGGCGCTCTCGTAGCCGAGGAAGTCGGGGGCGTGGAGCATGTACACGTGCAGCGCGTGCGACTCGATCCACTCGCCGCAGTAGAGCAGGCGCCGCAGCGCGCGCAGCGGGCCGCCGACCGTGAGCCCGCACGCCGCCTCGAGCGCGTGGACGGAGCTCATCTGGTAGGCGACCGGGCAGATCCCGCAGATGCGGGCGGTGATGTCCGGCACCTCGGTGAAGGCGCGGCCGCGCAGGAACGCCTCGAAGAAGCGCGGCGGCTCGTAGATCCGCAGCTTCACGTCGGCCACGCGGCCGCCCTTCAGCTGAACGGTGAGTCCGCCCTCGCCTTCGACGCGGGCGAGCGCGTCCACGACGATCGACTTCGGGCGCTTGCCCGCGGCGAGAGGGCTACCGGCGGTCGTGGTCATAGGCGTCGCTCGCAGTCCGGAAGGGCGCGGAGTAGGCATTGTAGGTGCGGAAGGCGCGCACCAGCTCGGGCCGGGTCGAGCCGAGCTCCTTCTCCCACCAGGAGCCGAGCGAGGCCGTGTTGGGGGCCTCGCTCGGGCCGAAGCAGCCGAAGCAGCCGCGCTGGTACGAGGGGCACAGCGCGCCGCAACCGGCCTGCGTGACGGGGCCGAGGCACGGCGTCCCGTGGGCCGCCATCACGCACACGGTGCCCGCGCGCTTGCACTCGAGGCACACGGGATAGGACGGGATGTTCGGCCGCCGCCGGCCGAGGTAGGCCCCCAGCACCTCCAGCAGCTGGTGCTTCGAGATCGGGCAGCCTCGCAGCTCGAAGTCGACCCGCACGTGCTGGGAGATGGGGGTCGAGGCCTCGAGGGTGCTGACGTACTCGGGGGTCGCGTAGACGGCGGCCGTGAACTCGCGGACGTCGCGGAAGTTGCGCAGCGCCTGGATGCCTCCGGCCGTGGCGCACGCCCCGATCGTCACGAGGAAGCGCGACTGCTTGCGCACCTGCTGGATCCGCTCGGCGTCGTGGGAGGTGGTGATCGAGCCCTCGACGAGGGCGAGGTCGTACGGCCCCTTCTGCACCTCGCGCGAGGCCTCGAGGAAGTTCGCGATCTCGACCTGCCCGACGACCTCCAGCAGCTCGTCCTCGCAGTCGAGGAGGGAGAGCTGGCAGCCGTCGCACGAGGCGAACTTGAAGACGGCGAGCCGCGGCCGGGCCACGTCACACCTCCCGCATGCCGAAGAACGGCTGGATCCGGTCGTAGCGGAAGACGGGGCCGTCCTTGCAGACGAAGAACGGGCCGAGCTGGCAGTGGCCGCACACCCCGACCGCGCACTTCATGTTGCGCTCCATCGAGACGAAGACGCTCGAGTCCGGCGTGCCGCGCTGCTGCAGGCCGAGCGCCGCGTACCGGATCATCACCTCGGGGCCGCAGATGAAGGCCATCGCCGCGCTCGGGTCGAACGGCGAGCGCTGCACCATCTTCGTCACGACCCCGACGGCCCCCTGCCACTCCATCGTCGCGCGGTCGACAGTGACGTCCACGTTAACGTCGAAGCGGCTGCGCCACTCGCGCAGCTCCTTCGCGTAGAGCATGTCGCGCGGGGTGCGGGCACCGTAGAGGACGACGACCCGCCCGTAGAGGGCCCGGTGCAGCAGCACGTGGTAGAGGGCGGGCCGGATCGGCGCGAGGCCGATGCCGCCCGCGATGAGCACGACGTCCTGCCCGTGCGCCTGATGCACCGGCCAGGAGGTCCCGAAGGGCCCGCGCACGCCGACCCACGCGCCCTTCTCGAGCCTCTGCATCGCCCGCGTCGTCGCGCCGACGGCGCGGATCGTGTGGACGAGGACCTCGGGCTTCGCCGG
>JAXLRD010000049.1:0-59271 GCA_046331285.1 Vicinamibacteria bacterium
GTGCTGGAACGCGGGCTCCCGACCGGCCTCCGCGGCGCAGCCCTCGAGGTTCGCCGTCGACCCGGTGGCGAGGTTGTCGTAGACGAGCACCTCGGCCCCGGCGAGCAGCAGGACCCGCGCGAGCGACGAGCCGATGAAGCCCGCGCCCCCGACGACGACGCAGCGGGCGCCGTCGAGGCCTTCGATCCGCGGGAGCTCGATTGCGGCCGGCGCCGCGGTCACGACGCGAGGCTCCGGCAGGCGCCGCGGACGGCCTCGACGACGGCGTCCGCCTCCGCGTCGGTCAGCTCCGGGAACATCGGCAGCGAGACCTCCGTGCGGGCGAGCCGCTCGGACACCGGCAGCGCCCCCGGCCCGAGGCCGAGGCCCGCGTACGCCGGCTGCAGGTGGACGGGCCGCGGGTAGTGGACGCCCGTCTGCACCCCGCGCTCCTCGAGCGCGGCCCGCAGCGCGTCGCGCCGCTCGTGGTACACGGGGAAGATGTGCCAGATGGGCTCGGCCCAGGGCTGCGGGCGCGGGAGCTCGAGGCCCGGCGTGCCGGCGAGCCCCTCGAGGTAGCGGCCGGCGATCGCGCGGCGGCGGGCGTTCCAGCGGTCGAGATGGCGCAGCTTCACGGAGAGGACGGCGCCCTGCAGCCCGTCCATCCGCCAGTTGAAGCCCACCTCGACGTGGTTGTGGCGGCCGTCCTGCGCGTGGTCGCGCAGCCGGCGCGCGCGGGCGGCGAGCGCGGGGTCGTCGGTCATCACCGCGCCGCCCTCGCCGAAGGCGCCGAGGTTCTTGCCCGGGTAGAAGCTCGTCGCGTTGACGCGCCCGAAGCCGCCGGTCTGCCGCCCGCGGTATCGGGCGCCGACCGACTGCGCGCAGTCCTCGATCACCGGGATGCCGTGAAGCGCGCCGAGCGCGAGGACGGGGTCGAGGTCGACCGGGTGCCCGTAGAGGTGGACGGGCAGGATCGCCCGCGTGCGCGGGCCGATCGCGCGCTCGACCTGCCGCGGGTCGAGGCCGCACGTGAGCGGGTCGACGTCCACGAGCACCGGCCGCGCCCCGACGTAGCTGACCGCCCACACGGTGGAGATCCAGGTGTGGGCGACGGTGATCACCTCGTCGCCGGGCCCCACCCCCGCGCACAGGAGCGCCGCGTGGAGCGCGCTCGTGCCGCTGTTGACGGCGACCACCTCGCGGACGCCGAGGTAGCCGGCGAGCTCCCGCTCGAAAGCCGCCACGGCCGGACCGTTCGCGAAGCCCTGCTCGTCGACGACGGCGTCGAGCGCCCGGTCGAGCTCGTCGCGCAGGCCGGCCACCTGCCGCGAGAGGGTCAGGAACGGAATCAAGCGTTCGTCTCCAGGTTGACCTCGGCCTCGACGAGGAAGCGCGGCCGCCCGCGCACCTCCTCCAGGGCCCGCCACAGGTACTCGCCGAAGATGCCGAGGATGACCATGATCGAGCCCGACGAGACGAGGAGGACCACCATCATCGCGGACCAGCCGGTGACCGCGACGGCGCCGAAGACGGCGCCGCCGGAGAGCCGGTTGGCCACGAGGGCCGCGGCGTAGAGGAAGCCGACCGCCGCGTGGACGAAGCCGAGAGCCGTCGCGAGGCGCAGGGGCAACGTCGAGAACCCGATCAGGGAGTCGAGCAGCAGGCGCATCTTGCGGCGCAGGGTCCAGCCGGACCGGCCGGAGAGGCGCGCCTGCTTCGTGTAGCGGATCTCGGCCTGGCGGAAGCCGAGCGACACGAGGAGCGCGAAGATCGAGACGTTGTGCTCGGGGATCGCGAGGAGCGCCCGCACCACGCGGCGGTCGGCCAGGAAGAAGTCGGCTCCGGTCGGCGGGAGGCGCACCGAGGTCAGCCGGTTCATGAGGGCATAGTACAAGCGCGAGGTGAGACGGGTGAGAGCCCCGGTGTCGACGCGGCCCTCGCGCACGGCCCACACCACCTGGGCCCCGTCGCGCCAGGCCTCGAGGAGGCGCTCCGCCGCCTCGGGCGGGTCCTGCCCGTCGGCGGCGAGCACGACGATCGCGTCGCCCGACGCGGCGCTCAGGCCGCACAGGATCGCCATGTGGCTGCCGGCGTTGCGCGCGAGGCGGAGTCCGCGCACGCGGGGATCCCGCGCCGCCCACTCGCGCACGACGGCGAAGGTCTCGTCGGGGCTGTGGTCGTCCACGACCACGACCTCGATCTCGTCCGCGAGGGGCGCCTGGGCGAGGAGGCGCGGGAAGACGAGCTCCAGGTTGCGGGCCTCGGCAAAGGCCGGGAGCACGAAGCTGAGCCGCCGGGGTCGACGGGGCGAGGGCGCGGGGCCGGGCGACGCGGACATCGTCCTCAGGGCAGAGGTACGGGCCGGCCGCGCTCCGCCATGGAGCGCGTCGCCGCCTCGAGAACCTCGACGACACGCAGCCCCGCGGCCCCGTCCGTCGCCGTCGGCGCGCCGTCCCGGATCGCCCGGACGAACTCGTCCGCCTCGACGCGCAGGGCCTCGGTCGTGTCGAGGCGGGGGGCCCACATGTCGCCGGTGCGATAGCCGATCCGCATCTGGTAGAGCCCCTCGGGGTCCTCGCCAAACGTCAGGCCCTTGTCGTAGATCTTGACCTTCTCGCTCGGCTCGAGCTCGTCGTAGACGATCATCTTCTCGCTGCCGCCGATCAGCGTCCGCCGCACCTTCACCGGGGCGAGCCAGTTCACGTGGACGTGAGCGATGCGGCGCTCCGGGAAGAAGAGCGTCAGGTAGGCGACGTTCTCGGGCTGGCCCGGCACGTGGCTCATGCCGGTCGCGGACACCGCCTCGGCCCGGTCCTCGAGCACGTAGTCGAGGATGGCGAGGTCGTGGACGGCGAGGTCCCAGAGCACGCTCACGTCGTGCTGGAAGAGGCCCAGGTTGACGCGCACGGAATCGTAGTAGTGGACGCGGCCGAGAGCGCCGCCACGGACGAGCTCGCGGATCCGGCGGACGGCGCCGGTGTAGGCGAAGGTGTGGTCGACCGCGAGCTGCAGGCCCCGGCGGCCGGCCTCGTCGATCAGGCGTCGTGCCTCGTCGGCGGTGGAGGTGAGCGGCTTCTCCACGAGGACGTGCTTGCCGGCCGCGAGGGCGCGACGGGCGAGATCGAAGTGGCTGCTCACCGCGGTCGCGATCACCACCGCGTCGATCCCGGGGTCGGCGAAGACCTCCGCCGCGTCGCGGACGGCGCGGGCCTGGGGGTGCCGCGCCTGGGCGATCGCCAGCCGCTCCGGCCGCACGTCGCAGACGGCGCGCAGCTCCGCCCCGGGCGCGCCGGAGAAGTTGCGGGCGACGTTCGGTCCCCAGTACCCGTAGCCGACCACCGCGATGCCGATGGTCCCGGCGTTCGACGGCACGCTCCACCTCCGGTCCGGACGAAGCTTATCAGGGCGCGGCGGGCCGGGCTGGCCCGGGCCGTGTGGTAGTCTGCTCGCTCGATCCGCGCATGCCCGGCCTCGACACGGCGACCGCCCTCGTCATCTCCCCCACGTCCGCGACACCGGCCGACCGCGAGTTCTTCGTCGCCCGGCTCGGGCCGGGGACCGCGTTCACCGACCTCGCCGGCCTGCGGCGGTCCGGGGTCCGGTCGCTCCGCCGCTGCCCGGCCCGCACGGTCGTCGCCGCCGCCCCGCCCGCGGAGATCGACCTCTTCGCCGACTACCTCGTCGCCCTCGCGTTCCTGGTGCCGGGCGCCCGCCGCGAGCGGCAGGTCCCGCCGGGCGACCCGGTCCGCCTCGGCGTCCCCGACCTGCTGCGGGCGTGCCTCCGCGTGGCGGCGGGCCTCTTCGCCGGCGCGGCGGCCCTCGCCGCGAACGCCGCGCGGGCCGGCCTCCTCGCCCCCGCCCGGCGCCCGGCGCGCCACGCGGCCGAGGCCCGTCGCTGCCTCTATCTGAAGCCCACCCTGAGCTTCGGCTCGAGTGTCGGCGGCTCGGTCGCCCACGTCGCCGGCGTCGCGAACGCGCTCGCCCGCGCGGGGATCTCGGTGCGCCTGCTGAGCGCGCAGGAGCAGCCGCTCGTCGACCCGCCGTGCGTCCAGCGCGTGGTGCCGCCCCGGTTCCTGATCTCCTTCCCGTTCGAGGTCAACTCCCACCGCTACCAGTCGATCTTCCTCCGCGCCGCGCGCGAGGAGGCCGCGCGCGAGCGGCCCGACTTCGTCTACCAGCGCTACGCGCTCAACGACCTCTCGGGCGCCCTGCTGGCGGAGGCGCTGGGAACGCCGCTCGTCCTCGAGTTCAACGGCTCCGAGGTCTGGGCCCAGCGCCACTGGGGCGAGCCGCTGCGCTTCGGGCGCCTCGCGGAAGCGATCGAGCGCGCCAGCCTGCGCCGGGCCGATCTCGTGGTGGTCGTCTCGCAGCCGCTCGTCGACCAGGCCGTGTCGCTCGGCGCGGACCCCGGACGCGTCCTCTTCTACCCGAACGGCATCGACCCGCGCGCCTTCGACCCCGCCCGCTTCGGCCCCGAGGAGCGCCGCGCCGCCCGCAAGGCGCTGGGCGTCCCGGCCGACGCGGACCTCCTCACCTTCGTCGGCACGTTCGGAACCTGGCACGGCACCGACGTCCTCGCCCTCGCGATCCGCCGTCTGATCGAGGAGGACCGCGCGTGGCTCGAGAGCCGGCGCGCTCACTTCCTGTTCGTGGGCGACGGCGCGCGCGGCCCGCGCGTGCGCGAGATCCTCGGCGCCGACGTCGGAGGGCCCTTCGTCACGCTGGCCGGGGTGCGCCCGCAGGCGGAGACGCCGGCGACGCTCGCCGCGTCGGACGTGCTGCTCTCGCCCCACGTCCCCAACCCCGACGGGACGCCGTTCTTCGGCAGCCCCACGAAGCTCTTCGAGTACATGGCGATGGCGAAGCCGATCGTCGCGTCCGACCTCGATCAGATCGGCTGGGTCCTGAAGGGATGGCGCCCCGGTGAGCCCCCCCCGGAGAAGGGGACTCGCGGGAGGACCTGCGCCTCGGTCTTCACGGAGCCCGGCAGCGTCGACTCGCTCGTCGCCGGCCTGCGGCAGGCGGTGGAGATGCCCGCGCCGGACCGGCAGGCCCTCGGGGCCGAGGCCCGCCGCCTCGTCGTCGAGTCGTTCACCTGGGACCGCAACGTCGCGGCCGTGCTGGAGCGCCTGCGGGGCGGCGCGGGCGGGCGGACGACGTGACGGCGGCCCGCGCGAGGCGGGGGTGAGAGACGCCCTGCGCGCGGCGGCCGCCTCTCTCGCCACGGCGGCGGTCGTCTGCTTCGCTTACGGGCTGACGAGCGCGGCCGCGTGGCGGGTGCCCGCCGCATACCACGGGGATGCCTGGCCGACGCTCGGCCTGCTGAAGGCCGCGGCCGAGGGCCACCTCGCACCGCTGCGGCCGGTCGTCGTCCCCGAGCTCGGGGCGCCCTACGCGGGGGACTGGAACGGCTACCTGCGGCAGCACAAGGTCCAGTACTGGCTCGCCGGACGGCTGGTTCGCGCGCTCGGCCTCTTCCCGGCCGCCAACCTCCTCCTGCCGCTCGCGGCGGCCCTCGCGGCCGTGAGCTTCTACCTCGTCGCGAGGTCCTTCCGCGCCCGGCCTGAGTGGGCCGCGGCGGGCGCCGCCGCGTTCGCGCTGTCGCCCTTCTTCTTCTACCGCGGGCTCAACCACCTCACGCTGACGTTCTACTGGCCGCTGCCCCTGGCCGTGCTCGTCGTGAGCTGGGCCTTCGGCCGGCGGAGGCTCGCGCTGCGCTCGCGGCGCTTCGCCGCCGCCGCCGCGATCGTCGCGGTGGTCGGCCTGCACAACATCTACTACGCGGGGCTCCTCGCCCAGTTCCTCGCCCTCGCGGCCGTCGCCGGAGCGTGGCGGACACGGCGGGCCTCGGCGGCCGTCGCGCCCCTCGCTCTCCTGGCCGTGCTCCTCGCGAGCGTGCTCGCCGACAACGCGAACGTGGTGCTCGCCGTCTCGAGCGGCCACTCGGGCGAGGCGATGGAGCGGCCGTACGGCAACCTCGAGCGCTACGCCCTCAAGCCGATCGAGCTCTTCCTTCCGATCAGCCACCCCGGACTCGCGCCCTGGGCGAGGCTCGGCGCGGTCTACTTCCGCAGCGCCCTCTACCGCGGCGAGATGGGATCGGCCTACCTGGGCGTGGCCGGCGTGCTCGGGCTCGTCGGCCTCGTCGCCGCCGCGACCGCGAGCTACCTGCGGCGGCCGGCGCGCTTCGTGCCGCCCGCGTTCCTGGCCGTGAGCTTCGTGCTCGGGGTCTCCGTCGTCGGCGGGCTGAACGCGGTCCTCGGCACGGTGGGCTTCGTCTGGTTCCGCGCGACGGGCCGCTACAGCATCTGGATCCTGACGCTGGTCCTGCTGTGGGGCGTCCTCGCGGTCTCGCGCTCGGCCCTGGCCCGCCGCCGGAGGTTGAGCCTCGCCGCCGCGGCCGGCGCGGTCGTCCTCGTCGTGGTCGACCAGGTCCCGCCGCGGCGCGGCGCGGACGCGATCCGCGACCTCGCGGCCCGCGTCGCGTCCGACGCCGCGTTCGTCCGATCCCTCGAGGCGGCGCTGCCGCCCGGGGCCATGCTCTTCCAGCTGCCCGTGGTGGACTTCCCGGAGGGGCCCCGCGTGAACCGCGCCACGGACTACGAGCACCTTCGACCGTACCTCCACTCGAGGAGCCTGCGGTTCAGCTACGGGTCGGACAAGGGCCGGGAGCCCGACGCCTGGCAGCGGCGCGCCGCGGCGCTCGATCCGGAGACGCTCGGCGACGCCCTCGAGCGGATCGGCTTCGCGGGAGTGCTCGTGAACCGCAAGGGGTACGAGGACGGCGGCCGGGAGCTGCGCGAGCGCCTGGCGGCGAGCGGGCGGCTCGAGGCCTGGGAGAGCCCCGACGGGGATTTCCTCTTCGTCCGGCTCCGGCCGACGGCGCAGCCGGTGGGGCCCGACGTCGCCGTGCCGCCGCACGCCGACCCGCGGCCCGAGGCCGCCGCGCCCGACGCCGACCCGATCGAGTCGCCGCCGGCCGGGGACGCCGGGGCGTGAGCGGGACCGGCGTCACGCTGCTGCTTGCCGCGATCGGCGTCGCGGCCCTCCTCTCGGGCCGCCTCTTCGTCGGCGCGTTCGGGGGTGCCCTCTACCGCCGCCTCGATCCCGCCGGCGCGGTGGCGGGGCTCGCGGTCGGAACCGTAGTCCTCACCCAGCTGAGCGTGACGTCGTCCGGCGTGGGGTTCCCGACGCGGGACCTTCCGCTCCTCGTCGCGGTCCTGCACCTGCCGGTCCTCGCCGTGTGTGTCCGACGCCGGCGCCTCGACGTCCTCCTCGCGCGGGGGACGCTGCTCGCGTGGTCGACGCTCGCGGTTCCGGTGGCGCTGACGGCGGCGCTCGCCCTGCTGCCGGTGACGAGGGGCGGGGGCTACTCGTTCGGCAACGACACGTACACCTACTCGGCGTTCGCCGAGTGGCTGCAGGCCCACGGCTTCTCCGAGGTGTGTCGCTGGGAGGCGCAGTCGCCGGTGACCGGGATCCCCGCCCTGTGGCAGAGCCAGGGCTACGACCTGGGCATCGCGCACGCGCTCGCGCTGGTGCAGGCGGCGGTCCGGCCGGCGACGGTGCTCGTCGTCTACCCGTCGACCTCGGCCTTCGGGCTCTGCCTGCTGACCGCGATCCTCTGGCTCGCCGCGCGACAGCTGCTCCGGATGGGAACGCTCGCCGCCGGCGCCACCGCCCTGGCCTTCGCCGCGATCCCCCACGCGCTCTACTGGGGCCACCACAACGGATTCCTCCAGCAGGGCTACGCGCTGCCGATGGTGGTCTTCGGGCTGGTCCTGGTCGCGCGGGCGCAACCGCCCGCGCGCTGGCGGCCGTCGACCGCCCTGCTGCTCGCGCTGCCCGCGGCGTTCCTCGTCTCGGTGTACCTCCCCCTCGCGCCCCTCCTGGCGTTCGGCGTGGCCGTCGGCTTCCTCCCGGCCCTCGCGCGGGCGCGGCGGCGAGGAGAGGCTCGCCAGTTGCTGCTCTTCGCGGGCGCCGCCGGCCTCGCCGTCTTCGCCTTCGCCGGGCGCGACGTCGTGGGCGCGCTGTCGCCGCTCCACCGCTTCGCGACGAGCGTCGCCGGCGGACACATCCCGTGGGGAGCCGTCGACTTCGCGCGGTTCGCGCTCGGCACGCGGGTGCTGGCGGCAGGCTGGACGAACGTGGAGGTCGCGCACTGGAGCGAGATGAACGGCTGTCTGACCCCGGTCTACGGGTTTCTCGCGGTGGCCGGGCTCTTCCTCGCCGCCCGCCGGCCCCGGACGCGGCCGCTCGGCGCCGCCGCCGCGCTGCTCCTCGTCGCCGCCTCGTACTACGCGCTGGCGGTCAAGGATCCCTGGAGCGGGAAGACGGGGCACACCTGGAACCTGTTCAAGCTCGCGCAGTGGATCTGGCCCTTCGTGCTGCTCCTCGGCGCGCTCGCCGTCCGGAACGCCTCGGCCCTCGCCGGGCGCGCCCGGCCCGTGGCCGTCGCGCTCGCGCTCGCGTTGCCGGCGAGCCAGATCGGCGTGCATGCTCCGTGGAGCGAGCGTCTCGCCCAGATGATGCGCGACGTGCTGCCCGGCCTTCGCTTCGCGGAGCTCGAGGGGCTCAAGCAGAGGATCCAGGACCTCCCTTCCGGCACGCTGCTCGTGGTCGGCCGCCCGGCGAGCTCCCACTGGTGGCTGTCGATCACCGCGGCGATCCTCGCGTACCCGCGCGCGATCGTCGGCGACTGGTCCGACTCCGCGTCCCTCTCGAACCATCCGACGGGCGGCCAGGAGATCTACGACCGGCTCCTCGAGCGCTGGAGGGAGCCGTTCGTCGTGCCGCTCCTCGTCGGCTTCCTCCCGTTCGAGGCGGGAAAGGTCGAGGACCTCGGCGGGGGCTTCGCTCGCGTGCTCCCGGGCCGCGCGCCCCTGATCGTCCGCGTCGTGAACCCGGCGGGCGTCGACTCGGCCAGCCTCTCCGCTCTGCGATTCACGGTCGGGACGGGGCGGACGAAGATCGTCGTCTTCTCGCCCGTCGCCGGATCGGCTCGCCTCACGATGAGCCTCGCCCCCTACGCCGGCCGGCCCGGCACGAAGCTCGTGGCGTTCCTCGCCGAGGGCGACGCGAGCCGGCGCAACGTCCGGGGCGCGTGGGAGGGGGTGCCGGTGGCCTCGGTCCCGCTGGCCGGCGCGACCGACCTGGAGATCCCGCTCCGGCTACCGGAGGGGCTCGCGACCGTCGTCCTGCTCGTCGACGAGGGGCGGGGCGAGTTGAACGCGCGGGCGAAGACGACGGTGCGGCGCGTGTCTCTGGGCCCGGCCTGAGCCGCCGGATTCCGACGCTGGCCGGGGCGCGCGCCGGCTTGGTCGCTTTCAGGCGCGGGCGGTAGACTCGACGCCTATGAACGTGCCGATGGTCGATCTCCGTGCGCAGTACCTCCGGATCCGTCAGGACGTGGACGCCGCGATCCAGCGGGTCGTCGACAGCACCGGCTTCGTGGGCGGCGCCGACTGCGCCCTCTTCGAGGAGGAGTTCGCCCGGTGGTGCGGCGCGCGTCACGCGGTCGGCGTCGCCAACGGCACCGACGCCCTCACGATCGCCCTCCGAGCCTACGGCGTCGGCCCCGGCGACGAGGTCGTGACGGTCGCCAACACCTTCATCGCGACCGGAGAGGCGATCCTGCTGAACGGCGGCACCCCGGTGTTCGTGGACGTGGACGCGGCGTCGTTCACCATGGACCCCGAGGCGCTCGCGCGCGCCATCACCCCGAGGACGAAGGTCGTCCTGCCCGTCCACCTCTACGGCCACCCGGCGAACATGGAGGCGATCCAGGCGATCGCCTCGCGGCACGGAGTTCCGGTTCTGGAGGACGCGGCGCAGGCCCACGGCGCCGAGATCGGGGGGCGGCGGGCGGGGAGCCTCGGCCACGCCGCGTGCTTCAGCTTCTACCCGGGAAAGAACCTCGGCGCCTACGGCGACGCGGGGGCCGTGGTCACGAACGACGCGGCGTTCGCGGCGAAGGTGCGCCAGATCGCGAACCACGGGGGCGGGGCGACCCGCTACGACAACGTGATCCCGGGCACGAACAGCCGGCTCGACACGCTCCAGGCGGCCGTGCTGCGGGCCAAGCTCGCCCACATGGATCGCTGGAACGAGGAGCGGCGGCAGAGGGCGGAGGCGTACACGTGGGCCCTCCAGGGCCTCCCCGGGCTGTCGCTTCCCGCCGAGCAGCCGTGGGGCCGATCGGCGTGGCATCTCTACACCGTGCGCGCCGGCGATCGCGACGGCCTCCGGGCCCATCTCACGGCCCAGGGAATCGCGACGGCCGTGCACTATCCCCGCCCGATCCACCTCCAGCCGGCCATGGCGGCGGCCGGCGGGAAGGCCGGCGACCTGCCGGTGTCGGAGCGGCTCTCGAGCGAGGTGATCCAGCTCCCCCTCTACCCGGAGCTGGGCCTCGACACCGTGAAGGCGATCGCCGGCGAGATCGAGGCGTTCTGCGCGCGGGGCGCCGCGGCCCGCGCCTGAGCCCCCCCGGGGGGAGACATTGCATCCGGCGGAGCCCGACACTAGAATTCCCGGGATGCAGCCCTCGCGCGGACGCTGGTGTCGGCCGTTCTCGCTCGCGGCGCTCCTGGCTCTCGCCGGTCCGCTCCTGTCGTGCGGGAGCGACACGCCGGCGGAGCCCATCGTGGTGGTCACCCCGCAGCCGGTCCGGGGCGTGATCGCGCAGACCTCGTTCGCCAACTTCGAGACCTTCCTGTGGGTCTCGATCGAGGTCAAGGTCAGCCAGAAGGGCGTCGTCGACGCCGCCGTCGACTGGACGTTCGACGACACGTGGATGTACGTCTACTTCGGACAGCAGAAGTGCGACCGCGCGACGCTCACCGCGGGAAAGTGCTCCTTCCTCATCCGCTCCGAGACGCAGAAGCCGAAGCCGCGGACGTTCACGACCGGCATGCTCGACCCGGGGACGTACTACCTCTACCTCTTCAACGTTCCCCGAGACCTCATCAACCACATCGGCAGCGACAACACGGAGTCGGTCTCGCTGCAGCTCGGCCTGACGATCTACCCGTTCACGTCGGCCGGCCCCGGCGCGCTCCAGCTCGGCCCCGTCCAGCCCCTCGCCCCGCGGCTCTGAGCCGCGCCCCGGGCCCCGGGTGATGGCCGTCACGGGGTTTCGGCCTTAGACTGGTCTTCTCAGACAGACCCCGCGAGGAGGTTCCATGCTGCCCGGCACCGTCCTGCTGCTCGCGCTGGCCGTCCAGGCCGCGCCCGAACCGGCCCAGGCCCCCGCTGCGGCCGCGCCGGCCGTCTCCGCCGCAGCGAGCCCGCACATCGCCGCCGGCATCGCCGCGTTCCGCAAGCGCCACTTCGCCGCCGCGCGCGACGAGTTCGAGAAGGCCCTCGAGGCCGAGCCGCAGAGCGCGGCCGCGAACTTCTACCTCGGCTACGCGCACTACAAGCTCGGCGAGCCGAAGCGGCGCATGAACCCGGACAAGGAGAAGGCGAAGGAGCTCTTCGCCAAGGCCTTCAGCCTCGACCCGGCGTTCAAGCCGAGCTGGAAGTAAGCCGAAACGGAGACGGACCTCTCGCCCCTGAGACACGAGGGGGAAGGAAACAGGCCAGGCCGGGACGACCCAGAACGACCGCGTTCCGTCCGGTTTCGACCCTGACGAGCCAGGGGTCGAAACCGGACGGGGCTGCCGGACGGGCCTACTCGACCAGCTTCCGCACGAACGACATCTTGCTGATGTCGGAGTAGAGCACGAGGCCGATCAGCAGGAAGATCACCGCCGCGCCGGCGTTCATGATCCAGGTCTTCACGGTCGGGCTCATGTCCCGGCGCGCGACGCCCTCGATCGCGAGGATGGCGAGGTGCCCGCCGTCGAGCGGGGCGAGCGGGAAGAGGTTCAGGATCCCGACCTGGAGGCTGATCACCGCGACCAGGAAGAGCACCGGGCCCGGCCCGCCGCGCGCGGCGTCGCCGGAGGCCTGGGCGATCCCGAGCGGGCCCATCATCGTCTTGGGCGAGAGCCGGGCCGTGACGAGGCGCGTGATCACGTCGACCGTCTGGGTGACCATGCTCCAGGTCCACCGGAGCGACTCGACGAAGGCCCGCCCGGGCCCGAACTGCTTCACCACCGTCTTCGCCCGGACCCCGATCTTGTAGCCGGAGCCCGAATCGCGGGCCGTCACCACGAGGTCGAGGACCGCGCCGTCGCGCCAGACCCGGAACTTCATCGGCTTGCCGCCCGACGAGCCCACGATCGGCAGGATCTCCGGGAACGAGCGCACGGCCTGGCCGTCGATGCTCAGGATCGCGTCGTCCGGCCGGAGGCCGGCCGCCTCCGCCGGCAGCCCGGCCGTCACCTCTCCCGCGCGCACGAGGGGATGGACGCCGATCGAGCCGACCTTCTCGACCGAGGTCGACTCCGACTTCAGCGTCAGGCTCCGCTCCTCCGCGCCCCGGCGCACGGCCAGGCGCAGCGTGGTGTCCGGTCGGAGGAGGATGCTGTACTGGGCGTCTTCCCAGGACGCGAGCGCCTTGCCGTCGATCGAGAGGATCTCGTCGCCGGGGGCGACGCCGGCCCGCTCCGCGGGCGAGCCCGGGTCGACCGCGCCGACGATCGGCCGGTCGAACCGGCTGCCCTCGACCTCGAAGCCCACCATGTAGAAGCCGGTGAGGACGCCGATCGTGAGGAGGGCGTTCATGGCCGGCCCCGCGAGGTAGACGAGGAACCGCTGCCAGCGCGGCCGCGAGAGGAAGTCGCGCCCGTCGCCGAGGGCGGAGGTGTCCTCGCTGAGGTGGTCGCCCGGCTCGCCCTCGAGCTTGACGTAGCCGCCGAGGGGAATGGCCGACACGCGGCAGTCGGTGTCGCCCCACTGGAAGCCGAACAGGCGCTTGCCGAAGCCGAACGAGAACACGAAGACGCGCATGCCGAACGCCTTCGCGACGATGAGGTGGCCGAACTCGTGCACGAAGATGATGATCCCGAGCACGAGGACGAACGCGAGCGGTGTCGTCAGGAAACCCATGTCCGTTCCGAGGAAAAAGAGCCGTTAGGCGCGCGCCGCCGGCCGGCGCGCGAGGGCCTGCCGGGCGAGCTCCCGCGCCCGCTGGTCGGCCGAGAGGACGTCGTCGAGCGTCGCGGCCGGACGCGGCTTCTCCGCGTCGAGCACGAAGGCGATCGTCTCGGCGATGCCGGTGAACGTCGTGCGGTCGTCGAGGAACGCGGCGACGGCCTCCTCGTTGGCCGCGTTGAGGGCGGCGGGGGCCGTCCCGCCCTCCTCGAGGGCGCGGTAGGCGAGCGAGAGGCAGGGGAACTTCGCGCGGTCGGGCGGCTCGAACTCGAGCCGCATCGCCGCCGTGAAGTCGAGCCCGGGGATCGCCGCCTCCCACTTGTCGGGGTACGAGAGCGCGTACTGGATCGGCATCCGCATGTCGGTCACGCCGAGCTGGGCGAGGACGGTGCCGTCGACGAGCTCGACCATCGAGTGGACGACCGACTGCGGGTGGACGATCACGTCGATCCGGGCCGGCGGCACGCCAAAGAGCCACCGCGCCTCGATGACTTCTAGGCCCTTGTTCATGAGGGTCGCGGAGTCGATCGTGATCTTGCGGCCCATGCGCCACGTCGGGTGGGCGAGGGCCTCCGCGCGGGTGATCGCGCCGAAGGTGTCGCGGGGGCGGCCGCGGAAGGGGCCGCCCGACGCGGTGAGGATGAGCCGCTTCACGTCCTCGGGCCGCCGGCCGTCGAGGCACTCGTGGAGGGCGCAGTGCTCGGAGTCGATCGGGAGGAGGCGGGCCCCCGTCTCCCGCGCGCGGGCGAGCATGAGCTCGCCCGCCATCACGAGCGTCTCCTTGTTCGCGAGGGCGACGTCCTTCCCCGCCTCGAGCGCGCGGTAGGTCGGAACGAGGCCGACCGCGCCGACCGCGGAGGCGACGACCATCGAAGCCGCCTCGTGAGTCGCGACCTCGACCATCCCGGCCTCGCCGACGACCGCCCGCGTCCCGGAGAGGTCGACGAGGCGCCCCAGGGCCTCGAGGGTGGCGGCATCGGCGACCGAGACCACCTTCGGCCGGTGACGGGCGACCTGCTCCGCGAGGAGCTCTGCGTTGCGCCCGCCGGCGAGGCCCACGACCTCGAAGCGATCGGGAAACGCGTCCTTGACCCTCAGCACGTTCGTGCCGATGGAGCCGGTCGCGCCGAGGATGGAAAGTCCTTTCATTGCGGGGGTTTGGCGGAAGGAAGGCCTAGCGGAAGTACTGGAAGTAATAGTACAGGACGGGCGCTCCGAACAGCAAACTGTCCAGCCGGTCGAGCATCCCGCCGTGGCCCGGGAAGAGGGCCCCGGAGTCCTTCACGCCCGCCCAGCGCTTCAGGAGGCTCTCGTCGAGGTCCCCCACGATGCCGACCACCGCGACGACGGCGCCGAGCGCGGCCGCGTGGACCGCAGGCATGTCCGGGAAGCCGAGGGCGCGGACGACGAAGGCGCCGGCCACCCCGCCGAGGATGCCGCCGATGGCGCCCTCGACCGACTTGCCGGGCGACACGGCCGGCGCCAGCTTGCGCCGGCCGAGGGCGTGCCCCACGAAGAAGGCCATCGTGTCGGAGGCCATCACGACGACGAGCAGCATGAGGATCCGCCAGGGGCCCTTGCCGACCGGGTCGAGCAGGCGCAGGGCGGCGATGGTGCCGCCGAGGGCGCCCACGTAGACCGCGCCGAGGAGAGTGGCCGCCGCCGCCGACACGGACTCGAAGTCGGCGCCGCGGGAGAGGGCGAACCCCAGCAGGAGGAGCGCGCCGAGGGGCGTGAACGGCACCCCGAGCCATCCCGGGAACGCCACGTCGAGGAAGAACGCCGCGGCGAGCGCGAGGCCGACCCGCCGCATGGGCCGCAGGCCCCGCGCGTTCAGCAGGCCGAAGAACTCGTGCTCGCCGACCACGAGCGCCGCGGCGACGAGGGCGACGCCGGCCCACGGAGGCGCCGCGAAGAACACGAGGAGGAGGACGGGGATCCCGACGAGCGCGGTCCCGAGCCGCCGCGCGAGGTTCGCGAGGAAGCCCGGCGCGCGCAGGCCCCGCGCCGGCAGGCGCTCAGGCCGGCCCGATCCCGCCGTACCGCCGCTCACGCTTCTGGAAGTCGAGGATGGCCTGAAGGAGGTGCCGGCGGCGGAAGTCCGGCCAGAACACGTCGGTCACCCAGATCTCGGAGTAGGCGATCTGCCACAGCAGGAAGTTCGAGATGCGCATCTCGCCGCTCGTCCGGATGAGGAGGTCGGGATCGGGCTGGCCCTTCGTGTACAGGTGGCGCGCGAGGTCCTCCTCGCCGATCGCCGCGGGATCACGCCCGTCGCGAACGACCTCGGCCAGGAGGGAGCGCGCGGCGTCGACGATCTCGGTCCGACCGCCGTAGTTGAGGGCGACGTTGAGCTGCAGCCCGCGGTGGGCCGCGCTCTTCTCCTCGGCCCGCACGAGCTCCTCGCGGATGTCGGGGGCGAGGGCCTCGGGCCGGCCCACGACCCGGAAGCGGATCTGGTTCTTCAGCAGGCTCCCGAGCTCGGCGCGCAGGTAGTGGCGCAGGAGGCCCATGAGCGTCGCGACCTCGGCCTCCGGCCGCTTCCAGTTCTCGACCGAGAACGCGTAGAGCGTCAGCACCTCGAGCCCGAGGCGGGCCGCGGTCTCGATCGTGTCGCGCACCGCGGCGACGCCGGCGCGGTGGCCCTCGACCCGGCTCTTCTGCCGCTGCTGGGCCCAGCGGCCGTTGCCGTCCATGATGATGGCGACGTGGCGGGGGAGGCGCGTGAAGTCGATCGCGCGGAGAAGCTCCTCCTCGTCGGTGCCGGCGGGCACGACCTCGAGCAGGTCCTGAAGAGACATCGCGGTTGGGGGGAGCCTCTCTCGTTCCGGGCCTATCGTAGCACCGCGCTCGCGGGCGCCGGGTACGCGACGCTCACGAGCGTGAGCCCGCGCGCCTCGGCCGGCGGCGGCCACGCGCGGCGGTCGCGCGCGGCGAGGGCGCGGGCGAGATCCTCGACGCTCGCCGCCCCGCGGCCGGCCGCGACGAGGCCGCCCACCATGCTCCGCACCATCTTCCGGAGGAAGCCGTCGCCCTCGGTCTCGTAGACGAGGACCTCCCCGTCGAAGCGGGCCTCGGAGCGCGCGACGGTGCGCGTGGTCGTCCGGACGGAGCCGCCGGACGACGCGAGAGAGGCGAAGTCGTGGCGGCCGACGTAGAGCGCCGCCGCCGCCGCCACCCGCGCGGGGTCGAGGGTCCACGGTATCCACCCCGCCTGTCGCCGGCGCTGCGGCAGGAGGACGCCGCCGCACTGCAGCTCGTAGCGGTAGCGCTTCGAGAGGGCGTCGCGCCGCGCGTGAAAGCCCTCGGGCGCCTCCGCCGCGGCCAGCACTCGCACGTCCTCGGGCAGCAGGCCGTTCAGCGCGCGCTGGAGCTCCCTCGGCGCGACCTCGCGCGACAGGTCGAACGAGGCGACCTGCCCGAGAGCGTGGACGCCGGCGTCGGTGCGCCCGGCGCCGGCGACCGACACCGGCTCGCCGCCCGCGAGGCGGGCGAGGGCGGCCTCGAGCTCGCCCTGCACCGTCCGCCCCTGGCCGTCCGCCTGCCGCTGCCAGCCGCGGAAGTCCGTCCCGTCGTACGCGAGCGTCAGGCGATAGCGGGCCACGGCGTCAGCGGGCGGCGCGCGACCCCGGCTTCTCGGGCTTCGATCCCGACGCGCAGAGCGGGCAGCTCTCCGCCGTCCAGGTCGGGACCTCGAGCTGCAGGAGGCTCTCGCGGGGCAGGCCGAGGTCGACCGCCCCGCCGCTGCGGTCGACGAGGCTCCCCGCCGCGAGCACGCGGGCGCCCTTCGCCCGCACCGCGTCGAGCACCTCGCGGGTCGAGCCGCCCGTCGTGATCACGTCCTCGACGACGACGACCGGCTCGCCTTCGTCGAGGGTGAACCCGCGGCGCAGCGTCATCGCGCCGTCCTGCCGCTCGGTGAAGAGGCCGCGGCAGCCGAGCGCGCGGGCCACCTCGTGGGCGACGAGGACGCCGCCGAGGGCCGGCGCGACGACGGCGGCCGGCCGCGTCCCGGCGAAGTGGCGCTCCAGGCGGAGCGCGAGCTCGGCGCACAGGCGCGTGGCGAGCGCCGGGTCCATGAGGACGCGCGCGCACTGCAGGTAGCGCGGCGAGTGGAGGCCCGAGGTGAGGAGGAAGTGGCCCTGGAGAAGGGCGCGCCGCTCCTCGAAGACGCGGAGGAGCGATTCGTCGGTGAGCGGGGTTCGGGTGTCGGTCACGCGTCGAATCGTACCGCGGGCCGCGGCTATACTGCGCGCGTGACGCCGCTGTCCGCCGTCCTGATCGCGCAGAACGAGGAGAAGCACATCGGCGAGGCGGTCGCGAGCGTGTCGTTCTGCGACGAGATCGTCCTCGTCGACTCGGGCTCGACCGACCGCACGCGCGACATCGCGGCGGCGGGCGGCGCGCGCGTGCTGACGAACGCGCCGTGGCCGGGCTTCGTCGCCCAGCGCGACTTCGCCGTCCGCGCGGCGCGCCACGACTGGGTGCTCGCCCTCGACGCCGACGAGCGGGTCGGCCCCGCGCTGCGGGCCGAGATCGAGGCGCTGCGGGCGGCCGGCTTCGGGTCGCGCGCGGGCTACCGCATCCCGCGCGTCGCGTGCTACCTCGGCCGCTGGATCCGCGCCACGGACTGGTATCCCGACTGGCAGGTGCGCCTGTTCGACCGCACGCGCGCGGCGTGGCAGGGGGACCTCGTCCACGAGTCGGTCGGGGTGCGGGGGCCGGTCGGGCGGCTCCGGGGCGACATGGAGCACTACCCATACGCGGACATCGCGGACCACCTGCGCAAGATCGACTCCTACACCACGCTGTGGGCCCGCCAGGCCCACGCGGCGGGCCGCCGCTCGAACCTCGCGGACATGATGGCCGGCGCGTCCTGGGCCTTCTTCCGCAACTACGTCCTCAAGCGGGGCGCCCTCCTCGGGAGCGCGGGGCTCATCGTGTCCGTCCTCAACACGCACTACACCTTCGCGAAGCTCGCGAAGCTGCGCGAGCTGGGACGGCCGGCCCCGCCCTGCCGATGAGCGGGGCCGTGCTCCACGTCGACACGGCCGCCGGCTGGCGGGGCGGGCAGAACCAGGTCCTGCTGACCGCCGCGGGGATGTCCGCGCGCGGCGTGCGGGCGGAGGTCGCCTGCCGCCGCGGGGGGCCCCTCGAGGGCCGCGCGGCCGGGGCCGGCCTTCGCGTCCACGCGATCCCGTTCCGCGGCGACCTGTGGCCGCCCGCGATCCTCGCGCTCGCCCGCCTCCTCCGCCTCGCGCCGCCCGGCCCGCTCGTGCTGCACGATCCCCACGCCGTCTCGGCCGCCCTCGTCGCCACGCGGCTCGCCGGCCGGCGGCCGCTCGTGGCGGTGCGCCGCGTCGACTTCCCGCTCGCCTCTGCCCTGTCCCGCCGGAAGTACGCGGCGTGCGACCGCGTCGTCGTCGTCTCCGGCGCGATCGGCCGCGTGGTGGAGGCGGGCGGCGTGCCCGCGGGAAAGCTGCGCCTCGTCTACGAGGGCGTCGTCGACCGACCGCCCGTGCCGGGCGGCGAGGACGCGCTCGCGGAGCTCGGCGTGCCGCGCGGGGCGCCGGTCGTCGGCAACGTCGCGGCCCTCACCGACCACAAGGACCACGCGACTCTCGTCGAGGCGATGGCCATCGCCCGGCCGCGCGTGCCCGAGGCGCGCCTCGTCATCTGCGGAGAAGGGCCGCTGCGCGGCGCGATCGAGGCGCGCGTCCGCGAGCGGGGGCTCGCCGACCGCGTCGTGTTCGCGGGGTTCCGCCGCGACCTCGACCGCCTGATGCCGGCCTTCTCCGTCTTCTGCCTCTCGTCGCACCTCGAGGGCCTCGGGACGAGCCTCCTCGACGCGATGGCCTTCGGCCGGCCGGTCGTCGCCACCGCCGCGGGCGGCATCCCGGAGGCGGTGGAGGACGGCGTCAACGGCCGCCTGGCCGCCCCGCGCGACGCGCGCGGCCTCGCGGACGCGCTCGTCGAGGTGCTGACGGACGACGCTCGCCGCCTCGCCCTCGGGGCGGCCGGACGGCGGCGGTTCCTCGAGCGGTTCACCGCCGAGCGCATGGTCGAGGCGACGCTCGCCGTCCTCGCGGAGGCCGCCGCGTGAAGGTGCGGGCGATCCTCAACCCGCGCGCCGGGGTGGCCGCGCCCGGGGCGCGCGAGGCGGTCGAGCGCGGCCGGCCCTCGTGGCGCGACTACCGCACGGCTCTCACCGAGGCCCCCGGCCACGCGGTCGAGCTCGCGCGAGCGGCCGCGGCGGAGGGCGCCGACGTCGTCCTCGCGGTCGGGGGCGACGGCACGGTGAACGAGGTCGCGCGCGGCCTCGTCGGGACGCCGAGCGCTCTCGGCATCGTCCCGGCCGGCTCGGGCAACGGCCTCGCGCGGGCGCTGCGCGTGCCGCTGCGCCCGGCCGCCGCGCTCGCCGCCCTCGAGGGCGGAGGGATCCGGCCGATCGACGTCGGCCGGGTGAACGGTCGTCTCTTCCTGAACGTCGCAGGGACCGGGTTCGACGCGGTCGTCGGGCACGCGTTCCACGAGCGGGGCCGGCGCGGCGGCCGGCGGGGACTCCTCGGCTACGTGCACCTGAGCCTGCGGGAGCTGGCCGCGTTCCGACCGGTCGACCTGGCGATCGAGTGCGGCACGCAGCGGCTGGACGCGAGGCCCTTCGTCGTCACCTTCGCGAACGGGCCGCAGTACGGGTCCGGGGCCGTGGTCAATCCCGGCGGCCGGCTCGACGACGGGCGGCTCGAGGTCGTGGTCTTCGATCACGGCCCGACGCCGCGGCTCTTCCTCGCCGCGGCCCGGATGTTCACCGGCGGGCTCGAGCGGACGCGCGGATACCGTCGGCTCTCCGCGTCGGCCGCCACGATCACCGCCGACGGGCCGTTGGCCCTCCACGTCGACGGCGACCCGGCGACGCCGGCCGCGCGCCTCGAGGTCGAGCTCCTGCCGAAGGCCCTGAGGGTCGTCGTCCCGGCGGGCGTCGCGGAGGATCCCGCCGGGCCCTTCGCGGCCAGCCGCTAGACCGCCGCCTCCGCCGCCTCGAGGAGCGGGCGGATCTCCTCCCGCAGTGCGTCGGGCGCGGGGAGAAGCGGCGCGCGCACCGAGCCGCCGCGCCGGCCGACGAGGTCCATCGCGAGCTTGAGGGCGGCGACGCCGTGGACGGCGGTCACGAACGACGCGAGGGGTGCGAGGGCTTCCTGGAGGCGACGGGCGCGCGCGTGGTCGCCCGCCTCGAACGCGCGGAGGAGTGCGATCGTGGGGCGCGGCGCGCAGTTCGCCACCGCGAGGACGCCGGCCGCGGCCCCGGCGCACAGCGCCGGGTAGAGGACGGGCGCGTTGCCGCAGGCGACTCGGAAGGACGCCGGCACGGACGCGACGACCCGGGACAGGAGGCCCACGTCGCCGCTCGACTCCTTCATCCCCGCGACGTTGGGATGCGCGGCGAGCGCCGGCGCGAGGCCGGGCGGCCACGGCAGGCCGGTGAACGCCGGCACGGAGTAGGCGTAGACGGGGACCGGCGAGGCGTCGGCCACCGCCTCGAAGTGGCGGCGCAGGGCCTCGGCGGTCATGCGGGACTTGTAGTAGTGAGGAGTGAGGACGAGGACGGCGTCCGCCCCCGCGTCGGCGACGCGCCGGCCGAGGGCGATCGTCGCGCGCGTCGACTCCATCCCGGTGCCGACCAGGAGGAATCGGCCCGGCACGCGGCGGCGGGCCGCGCGCACGAGGGCGAGCTTCTCGTCCTCCTCGAGACTCGCGGCTTCCCCGTTCGATCCGAGGACGAGGAAGCCGGCGAGATCGAAGGCGGACAGCGACTCGAGGTTCGCCTCGAAGGCGGCGAGGTCGAGCGAGCCGTCCGGGAGGAACGGCGTGACGAGCGGCGGGACGATCCCGCGCAGGCTCACGCTTCGACTAGGCGGCGGGCGTCTTCTTCGCGAGCGCCTGCGCGACGCGGCCGAGCACCTTCGAGTCCTGGCTGGAGAAAGCCTCCCGGAAGTCGCTCCAGACCTCCAGGATGGCCCACAGCCCGGCCTCGGTGCGCACCGGCGCCACCATCACGCTGCCCTGCGCGAGCCCGACGGTCGCCCATGCCGCGTTCGACGTCACGTCGGCGAAGACGGTCGGCTGCTGCCCCTGCGCGGCCTCGGCGAGCGGGCCCTTGGTGGCCTCCACCCGCTCGGGCCCCTGCGGCCGCTCGAGCGCGGTGTGCACCGCGAGGTCCTCTCCGTCGGCCACGTACGCCGTGACCGAGGAGAAGCGCGCGAAGCGCTTCTTCATCGTCTCCACGGCCTGCCGCAGCGCCTCTTCGAAAGAAGGCGCCTTCCTGACCAGCTCCTCCAGCTCCTTGGCGACCTGCTCGCGGCGCTCCTGTGCCTTGCGGGCGAGGTCCGTCTTCCAGGGCTTGTCGTCCTGGGTCACCGTCATGTTCACTTCGATGCCACTCCTTCTTCGTAGTCGGCCTTTCGGCCAAAACCCTATTGTCAGGCGAGGGAGCGCCCCCCGTCCACTCGGAGGACCTCCCCGGTCGTGTAGGCGGCGCCGGCCAGGAGGAAGAGGACGGCCTCGACGGCCTCCCGGTGGGTCCCGAAACGCCCGGCCGGGACGCGGCGGCGCGCCTCTTCCGGGCCGCCCGGGGGGTCGAGAATCCCGGGCGCCACGGCGTTCACCCGGATCTCGGGCCCCAGCGCGCGCGCGAGGACCCCGGTCGCCATCACCAGGGCCGCCTTGGAGGCGCAGTAGGCGAGATGGTGCGGCCAGGGTCGCAGCCCGCCCAGGCTCGCCACGTTCACGATCGCCCCGCCCCCTCTCGCCCGCATCGGCCCGGCCACCGCCTTCGCCGCCATCACCGCCGCCTTGACGTTCACGTCGAACGCTTCGTCGAGGATCTCCTCGGTCAGCTCTTCGATCGGGGCGCGCCGGAAGACGCCCACGTTGTTGACCAGAAAGTCGCACCCGCCGAGCGCCCGCACCGCCTCGTCGACGAACGCGGCGACCGCGCCCGGCACCCGGGCGTCGGCCTCGGCCGTGAAGACGCGCCGCCCGAGCCGCCTCACCGCCTCGGCCTCGTCGAGCGCCCCGCGACGGCTCTCCCGGTAGGAGAAGGCGACGTCCGCCCCCGCCGCGGCCAGCGCCTGCACGATCGCCCGGCCGAGCCCCCGGCCCCCGCCCGTCACCACGGCGACGCGACCGTCGAGCCGTGGCTCAGGCATGGCGCGCGGGGCGCGGGATCATATCACTCCGCGGCGGAACTGGCCTCGCCGAGAAAGCGCGCGCCGACCCGGCTCCAGCCGGCCGTCTCGGCGTGCTCCACCCGGCACACGACCGCGCGGGCCCGGTAGGTGTCGCGGTTCCCGAAGTGCCGGCGCAGAGAGGCCGGCAGCTCGATCGCCAGCTGGAGGCGGCTCCCGACCGGGATCAGACGGTGGGTCTCGAAGGCGATTCCACCGCCGCTGACGTTGAGGGTCCGCGTGACCTCGGTGAACCGGGACCCCGCCACGTCCTCCCCGCGCACCTCGAGCGGCAGGTGCAACCCGACACGCTTCTCGCGCTGGATCATCAGGCTCATCGTCGATCTCCCGGTCGTCCGGGGGCGCCGTCAGGCCTTGTAGCGCAGCAGGACGACCGTCACGTTGTCGCGACCGCCGGCCTCGTTGGCGGCGTCGACGAGCCGGGCGGAGGCCTCCTCGAGCGACTCCGCAACGGGGATCAGCAGCCGCGCGATCTCCTGGTCGTTGATCATGCCGTGAAGGCCGTCCGAGCACAGCAGGGCGACGTCGCCGTCCTCCATCGGGTGCTCGATCACGTCGAGGTCGATCGTGTCGCGGGCCCCCACGGCCTTGGTGATGACGTTCCGCAGCGGGTGGTGCTCGACGTCGTCGTGGTTCAGGATGCCCTCGCCGAGGGCGGCCGAGACCCACGAGTCGTCGCGCGTGATCTGCTTCAGCTCCCCGCCGCGCACGAGGTAGCAGCGGCTGTCACCGGCCGACCCGATCGTCATCAGGTTGCCGGTCACCACCGTGGAGACGACGGTGGTGCCCATCCCGGTGAGCTCCTCGCGGTTGTCGGCCGCCTGGAAGACCCGGGAGTTGGCGAGGCGGATCGCGGTCTTCAGCCGGTTCGCGTCGAACGACAGGTTGGCGTCGAGGCCCCAGGGCCAGGTGATCTCCTTCTCGATCGCGCTCTTCTCCACGAACGCGAGGAGGGTCTCGATCGCCATGCGGGAGGCGACCTCGCCCGCGTTGTGGCCGCCCATGCCGTCGCAGACGGCATAGAGGCTCGCGTCCGGAGAGACGAGGAAGGAGTCCTCGTTGACCTTCCGGCGGCGACCGACGTCGGTCCGCCCGTACGCCTCGATCATTGGAGTGGGCTCAGCATAGGGGCTTTCCCGGGCCTCAGTCAAACTCTATTGGCGCGCCCGTCCCGCATGGCGCGGGCCATCTCGCGGACCGCCTCGGCCATCCCGACGAGGAGGGCCCGGGCCACGATCGAGTGGCCGATGTTCAGCTCGACGATCTCGGTGACGGCGGCGATCGGCGCGACGTTCCCGTAGGTGAGGCCGTGGCCGGCGTGGACCTCGAGGCCGAGCCGCCGCGCGAGCCGGGCCGCGTCGTTGACCTTGCGCAGCGCCGTCTCCCGGGCGCGGGCGTCGCCCGCGTCCGACCACGCCGCGGTGTTGATCTCGATCGCCCGCGCGTCGAGCTTGTGCGATTCCTTCACCTGCTCGAGCTCGGGGTCGACGAACAGGCTGACCTCGATCCCGGCTTCCTGGAGCGTCTTCACCATGGGCCGGATCTGGACGCTGTTCAGCACGACGTCGAGCCCGCCCTCGGTCGTCAGCTCCTCGCGCCGCTCCGGGACGAGGGTCACCTGGTGGGGCTTCACGGTGAGGGCGATCCGGGTCATCTCCTGCGTCGCGGCCATCTCGATGTTGAGCCGCGTCCGCACGGTCTGGCGGAGGACCTCCACGTCGCGGTCCTGGACGTGCCGGCGGTCGCCACGGAGGTGGACCGTGATGCCGTCGGCCCCGCCGAGCTCGGCCAGCACGGCGGCGTGGACCGGGTCAGGCTCGCTCGCGCGGCGGGCCTGCCGGACGGTCGCCACGTGGTCGATGTTGACGCCGAGCCGGAGCATGGAGGGGTGAGTATAGCCCGGCCTCACAGCCGCAGCTGAAGGACGAGGAGCATCGGCCAGCCGACGTACTTCTCGGCCCGCGGGAAGGTGGCGGCGAAGGCCGCGTCCGGCGCGTGCTCCGACAGCGCCTCGAGGACGAGCCCGGCCCGGACGGCCGCGGTGACGAGCTCTCCGGTGCCGTGGGCGAAGCTTCCGGGCCGCACCTTCTCGCCGGAAACGGGGTCGGTGAACGCGGCCTGGCTGCCGCGGAGGAACATCGCCGGGTGCATCGCGGACACGACCGCGCGGCCGCCCGGGCCGAGGACGCGGCGCGCCTCGCGGAAGAAGGCGACCGGGTCGCGCAGGTGCTCGAGCACGAGGCCGCTCACGACGCGGTCGAACGAGGCGTCCCCGAACGGGAGGGGTTCGTGGAGGTCGTGGACGACGAAGCGGACGCGCTCGGCGCCCGGCTTGCGGCGGGCCTCGTCCAGCATGCCGGCCGAGAAATCGACGCCCGTCACCTCCGCCCCCTCGGCGGCCAGCCAGAGCGCCTGACGGCCCGTGCCGCAGCCGAGGTCGAGGACGCGGAGGCCCCGCACGGCGCCGAGCGCGTCGCGCACGACCGGCTCCTCGAGGGCCGTCAGCGGGTTGCGGTCGTGGTCGTAGACCTCGGCCCACCGGTCGTAGGCGTCCCGGACCGCGATCGTCCCCGGCTTTTCGAACCGCTCGCCCACGGCCGCACCTCCGCGGAACACCATAGCCGATCCGGCCCCCTTTACACCGCGGCCCGGGTCTGATTGGATCGGGCGCGCAAGGGAGGTGCCATGCACCCGGTTCTTCGCTCCCGATCCCTCCTTCTCCTCGCCGGCGCCGCGCTCGCGTGCGGGCTCTTCGCGAGCCCGGCCCGCGCGGCGGCCCCGCCCCTCGCCGCCCGGGCGACCGAGCTGCGCTGCGAGTACCGGAAGGACCCGCTCGGCCTCGACGTCGCGGCGCCCCGACTCGCCTGGCAGCTCCGGTCGGACGCGCGCGGGGCGGTGCAGTCCGCCTACCAGGTGCAGGTCGCGAAGGACGAGGCCGCCCTCGCCGGCGGGCGGACGCTGTGGGACTCCGGCCGGGTGGCCTCCCCGCAGTCGGTCCACGTCGCCTACGCGGGACCCGCGCTCGAGTCCTCGCGCCGCTACTACTGGCGCGTGCGCGTCTGGGACGGCCGGGGAGCGGCGACGCCGTGGAGCGCCCCGGCGTGGTTCGAGACGGCGCTCCTCGCGCCGTCCGACTGGAAGGCGCGCTGGATCGAGCCGTCCTTCAACGAGGACCTGAAGAAGTCGCAGCCGGCGCCGATGCTGCGGGGCACGTTCGCGGTGAAGGGCCGGGTCCGCTCGGCCCGGGCGTACGTCACGAGCCACGGCCTCTACGAGCTCGAGATCAACGGCCACCGCGTCGGCGACCAGCTCTTCACGCCGGGCTGGACGAGCTACGGCAAGCGGCTGCAGTACCAGACCTACGACGTCACGCCGCTGCTGCGCTCCGGAGACAACGCGATCGGCGCCCGGCTGGGCGACGGCTGGTACCGCGGCTACCTCGCCTGGCGCGACCGGCGCAACGTCTTCGGCGACCGCCTCGGCCTCCTCTGCCAGCTGCGGATCGAGTACGCCGACGGCCGCGTCGAGACCGTGGGCACGGACGAGAAGTGGAAGGCGACCACCGGGCCCATCCTGGCCTCCGACCTCTACATGGGCGAGACCTACGACGCGCGGCTCGAGAAGCCCGGCTGGAGCGCTCCCGGCTACAAGGACGAGGGGTGGACGCCGGTTCGGGTCGTGGGGGAGACACCGAAGCACGTGCTCGTCTCGCCGGCCGGGCCTCCGGTCCGCGCGATCGAGGAGGTGAAGCCGGTGAAGATCCTCCGGACCCCCGCGGGCGAGACCGTGTTCGACATGGGCCAGAACATGGTCGGCCACGTGCGGATCCGTGTGAGCGGGCCGGCCGGGACGACCGTGGTCCTGCGCCACGCGGAGGTGCTCGACAAGGACGGCAACTTCTACACCGCGAACCTCCGCGCGGCGAGGCAGGAGGTCGCGTACACGCTGAAGGGCGGCGGGGCCGAGACCTACGCGCCGCACTTCTCGTTCCAGGGCTTCCGCTACGTGGCGGTCGCGGGCTGGCCGGGCGAGCCGACCCTCGACGCCCTGACGGGCGTCGTCGTGCACTCCGACATGGCGGTGACGGGCACGTTCGAGACCTCGAATCCGCTCCTGAACCAGCTCCAGCACAACATCCGCTGGGGGCAGAAGGGCAACTTCCTCGACGTCCCCACGGACTGCCCGCAGCGCGACGAGCGGCTGGGCTGGACGGGTGACGCCCAGGTCTTCTCGCGCACGGCCAGCTTCAACATGGACGTCGCCGGCTTCTTCACGAAGTGGCTGGCGGACGTGGCGGCCGACCAGAACGCGAAAGGCTCCGTGCCCCACGTGGTACCGAACGTCCTCAGCCGCTCGGACGTGAGCGGGCAGGACGAGGCCGCGTTCCCGGGCGGCTCGGCGGCGTGGGCCGACGTCGCGACGATCGTGCCGTGGAACATGTACCTCGCCTACGGCGACCGGCAGCTGCTGCAGCGGCAGTACCCGAGCATGAAGGCGTGGGTCGAGTACCAGCGGCGCGAGGCCGGCGACTCGAACCTGTGGAGGACCGGCTTCCACTTCGGCGACTGGCTCGCGTACGCGACGACCGCGTCCGACTACCCCGGCGCGACGACCGGCAAGGACCTCATCGCCTCCGCCTTCTACGCGCACTCGACCGACCTCCTGCAGAAGACGGCGGAGGTCCTCGGGAAGAAGGACGACGCCGCGTTCTACGGGGCGCTCCTGCCGAAGATCAAGGAGGCGTTCCTCCGCGAGTACGTCACGGCGGCGGGCCGCGTGGGCGAGAACACGCAGACGGCGTACGCCGTCGCGCTGCAGTTCGACCTGCTGCCCGAGGCGATGCGCGCCGAGGCGGCGCGGCGCCTGGCGGCGGAGGTGAGGACGCGCGGCCACCTCACGACCGGCTTCGTCGGGACGCCGTACCTCTGCCACGTCCTGAGCCGCTTCGGCTACACGGACGTGGCCTACATGCTCCTGAACCGCGACAAGTACCCGTCGTGGCTCTATCCCGTGAAGCAGGGCGCGACGACGATCTGGGAGCGCTGGGACGGCCAGAAGCCCGACGGCACCTTCCAGGACGCGGGCATGAACTCCTTCAACCACTACGCCTACGGCGCGATCGGCGAGTGGATGTACCGGGTGGTGGCCGGCCTCGAGATCGACCCGGCCGAGCCGGCCTATCGCCACGTGCTCGTCCAGCCCCAGCCAGGCGGCGGGCTGACGTCGGCGAAGGCGACCCTCGCGACGCTCTACGGCGAAACGGCCTCCGGCTGGTCGATCGCGGACGGGAAGGTCACCGTCTTCGCGACCGTGCCGCCGAACGCACACGGTACGGTGCGCCTGCCGGCGGCGACGCTCGACGCCGTGACCGAGAGCGGCGCGGCCGTCGCGAAGGCGGAAGGCGTCGCGAAGGCCGCCCAGGACGGAGAGGACGTCGTCGTCGACGTGGGCTCGGGACGCTACGCGTTCACCTACGACGCGGCGAAGCTCGCCGCGCGGCTGAAGCCGAAGGGCCGCCTCGACACGAAGTCGCCCATCGAGGCCCTGCTCGCGAGCCCCGGCGCGCGGGCGGTGCTCGACAAGAGGGTGCCCGGCTTCACGACCGACGCGCGCGTCCAGCAGGCGCTGAAGATGAGCCTCCAGCAGGTCGCGCCGTACGCCCCGGAGGTCTTCACTGCGGCTCTCCTGGCGACGCTCGACGAGGAGCTCGCGGCGGTTCAGTAGCCCGCACCTGACGCTCGACGCGGCCGGCTGGAGCGGCCGGGGCTCCGCGCCCCGGCCTCACCAGCTGGACGCCTGATAGTCCTTCAGGAACTTGCCGTGGACGTGCACGCCGGAGATGAGGCCGGCGAGGAACGGGTCGAGGACGCGCGCCGCGCCGTCGACGATGTCGAGCGGCGGCTGGAAGCCGAGCTCGTCCTTCTTGCGGCTCGCGTGGATCCACGGGTCCTCGTCCGTGACCCAGCCGGTGTCGACGGCGTTCATGTGGATGCCGTCCTTCACGTAGTCGCGGGCCGACGTCAGGGTGAGCATGTTGAGGGCGGCCTTCGCCATGTTCGTATGGGGGTGGCGGTCGGTCTTCGTCCCGCGCGAGAAGATCCCCTCCATCGCCGACACGTTGACGACGTGCTTGTCGCGGCCCGCCGTCCGCAGGAAGAGGGGCTTGAGCCGCGCGCACAGGATGAAGGGGGCGACCGCGTTCACGAGCTGGACCTCGATCATCTCGGGCGTCGGCACGTCCCCGAGGGTGAGCCGCCAGGAGTTCGTCGCGCGCAGGTCCACCTGCTGGAGGTCGGCATCGCGGGCGCCGTCCGGGAAGAGGTCGGGACGGCGCGCCTGCTCGTCGAAGTCGAAGCGCACCTGCGAGAGCCTCGCGGAGTGGCGCAGGCCGAGGCCCGCTCCCCCGCCACCCCACGCCACGAGGCCGCCCTTCGCCTCGGCGTCGGCCGGCGAGAGAGCGGCCATCGCCCGCGGCGACGCCGTCTCGAGGAGGGACACGCTCGCATGGTGGGCGCGGACGAGCGGCTGGAGCTCCTGCGGCAGGGCGGCGAGCGCCTGCTCCTCGAAGTCCACGAGGTGCTCGTAGAAGCCGGGCGGGCGGCGCACGGTCTGGCAGGCGTTGTTGACGAGGAGGTCGAGCCGCGGCAGCGTCCGGACGAGCTCGCTGCAGAGGATCTCGACGCTCGGCGAGTGCCGCAGGTCGACACCCCGGACCTCGAGCCTTTCCTTCCACTCCGCGAAGTCGGGCTCGAGGGAATACCGGCGGGCCGCGTCGTGCGGGAAGCGCGTGGCCGCGACGACCGTAGCGCCCGCCCGCAGGAGCTTCAGCGCCGCCTGGTAGCCGATCTTCACCCGCGCCCCGGTCACCACCGCGACGCGGCCGTGCAGGTCCGTCGTCTGGAAGCGTTTCGCGTAGTTGAGCTCGGCGCAGTCCGGGCACATCGAGTCGTAGAAGAAGTGGAGGCGGCGGAACTCCGCCTTGCACACGTAGCACGTGCGCGGCGTCAGGAGCTCGCGGGCGGTCTCCGCCTCCGGGCCGGGCGGGAGCTGCTTCGCCGGCGCGACGAACACGGCCGACTCCCGGGCCTCGCGGATGCCCGTCCGCGCGAGCTGCTCGCGGTCGCGGGCCTCGTCGCGCCGCCGCTTCGACTGGCGCAGCGTCCGAACGAGCCTCCGCTTCTGCTCGATGTCGGGGTGCACGACGCGTCCGGCCGCGACGAGGAGGCGCTTCCTCTCCTCGTGCGACAGTGTCGCGAGAAGGGCGCGGTCGGCCGCCGCCGCCTCGAGAACCTCGGCCGCCCGCCGCAGCTCGTCGGGGCCCGGCCCGTGCGTCGCTCTCGGCGCCGTCGCCACGGCCTCCTGCGGTGCGGCCGCCGGGCCGCCGTCGTCGTCGTGCTTCATCTCGTCCTTCGTTCCGGCTCGTGGGCGGCGCCGGCCTAGCCGACGTCCTGCCGCGCCGCGGCGACGAGGTCGTGGGCCATCGCCGCGATGCGCGACTCGTCGGGGCCCTCGACCATCACCCGCAGCTTCGGCTCGGTGCCGCTCCACCGGACGAGGACACGCCCGTCTCGGCCGAGCGTCTTTCGCACCGACTCCGTGCAGCGCGACAGCGCGGCCATCTCCTCGAGCGGCTTGCGAGCGGCGAGGGTGACGCTCTCGATCACCTGCGGCACCCGCTGCATCGCCTGGCGCGCGAGCTCGGAGAGGGGCTGGCCGGTGCGGATCATGAGGGCGAGGACCTGCAGGCTCGCGATGAGCCCGTCGCCCGTCTGCGCGTGGTCGAGGAAGATGAGGTGGCCGGACTGCTCCCCGCCGAGGTTGTAGCCGCCCTTCCTCATCGCCTCGACGACGTAGCGGTCGCCGACGGCGGTGCGCACGAGGGTGATGCCCTGCTGCGCGAGGGCGCGCTCGAGCCCGAGGTTGCTCATCACGGTGGCGACCACGGTGTCGCGTCGCAGCTCGCCGTCGCGCTTGAGGCGCGTCGCGCACATCGCCATGACGGCGTCGCCGTCGACGATCTGGCCCTTCTCGTCGACGACGATGAGCCGGTCGGCGTCCCCGTCGAGGGCGATGCCGATCGCCGCCCCGCGGCGGACGACCTCGGCCCGCGCGTGGTCGGGGTGGAGGGCGCCCACGTCGCGGTTGATGTTCGTGCCGTTCGGCCGCACGCCGATCGCGTGGACCTTGGCCCCGAGCTCCGAGAAGACGAGCGGGGCGACCGCGTAGGCGGCGCCGTGGGCGGCGTCCACGACCACGCGGACGTCGTCGAGCGTGAGGTCGCGGGGGAAGGTGTTCTTGACGAACGCGACGTAGCGGCCGCGGGCGTCCTCGAGCTTCATCGCCCGCCCGATGGCGGGGCCGGTGCGCCGCTCCCCGAGCCGCTCCGGCTCGTGGATGAGCGCCTCCATCTCCGCCTCGGCCTCGTCGGGGAGCTTGAAGCCGTCGCTGCCGAAGATCTTGATGCCGTTGTCGTCGTACGGGTTGTGGCTGGCGCTGATGACGACGCCGGCGTCGGCGCGCATGCTGACGGTGAGGTGCGCCACCGCCGGGGTCGGCACCGGCCCGCACAGCAGCACGCGGCCGCCCATCGACGTCACGCCGGACGCGATCGCGGTCTCCAGCATGTAGCCGGAGAGGCGGGTGTCCTTCCCGATGAGGACGCGCGGCGCGTGGCTGCGCCCGCGGCCAGCGACGAACGTGACCGCGCGCCCGAGGGCGAGGGCCAGCTCGGGCGTCATGGGGTGGACGTTCGCGACACCGCGGATGCCGTCGGTGCCGAACAGGGAGCGGGCGGCCGGGCGCGACTGGGTCACGGAAACACCTTCCTTCGGGAGCGAGGGATTCAGGGGACCGGCCGGGCCCGGCGGAGCGGCTGCACGGCGACGTCCCTCGGCCGCGTCTCGACGAGCTGGAGGCCCGCCGGCAGGGCGGGCAGCTCGACCGACAGGGGACGCGGGCCGGCCGTGGCGTCCTCCGGCACGGTCACGAAGACGCGCACGTCGTCGGCGCGGAGGGCGGCGAGGCCGGGCGCCGGACCGGACACGACGACGGCGACGCGCGAGGGGCTCAGGCGCGCCGGCAGCCCGCGGGCGACGACCGGGAGGGCCTCGAGGACGCGGGTCTCGCGCGCCTCGCGCACGGCCGCGACGACCTTGACCCGGCTCCCGCCCTCGATGCGCAGCAGCGGGTCCTCGAGGCCGACGTTGACGGTCTGCTGCACGGTCTCGCGCGCGGCGTCGACCGAGACGGCCTCGGTGAAGGCGCTCTCGACCTCGTGCACGCGGCTGCGCGGGCCGGCGACCAGGACCTCGGTGGGCTCGCTCGCGATCGACGCCACCTCGAAGCCCGGCGCCGGGCGGCCGACGAGCCGCGGACGGACGGGCACGCGCTTGCGGTGCGTCGCCTCGAGGTTGAGGGTGAGGATGGAGGGGGTGATCTTCACCACCCGGAAGCCGAACGGCACGTGCACCTGGTCGGGCGCGAGCTGGACGATCATCTCGCCCTCGCGGGCGCCGGCGAGGTCGATCGTGGCCCGCACCTTGCCGGGATCGAGGCTGTCGATGAGGCCGGGCGAGGCCCGCAGGCGCACGTCGACCGAGTTGACCGGGTCGCCGGTGAGCTCGAGGTCGCGCGGGACGTTGCGCAGCTCGAGCGGCACCGGCAGCCCCCGCTCGGCCGTCTGACGGCCGGCGATGACGAACCACAGGCCGGCCGCGAGCGCGAGGCTCGCGAGGCGGACAGGCCAGTCGCCGCGCAGGAAGCTCACCGCCGGCCCTCCCCGGCCACCGCGGCCGCGGCATCGGCCTTCTCGGCCTCGGCCGACCGGCCGAGGCCGAGCGAGCGGTGGAGCTCCTGGCGCAGGGCGTCGCCGTCGAGGCCGCGGCGGATCCGGCCGCCCTCGACGACGGAGACCGTGCCCGACTCCTCGGAGACGACGATCGCGACGGCGTCGGTGTCCTCCGAGAGGCCGATCGCGGCGCGGTGGCGGCTGCCGAGGGTGCGCGAGAGCTCCGGGTTCACCGTGAGCGGCAGGAAGCACGCGGCCGCCGCCACGCGGTTGCCCTGGATGACGACGGCGCCGTCGTGGAGCGGCGTCGCGGGGTGGAAGATGCTCACGAGAAGGTCGTAGGTGACGACCGCGTCGAGGGCGATCCCGGTCTCGATGTAGCTGCGCAGGCCCATCTCGCGCTCGAGCACGATGATGGCGCCCGTCTGCTCGCCGGCGAGGCTCGTCACCGCGAGGACGATCTCGTCGACGATCTCCTCGAGCCGCCGGCGGGCGGCCCCCCCGAGGAACGGCGCCCGCCCGAGGTGGGCGAGTCCCTTCCGGATCTCGGCCTGGAACACGACGATGATGCCGAAGACGAGGAACGGCAGGAACGTGCGGAGGAGCCAGTTGACCGTCTGCAGGTTGAAGAGGACCGAGGCCCAGTAGAGGACGACGAGGACGAGGCCGCCGAGCGCGATCTGCACCGCGTGCGTGCCGCGGATGAACTGCAGCAGCTCGTAGACGAGGAAGGCGACGATCAGGATGTCGACGACGTCCCACCACCGGACGGGCGTCGCCGCGAAGAACGCGGTCAGGGCCTCGGCCATCAGGCGGCCCTCCCGGCGAGCCCGTCGCCCCGCACGGCGTCGGCGACGCGGGCGACCTCGCTCATGGCCCGGACGTCGTGGACGCGCACGAGGTGGGCGCCGAAGAGGACGCAGGCCGCCACCGCGGCCGCCGTCCCCATGAGCCGGCCCTCGGCCGGCGCGCCGCCCAGCGCCTTCCCGATGAAGCTCTTTCGCGACGGCCCGACGAGGAGAGGCCGGTCGAGGACGGCGAGCTCGTCGAGCCGGCGCAGCGCCTCGAGGCTGTGGCCCGCGGTCTTCGAGAAGCCGACGCCGGGGTCGAGAATCGTCCGCTCGCGGGGGATCCCGGCCGCCGCCGCGCGGCCGAGGGCAAGATCGAGCTCGCGGACGATCTCGGCCATGACGTCCCCGTAGGCCGGGTCGCGGTGCATCGCCTCGAAGGCGCCCCGCAGGTGCATCAGCACGACGGGCACGCCGCGCGCGGCGACGAGCGGCCCGAGGGCGGCGTCGTAGGCGAGGCCGCTCACGTCGTTCACCACGTCGGCCCCCGCGTCGAGGGCGGCCCGGGCGACCGCGGCCTTCGTCGTGTCGATCGAGATCGGCCCGGCCCCGCGCCGGCGGAGCCCCTCGACGACGGGCGCCGTGCGGCGGATCTCCTCCTCGGCCGGGACGGGCGACGCTCCCGGCCGGGTGGACTCGCCTCCCACGTCGACCCAGTCCGCTCCCTCCTCGAAGAGCGCGAGCCCCCGGGCGACCGCGTCGTCGGGGGACGGGAGGCGGCCGCCGTCCGAGAAGGAGTCGGGGGTGACGTTGAGGATGCCGACGACGAGAGTGCGCTCGCCGAGCACCACGTCGACACCCCGCAGGGTGAGGCGGTATTGGCGACGCCCTCTCGTCTCGATCTCCGGCCCTCCTCTAGGACGTCGGCTTCGGCACCGGCGGCGGCAGCAGGCCGGCCCCGGAGGGGCGCTCCTCCGAGGCCCGCGCCTCGCGGGCCGGCGGCGGCGGGGGGTTCATCGGCTTCGGCGCCGGCTTCACCGTGAGCGGCTCGCCGGCGATGAGCTGCTTCAGCTGCGGCGCGTCGATCACCTCGTGCTCGAGGAGCGCCTCGGCGACGCGGACGAGGATCTCCTGGCTCTCGGTGAGGATCCGCGTCGCACGATCGTACTGCTCCGAGACGATGCGGCGGATCTCGGCGTCGATCTTGAGCGCCGTCGCCTCGGAGTAGTCCTGGTGGCGGTTGAACTCCTTGCCGAGGAAGATCTGCTCTTCCTTCTTGCCGTAGGTGAGCGGGCCGAGGGCCTCGCTCATGCCCCACTCGCAGACCATCTTGCGCGCCATCTCGGTCGCCTGCTCGATGTCGTTCTGCGCGCCGGTGGTGATCTGGTTGAAGTTCGTCTCCTCGGCGATGCGGCCGCCCATGCACACGGCGATCCGCGCCTCGAGCTGCGCCTTCGTCCAGTTGTGCTTCTCCTCGGTCGGCAGCTGCTGCGTCACACCGAGGGCCATCCCGCGCGGGATGATCGTGACCTTGTGGATCGGATCGGCGTGCGGCACGAGCGAGGCGAGCAGGGCGTGGCCGGCCTCGTGGTATGCGGTGATCTTCTTCTCCTCGTCCGTGATGATGAGGCTCTTGCGCTCGGCGCCCATCAGCACCTTGTCCTTCGAGGACTCGAAGTCGCGCATCGAGACGAACTTCTGGTTGTTGCGGGCGGCCATGAGGGCCGCCTCGTTCACCAGGTTCGCGAGGTCGGCGCCGGAGAAGCCGGGGGTCGCCTTGGCGAGCACCGCGATGTCGACGTCCTCGGCGAGCGGGATCTTGCGGGTGTGGACCTGGAGGATGCCCTCCCGGCCGCGCACGTCCGGCCGCGAGACCACGACCCGCCGGTCGAACCGGCCGGGCCGCAGGAGCGCGGGGTCGAGGACGTCCGGCCGGTTCGTGGCCGCGATGAGGATGACCCCGTCGTTGCTCTCGAAGCCGTCCATCTCGACGAGGAGCGCGTTCAGCGTCTGCTCGCGCTCGTCGTGCCCGCCGCCGAGGCCGGCCCCGCGGTGGCGGCCGACCGCGTCGATCTCGTCGATGAAGATGATGCAGGGGGCGTTCTTCTTGCCCTGCTCGAAGAGATCGCGGACGCGCGAGGCGCCGACGCCCACGAACATCTCGACGAAGTCCGAGCCGGAGATCGAGAAGAACGGCACGTTCGCCTCGCCGGCGATCGCGCGCGCGAGGAGCGTCTTGCCCGAGCCCGGGGGGCCCATCAGCAGGACGCCCTTCGGGATGCGGCCGCCGAGCTTCTGGAACTTCTGCGGCTCGCGCAGGAACTCGATGATCTCCTGCAGCTCGTCCTTCGCCTCCTCGACGCCGGCCACGTCCTTGAACGTGACCTTCTTCTGCTGGCTGGCCATGAGCTTGGCCTTGCTCTTCCCGAAGGAGAGGGCCTTGTTCCCGCCGCTCTGCATCTGGCGCATGAAGAAGATCCAGAAGCCGATGAGCAGCAGGAACGGCGCCCACGAGATGAGCATGTTCGCCCACGTCGGGGTCTGGTCCGGCTGGTAGTTGACCGTGACCTTCTTCGAGAGGAGGGTGTCGACGAGCTTGTCGTAGCCGAGCGGGGCGAAGGTGCGGAAGGCGTCGCGGCTGATCGTGTGGCCCTTGATCTCGTTGCCGGTGATCGTGACGTCCGAGACCTGCCCGGACTCCACCTGGGCCATGAACTCGCTGAACTTGACCGGCGTCTCCTTCTTCTGGAACTGGGCGAAGTGCCAGGCCAGGAAGACGACGACCAGCAGCGACATCCACAGCATGACGGTCTTGAACGTAGCGTTCACAGAAGACAGCCTCCGGACGGCGCCCCGCCCCGTCCTTTCCCCCCCGGAGCGGGGAGGAATCCTAGATACTAGCTTACTCCAGGCCGGTCACGGCGCCCCGGGACGGGGAATCGACCCGATGTAGGGCAGCCCCCGGTAGCGCTCCATCCAGTCGAGCCCGTAGCCGACCAGGAAGCCCTCGGCCTCCACTCCCTCGACGGTGAAGGCGCTCCAGTCCGGGCGGACGCCGATCTTGCGCGACTCGGGCTTGTCGACGAGGGCGCAGACCTTCACGCTCGACGCCCCGTTCTCGTAGAGGTGGCCGAGGAGGTACGACAGGGTGATGCCGGTGTCGACGATGTCGTCGACGAGCAGCACGTCCCGGCCGTCGAGGGGCACGTTCGTGGTGTAGACGATCTCCGTGAGGACGCGGCCCTGGTCCTTCTCCCGGCTCGAGCTCACCCGCACGAGGTGCATCGTGAGGTCGAGGGGGATCCGGCGGACGAGATCGGCCATGAAGACCAGGCTGCCCTTCATGAGGCCGAGGACGCAGACGTCCCGGCCGGCCAGGGACTCGCCGATCTCCCGACCCAGCTCGGCCACGCGCCGCGCGATCACGTCCTCGGCGAAGAGCACCGGCACGTCGGTCTTCATCGGCCTCGATCGGATCATAAGGCCTCGGGCACCCGGCCCGAAGGCGTTTTCAGCGGGCGGCGATCCGCAGGAGGTCCCGGTCGAATCTCGCCGAGCGGCGTCCCGGGAGGGCGAGCGTGCGCCCGGCGGGCTCGGGCGAGCGGACGAGGGCGAGGAGCCGCTCCACGTGCACGGCGCCCACGCCGCGGAGGCCCCCGCGTCGGCGGAGGGCCTCGCGCAGGGCGGCGCGGGCGACGGCGAGCGGGGCCCCGGCGAGCGGCGCACGGCGCAGGACGAGAGCGTCCCCCGCGTCGCGCGCCGCGGCCGCCGCCAGCACCGCGTCGGCCTCCGCGCGCAGGTGCGCCGCCTCGTCGGCGAGCAGCGCCGCCGCCCGGGCGATCACGGCGCGGGCGGCCGGGTTGAAGCGCTGCTCGAGGTAGGGCAGGAGCTCGTGGCGCACGCGGTTGCGGAGGTGCGCCGGGTCGGCGTTCGTCGGGTCCTCGCGCCACTCGAGGGAGCGCGCGCGGAGGTGAGCGAGGACCTCGTCGCGCGAGACGTCGAGGAGCGGCCGCAGGAGCCGCCCGCGGCGGGGGCGCATCGCGGCGAGCCCCGCCGCGCCGGCGCCGCGGAGCAGGCGCAGGAGGAGCGTCTCGGCCTGGTCGTCGCGCGTGTGCGCGACGGCGACGACGCCCGCCTGCTCCTCCCGCGCGACGCGCCGGAAAAAGGCGTAGCGCTCGCGGCGCGCGGCGTCCTCGAGGCCGCGGCCCTCGCGCGCGGCCCGGGCCCGCACGTCCGCGCGCCCCTCGCGCAGCGGCACGCCGAGGCGCGCGCACAGGGCGCGGCAGAAGGCGGCGTCCTCCGCGGCGGAGGGGCGCAGGCCGTGGTCGAGGTGCGCCGCGACGAGACGGAAGCGGCGGGGCCCACGCAGCAGCGCGAGGGCGTCGAGGAGGGCCACCGAGTCGGCGCCGCCCGAGAGGCCGACGACGAGGGCCTCGCCCGGCGCCGGGCGCCCGGCGGCGCGCATCGCGCGGGAGACGGCGGCGGCGAGGGGAGGGAGCCTCAACGAGCGCGACCCGGGCGCGTCGCGGGGGGTTGGTGGCGGTGCAGGGATTCGAACCCCGGACGCCGCGGATATGAGCCGCGTGCTCTAACCAGCTGAGCTACACCGCCAGGGGCCAGGAGCGCGGGAGCCGCGTCCGGCATCGGGAGAGTCTACTACAGCCCCGCCGGGGCCGAAACCCGGCCCGGGGAGCCCGTCGGGCCGGGTGTATACTCGCCGCCCGGGCGCTTCCATGAACAACTGCACCAACTGCCAGAAGAGCGACGTCGAGGCGACGCTCTCGAAGTGCCCGATCTGCTTCAAGTGGGTGTGCCAGGACTGCGCCAAGCGCGAGTACGGCCGGACCTTCTGCTCCCGCCGCTGCGCCGACCAGTTCTTCTTCGGGGACGACGATGAGTAGGCCCCGCGCGGTTGCGAAGCAACCGCGCGGAATGCCGACTCCCCGATGATGCCGGTCTCCCCGCACCCCGCTCGCTCCCGGTGGTCCGTTGTCGATCTTCGTTTCCGTTCCTGTTCCGTTTCCTCCTTCCGAGTCAACCCATAGGGCCATCAGTCCGTAGTCCGTCGCGTTCACACGTCAACGCACGTCTTGTGTGCGCCCTCGTGGAGCGAGCCTCGTCGAAGCAACGAGCGCGGTGAGCTGAAGCCTTCGCCGGCGCCGACGATCGCGTTCTTTGAAGCGAGGGGCACCGCCCCTCGCGCTCCCCGCTGGGGGGACGGCCGGCGGCCCCCCAGACCCCGGGTGGCCTCAGGTCGGTGGCCTGAGGTCGTGGCCTCGGGTCGTTGCCTCGGGCGGCGGCTACAATGTTTCGTTGCCCCGTTTCGTCCTTTCGTCCGGGGCCGTGAGGTTGTCATGAGCTTTCCCCTCGAACGCCCCCGGCGGCTCCGCGCCACCGAGAGGCTGCGTGCGATGGTGCGCGAGACGACGGTCTCCCCCGCCAACCTGATCTACCCCCTGTTCGTCACTCCCGGCGAGGGCGTGAAGCGCGAGATCGCGTCCCTCCCGGGCTGCTACCACCTCTCGGTCGACGAGGCGGCGAAGGAGGCGGAAGCGGTCGAGCGCCTCGGCATCGGCGGAATCATCCTCTTCGGCCTGCCGAGCGCGAAGGACCCCGTGGGCTCCGAGGGCTACGACGACCAGGGTGTCGTGCAGCAGGCCGTGAGGGCCATCCGCCGCGCGACGAAGGAGCTCCTCGTCTTCACGGACGTGTGCCTGTGCGAGTACACGTCGCACGGCCACTGCGGGGTGATCGAGAAGGGCGAGGTGCAGAACGACCCGACCCTCGGCCTCCTCGCGAAGATGGCCGTCTCCCACGCGAAGGCCGGGGCGCACTGCGTCGCGCCCTCCGACATGATGGACGGCCGCGTCGGGGCCATCCGCGAGGCGCTCGACGAGGCGGGCTTCGCGAGCCTGCCGATCCTCTCCTACGCGGCGAAGTACGCCTCGGCGTTCTACGGCCCGTTCCGCGAGGCGGCCGACTCCGCGCCGCAGTTCGGCGACCGCCGCGGCTACCAGATGGACCCGGCGAACGTGCGCGAGGCGATGCTCGAGGTCCGGCTCGACGTGGAGGAGGGAGCGGACATGCTGATGGTGAAGCCCGCCCTCCCCTACCTCGACGTGATCCGGGCGGTGGCCGAGAGCGCGGACCGCCCGGTCGCGGCCTACAACGTCTCGGGAGAGTACGCGATGGTGAAGGCGGCGGCGGCGAAGGGCTGGATCGACGAGGACCGCATGATGCGCGAGATCCTCACCTCGATCCGCCGCGCGGGAGCCGACGTCATCCTCACGTACCACGCGAAGGACTTCGCGCGGAAGGCCGCCTGATGGGCCGCTCGGACGACCTCTTCGCCCGCGCGAAGGCCGTGATCCCGGGCGGGGTCTCGAGCCCGGTGAGGGCCTTCAAGGCGGTCGGCGGCGCGCCGCGGTTCGTCGCCCGCGCCGAGGGCGCGCGGATCTACGACGAGGACGGCGGCGCCTACGTCGACTACGTGGGCTCGTGGGGGCCGATGATCCTCGGCCACGCGCACCCCGCGGTCCTCGAGGCGGTGTCGGACGCCGCCGCGCGCGGCACGTCCTTCGGCGCGCCGTGCGCGCCGGAGGTCGAGCTCGCCGAGCGCGTCGTGCGCGCGGTGCCGTCGATCGACAAGGTGCGCTTCGTCTCGTCCGGCACCGAGGCGACGATGAGCGCGCTGCGCGTGGCCCGCGGCTTCACCGGCCGCAGCCGGATCGTCAAGTTCGACGGCTGCTACCACGGCCACGCGGACGGCCTCCTCGTCGCGGCCGGCTCCGGCGTCGCGACGCTCGGCATCCCCGGCTCGCCCGGCGTCCCCCCCGGCACGGTGGCCGACACCATCGTGCTGCCCTACAACGACGCGGCCGCGGTCGAGGCCGCCTTCGCCGCGCACCCCGGCGAGATCGCGGCCGTCATCGTCGAGCCGGTGTGCGGCAACATGGGCACGGTCGCGCCGAGGCCCGGGTACCTCGAGGCCCTCCGCGAGGCGACGCGGAAGGCGGGCGCCCTCCTCGTCTTCGACGAGGTGATGACGGGCTTCCGCCTCGCGAAGGGCGGGGCCCAGGAGCGCTTCGGGATCGCGCCGGACCTCACCTGCCTCGGCAAGATCGTCGGCGGCGGCCTTCCCGCCGCCGCCTACGGAGGCCGGGCCGACGTGATGGCGACGGTCGCGCCGGAGGGCCCCGTCTACCAGGCCGGGACGCTCTCCGGCAACCCGCTCGCGATGGCGGCCGGCTGCGTGGTGCTCGATCTCCTCGACGACGCCGTCTACGCGACGCTCGAGGCGCGCGGCGCGGCCCTCGAGGAGGGCCTGCGGCGCGGGGCTCGGGACGCCGGCGTGACGGTCGCGATCAACCGGGTCGGCTCGATGATCACGGTCTTCTTCTGCGAGGGCCCGGTCGTCGACTACGCCTCGGCGAAGAAGTCGGACACCGGGCGCTTCGGCCGCTTCTTCCACGCGATGCTCGAGCGGGGAGTCTACCTGCCGCCGGCCCAGTTCGAGGCGGCGTTCGTCTCGCTCGCCCACGGAGAGGCAGAGATCGACCTCACCGTGCTGGCGGCGGCCGAGGCGCTCCGGCATGCCGCGCGGTCCTAGAGCGGTCTACCGCGCCGAGTCGGCTCCGCCGGCCGCGGCCGCCTCGGCCGCGGCCCGCTCGCGCTGGATGGCCTTGCGGTACTCCCGCCGCTTCCTGCGGTCGGCGACCGGGTCGTCCGTCTCGAAGTTGGCGCCGAGCACCACCTCGCACGCCTGCGGGCTCGCGAGGAGACCGTCGAGCGTGAGGGCACTCGCCGGCAGGCACGCGTAGCGGCCGACGGTGCGCCACTCGGGCACCTTCTCGAGGGAGGCGGCCTGGGCCGGCGACACGACGAGGAGGTAGGGCCGCGCCGAGGCGGCGAGCGCCCACACGTCGCACGTCTCCTCCGCGGTCGTGCGCGCGAGGAAGAGGACGTCGCGCCTCACGCGGGAAGGATCGCCGCAGACGGCGAGCCGGGCGTCCTCGCGGTAGCCCAGCTCGCGCGACACGTCCGCGGCGATCGCCCGGTTCGGCTGCGCGGCGACGAAGGCGGGCAGGAAGCCCGCGACGAGGACGAGCCAGCCGAGCGCGACCGGCGCGGCGAGGACCGCGGCGACGCGCGCGGGCGTCGGCCGGAACGCGGCCGCGAGGCACAGGACCGCCGCGACGAACAGCACGGCGGCGAGCGCGATGCGGTAGCCGGGGGCCGGCAGCCATGGCTCGGGGACCGTCGGCGGGCCGAGGACGGCCGCGCCCGCGGCCGCGCCGAGGAGAACGAGGCTCGCCGCGGCCCACGCGCGGTCGGCCTTCCGCCAGGGCACGTCGACGAACCAGCGCGCGAGGACGAGGGAGACGGCCGGGTAGAGCGGCAGGAGGTAGTAGTCGATCTTCCCGCGCGAGAGCGAGAGCGGCACGAGGACGAGGGCGGCCCAGGCCGCGAGGAAGCCCGCCCGCGCGCGGCCGTCCGCGTCGGTGTCGGCGCGCCGCAGGGAGAGGAGCGCGGGCAGGAGGAGGGGCGACCACGGCAGGCCCTCCGCGAGGAAGGCCGGGCCGTAGAACCAGAAGGGCCGCCCGACGTCGAAGCCCTCCCCGGCGAACCGCTCGAGGTTCTCGCGGAAGAAGAAGTGGACGAGGGGCGCCGCCCCCATCCGCGCGGCGACGAGGACGAACCAGCCGCCGCCGAGGACGAGAAAGGCCGCGACCCCGAGGCCGACCGCGGCGGGCGTCGCCGGCAGACGTCGCTCCCGCCACAGGAGCAGCAGGACGGCGAGCCCCGGCACGAGGACGGCGATCGGGCCCTTCGTGGCGAAGCCGAGGCCGGCCGTGGCGCCGAGGAGGGGGACGAGCCAGCGCGACGGCGCCTCCTGGAAGGCGCGGACCGCGAGGGCGACCGCGAGCGTCGACCACAGCGCGAGGAGGACGTCGGACATCGCGATGCGGCCGAAGCTCAGGAACGCGAGGGTCGTCGCGAGGACGAGGCTGCCGAAGAGGGCGGCGCGACGCGAGAAGAGGAGGGTGCCGAGCCACGCCGTGGCGAGGAGAACGCCCGCCGCCGCGAACGACGAGACGGCCCGCCCCGCCCCGGGCGAGACGCCGAGGAGGCGCATCGACGCGGCCATCAGCCAGTACGTGAGGGCCGGCTTGTCGTAGAAGGGCTCGCCCTGGTAGTACGGCACCACGAGGTCGCCCGTCTCGACCATCGTCCGCGCCGCGTCGAGGAAGTAGATCTCGGCCCGCTCGAGCGGGGCCGCGCCGCCGTTCAGCAGGAGGAGAGCGAGGAGGGCTCCCGAGAGGAGGGCGAGACAGGCGGCGAAGCGGCGCGGGGAGAGGTCGGGCGGAGTCAGGGCCGGGCGGTCGCGGCCGCGGCGGCGGCCTTCTTGAGGTGGAGCGTCGGCGAGGATGTCCTGCCCGCGCGCGCGGCGCACGGACACGCGCACGCCGGCCTCGGCGAGCCGCGCGCCGAAGGCGTCGACGGCCTCGGGCGAGGGCGCGCGGAACGGGATGTCGGGCGCGGGGTTCAGGGGGATGAGGTTGACCTTCACGTGCCGGCCGGCGAGGCGGCGGGCGAGCGCGCGCGCGTGGGCCGCCTGGTCGTTGACGCCGCCGAGGAGCACGTACTCGAAGGTGACGCGGCCGCCGCGGGGCACGGGGTAGCGGAGGGCGGCGTCGACGACGTCGCCCATCGCGTACTTTTCCTCGATCGGCATGAGGGCGCGGCGCAGACCGGGGTCGGGCGCGTGGAGGCTGATCGCGAGGTTCGGCCGCGTGGGCTCGGCCGCCAGCTTCTCGAGGGCGGGGAGGATGCCGACCGTGGAGAGAGTCAGCTTGCGCGCCGGCACGCCGAAGCCGTCGGGATCGAGGAGCACGCGCAGGGATGCGACCGTCGCGTCGTAGTTGAGCAGCGGCTCCCCCATCCCCATCATCACGATGTTCCAGGGGAAGGGATCCTCCGCGTCGCGGTGCGGGTGGGTCTGCGAGACGCTCCTCCATCACCGTCGCCACCTGGCCGAGGATCTCCGCGGGCCGGAGGTTCCGCTTGTACCCGGCGATGCCCGTGAGGCAGAAGGCGCACTTCAGCGGGCAGCCGGCCTGCGTCGAGATGCAGATCGTCCGGCGGTCGTCCTCGGGGAGATAGACCGCCTCGATGGTCGCGCCGTCCTCGAGCCGGAAGAGATACTTGCGCGTGCCGTCGAAGGAGAGGGCCCGCTCCTGCACCTCGGGCCACCGCACCTCGTAGCGCTCCTCGAGCGCCGTCCGCAGGGCCTTCGGCAGGTTCGCCATCGCCTGATCGAACGCGCCGGTGGTAGAGCCACGCGTACACCTGCTTCGCGCGGAAGGCGGGCTCTCCCGCGTCCGCGAGGACCGCCGCGAGGCCGTCGCGGCTCGTCCCGAAGAGGTTCGTCCGGCTCATCCGATCATGATAGCCTCCGCGCGGCGCGGGGCCGAACCACAGAAGGACGGGGAATGAGCGAAGAGATCGAGGTGCGGGCGCAGCTGTCGGCGGGCGGCCGGGCTCCGGCGTACGGCTCGGCGGCGGCGGCCGGCGCGGACCTCTGCGCCTCGGAGGCCGTCGTCCTCGAGCCGGGCGCGCGCGCCGCGGTGCCGACCGCCCTGCGCGTCGCCATCCCGCCGGGCCACGTCGGCCTCGTGTGGCCGCGCAGCGGCCTCGCGGTCCGCCACGGCATCGACACGCTCGCCGGCGTCATCGACAGCGACTACCGCGGCGAGGTGCGGGTCGTGCTGGTGAACCACGGGAAGGATCCATTCCGGATCGCGCCCGGGGACCGCGTCGCGCAGCTCCTCGTCCAGAGGGTCGAGCGCGCCCGCTTCACCGGGACCGCGTCGCTCGACGAGACCGAGCGGGGCGAGGGCGGCTTCGGCTCGACGGGCCGCTAGCCGGCGATGGCGCAAGGGGTCGAGGAAGAAGAGGGCCGCGGGGACGAGCGATCCCGAGGCCCGCGCGACGCGCGACGCGGCGACGCCGGGCGGGCCCCCGCCCGCGGCCGGTGCGGCACGCCGCCGCATGGGCCGGCTGCTCGGCGGGACGGCACTGGCCCTCGCGCTCGGGGGCGCCGCGTGGTGGTGGCTCGCGCGCCCGGGCGAGCCGCGCGTCATCGTCGTCGGCCTCGACGCCGCCGACTGGCAGCTCCTCGACGGCTATCGGGGCGACGGCACGATGCCGAACCTCGATCGTCTCGTGCGCGAGGGCCGCTCGGGCGTCCTGCGCTCCTTCAAGCCGCACCTCTCGCCGCTCGTCTGGACGACGATGATGACGGGCACGAGCCCGCTCCGGCACCGGATCCTCGACTTCACCCGCTTCGACCCGGCGACCGGCGCGCGCGAGCCCATCACCGCGGACGAGCGCCAGGAGAAGGCCGTCTGGGAGATGGCGGGCGACCAGGGGAAGGACGTCGCCGTCGTCGGCATGTGGGCCACTCACCCCGCCGAGCCGGTGAAGGGCCTGATGGTCTCGGACCGGCTGTTCGCGTTCTACGTCCGCGACACTCCGGCCGCCGGGCTCGTCCACCCGGCCGCGGAAGAGGCGCGCGTCCTCGCGGAGCGCCGGAAGGTCGAGGCCGAGGTCTCCCTCGCCGCGCTGCAGGCGTACCTTCCGCAGCTGACGGCGGCGGAGCTCGAGCGCCTGAGGTCCGACGGGAACCCCTGGGCCCACCCGGAGACGGCCCTCGAGCGGATCCTCGTCGAGACGCGGCTCTACCACCGCCTCGCCGTCGAGTGGATCCGGACGAAGAGGCCGGCCCTGTCGATCGTCTACCTCGAGGGCACCGACACGATCGGCCACGTCTTCGCGGCGTACGCGCCCCCGCGCCAGGACGGGATCGACCCCGCGGACTTCGAGCGCTACCAGTCGGTGCCTCGGACGTTCTTCCGCGAGGTCGACGGCCTCCTCGGCGAGTACCGCGCCCTCGCGGAGGAAACCGGCGCGACGCTCCTCGTCGTCTCCGACCACGGCTTCCTGTGGAAGGAGGGACGGCCGCGCACGAGCGGGCTCCAGGGCGCCACGGCCGGCCTGTGGCACCGGGCCGAGGGGATGTTCCTCCTCTGGGGCCGCGGGGTCGAGGCCTCGGCGGGGCGCGGCGAGGGCCGGGTCGGTCAGGTGACGGCCACCATCCTCGGGCTGCTGGGCCTCCCCCGCGCCGCGGGCACCGAGGGACCCGCGCTCGCGGGCGTGCCGGAGGTGCTGCCGGCGAGGAACTACGGCGTCCGCCAGGCGCGCCCCGCCGCGGCGGCCGCCGCGACGGCCGGCGGCGCGGCGGCCGGCGAGGCGGTCGACCGGCTCAAGGCCCTCGGCTACGTCGGGCCGGCGAGTCGACGACGCGACCTTCTTGACGGCGCGGCCTCGACTCGGCACGCGGACCGGCGCCTGTTCGTGAACGAGGCGACGCTGCCCTCGAGGCCGGGAAGACGAAGGAAGCAAGAGCCGCGTTCGAGGAGGCCGTGCGCCTCGACCCGCACCAGTCGTCGGCGAAGTACAACCTCGCGGCGCTGCTCGAGAAGGAAGGCCGCTCGCGCGAGGCCGACGAGCTTCTGCTGGGCGCGCTCGGCGACGGGCTCGACCCCGACCACGTGCAGATCGCGATCGACGCCTGGCAGCAGGACGACATCGCCCGGGCGCTCCGACTCATGGACGGCGTCGTCGCGAGCCACCCGGGTGACGTCGGCTTCCGGATCGCCCGCGGGCGGATGCGGATCCAGAACCGCGGCGGCTCAGCGCCTTCGCGGACTTCGACGCGGCGCGCCGCCTCGCCCCGGCAGGCGCTGTCCACGGCCCGCCGGCACGGCCCTCCTTTGCCTCGTGGCCGGCCGGCCGAGGCGCGACGCGGCTTCGAGCAGTCGCTGGCGCTCGACCCGAACCAGCCGCGCCCGAAAAGCCGCCGCCCCGCGCCGCGCCAGCTGCGCTCGGGCGGGCGAGGGTCGGGCCGGGGCAGGGAGGACGTGGGCTGCGGCGGGGGCACCGCCGCGGGCGGAGCATGAAAGGGGTGACGGGCCGCCGAGCCCGCCACCCTTCTTCTGAGGGAACCGGCCGCCGCGCGGCCCGGCCGGCGTCTCACACGACTAGAAGCTGAACTTCACGCCAAGGCGGATCGACCGAACGCCCTGGTAGCCGCTGTCCTTCATGAAGCGGGCGTCGGTGCGGACGCCCTGGGCCGCCTTCAGGGCCTGGAAGTCGAGCTGACCGCGGTAGAACGCGTCCTGGTCGCCGTTGACGCCGTTGTTGTAGGACTCGGTCGCGTAGTAGTTGTTCGCCGTCTTCTGGTCGAGGAGGTTGATCGCGTTGGCCATGAACGTGACCGCCTGCTTCTGGCCGAGCTTCAGACGGTACTGGGCGGACAGGTCGAGCTGGCTGTAGAACGGCAGCCGGCCGTCGCTGTTGCGGCCCAGGTAGTTGACCGGGAAGTTGTTCGGCGGCAGGAAGCCCATCTCGCGCGAGCGCGGGAGGCCCGAGGCGCCGTACCAGTTCAGGCCCGCGCTCAGACCGAAGTGGAAGTCGTAGATGAACTGCGCCTTGAACTGGTGCGTGCGGTCCGTGGCCAGCAGGCCGTAGACCGGCTGGCCGTCCTCGCCGAACTCCATGACCGGGTAGTCGTAGAGGCGGCCGACGTTCGGGCTCTGGCGACCGTTCTCGTCCGTCTGCGAGAGGCCCGAGTAGTTGCCGTACAGGCGGCTCCACAGGTAGCTGACGCGGCCGGACCAGTTGTTCGACATGCGCTTGTTGAGCGAGAGCTCGACGCTGTCGTACTGGCGCTTCGGCTTCGGCATGGCCACGCTGCCGCTGCCGTCGGAGAAGGTGTAGGCGACGGAGGTCAGGCCCTCGCCCGGGTTCGCGATGATGTAGATCTCGTTCTGGTTGGCGTCGACCGAGCCCGTGTCGTCGATCGCACGGACGAGCCACTTGTGGACGTAGCGGGCGCTCACCGAGAGGTTCGACGCGAGCTCGCGCTCGATGCCGCCGACGACCTCCTGCATCTGCATCGGCTTGAGGTCGGGGTCGATGTAGTCCGAGCCGAGGCCGACGTGACGGAAGTCGATCGGGCCGCGCTGCAGCGTGCCGGGGCAGGCCGGCGGGCAGTTCGGGTTGTCGATGATCTGGCTGAGGTCACCCGAGTCGAGCGTGTAGTAGTACTCGAGCCACTTCTGGCCGCCGAACGAGCCGAGCGGCAGCTCCATCTTGAAGATGTCGTAGAAGACGCCCCACGACCCGTACACCTTCGTCTTGCCGTCGCCCTGGACGTCGTAGGCGAAGCCGACGCGCGGCGCGAGCTTCTTGCCGAAGCCCCACTCGATCGCGTACTTCGGCACGGACGGGTCGTTGTCGACGAACGTCGGGACCTTCTCGTTCTCCGTGCGGAGGCCGAGGTTCAGGGTCAGGCGGCGGCCGATCGTCCAGGAATCCTGGACGAAGAGGCCGATGTTGTTCGTCGAGACGTTGCCCTGGGTGATGAAGCCCTGCTGCGGGAACGGACCGTTGCTGCGGACCTGGTAGCGACCCAAGGTGCCGCGCGCGGGCGAGGCTCCGGCCAGCGACTGGTTCCAGTAGATGCGGACCAGGTTGCCCTGCTCACCGGTGAGCTGGTCGAGGCCGATGCGGTCGAGCTGGGCGCCGAACTTCAGCTGGTGCTCGCCGCCGCCGGAGAAGAAGAGCGTGGTGTCCCAGTCCAGGCGGAAGCGCTTCTGCTGGTTGCGCGTGCTGGCGTTGTTCGTCGGCACGTTCGAGTAGCCGCTCGCCTTCTGGAAGTCGGCGGGAACCCCGGCCAGGCCCAGGGACGAGCCGGAGTAGGTGAACCGGTCCTTGCCGTAGACGCCTTCGGTGTAGGAGTCCTGCCACGCGTAGCCGCCGCGCAGGCTCATGAACACCTTGTTGCTCGGCGTCCAGTCGATCGTCGCCGACCCGGCCCAGTTCGGGTAGACGTTGTTGACCGCGAAGTTCGCGGCCGGGTTGCTGGTGCCGTCCTGCGCCGGCAGCGTCCCCTCGTACTTCTGGTTCGAGAGGTTGTAGGCGGCGCGGATCCGCCACTGCGGGCCGAGCTGAGCGGTGACGTTCGACGTCAGGTAGTTCGAGCGGTAGTCCTCGCTGTAGGTCTTGTTGGTGCCGTTCGAGAGGAACGTGACGTTGCGGTCGAGCGGGCGGAACTGCGGGAGGTAGCCCGCGAAGAACCACACCTTGTCGCGGACGATGGGGCCGCTGAGGCTGAAGCCCGGCTCGAAGCGGTTGTACGTGTCCTTCTTGTAGGTCACGTACTCGGACTCGGCGTCGTTCGTCGGCTTCAGGCGGAGCGTGGGACGCGGGTTGGAGTCGAGCCCCTCCGACTGGTAGTACATCAGGGCGTCGCCGCGCCACTGGTTCGTGCCGCTCTTCGAGATGACGTTGATGACGCCGCCCGTCGAGCCGCCGTACTCGGCGGTGTAGCCGGAGGACTTGACCTGGACCTCCTCGACGAAGTCGGTGACCATCGTCTTGCCCTGGGCGCCGCTCTGGATGTTGGTCGCCTCGGCGCCGTCGATGATCCAGCGGTTCTCACCGCCGGAGGAGCCGTCGATCATGACCGCGTTCGTTCCGGACTTGGCCTCGATGTTGGCGCCGGGCGCCTGCGTGACGAGGCTGACGAAGTCGCGGCCCTTGGGCATCTTCTCGATATCGTCGTCGCGGATCGAGGTCGAGCGCGCGCTCTGGCTGATGGCGATGAGCGGGGACTCGGCCACGACCTGCACCGTCTCGGCCATGCCGCCCGGGTTCAGCGCGAAATTGATGGTCAGCACCGCGCCGAGGCGAAGGTCGACGTTGCGCGTCGTCGCGGGCGCGAAGCCGGACAGGTTGGCCGTGACCTCGTACCGGCCAGGCAGGAGCGAGGTGAAGCGGTACTCGCCGCTCGCGTCGGTGACGACGCTGACGCCGGGGCCGCTCACCCGCTCCGCCCTCGACACCTGAGCCGAGGACATCTTCGCGGTGACGGTCGCGCCGACGAGGGCGCCGCCCTGGGAATCCTTGATAACGCCCTGAATCGAGCCTCTGCCCGCGGCGCAGCGGGAACGCCTGGCGTTCTTCGCGCAGCGCACGTCGTCCTCGTCCTCGTCCTGGCGGCCTCGCGCCGTTGGTCCGATGTCCTTGAGCCGCTGGCGGACGAATGCGGGTGACGGCGGACACGCCCGCTCAACTGAGCGTTGTCGATGGGCCGGAGAACAGCAATCCCGGGGCCAGATCCCGCCCAGGGCAGCCTCACGCAACCGCCGTCCGATCAGCAACTTACGCAGGGCGTATTCCGGGCCTGCCGGCCTGCTATTCAATTGCTTGAACCGAGCGGAGCGACGAACGTGCGCAGGCGCACTGCAAATGTTTGTCAATGAAGGACGTATCGGGCGTGGTCCCGGCCCGGCTCGAGCCCGGGGCGAAAACGCTCTTATTCGAGAATTTGGATGAAAACGGGGGGGGGATGAGCGATTTGGGGGCCTCCGGCTGATCACGGAGTGGCCAGCCATCGTCCGGAGAGGACCCTTTCGGCCCGCCTAGTGAGCGCCGGGCAGAACGCTCGTGGCGACCATCATCACCGTGAGGGCCACCAGGACCGCCACCGTCGCCCACGACACGGCGTCGTACGCCCGCCCGTTCGTGAACTCCCCCATGATCGAGCGGCGGTTCACGAGCCGGATCATGAAGACGAGCACGAAGGGCAGCAGGACGCCGTTCATGATCTGCGAGACGAGGATGATCCGGAGGAGCGGCGCGCCCGGCAGCAGGATCATCCCCGCCCCGCCGACGATGAGGGCCGTGTAGAGCCAGTAGAACTCCGGCGCCTCGCCGAACTTGCGGTCGACGCCGGCCTCGAGGCCGAGGCCCTCGCAGACGCTGTAGGCGGTGGCGAGCGGCAGGATGCACGCGGCGAAGAGCGACGCGTTCGCGAGGCCGAGGGCGAAGAGCCACGCCGCGTACGGCCCGGCGAGCGGCGCGAGGGCGCGGGCCGCGTCGGCGCCCGTCGCGATCTCGTGGACGCCCTCGCGGTGCAGCGTCGCCGCGCAGGCGACGACGATGAAGAACGCGACGACCACCGCCATGATCGACCCGATCACGACGTCGAGGCGGACGTCCCCGTAGTCGGAGATCTTCGACTCCTTCTCGACGACGGAGGACTGCAGGTAGAACTGCATCCACGGCGCGATCGTGGTGCCGACGATCCCGACCACCATCGACACGGCCGGGAGGTCGAAGGGCATCCGGGGGACGACGGTCCCGCGCAGCGCGGCCGGCCAGTCGGGGTGGGCGAGGAGGCCGGAGAAGGGGTACGCGACGTAGATGAGGCACGCCACGAGGAACACCTTCTCGACCGACTTGTAGCTGCCGAAGACGACGAGCCACCAGACGAACACCGCGCCGAGGGGCACCGAGACGTAGCGGCTGATGCCGAAGAGCTCGAGCGCGGAGGCGACCCCGGCGAACTCGGCCACGGTGTTGCCGAAGTTCGTGACGAGGACGGCCATCATCAGGAGGAACGTCGTGCGCAGGCCGAAGTGCTCGCGGATGAGGTCGGCGAGGCCCTTGCCGGTGACGGTGCCCATGCGCGAGCACATCTCCTGCACGACCACGAGGGCGACCGTGACCGGCACCAGCACCCACAGCAGGGAGTAGCCGTAGCGGGCCCCGGCGACCGAGTAGGTGTAGATGCCGCCCGAGTCGTTGTCGACGTTGCTCGTGATGACGCCCGGGCCGAGGATCGCGAACAGCCAGGCGAGCCGGCGCCAGTGGGCGCGCACGCGCTGGCGGATGCCGAAGCGGCTCACGTCCGGCGGGCCAGGCGCCGCAGCACGTCCTCGACGCTGATGAGGCCGACGAGCCGGCCGTGCTCGTCGACGACGGCCAGGCTGCGCAGCGAGTACTTCTCGAAGAGGTCCACGACCTCCCGGAACGGGGCCGACGCGCCGACGGACGGCGTCTCGGGGCGGACGGCGGAGGCCACCGCGGACGAGCGATCGGCCCGCAGGAGGCGCACGAGGGGCGCCGTGCCCACGAGGCGCTCGTCCTCGGTCACCACCGGGACCTCGTCGAGGTCCTCGGCGAGCTGCTCGTCGAAGCCCTGGAGGGCGTCGAGCACGTCGCCCGCCGTCCACTTCCCGCTGGCCCGGAAGAACTCCGTCGTCATGAGGCCGCCCGCGGAGTCCTCCTTGAACGTCAGCAGCTCGCGGACGTCCTCGGCCTCGTCCTCCTCCATCGCGTCGAGCACGGCCTCCGACCGCTCCTGCGGCAGGTCGCCGAGGATGTCGGCCGCCTCGTCGGGCGGCATCTCCTCGAGGAGGTCGGCCGCGCGCTCCGGGTGGATCTGCTCCACCACCGCGGCCTGCACCTCGGGCTCCGTCTCCGAGAGGGCCTGCGCCGCCGTCTCGGCGTCGAGGCTCGACACGATCGTCTGGCGCTCGACCCGGCCGAGGTCCTCGATGATGTCGGCGAGGTCGGCCGGGTGCATGCGGGTGAGCTGCTGGTGGACCTTCAGCCGGATGGTGGCCGAGCGCGGGTCGACGAGGCCGACGTAGTCCCACGGGATGTCCTTCTGGGAGAGCCCGGCGGCGAGGCCGCGCACGAGCCGCGGGCTCACGATGCCGGCGAGGAGCCGCCGCACCGCCCCCGCGAGGCCCACCTCGACGCGGCGCAGGAAGAGCCGCGAGCCCTCGCTCTCGAGGACGATGTCGTTCACGCGGACGACCTTCCGCCCGTGGATGTCGATGATCTGCCGGTCGAGCACGTCGCGCCGCAGCGACAGCGCCTCGCGCTCCCCGGAGGGCTCGCTCTCGGGGGACGGGCGGGCCGCGGGGTGGAGGACGACCCGCCCCTGGTCGGGCGAGAGCGAGTCGACGGCGGACCACGCGACGCTCGCCCGCTCGCGGCCCCGGCGCAGGACGAGGCGCTCGACGCTCGCCTGGCCGGAGTCGACCACCACGTCGTCGACCCGGCCGAGGCGCCGGTGCGACGCGTCGACGACGGGAAGGTCGAGAACCTCGGAGACGTGGATCATGCGGCGCGGCCCCGGCCGAGTCTAACCCGCCGACAAACGTCGCGGGGGGCCGAAGGCTCTCGCCCGCGGCCCCCCGCGTCACGTCTCTAGGCCGGCGCCGGAGCTACCGCGGCACGATCTTCCAGTCCGTGCCCGTCGGCCTGCTGGGCGACAGGGGGAGGCGGGACGTCCGCGTGGCGCCGTTCATCAGCCACACCTGCATGGCCTGGGTCGTGCGGTTCTCGAAGAAGAGGTCCGGCTTGCCGTCGTTGTTGTAATCCGCCGCGCCGAGCAGCCTGATGTCCGAGTCGCCGGTGTTGCCCGGGCTCGTCGAGCCGTAGCTCGAGCCGGTCGTGCCGTTCATGAACCAGACCTTGAGCTCGCCCGTCGAGCGGTTGTTCCAGACGACGTCGGTCTTGCCGTCGCCGTTGAGGTCGGCGAGGGCGCCGATCTGCCAGGCGAAGTCGCTGCTCGAGGGGCGCTGCGGCCAGGTGAGGGTGCTCGAGACGGGCGTCGTCCCGTTCATGAGGGTCACGCACATGTAGGCGCCGTCGACGTTCCGCCAGGCGATGTCGGGCTTGCGGTCGCCGTTGAAGTCCGCGAGGCCGCGGATCTCCCAGTCGAGGGGCCCGCCCCGCGGGAACGAGACCGCGGGGATCGCGACGCTGCGGACCTGGGCCGTGCCGTCGAGGAGCCACGCGCCGAGGGCGCCCGTCCGGCGGTTGCGCCACAGGAGGTCGGTGTCGCCGTCGCCGTCGAGGTCGCCGACGGCCTCGACCTGCCACGACGTGTCGGCGATGCCGCCCGGGGTGAAGTACGAGCCGGAGGTCATGACGCCCTGCTTCAGGAACCAGGTGTAGAGCGCGCCCGTCTTCTTGTTGGTCCACAGGAGGTCGACCCACCCGTCGCGGTTGAAGTCGCCGACCGGAGGCAGGGCGCTGCCGTTGCTGAACGCCGCGCCGACGCTGCGGGCGGCGGTCATCGACACCTGGCACGTCGTCGCGGTGCCGGAGCAGTCGCCCGTCCAGCCGCTGAAGCGGAAGCCCGCGGCCGGCGTCGCAGTCAGCGTGACGGCGGTCCCGCGGTTGAAGAGCTCCGTGCAGTCGGATCCGCAGCTGATGCCCGCGGGCGACGACGTGACCGTCCCCGCGGCGCCCGTGCCGCCGCTGGCGCTGGCGAGGTTGGCCGGCGCCGAGACGTTGGCGGTGAGCTTCTCCATCGCGAGGCCGAACGACGCGGTCACGCTGACCGCGGCGCTCGTCGTGACGCTGCACGCGCCCGTGCCCGAGCACGCCCCGCCCCAGCCGAGGAAGACGGAGCCGGCGTCCGGCGCGGCGGCGAGGCTCACGACGGTGCCCGTCTTGAACGCGTAGCTGCACGTCGCGCCGCAGGCGATGCCCGCGGGCGTCGAGGTGACGGCCCCGGTGCCGTCCCCGGTCTTCGAGACCGTGAGCGTGCTCGTCGTGGTGGCGGCGGTGAAGGTCGCGGTGACGGAGGCGGCCGCGCTCAGCGTGACGCTGCAGGCGCCGGTCCCCGAGCACGCCCCGCTCCACCCGGCGAACGTCGAGCCGGACGCGGGGGTCGCCGACAGCGCGACGAGCGTGCCGGCGGCGAAGCTCGCGCTGCAGGTGGTGCCGCAGGTGATGCCGATCGGCGAGGAGGACACCGTCCCCGAGCCCGTGCCGGCCTTGCCGACGGTCAGGGTGTAGGTCTGGACGGTGTTGAGGGTGAAGGTCGCGCTCACGGACTTCGCCGCGTCGAGGGTCACCGAGCAGGCGCTCGTGCCCGTGCAGGCGCCCGTCCAGCCGGCGAAGGTGGAGCCGGCGGCCGCCGCGGCCGTCAGGGAGACGACCGTGCCGGACGTGTAGCCGGCGCTGCAGGTGCTGCCGCAGCTGATGCCGGCCGGGGAAGAAGTCACGGTGCCCGTGCCGGTGCCGGCCTTGCCGACGCTCAGGGTGTAGGTCGGGACGGTGGTGAGCGTGAACGTCGCGGTGACCGTCTTCGCGGCGTCGAGCGTCACCGAGCAGGCGCCGGTGCCCGTGCAGGCGCCGGTCCAGCCGGTGAAGGACGAGCCCGAAGCCGGCGCCGCGGTCAGGGCGACGACCGATCCGGTCGCGAGCGACGCGGAGCAGGCGGAGCCGCACGAGATGCCCGCCGGCGAGGAGGTCACGGTCCCCGTCCCGTCGCCGGCCTTCACGACCGTCAGCAGCTGCGTCGTGGTCCCGCCGCCGGAGGCGAACTCGTAGGCCCCCATGTCCCACGCCGCGCCCTGCGGGCGCGTCCGCCCGGCCTTGTCCTTGCGGATGTCGATGCCGTAGAGCTGCTGGAAGGTCGTGTAGGCCGCCTCGACCGCGCCGCCGTCGATCGCCGGGCTGCCGGTCTTGATGTTGAAGTCGCCGCCGGCCGCGTTCACGAACAGCGGATCGCCGGACCGGCACCCCTGGCACTCGCCGAGGGCCTGCATGCCGGCGACGTCCTTCGTCGCGTCGTCCCACACGATCTTGACCGGCGTCGAGAAGAGGGAGTTCCTGAGGTTGGACGTCGAGCCGGCGCCGTACTCGCGGAAGGAGATGTGGGCCGTGGAGCTCGCGGAGAAGACGTTGTCGGAGATCTCGACGCCCACCTGGTAGTAGCCGTTGTTCAGGCCGATCGGGTTGTTGTGGAAGGTGTTCCCGATGACGTACTCGCCGGCGACCCAGCCGTTGAGCTCGAAGCCGGACTCCAGGTTGTCGTGCACGACGTTGCCGATGAACCAGGCGTCGTGGCGGCTGCTCTCGGCGCTGCCGGTGCCGATGCCGACGGTGTTGTCGTAGCTCTCGTTGAAGAGGAACCACACGCGGTAGGGGTCGTACTGGAAGCCCAGCCCGTATCCGGAGGACGAGTCGCTCGGGCGGTGGGTGTAGGTCTTGTTCTCCGAGACGACGACGTCCGAGCTGTTCTTCAGCCAGAAGCCGGTCTGCTTGTTGTGGTGGGCGACGTTACGGCCGATGTAGATGTGGTGGATCTTGTCGGCGGAGTCGTTGGCGTTCACCTGCACGCCGTCGCCCGAGTTGTAGCTGTACTGGCTGTCGAGGATCCACACGTTGGAGATCGTGGTGGAGCTCCCCTGGAGGGAGCTGCTGCGGTACAGGCCGGTCCCGTGGGCGTCCTGGTCGAACGTCGCCTGCCAGTCGCCGCTGTGGTGGACGTTGTTGCGCAGGAAGACGATGTTCGACGCGCTGCCGCCGGCCGTCCACGCGGAGACCCACAGGCCTCCGTTGCCGCTCAGGTCGCCGACGAACTCGCTGTCGCGCACCGCGATGTGGTCGGCCGGCCCGAGGACGGTCCAGAAGCCGCCCGGGCCGAACTTCAGGTTCTCGACGATGCAGTAGGAGCCGCTGATCTCCCAGCTCCCGGTGACGACCGCTCCGGCCGCGCCGCGGATGAACGCGGGGTTCTGCGCGGTGCCCGCGCACTGGATGCGGCCGCCGCCGGTGTGGCCCTTCGTGTAGGTGCCCTGGATGAGGACCACGGCACCCGCGGGAACCGGGTTCGGGATCGAGCCCGAGCCCTGGACGGTGACGGTGGTGGCTCCGGCCACCTCGTTGACCCCGAACGACGGCGCCGGGATGCCGAGCGGAGGCGTCCACGCGGCCTCGGCCGAAGCGGCGGCGAGAGCCGCGAGGATGGAAGATGCGAGGACGAGCCGGTAGACGGAGGGATGACGGGTCTTTCGGCCGTAGAAGTTCATCGTTAGACACCCCGCGGGGGGCTGCGACGTTTCTGGGAAGTCGCTCTCGGGAAGGGGATTCCCGAACCGACCGTTCCGAACCGCGAGTCGCGGGTCTGCGTCGACCGCTTCGCTCCCGGCGGACGGCCCGGGCCGAAATCCGGATCCCAACGATGCCCGCGCGACGCGCCCGCGGCCTGTGAGAGGCCTCACCCGGACCCCCGAGGGGACGAGCCGAGTGACGAGGATCACATGGCGGCGGAGCCGGCCGCGGGGTTCTCTCCAGCGGCCCGCCTGGGGCGACCCTCGACCCGCTCCGCGGCCGCGGATAACATGAGCGGTTGCCCCCGCGCCGCCCGCCCGCGCCCGCCGGGGCTCCCGAGGAGGTTCATGGAGCCCGACCGCATCGTCATCACCGGCGCCCGGCAGCACAACCTCAAGAACGTCACCGTCGAGATCCCGAAGAAGAAGCTCGTCGTCGTGACCGGGGTGTCGGGCTCGGGCAAGTCCTCGCTCGCGTTCGACACGCTCTACGCCGAGGGCCAGCGGCGCTACATCGAGAGCCTCTCCGCCTACGCCCGGCAGTTCCTCGGCCAGATGGACAAGCCGCTCTACGACTCGATCAAGGGGCTCGCCCCCACGATCTCGATCGAGCAGAAGACGGCGAGCTCGAACCCGCGCTCGACCGTCGGCACCGTGACCGAGCTCCACGACTACCTGCGCGTGCTGTGGGCGCGGGTCGGCCGGCTCACCTGCTGGAGCTGCGGCCGCGCGGTCTCCCAGCAGTCGGCCCAGCAGATCGTCCACGAGGTGATGGAGCTCGCCGAGGGGACGAAGTTCCTCGTGCTCGCCCCGCTCGTCAAGGAGAGGAAGGGCGAGCACCGCGACGTGCTCGAGCAGGTCCGCAAGGCGGGCTTCGCCCGCGTCCGCGTCGACGGCATCGTGCTCCCCCTCGAGGAGGAGATCCGCCTCGACAAGAAGAAGAAGCACTCGATCGACGCGGTCGTCGACCGGCTGGTCGCCAAGGCCGGCATCGTCCAGCGGCTCACGGACTCGATCGAGACGGGGCTGCGCCACGGGCAGGGCGTCGTGGTCGTCGCCCCCGAGGGCGCGCCGGAGATGGTCCTCTCCGAGCACCGCGCCTGCCACCACTGCGGCATCTCCTTCCCCGAGCCCACGCCGCAGCTCTTCTCGTTCAACTCGCCGCAGGGCATGTGCCCCGAGTGCTCCGGCCTCGGCACGCGCATGGAGATGGACCCCGTCCTCGTCGTGCCGAACCCGGAGCTCTCTGTCAACGAGGGCGCGGTGAAGCCGCTCGGGGCCGTGGGCGAGGCGACCACGTGGGGCAGCGACATCGTGCGGGCGGTGGCCCGCGAGCGGGGCATCGACCTCAACCGGCCCTGGCGCTCGCTGCCCGAGGCCCACCGCGAGGTCATCCTCTTCGGCACCGGCGACGAGCGGGTGGCCGTGAAGTACCACGGCTCGATGGGCACGGGCTCGTTCCGCATGCGCTACGAGGGCGCCATCAACTCGATGCTCCGCCGCATGCGCGAGACGAAGTCCGAGGAGATGCGGCAGTACTACCAGAAGTACCTCTCCTCGCGGCCGTGCTCGGCCTGCGGCGGCCGGCGCGTGCGGCGCGAGGCCCTCGGGGTGAGGATCGCCGGGCGCACGATCGCCGACGTGACGGCGCTGTCGGTCGCCGACGCGTTCGCCTTCTTCGACCGGCTCGAGCTGAAGGGCGCCGAGGCGAGGATCGCGGCCGAGCTCCTGAAGGAGATCCGCTCCCGCCTGCGCTTCCTCCTCGACGTCGGCCTCACCTACCTGACCCTCGACCGCGCGGCGCCGTCTCTCTCCGGCGGCGAGAGCCAGCGCATCCGCCTCGCGAGCCAGATCGGCTCGGAGCTCACGGGCGTCATCTACGTGCTCGACGAGCCGTCGATCGGCCTCCACCAGCGCGACAACCGCAAGCTCCTCGCCGCCCTCCGGCACCTGCGCGACATCGGCAACACGGTCGTCGTCGTCGAGCACGACCGCGAGGCGATGGAGGAGGCGGACTGGCTGATCGACTTCGGACCCGGGGCCGGCCGCCACGGCGGCGAGGTGGTCGCGAGCGGCACGCCGGCCCAGGTCGCGCGGGCGAAGGAGTCGCTCACCGGGAAGTACCTCCGGGGCGAGCTCGCGATCGAGATGCCGGCCGAGCGGCGGAAGGGCGACGGGCGGGCGATCACGGTGAAGGGCGCGCGGGAGAACAACCTCAAGGGCGTCGACGTGTCGTTCCCGCTCGGCCTCTTCGTCGCGGTGACCGGCGTCTCGGGCGCGGGCAAGAGCACGCTCGTCAACCACATCCTCTACCCGGCCGCGGCCCGCGCGCTCCACGGCAGCGACCGCCCCGTAGGCGCCCACGACGGCATCACCGGCCTCGGCGAGATCGACAAGGTCATCGACATCGACCAGAGCCCGATCGGCCGCACGCCGCGCTCGAACCCGGCGACCTACACGAAGCTCTTCGACCAGATCCGCGACTTCTTCGTGGAGCTGCCCGAGGCGAGGATGCACGGCTACACCGCCGGCCGCTTCTCCTTCAACGTGAAGGGCGGCCGCTGCGAGGCGTGCGAGGGCGACGGCGTCAAGCAGGTCGAGATGCACTTCCTGCCCGACGTCTACGTGCCGTGCGAGGTGTGCCACGGCCGCCGCTTCAACGACGCGACGCTCGCGGTGAAGTACAACGGCCTCTCGGTCGCGGACGTGCTCGACCTGACCGTCGACGAGGCGCTGCAGCTCTTCAGGAACCACCCGTCCATCCGGCGCGCCCTCGAGACGCTCGCCGACGTGGGCCTCGGCTACATCGCCCTCGGCCAGAGCTCGCCGACGCTCTCGGGGGGCGAGGCCCAGCGCGTGAAGCTCTCGCGCGAGCTCGCCAAGCGCTCGACCGGCCGCACGCTCTACATCCTCGACGAGCCGACGACGGGCCTGCACTTCGAGGACATCCGCAAGCTCCTGCGCGTCCTCGACCGGCTCGTCGAGGCGGGCAACACCGTCGTCGTCATCGAGCACAACCTCGACGTCATCCGCACCGCCGACTGGATCGTGGACGTCGGCCCGGAAGGCGGAGACGCGGGCGGCCGCGTCGTGGCGCAGGGAACGCCCGAGGCGGTCGCCGCGGTCAGGGGGAGCTACACCGGCCGTTACCTGGCGCCGCTCCTACCGAAGGCGGCGGGGCGCCGCGGCCGCTGAGCCCGGGGCGCGCCGCGCCGTAGAATCGCGGTGACAGGAGGCGCACCGCATGATCCGGCGCCCGCGCGCGTTCGCCGTGCTTCTCGTCCTCGCCGTCCTCACCCTGGCCGGCGCGCGCCCCGCCGCGGCGGGGGCGAGCGCGGCCGTCGCCGCCCCCCGCGCGCTCACCCCGGCCGAGCAGGCCTGGGTCGCCCACGCGCAGCGCGTCGACCGCGACGGCTGGATCCACCTGCGGATCGCCGGCGGGCCGCGCGAGCGCGGCTTCCAGCACGGCTATCTCCTCGCGAAGGAGATCGACGCCTCCCTGCGCACGACGCGCCGGCGGTGGGAGTACAAGACCGGCATGGAATGGCCGTGGCTCGTGCGGAAGAGCGAGGCGATGTTCCGCGGCCGCGTCGACGCCGAGATCCTCGCGGAGCTCGCCGGCCTCGCCGCCGGCCTCGCCGCGGCCGGAGTGCCGA
>JAXLRD010000050.1:0-57237 GCA_046331285.1 Vicinamibacteria bacterium
GCGATGCGGCGGCGGGCGGTCGCGGGCCTCGTGCTCTCCCTCCTCGCGCTCGGCTGCGCCCGCCCGAACGGCGGCGAGCGGCCCGCGCCGAAGCCGCCGGATCGGGTCGAGCCCCTCGTCATCGCGCCGAAGCCGGTCGAGGCCGGAGGCTCCCTGGCGATCGCGGCCGTCTTCCCGACCCTCGGCCGCTACGCGGTGTCGGGCGAGCAGTCGCTGAAGGGCGCGCAGCTCGCGGTCGAGGACATCAACCGCGCCGGCGGGATCCACGGCCGGCTGCTGCGCCTCGCCGCCTACCGCACGGGGAGCTACTTCGTCGACGCCCGCCAGGCCGCCGCCGACGCGGCGCGCGACGGCGCCCTCGCCATCGTCGGCTCGAACTCGAGCGAGCTCTCGGCGGCCGTCGCCGAGGAGGCGGAGAGCCGGGGCCTCCTCCAGGTGACGAACGTCTCGACGGCGGCGGACCTCACGTTCGACCCCCGCACCGGGCGGCAGCGCCCGTTCGTCTTCCGCATGTGCGCCTCCGACGAGGTGATGGGCGCTCTCCTCGCCGGCTTCGCCGTCGAGAAGCTCGGGGCGCGCCGCGCCGCCGTGCTCTACGAGATCGGGCGCACCTACAGCGCGCGCCTCGCGCGGACGTTCGGCGCGCGCTTCCGCGAGGCGCCCGGGCGCGAGGTGGCGGAGTTCCACTACCTCGCGCTCGAGACCGACTTCCGTCCGCAGCTGCGCCGGATCAGGGAGTTCCGCCCCGACGTCGTGTTCGTGCCGGGCTCGTTCCCCGACGCGACCCTCGTCGCGGCGCAGTCCCGCGAACTCGACGTGCGCGCGCGCTTCCTCGGGGGCGACGCGTGGTCGAGCCCGCTCCTCTTCCAGCGCGGCGCGCCGCCCGGCGAGGCGTACTACGTCGAGCTGTGCTCGCCCGCGCCGGAGTTCGACCGGCGCTACGCCCAGTCCATCGGGTCCGACCCGCCGGGCTGCCGCGCCGTCCTCGCCTACGACGCCGTCCACGTCATCGCCCACGCCCTCTCGCGGCTGGGCCGGCTCGACGCCGCCGCCCTCGTCGGCGACGGCCTCGCCGCGACGCGGCGGCGGCTGCGCGACACCGTCGCCGCGAACGAGGTCGACGGCGTGACCGGCCGCATCCGCTTCGACGCCCGCGGCAACCGGCGCCAGGGCGTCGCCCTCTACCAGGTCGAGCCGGGACCGGAAGGGCAGCCACGCGCCCTCGTGCGCGGCTGGCTGGGGGAGCCGTGAGCCGGCTGTGGCGCCGTCTGCGCGAGCTGAGCCTGCGCGGCAAGGTCACGCTCGCTCTCGTGGTCGTGTTCGTCGTCAGCGTGACGGCCCTCGTCGCCCTGCTCGTGCCGGTGCTGGCCGGCCAGCGGCAGCGCCTCGTCGAGCAGGACAAGCGGCTGCTCTCGACGCTGCGGCGCAACCACGAGCGGTGGTTCATCTACGACCAGCTCCAGGGCAACCCACAGTCGCTCGCGGTGCACCTCGCCGACCTCGCCGCCGAGGAAGGGATCCTCTGGACCCGGTTCGAGGCGCCGACCCGGACCGGGACGCCGCCCTTCGACCTCGGCGCCACCGCCGACCCGGCGACGATCCTCCGGCTCCTCGGCGAGGAGGCGCGGCCCTTCCTCGGCCAGGCGGGCGTCGTGCTGCTCGTCGCCGGCGACGGGGAGGCCGACCTCGTCGGCGAGGGCGGGCGTCCGCTCCTGGCGGGCCGGCAGGTCCGGCGCGAGGAGTCGGGGGCGGTTCCCGCCTCCGCTCCCGGCCAGGACGTCTTCCGCGAGGCGGTGTTCGGCGGCCAGCGCGTGCTCGCCCTGAGCACGACCCTGGGCGCCGCCGGCGACGCCTACGGCCGCGTGAGCATCCTGAAGAGCCTCGCGCCCATCGAAAGGAGCCAGCGCCTCACCCGCGACCTCTTCTACGGCGGGGTGACGCTGTCCTTCGTCATCGTCGCGCTGCTCCTGAACCTCATGCTCTCGGGGATGGTGCTGCGCCCGGTCCGCCGGGTGCACGACGCGATGGCCCGCGCGGCGACGGGCGACCTCAGCGCGCGGCTGCCGGTGCACTCGCGGGACGAGGTCGGGAGCATCGCGCTGTCGTTCAACCGCATGGTGGCCGAGCTCGAGGCGAGCCGGCTGCAGGTCGAGGCCTACAGCCGCGACCTCGAGGCGATGGTCGAGGCGCGCACGGGAGAGCTGCGCGCCTCCCAGGCGTCCCTCCTCGCCCTCAAGAACCACCTCGCGACCGTCATCGCGACCGTCGGCACCGGCGTCGTGTCGCTCGACGAGGACGGCCGCATCGAGACCTTCAACGGGAGGGCCGGGGAGATCCTCGGCCTCGCCCCGGACCGCGCGCTGCGCCGGCCGCTCGCCGAGGCGCTCGGCGGCGCGCCGGCCCTCGTGGAGGCGGTCGAGCCCGTGCGGGACGGGCGGGAGGCCCGGCGCGAGTCGCAGGTCGCCTGCGAGCTGCCGAACGGGCGGCGCACGCTCGCGGTCGTCGCCTCGGCCCTCCTCGGCGAGGGCCGGCGGCCGATCGGCACCGTCGTCGTGGTGGAGGACCTCACGCAGGTCCTCGCGACCCAGCGCCTCGAGGCCTGGAAGGAGGCCGTCGAGCGCGTCATCCACGAGATCAAGAACCCTCTCACGCCCGTCGGGCTCGCCGCCGAGACGCTCAAGACCGCGTGGTCGCGCGACCAGGGGCGCTTCGCCGAGATCTTCCCGTCCGCGATCGACATGATCCTCGGCTCCGTGCGCGACCTGAAGGACCTCATCGGCGAGTTCTCGCGCTTCTCGCGACTGCCGGAGATGCGCCCCGAGCGGGTCGACCCCAACGGCCTCGTCCGCGAGGTGCTCGAGCCCTACCGTTCGGCGCCGCCGCCGGGACTCGAGGTGAGCGCCGAGCTCGCCGAGGGCGTGCCGCCGGTCGACGCGGACGCCGACCAGGTGAAGCGGGTGCTCCTGAACGTGATCAACAACGCGCTCGAGGCGATGGCGGACCAGGGGCGCGGCCGGCTGCGGCTGCGGACGCTGTCCGACGGGGGCCGGGTCGAGATCCGGGTCGAGGACGACGGCCCGGGCGTCGACGACGTGGAGCGGATCTTCGAGCCCCACTACACCACGAAGGTGAAGGGGACCGGCCTCGGCCTCGCCATCGCGCGGCAGATCGTCGAGGAGCACGGCGGCACGATCGCCGCCGAGAGCGCCCCGGGGCGCGGGACCCGCGTGAGGATCCGGCTGCCCGCGGCCGGCCCCGGCCGTTCCTAGACGGCCTCGATCGCCGGGTACGACGGCTCCCACATCGTCGCCGCCACCGCCTCGGCCACGTCCGCCGGCTCGTGGCGGGCGACGCCCTCCGCGACGGCCTGGCGCACGACGGCCTCCGCCACCTTCGCGGTGACGCGGCGCAGTCCGGCGATGCGGGGGAAGAGGCTTCCCGCCGCGCGGTCCTCGGGGGCGAGCTGCTCGGCGAGCGCGTCCGCCGCCGCCGCGAACATGCCGTCGGTGACGAGCCGGGCCTCGGAGATGAGGACGCCGAGGCCGACGCCGGGGAAGACGAAGGCGTTGTTGCCCTGTCCGATGCGGACCTGGCGGCCGTCGACCTCGACCGGCTCGAACGGGCTCCCGGTCGCGATGAGGGCGCGGCCGCCGGTCCAGGCCATGACGTCGGCCGGCCGGGCCTCGGACGAGCTCGTCGGGTTCGACAGGGGGAAGACGGCCGGCCGCGGGCAGGCGGCGGCCATCGTCCTCACGATCGTCTCGTCGAAGAGGTTCGGGACGCCCGACACCCCGACGAGGACCGTCGGCTTCACCGCGCGCACGACGTCGAGGAGGGGCGAGCCCGGGCGCAGGCCGTGCGCCGCGGCGAGCTCGCCCGTCCAGGCGATGTCGCGGCGGTACTCGTCCTGCGCGTCGACGAGCAGGCCCTTCGAGTCCAGCATCGCGACGGTCGGCCGCAGGGCCTCGCCCGCGAGGCCCTCGCGCTCGAGCGCGCGGCGGAAGAGGCGCGCGATGCCCACGCCGGCGGCGCCGGCGCCCGCGATGACGACGCGCTCCTCGGTGAGCCGCCGGTCGGCCGCGCGCGAGGCGGCCACGATGCCGGCCACCGCGACGGCGGCCGTGCCCTGGATGTCGTCGTTGAACGACGGCAGGTCGCCGCGGTAGCGCTCGAGGAGGCGGAACGCGTTCCACTGCTTGAAGTCCTCCCACTGCAGGAGGGCCTTCGGGAAGCGCAGCTTCACCGCCTTCACGAACTCGTCGACGATCGCGTCGTAGGCCTCGCCGCGCAGGCGGGGCTGGCGCCAGCCGATGTAGAGGTCGTCGCCGAGCAGCTCCTTGTTGTCGGTGCCCACGTCGAGGCTGATCGGCAGCGTCTGGGCGGGGTGGATCCCGGCCGCGGAGCAGTAGATCGCGAGCTTGCCGATCGGGATGCCCATGCCGCCCGCGCCCTGGTCGCCGAGGCCGAGGATGCGCTCGTTGTCGGTCACGACGATGAGCCGCACGTCCTCGTACGGCGCGTTCGCGAGCACCTCGGTCATGCGGCCCTTGTGCTCGGGCGTGATCCACAGCCCGCGGGCGCGCCGGAAGATCCGGCTGTACTGCTGGCACGCGAGCCCGACCGTCGGCGTGTAGACGATCGGGAGGAACTCCTCCATGTGCTCGCCGAGGACGCGGTAGAAGAGGTGCTCGTTGCGGTCCTGCAGCGCGGCGAGGCCGATGTAGCGCTCCAGGGGGTCGGTCTTGCGGACGATGTTGCCGTAGGCGCGGCGGGCCTGCTGCTCCATCGTGCTGCAGACGTCGGGGAGGAGGCCCTCGAGGCCGAGTTCCCGCCGTTCGTCGCGGGTGAACGCCGTCGCCCGGTTGTACATCGGGTGGTTGAGCAGCTGCGACCCGCGCAGCCGGATCTCCACCCGCTCGCGGCCGTCGACGCCGCGCTTCCTGCGATACGCCTCCATGAACGAGCCTCCCCGCGCCGGGGCGAGGGGCCCGGGCGCACGGCCGACCGGCCGCGGGGCGCACGGAAGCCCTCGGCCGTCGGCGGTCAAACCCGGGGATTTTACTACGGCCGCGATCCCGGGCCCGCGCGAGGCGGGGCCGGGATCGCGGGTGCGGGCCGCCCCTTCAGGCGGGGATCATCCTGGGATAGAGAGGGTCCCACATCGTCTCGGCCACCGCGGCCGGGATCTCCTCGTCCTTCAGCACGCGGCCGGCGACGCCTTCCTCGCGGGCCTGCTTCACGACGGCCTCGGCGATGCCCTTCGAGACGCGCCGGATGTGCGACTGCGGGGGGAAGAGCATGCCCGCGTCGAAGTCCTCCTGGTGGACCTCGGCGGCGAGACGCACCGCGGCCGCGGCGAACATCGACTCCGTGACCTCGCGCGCCTCCGAGACGAGGATGCCGAGGCCGACACCGGGGAACACGAACGCGTTGTTGCCCTGGCCGATCCGGATCGTCCGCCCTCCGTAGGGCACCGGGTCGAAGGGGCTGCCGGTCGCGATGAGGGCGCGGCCGCCCGTCCACGTGACGATGTCGGCCGGCTTCGCCTCGGACTTCGACGTCGGGTTCGACATCGGGAAGATCACCGGCCGCTCGACGTGGGCCGCCATCTCCCGCACGATGAGCTCGGTGAAGGTGCCGGGCTCGCCGGAGGTGCCGATGAGCACCGTCGGCTTCACCGCGCGCACGACCGCCATCAGGTCGCGCGGGCGGCCCTTGCCGAGGCCGAAGCGCTCGGCGAGCGCGGCCGGCCAGGCGAACGGCCGCTTGTGCTCGTCGGGGATCTCGACGTCGTCGACGACGAGGCCGTGGCTGTCGAGGTTGGCGATCGCGAGGTGGAGCGCCTCGCCCCGCAGCCCCGCGCGCTCGAGCGCGTCGCGCAGGAGCCGCGCGATGCCGATGCCCGCCGCGCCGGCGCCGAGGATCACCGTCCTCTGCTCGGTGAGCGGGATGCCGGTGGCGCGGCAGCCGGCCATGATGCCGGCGACCGCGACCGCCGCCGTGCCCTGGATGTCGTCGTTGAAGCAGGTGATCTGCTTGCGGTAGCGGTCGAGGAGGCGGAAGGCGTTGTTCTTCTTGAAGTCCTCCCACTGGAGGAGCGCCTTCGGGAAGCGGAACTTCACCGCGCGCACGAACTCCTCGACGAGCGAGTCGTACTCCGCCCCGCGCAGCCGCGGGTGGCGCCAGCCGAGGTAGAGCTCGTCCTCGAGGAGCGCCTTGTTGTCGGTGCCCACGTCGAGGCTGACGGGCAGCGTCTGCGACGGGTGGATCCCGGCCGCGCCGCAGTAGAGGGCGAGCTTGCCGATCGGGATGCCCATGCCGCCCGCGCCCTGGTCGCCGAGGCCGAGGATCCGCTCGTTGTCGGTCGCGACGATGAGCCGCACGTCCTCGAACGGCGCGTTCGCGAGCACCTCGCCGATCCGGCCGCGGTGGCCGGGCGTGATCCACAGCCCCCGCGCGCGCCGGAAGATGTGGCTGTACTCCTGGCACGCCTTGCCGACGGTCGGCGTGTAGACGATCGGCATCAGCTCCTCGATGTGGTCGACGAGCAGGCGGTAGAAGAGGGTCTCGTTGCGGTCCTGCAGCGACGAGAGGCCGATGAACCTCTCGAGCGGGTCGTCCTTGCGCAGGATGTTCCGGTAGACACGCGCTTCCTGCTGCTCGAGCGTCGACACCGCGTCGGGCAGCAGGCCCTCGAGCCCGAGCGCCGCGCGCTCCTCGCTCGTGAAGGCGGTGCCCTTGTTGTACATCGGGTGCCGGAGCAGCCGCCGGCCGCGGTAAGGCACCTCGACGCAGCCGGCGCCGCCGTCCCGCTTCAGGCGATAGGGTTCCATGAAGGCCTCCTCGGATGTGCTTTCGCCCGACCCGGCGCGGCCTCCGCACGAATTGCGTCGCCGCCGCGGGCCCGCCCCGGCAAGGTGCAATAAAGAAGCCAGATGGGGGCGGTGAGCGGCATTTGTGGCCGTCGTGGCGTTCGGTGAGTTCGAGCACGTTCCGCCGCGCCCGAGGTGGCGGAAGCCACCGCGGGCGACGAGGCCGGCCGATATGATCGACTCCGGAGGACCTCGCATGAGTGGACTGGCTCTCGCCGCGCTGCTCCTCGTCGAGGCGCCGGCTACTTCGCCCCCGTCGCGGAGCTCGTTCCTGCGCACCCTGGTCGTCGCCGAGGGAGAGACGGTCGACGAGGCGGTCTGCTTCGGCTGCGGCGTCGTCGTGAGAGGCCGCGTCCTCGGCGACACGATCGCGATCCTCGGCGGGGTCGAGATCGCGGGCGAGGCCGGACGGTCGGCCGGCGACGACGTGATGGCCGTCGGCGGCGGCGTGCGGCTCGCGCCCACGGCGCGCGTCCCGGCGTCGCTCCTCGCGGTCGGAGGCCCGGTGCGGGTCGAGCCCGGCGCGACGGCGTCCTACGACGTCGACGCGCTGCCCTTCCTGCACGTGCCCGGGCAGCGGCAGGTCTTCCTCGAGGGCGCGGCGACTCTCGTCGGCGCGGTCCTGCTCGTCGTGGCGGTCGGCGCCGCCTGCGTGCGGGGGCGCGGCATCGCCGCCCGCGACGCCGCGCTCGCGCGGTCGCCCGTCGCCCGCGGCCTGCTCGGGGCCGCTCTCGTCGCGACGGTCGTCTGCGTGATGGCGAACGGCGAGAGGCTCGGGCGCTTCGAGGCCGTGGCCCAGGCGGGCGCCGGGCTCGGCCTCGTCGGCCTCGTGGTGGCCGGCGCGCCGGGCGTGGCGACGCTCGCCGGCCGGGGCGCCGCGCGGCTCGCCGGCCGCCGGCTCCCGCCCGGCCTCGCGTCGTGCGCCGTCGGCGCGGTCGTCCTCGCCCTCCTCGCCCTCGTCCCGCTCGCGGGCGCGGCGGCGGCGCTCGCCGCGACGTGTCTCGCCGCCGGCGGCGCCGTCGCGCCGCGTGGTACGCTCGACGCTCCTTCACACGACGAGGTCCCGCGATGATTCCCCGCTACTCGCGCCCGGAGATGGCGCGCCTCTGGTCGGACGAGAACCGCTTCGCGACGTGGCTCGAGGTCGAGATCGCGGCGAGCGAGGTCCTCGTCGAGCGCGGCGTCGTGCCGCGGGAGGCCCTCGCCGCGATCAAGGCGAAGGCGCGGTTCGACGTCGCGCGCATCGAGGAGATCGAGCGCGAGGTGCAGCACGACGTGATCGCCTTCGTCTCCTGCGTGGCCGAGAACGTGGGGCCCGAGGGCCGCTGGCTCCACTACGGCCTCACCTCCTCGGACGTCGTCGACACCGCCCTCGCGATCCTGATGCGCGACGCGACCGACCTCGTGCGCGCGGGCGTCGCCGAGCTCGCCGGGGCGGTGAAGGAGCGCGCCCTGCGCCACAAGCACGCGCCGATGATCGGGCGGACGCACGGCGTCCACGCGGAGCCCATGACCTTCGGCCTGAAGATGGCCCTCTGGTACGCCGAGCTGCAGCGGCACCTCGCCCGGCTCGACCGCGCGCGCGCCACGATCGCCCACGGCAAGCTCTCCGGCGCGGTCGGCACCTTCTCGCACCTGCCGCCCGACGTCGAGGAGGCGGTGTGCGCGCGGCTCGGCCTCGCCCCGGCCCCGGTGTCCTCGCAGGTGCTCCAGCGCGACCGCCACGCGGAGGTGATGACGACGCTCGCCCTCGTCGCGGCCAGCCTCGAGAAGTTCGCGACCGAGATCCGCGCCCTGCAGAAGACCGAGGTCCGCGAGGTGGAGGAGCCCTTCGGCTCCGGCCAGAAGGGCAGCTCCGCGATGCCGCACAAGCGGAACCCCGTCGGCTGCGAGCAGGTCGCCGGCCTCGCCCGCGTCGTCCGCGCGAACGCCCTCGCCTCGCTCGAGAACGTCGCGCTGTGGCACGAGCGGGACATCTCCCACTCGTCCGTCGAGCGGGTGATCGTGCCCGACAGCTTCCTCGCCCTCGACCACATGCTGGCCCGCTTCACGCGCATCGTGAAGGGGATGAGCGTCGACGAGGCGCGCATGCTCAGGAACCTCGAGCTCGGCAAGGGCCTCGTCTTCTCCGGCCAGCTCCTGCTCGAGCTCACCGCCCGCGGCATGCGCCGCGAGGACGCGTACCGGATCGTGCAGGGCCACGCGATGGAGGCCTGGAGGTCGGAGGGCGACTTCCGGGCCCGCGTGAGCGCCGACCCCGAGGTGCGCGCCGCCCTCGGCGAGGAGGAGATCGCGAGGCTGTTCGACCTGCCGCGCTACCTCGTCCACACCGACGCCCTGTTCGCGCGGGTCTTCGGGCCGGGCGCCTCCTAGGCCGGCCGCCGCCGCGTCAGACGACGAAGAGCGCCGTCCTCCCGCGCCGCTCGCCGCTCCGCCTTTCCGATGCCTCGCCGGCGGGAGCCGTGCCCCGGGGCCGCTCGGCGCGCCGGCGGTCGACGACGATCGAGGTGCCGGGGATGCCGCGGAAGAGCGAGCGCAGCAGGTCCGCCTGCGCGGCCCGCTCGCGGCTCACGACGAGGACGACCCCGCCGGGGGCGGCGAGCTCGCGCGCGCGGCAGTCGTCGCAGATGCCGTGGCTCACGCCGGGATCCTCGAGGGGCTCCCGGGAGCCCAGGTACCGTTGACACCACGCGCAGACAGTGACCATGCCTCGAGCGGAACCTCGTTCGGTGGACTGGACGCGCCAAAGATCGCGCGCTCGAGGAGGGGGGAGAGCGCGTCAGGGCGATGCTAGCGCACCCGGGGCCGTCGGGGAAGCCCCGCGCCGCAGGGCGAGGAGGGCGCCGGCGGCGAAGACCAGGGCCGCCCCGAGGGCGACCGCCGACCCCGCCAGCACGGCCGAGGCTCCGGCCAGGACGACGACGCGCGCGGCCTCGACGGCAGGGGCCCACCGCCGCCGGTCGAGGAGGCCCCCCAGGCTGACGAGGCTCAGCGTCACGGCGAGGGCGGCGGCGGCGCGGGAGAGGCCGTCCCACCGCGGGGCCGCGGCGAGGAAGGCCACGGCCCCGAGGGTCACGAGCGCGAACTGCGCGAGGACGTAGGCCTTCAGCACGGCGGTCACGGGGACGGCGTAACGGACGTGGCTCGCGCGGTCGACCTCGGGCGGGGGAGCGAAGCCGCCGAGCTCGTCCGGCCGCCAGCCCGGCCGCTTCCACAGGACTCGCGCGCGATCGAGGGGGCGGCGCGCCCGTCGCGCGACGTCCCAGAGGCTCGCCCACTCGGCCAGGTTGGCCCAGACGGGGTTCCACGAGGCGAGCGGCTTCGTCACGCCGTAGACCGGCTCGTCCGCCTCCGCGCGGAAGGTGCCGAAGAGGCGGTCCCAGACGATGAGCGTGCCGCCGTGGTTGCGGTCGACGTAGCGCGGGTTGCGCGCGTGGTGGACCCGGTGGTGCGAGGGCGTGTTGAGCACCCACTCGAGCGGTCCCAGGCGCCCGACGAGCCGCGTGTGGATCCAGAACTGGTAGAGCGTGTTGAACGAGGACACCGCGAGGAACATGGCCGGCGGGAAGCCGAGGAGGGCGAGCGGCAGGTAGAAGACCCACGAGAACGCCGGCTGGAGCGCCCCCTGCCGCAGGGCGACGGAGAGGTTGTACTCCTCGCTCTGGTGGTGCACCGCGTGCGCGGCCCAGCCGGCGGCCACCTCGTGCGAAAGGCGGTGGAACCAGTAGTAGAGGAAGTCCACCCCGACGAAGCACGCGGCCCACGCCCACGCCGCCGTCGGCACGTCGAACAGCCGGTGGCCCGCGTGGAGCCCGAGGTATCCCGCGAAGAGCGCCGTCTTCAGGAACACCTCGAGGACCTGCTGGAGGATGCCGCAGGAGAGATCGGCGAAGGAGTCGGCGAGGCGGTAGACGTCCCGCTCGACGAGGCGCGCCACGACGAGCTCGACGCCGATGAGGGCGAAGAAGACCGGGATCGCGAGCTGGATGTAGCTCATCTTCGGGGCGGAGTCGGCCGAGTATAGGGCCGCCGCTCCGCCGGTGTCCGGCCCGCCCGGCCCGTGCGACGATACCGCACCGATGGAGGAGGGGCGCGAAGCGGGGCGGTCGCGCGCGCGAGGGTTCGTGGTCCTGGCCCTCGCCGCCGCCGCGCTCACGACGGTCGCCTTCCTGACGTCGCCCGGCGTCGTCGACGGCCAGGACTGGCTGCAGATGCACGCGGCCTACCGCGTGTACGCGGCGCGGGCGCTCGCCGCGGGGCGGCTGCCGCTGTGGAACCCGTACGTCGGGCTCGGCCGGCCGTTCCTCGCGGACATCGAGACGGCCGTCTTCTACCCGCCGAACCTCGCCTTCCTGCTGCTGTCTCCGGAGCTCGCGCTCGCGCTGGTGCTGGCCGGCCACGTCGCTCTGGCCCTCTTCGGCTCCGTCCGCCTGGCGCGCTCTCTCGGCGCCACTCCCGCGGCCGCCGCGGTCGCGGCCGTCGCGTTCGTGGCGGGGGCGCCCTTCGCCGCGCAGGTGTCTTTCGGTCAGGTCGGCTACTCCGAGGGGCTCGCCTACGTGCCGCTCCTCTTCTTCCTCGCCGGCCGGCTCCAGGACGCGCCGTCCGCCCGCCGCGCGGCGGCGCTGGCGCTCGCCCTCGCGATGCAGCTGCTGTGCGGCCATCCGCAGGCGGCGTGGACCTCGTGGATCGGGCTCGCGGCCTTCCTCGCCGGGCGCGGCCTCCCGCGGCCGCGGGCCGTGGCCGTCGGGCTCGGCGGACTCGCCTCTGCCCTCGCCCTCGCCTTCGCGCTCGCCGCGCCCGCGCTGCTGCCGACGCTGGAGCTGGCCCGACAGAGCGCCCGCGCGACGCCGAGCCTCGGCTTCGCCGCCACGGCGTCGATGGAGTGGTGGCAGTGGTCGTCGCTGGCGGTGCCCGACGGCGGGCGCCACGTCTTCTACTGGACGTTCCACCTCTACGCGGGCGTCCTCGCCCTCGTCGCGGGACTCGCGGGCCTGTCGCGCCTGCGCGAGCCGGGGGTCCGCGGCCTGGCCGCCGCTGCGCTCGTCGGCGCGGTCGTCGCCGCCGGGACGAGGACCCCGCTCTTCGCCGTCCTCTTCCACGTCGTGCCCGGGCTCTCGGCGTTCCGCATCCACGCCCGCGCCACGCTCCTCCCGTGTCTGGCCCTCGTCTTCGCGCAGGCGCGCTTCCTGTCGATCCGTTGCCCGGCCCGCCGGGCGGCGGCCGTGCTCGCGCCCGCGGCGGCCCTCGCCCTCCTGGCGGTCGCGTGGTCCGCGCGGGCGCTCCCGCCCGCCCCGTCGCGGCCGGCGCTCGTCCAGGCCGCGCTCGTCGTCCTCGCCGCCGGCCTCGGCGGCGCGGTCGTGTCGGCGCGGCCCGCGATCGCGCGCGCGGCCGGTCTCGCCCTTCCGGCGATCGTCCTCGCCGACGTCCTGACCGCGCACGACGCCGCGCGAAAGGCCTGGGCCGCGCCTCCGCCCGCCTTCCTCCGCACGGAGCACCTCCTCGCCGAGGACCTCGTCCGCAGCGGCCTCGCCCCGGCGGCCGCGCCGCCGCGGGTGCTGCTGCCCCCGGAGATCGCCCGCGAGAACGCGGCCCTCCTCGGCGGCTGGTCGAGCGCCACCGGCTACAACTCGCTCACCCTCGGCCGGACGTGGCGCTATCTCCACGACCGCCTCGGGATCGACTCGCGCGACGGCGAGAACACCTTCGTCCCGGCCGACGTGTACGAGCGCGGGCCCTTCGCCCTGCGCGAGGCCTCGATCTCGGTCGGCTGGGACCCCGCCGCGCGCGCCGCCGCCTTCCGGCGCGACGCCGACCCGCGCGTCTACCTGGCCGCCCGCGCGCGCCGCGTCGCGGACGCGTCCGCGGCGGCGCGGCTCATGGCGGCCGGGCACGACGTGCACGCGGAGGCGCTCGTCGAGGAGGACGGCCCGCTGCCGGCGACATCCACGGCCGGCCCCGCGGCCTTCGCCGGCGCCGCGCGAGTGACCTCTTTCGAGCCGGAGCGCGTCGTCGTCCGCGCCGAGACCGACCGGCCCGCGCTGCTCGTGCTGAAGGAGGCGTGGTACCCGGGCTGGAGCGCGACGGTCGACGGCGCGCCGCGACCCTGCGTGCCCGCGAACGGCTGGATGCGCGCCGTGCCGCTCGAGCCGGGCTCGCACGAGGTCGTCATGACCTATCGCTCGCGTCGCCTCGCCGAAGGGCTCGTCGCCTTCGCCTTCGCGGCCGCGGCGACGTCCGCGATGCTGGCGCGAAGGCCCCGCCCCGCGCGGGATCGGCTACCATTGCCGCGATGACCCGCCCCAGCGAGCGCGCGGGGTCGTCCTTCGTCAGCGCCGGGCTGGAGGACGACCACTTCCACGACCAGTGCGGCCTCTTCGGGGTCTTCGGCCATCCCGAGGCGGCCCACCTGACGTACATGGGGCTCTACGCGCTCCAGCACCGCGGCCAGGAGTCGGCCGGCATCGCGTGCGGCGACGGGCAGCGGCTCCGGCTCGAGAAGGGCATGGGCCTCGTCAACGAGGTCTTCTCGGACGACGTGCTGGAGCACCTGCCCGGCGACCGCGCGATCGGGCACGTCCGCTACTCGACGGCCGGCGACACGGTGGGGACGAACGCCCAGCCCTACCTCATCGAGTGCCACCGCGGGCCGATCGCGATCGGACACAACGGCAACCTCGTGAACGCGGCCATCCTGCGCCAGGAGCTCGAGGCGGCGGGGTCGATCTTCCAGTCGACCTCCGACACCGAGGTCATCCTCCACCTCTACGCGCGCAGCCACCGCGAGCGGGTCGAGGACGCGATCGCCTCGAGCCTGTACAAGGTGATGGGGGCCTTCTCGCTCCTCTTCCTCACGCCTCACGCGATGGTCGCCGCCCGCGACCCGTGGGGCTTCCGCCCGCTCGTCCTCGGGAAGCTGAACGGCGCGACGATCGTCACGTCGGAGACGTGCGCCCTCGACCTCATCGACGCGGAGTACGTGCGCGACGTGGAGCCGGGCGAGCTGATCGTCGTCGACGCGGACGGCCTGCGCTCCCACAAGCCGTTCCCGCCGGAGCCCTCCGCCCACTGCGTCTTCGAGCACGTCTACTTCGCGCGGCCCGACAGCCTCGTCTTCGGCCGCACCGTGCTCCAGTCGCGCATCGCCCTCGGCCGCCAGCTCGCGCGGGAGACGGCGGCCGACGCCGACGCGGTGGTGGCGATCCCCGACAGCGGCGTCGGGGCGGCCCTCGGGTTCTCGCAGGAGAGCGGGATCCCCTTCGAGTGGGGCCTCATCCGCAACCACTACGTGGGGCGGACGTTCATCCAGCCGCGCCAGGGCCAGCGCACGGCCGGGGTGAAGATCAAGCTCAACCCCGTGCGCGAGGTCATCGCCGGCCGGCGCGTCGTGCTGATCGACGACTCGATCGTGCGGGGCACCACGTCGCGGAAGATCGTCCGCATGATCCGCGAGGCCGGGGCGCGCGAGGTGCACATGCGCATCTCGAGCCCGCCGACGACGGGCCCGTGCTACTACGGGATCGACACCCCGCTGCGCAGCGAGCTCATCGCCTCGTCCCACAGCGTCGACGAGATCCGCCGCTTCATCGAGGCCGACTCGCTCGGTTACCTCTCGCCCGAGGGCCTCCTCGCGGCCGTCGCCGAGTCCGCAACGCGCCGCCACTGCACCGCCTGCTTCACCGGGCGCTACCCGGTCGCCGTCACGGTCCCCGACGAGTCGCAGATGCGGCTCTTCGAGAAGCTGCGGGCCTGACGCCCGACCGCCCTTGCCCCGGCTCCTCGCGATCGGCCACGTCACCCGGGACCGCCGTCCCGGCGGCGACGTCCTCGGCGGGTCCGTCACCTACGGCGCGCTGGCGGCGAAGCGGCTCGGCTGGGACGTCGGCATCCTGACGGCCGCCGGCCCCGACTTCGAGCCCGCGCGCGAGCTGCCCGGCGTCTCGGTGTTCCTGCGTCGCTCCGCGGCCACCACGCGCTTCGTCAACGAGTACGACGCCGACGGCACGCGGCGCCAGCTCGTCACCGCCCGCGCGGACGACGTCTCCCTCGACCCGCTGCCCGACGAGTGGCGGAGCCCCGACGCGCTCCTCCTCGGCTCGGTCGCCAACGAGCTCTACGGCGTCCACGCCACCGCCCTCGAGGCCGGCTGCGTCGGCGCGATCGCCCAGGGCTACGTCCGCGCGATCGACGCGAGCGGCGTCGTCTCCGCCCGCGACTGGGCGACACCCGGCCGCGATCTTCTCGGCGTGCACGTCCTCTTTCTCTCCGAGCACGACCTGCCGTCGGCCGACGCCCGCGCGCGCGAGCTCCTCGGCTGCGTGCCGATCGTCGCCCTCACCCGCGGCTGGAAGGGCCTGACCCTCCTCACCCGCGACGCCGCGCACGAGGTCCCGTCCCTGCCGAAGGCCGAGGTCGACCCGACCGGCGCGGGCGACGTCTTCGCCGCGGGGTTCCTCGTCCGCTACCAGGAGACGGGCGACCCGCTCGAGGCCGCGGCCTTCGGCGCGTGCGCCGCGTCGTGCGCGGTCGAAGGCGTGGGCGTCACCACCCTCGGCACGCGCGAGGAGATCGAGAAGCGCCTGGGGGAGAGGGAGAGGTACCTGGAGGGAGCGGATCTCGAGGAGTAGTCGGTCGTCGGCGAGAAGGCTCGAGATCCGCGACGGCTCGTCCCTAGCCCCGTTCTCCTTTTCGTTGTCCGTTGTCCGTATCGAGCAATAAGGCCGGAGTCCGTGGTCTGTTGTCCGTTTCCGTTGTCCGTTTTCCGTTGTCCGTCCCATCCCGTCCGCTGCTACGATCCGCCCGGAGGCCCGACTTGCGAACCCCCGCCCTCGTCCTGATCCTCGCTGCCGCGTCGTCGCTCGCCTACGCCCAGGCGAAGCCCGCCCCGAAGCCGAAGCCCGCGGCCGCGCCCGCCGTCGTGGTGGCCCCCGGCACCGAGGCCGTCGTCGAGACCCCGAAGGGGAGCTTCACGATCCGCCTGCTGCCCGAGCTCGCGCCGAAGCACGCGGCCTTCTTCGTGAAGACCGCGAAGGCCGGCGGGTTCGACGGCACGACGTTCCACCGCGTGATCGCCGGCGGGATCATCCAGGGCGGCGACCCGCTCTCGAAGGACAAGTCGAAGGCGTCGCTCTACGGCACGGGCGGGCTCGGCCTGCTGAAGGCGGAGTTCTCGAGCCGGCCGTTCAAGCGCGGCGTCGTGGCGGCCGTCCTCCGGCCGTCGAGCCCCGACAGCGGCGGCACGCAGTTCTTCGTCTGCCTCACCGACCAGCCGTCCCTCGACGGCAAGTACACGATCTTCGGCGAGGTCGTCGACGGCATGGCGGTCGCCGACCAGATCGGCAGCACGCCGGTGAACGGCCAGACCGCCACCGAGCGCGTCGAGATGAAGGTCACCATCAAGGAGCCGGCGGCCGCGACGAACCCGTAGGCACCCGTGCCGACCCGCCCGCACCCGCAGGTCGCCCGCCCACGCGGAGTCTCCAGACGACGCCCAGGGTGACGTCGGCGGCCGAGTCGGTCAGCCCGACGCTGGCGGTCACGCCCAGGATGCCCTGCGCGAACGTCCGGCTCACGAGCGCGGACGCCCACCACGGATCGGGGTAGCCCGCGAGCGTCGACCGGCCGCCCGACAGCGACACCGACGCGAGCCAGGACCGCCCCAGGCTGCGGCCCACGCATAGCGTTCCCATGACCGAGTCCCGCAGCGGCAGCTCGGGCAGGTCGCCCATGTGCCACCACGTGGCGTCGACGCCGAGCATCGTCGAGCCGCCCACGAAGCGCGACAGGCTGAGGCCGGCGCCGACGTCCCACTCGCCCGTTCCGAAGGCTCCCGCCTGCACGACGGGGACCTTGACCGAGAGCGAGAGACCGACGGCGCTGCGGGCCGTTCGTCGCACGAGGAGCCCCGCCTGCAGCACGGGGTCGCTGACGGAGCCTTCGAGGGTGCTCCCGTCCGACGTCGGCGCGACGTCGTCCGCCGGCGCGGCGCCTTGCTCGGCCAGCAGCCGTGTGTCGCGGACGAAGTAGGGCAGCGTCGCGCGGAGCGTCAGCGAGCCGCCGGTCCAGGCGAAGCCGATGGCGGCGCCGCCGCTGTTCGTGGCCTGCGTGTAGACGTAGTTTCCCCGAGCGAGGGAGGCCCCACCTTCGACGTACAGGCCCTGCGCCGCCGCCGCCGCCGAGGCGAGCGCTCCGGCGGCGGCGAACGCCGCTACCTTCGTGACGCCCGGCTCACGGCGTCCGGGCGGCATCGCGGAGCGTCTCCCGGGTCTGGTCCATGTCCCGGATCAGCGTCTCCACGTGCGCCTGCAGGCGATCCATGTCCCGCAGTCGGTCCCGATCCCGAAGACGCTCGGGGTCCTGGCAGGTGCGGTCCATCTCTCTGAGCATCGTCTGGAGCCGGTCGCCGGCGCCTTCGAGCTCGCGGCCCATCCGGACGAAGCCCTCCTGGGTCCGGTTCTGCTCCATCCAGCGGTTGTTGTCGCGGACCGTCGACATGACGCGCTCCATCTGCTGGATCATGTGCTGCATCCGCTGCATGCGCTGGATCTGATCGGTCTGGGCTTGCTGCTGCTGGACTTGCTGCCGCTGCTGTTGCTGCTGTTGCTGCTGTTGTTGCTGCTGCTGTTTCTCCTGCTGCTGTTGTTGCTGTTGTTGCTGTTGCTGTTGTTGCTGCTGTTGCTGTTGAGAGCCGCCCGGCACGTGCTGCGCGCCGGCGAACGCTGACGCGACGGTCAGCGCGGCCAGCGACGCCAATGTCCTGGAGAGCATTCGCGTACCTCCATGCGGGAACCCGGTCCCGGGCCCTCCGTCTCGCGACGAAGCGACGGATGCCCTCATGCCCCCAGAGTCGAATCTGTGCTCGATCGCCGCCGACGTCATCGAACGAACGCCGGACGTGGCCGGACTTCCGGGCGTCCGGAGGCGAGCGGAGGGTGGAGCGCCCGAGGCGCAACCCCGGGGGGAGAGGCCGCGACGGGCAGGCTGCCGCCCGCGGCCTCGGGCGTCCGCCCTCGACGATCGTCCGTGGGTCAGTGCCGCCCGCCCCAGAGATAGAGGAAGTGGTAGTACCACGCCAGCAGCTTGGGGGAGCAGGTGGTGAGAGTGACGACTGCCACGGCGGCCCACCGTGTGGCCTTCTTCATGCGTGTCTCCTTTCGGCCGCTTCCCTGCGGCGAACGTCCACCGCAAACTTGGGGTCGCGCCCGGTCGCGCGGAAAGAGGCGGGGCGAGGAAAGTCGCGTCGGCCGTCGGCCCGAGCGCGCGTCCGCGTGCGTCCTACACTTGTCGCCGGGTCAGCCGAGAAGGCCGTGCTTCACCGCGTAGAAGGAGAACTCCGCGTTGTTGCGCATGTTCATCTTGCGCAGCGCGCGCGAGCGGTAGGTGCTGATCGTCTTCACGCTGAGGCAGAGCTCGTCGGCGACCTGTGAGGCGATCTTGCCCGAGGCGAGCATCAGCATCACCCGAAACTCGCGGTCCGAGAGGCCTTCGTGGAGCGGGCGGTCGCTCGCCGACCCCACGAGAACCGCGAGCTGCTCGGCGAGGGTCTCGCTCACGTAGCGGCCGCCTCGCGAGACCTTCCGGATCGCCGCGACGAGCTCCTCGGGAGCACTCTCCTTGGTGAGGTACCCGGCGGCCCCGGCCCGAAGAAGCCTGACGGCGTACTGCTCCTCGGGGTACACGCTCAGGACGAGGACGGGGAGGTGCGGGCGCAGGGCCTTCAGCTCCTTGAGCGTGTCGAGCCCGTCCTTGCCGGGCATGGCGAGGTCGAGCAGCACGAGATCGCAGTCGGTCGCTCGCGCGAGCTCGAGCGCCTCCTGGCCGCTCGCGGCCTCCGCGGTGACCTCCATGTCGGCGTTTCCCGCGACGATTCGCTTCAGTCCCTCGCGGACCACGGCGTGGTCGTCGGCGATCAGGACCCGGATCATCGTTCCGCCCCGGTCGGGCACGGGATGGAGACGCGCACGCTCGTACCCCGCCCCTTCCGCCCGCTGACCTCGAGCCGGCCGCCGAGGGAACGCGCCCGCTCCCGCATTCCCAGGAGCCCAAGCGAGCGGCGATTCGAGACCTGCTCGGGCCGGATGCCCTTCCCATCGTCGGTGACCGTCATCTCGACCTTCCCTTCGAAGTTCGTCACCACCACGTCGACGCGGGTGGCGCGGGCGTGACGCGCCACGTTGGTCAGCGTCTCCTGGAAGATCCGGAAGAGGGCCGTCGAGCGCTCGGGGTCGAGAACGATGTCGTCCGGCTCCGACCGGATGCGGCAGGCGACGCGGGCCCGCTGCTCGAACTCTCGAGCCTGCCACTCGAGCGCCGCCGACAGCCCGAGGTCGTCGAGCAGCTTCGGCCGAAGCTCCGACGAGATGCGGCGCACCGACTGGACCGTTGCGTCGATCGCCTTCGACAGCTCGGCGATGCGCTCGGCCGCGGCCTCCGCGGACCCCGAAGCGAGCCGATGGCCGACCCAGTGCAGGTCCAGCTTGAGCGCCGTCAGCGACTGCCCCAGCTCGTCGTGGATCTCCCGGGCGATCTCGGTCCTCTCCCGCTCGCGGACCGACTGGAGGTGGGAGGTCAGGCCACGCAGGTCCTCCCTGGACCTCCGGAGCTCGCCGGCGACCCTCTCCCTCGCCGCGATCTCCTCCTCGAGGCGCGCGTTCGCGTCCCGCAGCTGCGCGGTCCGCGCCTCGACGAGCTCGCTGAGGTGCTGGCGGTGGCGCGCGAGGTCCTCCGCCATCTCGTTGAAGGAGGACGCGAGGACGCCGACCTCGTCCCGCCGCCCCGCGGCGAGCACCGCCCGGAGCTCGCCTCCCGCGGCCCCCTGCATGGCAGAGGCGATCGCCGTGATGGGGCGGGTGACGTACGACGCGAGGAGCCAGGCCAGGCCGCCGGCGAGGACGGCCGCGAGCGCCCAGACCGACGCGATCTGCCGCCGGGCCCGCGCGATCTCGGCCCGCACCGCCGCGCGGGAGTAGCCGACGACGACCGTGCCCAGCCGCGCGCCGGACGCGGTGACCGGGAAGTGGATGCCGTAGAGAGGGTCCTCGGCCCGCGCGGCGAGGCTGTCCTCGTGACCCGGCGTCCCGGAGCGCAGCGCGCGGCGCGTCCAGGCGTCGTCCGGCCGCTCGCCGACGCGGGCGAGGTCGCTGTGCATCACAACGGCGCCGTCGGGGTCGAGCACCGCCACGGAGCGCACGTGCTCCTGGCCCATCGTGTGGTTGACGAAGCGCCGGAGCGTCGCGAGGTCGCCGGCGAGCAGGGGCTTGACCGAGAACACGGCGAGGTCGCCCGCGATCGCGAGCCCCCGCCGCGTGAGCTCCGACTCGAGCGTCGCCTCCATGCGGCCGATCGCCAGGAGCCCGGTGGCCAGCCCGAGCAGCAGCAGGAGGCCCTCGATCAGCACCGCTAGCTTCGTCCGCAGGCCGAGGTCGCGCCAGCCCGGCCAGCGGCTCACGGTCCCGCCGGCCTCGCGGGTGCGAGCTGGGCGAGGTACTCCGCGCGGGTCGTCCGCACGAAACCCCGCAGCTCCGCGCTCGTCAGCACCTCGGAGTCGTCGGCCGCAGACGCGCGGAGCCCGGCAAGCGCCCCGATCACGGCCGCCACGACGTCGCGGGGCACGCCCTTCCGGGCCGCGAAGATCCGCGTCGGCACCGGAGCGGTCCGGCCGACGATACGCAGCGAGCGCGGGTCGACGCCGATGTCCTTCTGCCGGGAGTCGTGCAGCCCGAGGAAGTGGTCGCACACGACGCCGGCGTCGACGGCCTTCAGCGCCACCTCGAACGCGATGTCCTCGCAGCAGCCGCCGTTCACCGCCTTGACGTCACGGTCCACCGCGAGGCCCTCCGACTCGAACAGGCCGCGCGCCGCGACCCACTTCGGGCTCGACGTGCGCGGGCCGAACATCACGACGCGCCCGCGGAGCTGATCCAGGCGCGTCACGTCGCTGTCGCGCCGGACGAGCACGACGGCCGCCTGGCGCATCGAGCCGTCGAGGCCCCGCGTCTGAAGGAGCGAGGCGTCGTCGAACAGGCGGGCAAGGCGCTGGAACGTGTGCGGGTCCTGCAGCGCGAAGTCGACCTGCCCGTTGACCGTCGCCGACTCGAACTCGGTGAGGTCCGCGGGCGCGACGAGGCGGAAGGAGAGGCCGGTCGTCGACTCCAGGCGGGCGAGAAGAGGGTGGAACTTCCTGAAGGTCGCCTCGATGTTGGTGCAGGGCAGCACCACCAGCCTGAGACGGCCCTGAGGTGCCGCGCGCGCCGGGCGAGCGGCCGGCACGGCGGCCGTGGCGATCAGGGCGGATGCGAGCAGCCTGGCGAGGGCGCGTGCGCTCATCGGTGCGCTCTCCGTCGAAGAGGCGCGGGCCGCGGCGGAGATGAACGCGCTCCGCCGCGCCCGCGCCAGTCTAGCACCGGCGATCCGGTCGGCCCGCTCTAGTAGGCCAACTCCGGAACCCGCCAGTTGTGCAGGTACCAGATCGTCTTGCGAGCGTCCTCGGCCGCCTGCGTGAACCAGTTCGCCCCGCCGCAGCCGTTGATCCCCGTTCCGCTCGCGCCGTAAGCGGGATTGCCGTCACCCGCGTCGCAGACGAGGGCCGCCGGCGTCCCGTTGCGGCAGACGGTCACGGCGACGCCGTTCGGACCCCGCAGGTCGACGCCCGGGGGCGAGCTTCCGAACACGCCGACTCCGGTGTCGATCGAGAAGCTCCCGTCCACGTCGGCGACGAGCAGGGTGGCCTGCGTGTCCGTCCTGCAGGCGTCGAGCCCCTTCGTGTACTTGAACCAGGCGCCCGGCGCCGCTCCCGCCTTCTCCGTGAACGGGAAGTACTTGATGAGCAGCGTCTTCACCTTCTTCGACGTGGTGTAGGTCCAGAGGTTGATCCCGAGGTAGTTGTTGACGTTCACGACCTCGTCGAGGGTGACCGGGCTCGACTTGTCCGCCCCGGCCGCGACGAAGATGGCCGCGCTCATCATGTCGGCCCTGGTCACGTTCTGGCCGGGCGTCGTCGGCGCCGTCGTGGTGAACTCCCACGGGCAGGTCGGAGGATTGACCGCGCCAACGGGGTCCGGCGTGACCGTGCACAGGCCTTCCTGGGTCCGCGCGACGTCCAGGCTGACCGGAATCATCTGACTCTGGCAGACGAGGTGGTCGAGGCCCGCGTCCTTCAGGTAGAACATCCCCGTGGGATCGAGCGCCGTCGTCGCGACCACCCGCACGCCCTCTTCGCCGACCGTTTCCTCGGCGACGTTCGCGAGGCAGCCGTTGGTCATGACCGCCCGGTAGAGCCCGAGGTTCTCGAGCGGCGCGTCGATCGTCTTCCAGGCGTAGGCTGTGGGATCGGTCTCGCTGGCCAGGCACAGCGTGATCCGGCCCGCCGGATCGAGCTTGACGGCATCGTCGCCGTCGCCGCACATCGCCGCGGCCGAGTTGATCCCCTTCAGTGCCTCGGCATAGGACTTGTCGATCACCGTCGCCGGGGCCCGCGACACGCTCTCGCGTCCGAACTTCACCTCCTGTATCAGGTCGGCGGCGGGCGTGTAGACGGCGCAGGGGTCGTAAAGCTCAGGATCGAAGCCGATCTGCTCGCCCCACAGCGGGAGCTGGCCGCAGCCCGCCGCCAGCGGCTGGACGCACTGGACGGTCACCGGCGCGGGTGGAACGACCGTCGTGTTGAGGTATGTCACGCCGCGAGTGATCGGCACTCCCGCCCCGTCCCGCTCGATCACGTAGAGGTCGCCGTAGAGCGCCCCGGCGGCCGTGCCCGCGTTGCCGCCGCCGCCGCGGCTCTGGGCCAGGGCAACGGCAGAGGTACAGAAGACAAGCGCGACGGCGAGCGCCGTCCGCCTCGTCGAGTCCGTCATGATCCCTCCTCGGCGCGGCGGCCGGAGGGCCACTGCCCTCCGATCGCGCCCGCCATTGCGTGCGGACGACCTGCGATGCGCCAGGAACGCGGCCGCCGCCGAGGGAGGGGCCGTGCCCGCGTCGGGCGCGGAGGCACGGCGACGGCCGTCACGGATCGGCTCGAATCGGCTGCTGGCCCGCAAGCTAGGTCGCGGCCCCTCGTCGCGCCATCGAGCAACTGCGAGAGGAAGCACGTCATCGAGCGCTCCGTACCGATTTGCGAAGCCGGAGTCCGACGGGCCGTGTCGGGCTCCGTCCTACGCGCGGAGACGGCGCGATACGGCCGGCCCGGGAAGCGGACCGGGCCGAGAGGGCTTCTCGGCCCGGCCGAGACGGCGCCGGCGGATCAGCGCAGCTTGAAGTTCCAGCCCAGGTTGTCGGGGATCGCGTAGTTGTGGACGAACTGGATCGCCCGGAGGCTGTCGCTCGACGCCTTCACGAAGCCGTCCACGTTCCTGCCGGTCCCGAGCTTGGGGTTGATGAAGTTCAGCCATCCGATGACCGACACCTTCCCGTCGACGTAGAAGGCCAGCGGCAGGGCGGGAATCACCGGCCGGATGAGCGCAGCGGTGCGGGTGCCCCAGGTGGCCGTGCGGTCGTAGCCCGTCAGGCCCGAGTAGTCGACGAACCGCTCCTGCACGCCGACGAAGGCCGAGAAGTTCGGCAGCGTCTCGTCGGCACCGCCGACGGAGCAGGTCGGATCGTACGTTGGGTCGATGGGCAGCACCTCGCCGTCGACGCCGGTGGCGAGGACCGGGTCGGCCGACGAGGCCCAGCAGTCGCGCACGAGCGCCGGCAGGGTCTGCGGCGGCGCGAGCGTCGTCTCGGTCGTCTTCGTGATCTTCAGGATGCGGTTCATGTACTGGACGAGGTCGACGGTGATCTTCCCGTCCTTGTTCGCGGCTCCGCCGAGGGTGGCGGCGGCCGTCAGGGAGTCCCGGGTGTCGAGCGGTTCCGGCTCGACGCAGGCGGCGGTGTCACAGAAGGCCCCGCCGCCCCCGGCGAGCAGGTGGCGGACCACCGGCTGGAACTTCGCCCAGTCCGCCTGGTCGAGTGCGGGGTGGTACTGGGTGCCCGCCGCGGGGTCTCCGTGGGACCAGAGGTCGACTTCCTTGGGGTCCGTCTGCAGGTGCCCGTACTTCATCAGTCGGGTGTAGATCGGGAGGTTCTCCATCGGGGAGTCGATCACGGCCCACTCCGCGCAGGTGGTGTTGGCCGAGCAGTCGTAGCCGAGTTGGATCCGCCCCGTCTCGTCGAGACGGACGCCGCCGGCCATCTTGATGTTCGAGATCACCTCGTCGAGGTGCATGCGGCTGTTGCGCTCCTTGGTGCGGCCGCCGCTGAGGCGCCCGAAGTAGTCCACCTCGACGATCCGGGCGAGGTCCGCGGCGGCCACGTCGCACGTCAGCGGCGCGAACCCGAGCTCGTTCCCGGAAGAGTCCACGGCGATCGGGCAGTAACCCCAGCCGTAGCCCGGCAGCTCCTTTGGCATCTCGACGTAGCGCTGGGCCAGGATCGGTTGGCCCGTCGCGGCGTCGCGCTTGATGTGGATCAGGTCTCCGAGTACGTCTCCGCAACCGCCGCCGCTCTCGCCGCTGCCGTGGTCCTGCGCGATCGCAGGAACGACGAACAGGGCCAGTACCGCCAGGACGACGAAGGTCCCCTTTTGCATGACGGCCCCCCCTCGAGGAACGACCATTGGAGTTTCTGGATATCGCCAGGCTCGACGGGCCTGACGGAAACCCCTGAGGCAACGTGCGTGCCAGTTGCGCGACGGGACGGGACGGCGGCCGGTGCATCGCGCCGGATCCCGGAAACGCTTGCGCCGCCGCCGTTGAGGATCTCCGCAGGGACTCCCGCTTCACGGACGTTCGATGTCGGTCTCCCGGGTGTTCGGTGCCGGGTCGGTGGAAGCAAACACCTGTCAGCTGACGCGAGTGTCAGAATCTCGCCGGCGTTCGTGACAGGCTTGGCAGTCGCCGAGCGCGACGCGGATCTATGGTGGACTCCCGACAGCCCGAACCGGCCGATCGGATCCCGCTCGAGCGGGTTCTCGACGGCCTGCCCGATCGAACGGTCGTGGTCGGTTCGGATCTGCGGATCCTCGCCGCCGGGCGCGGCTATCGCGACGCGTTCGCGAGTGGCGAAGAGGTGGCCGGGCGCTTCTGCTACGAGGTGTCACACGGCTACTCGGCTCCCTGCGACGAGGCCGGCGAGAGCTGTCCCATCTCGCAGTGCCGCGCGACCGGCGAGGCGAGCCACGTCCTTCACGTCCACCACACGTCCGCCGGAGCGCGTCACGAGGAGGTCACGGTCCATCCGGTGCGGGATGCGGGCGGCGCCGTCGTGTCCTTCATCGAAGTGCTGCGGCCGGTCGCTCTCGCCGCCTCGAAGCCGGGCGAGACCGAGTTCGTGGGGCGCGCGCCGGCCTTCAACCGGATGCTGCAGCTCGCGTCGCGCGTCGCCCCGACCGACACGCCCGTGCTGCTCCTCGGCGAGTCCGGCACCGGGAAGGAACGGCTGGCCCAGGCGATTCACGCCATGAGCGCGCGGGCGGCCGGCCGCTTCGTTCCGCTGGACTGCAGCGGTGTCGCGGAGTCGCTCTTCGAGAGCGAGCTCTTCGGCTTCGAGAAGGGCGCCTTCACCGGGGCGACGCAGAAGAAGCCGGGGCTCGTCGAGACCTGCGACGGAGGGACCCTCTTCCTCGACGAGGTGGGCGACATCTCCCTTCCCCTCCAGGTCAAGCTCCTGCGCCTGATCGAGACTCGGGCCTTCCGGCGCGTGGGCAGCAACGAGCTGCGGCGGAGCGACTTCCGCCTGCTCTGCGCGACGCACCGTGATCTCGCGGGCATGGTCGAGGCGGGCTCGTTCCGCCGCGATCTCTATCACCGGATCGCGGCATTCCCGATCCGCCTGCCGCCTCTGCGCGAGAGACGCGAGGACCTGCCGCTCCTCGTCGAGACGATCGCGCAGCGCTTCGGCTGCCCGACCCTGTCGCGCTTCCACCCGGACGCCCTCGCCGCGCTGGCGGCGTACGCGTTCCCCGGCAACGTGCGCGAGCTCCAGAACGTCCTGCAGCGGGCCTGCCTGCTCGCGGGCGGCGGCACGGTCCTCGCCGAGCACCTGTCCGACGAGGTCATCGCGTCGAGCGCGTCCGGGATCGCCCAGGCGCGCCCCGGCGAGCTGGTGACGCTCGAGGAGGCCGAGCGCCGGTACCTGCGCTGGGTGCTCGCGACCTTCAGGGGCGATCGCCGCGAGCTCGCCTTGCGACTCGGCATCACCGAGCGCACGCTCTACCGGAAGATCGCAGACCTCGACTGATCCTGGCCCGGGCGTTGCATCGACTCGGCGGTGAGATGCCGACCGACTCTCCATACGCCGACGTTCTGGCCGCCATCCTCGCTCGCTACGACGGCCCCGTGGTCGTCGTCGGCGCCGACCGGACGATCCGGGCCGCCAGCGCCGACTTCCGGGCGCGATGCGAGGGGGATCCGATCGGTCACCGCTGCCACGAGGTGCTTCACGGGCGCTCCGAGCCGTGTCCTCCGGACGAGGTCGATTGCCCGCTCGGTCCCGTCGGCGCCGGCACGAGCCCGAGGCCGCACCGGCACCGCGTCGCCCGAGGCGTGCGGCGCGAGCGCGTGGTCGCGGAGCCGATCGGCGGCGCCGGGAGCGCCGTGGTCGCGTGCCTCGCCCGCTTCCTCGCCGAGGAGCCTGCCGTCCGACCGGATCGGCTGCCGGCGCTGCGCGAGCTGGAGCTCGACATCCGGCCCGTTCGTCTCGAGCTGCGGCGTGCGGCGCTGAGCCAGAGGCCCCTGCTCCTCCGCGGCGAGCAGGGCACGCACCTGTCCTCGGTCGCCGTGGCCGTCCACCGGCTGTCGCGGCGGCGGGGGCCGTTCGAGGAGCGTGCCGGCTGCGAGCTGACGCGCGGCCGCCTCGGCGAGCTGCTCCTGAACGAGCCCGGCCTGCCCGCCACCCTCCACGTCCAGGACGTGCACGAGCTCGACCAGCAGGGCTGGGCCGCCCTGGCCGCTCGGATCGGCGACGGCTCGCCCGCCCGGAGGCACGGCTTTCGCATCGTCGCGAGCACGGGCGTCGGCACGGGCGGGGCCGTCACGGGCCGTGTGGAGGCGAGCACGATGGCCGTGCTCGGGCGGCTGAGTCTCCGCGTTCCCCCGGTCCGCGAGCGGCGGGACCTTCCGCTCCTCGTCGCGCGGGGGCTACGCGATGCGGCCCGCCGCGCCCTGTCGATCACCCCCGAGGCGTACGCCGTCATCGCGCGCCACGCGTTTCCGGGCAACCTCGACGAGCTCGAGAGCGCCCTGCGCCACGCCGCGGTGCTCGTCGACGGAGGGGAGGTGCGGGTCGAGCACCTCCCCGGTTGGCTGCGCGCAGACTAGAGGTCAGGTCGTCCGGGCGCCGTGCGCGGCGAGGCCCGCGAGGAAGAACGCGGCGAGGCCGGAGCGGCCCTCGAGGCCGGCTTTCCGGTAGATCGCGAGCGCCTGCTGGCGCACGGTCCCCTCGCTCGTCCTCCGCTGTTCAGCGATCTCCCGGTGGCTCAACCCGCGCAGGAGCAGGAGCGTCACGTCTCGCTCGGCCTCGGTGAGGCCCCACTTGTCCATCTGCCGCTCGATCGCGGCGCTCATTCCCTCGAGGGCGTTCTGCGCCTCGGCCCGCCACCGCGCGGACTCCTCCTCGCTCGCCTTGAGGTCGCGTGCGATGTTGTCCGCCGCCTCGTGGAGGGCCCAGGCGTGATTGACGAACAGGCCCACGCCGACGAGGGCGACGAAGCCGGCCGCCACCTCGATGATCAGGTGCATCGGCAGGTGGGCCGAGTGGCGGTAGTCGCTCAGCAGGTCGGCGGCGATGAGCAGCGCGATCAGGCCGAAGAGCCCGATCGGGACGAGGGCGTGTCCACCGCGCATGCGTGTTTCTCCGAGGTCGTCCGAGAGGATGGGCGAAGCATATCAGGACGGCTCGCGCGAAGGGCGTGAGCCCTCCTCGGCTTCGCTACTCCGCCCGCAGCACCTCGAGCGGGGGGCGCCGCCACACCTCGGTGCTCCCCGACAGCCCGACCGCGATCGTCAGCGCCACGATCGCGAGGAGGAGGCCGAGAAGCGACGGCCCCGGCAGCGCGAACGAGCCCTCGAAGACGAAGCGCACGAGGGCCCACGCCGCCGCCGTCGAGAGGACGATCGCGGCCCCGGCCGACAGCGCGCCGAGGACGACGTACTCGGCGAGCAGGATCCGGACGAGCTGCGGGCGGGTCGCCCCGAGCGTCCGCAGGAGGGCTCCCTCGCGGACGCGCTGCTGGCGGCTCGAGGCGACGGCGCCGGCCAGCACGAGCGCGCCGGCGGCGACGCTGAAGAGCGCCATGAAGCGCACGCCGAGGACGACCTTGTCGAGGACCGACTCGATCGCCCGCTGCACCTGCGCGAGGTCGAGCGTCGACACGTTCGGGTGGGCCTCGACGACCTCGCGCTGCAGCCGCGCCCGGCGGGCCTCGTCCTCGACGCGCGCGAGGAGGACGAAGCTCCTCGGGGCGGCGTCGAGCGGGCCCTCCGGGAAGACGACGAAGAAGTTCGGCGAGAAGCGCACCCACTGCACCTCGCGCAGGGCCGCGACGCGCGAGGGCACCGCCACGCCCTGGACGTCCCACACGACCTCGTCGCCGACCGCGAGCCGCAGCTCGCGGGCGAGGTTCGCGTCGAGGGCGATCGGCACGGGCGTCGCCGCGTCCGCCGCGCGGCCCTTCCACTCGCCCGGCCGCCACCACGCGCCGGCCACGACCTTCTCCGCCTCTCCCGGCGCGTCGCGGTAGCTGCTGCGGTACTCGCGGCGGAGGGCCCAGCGCTCGGGCGGGCCCCCGTTCCCGCGCCGCCGCGCCTCGTCGGTCCGCGGCCCGCCTTCCCCTTCCGGCCGGTTCTCCTCGACCGCGAGCATCTCCGTCACCGGCCGTCCCTTCAGCGACTGGATGCGCATCGGCACGATCGGCACGACCGGCGAGGTGAGCGGGCCGACCGCGCGCACGCGCGCCTCGACGTCGTCGCGCTGGTCCGGCTGGACGTCGAAGAACGCGAGGTTGGGCCGGCTCTCCCCGCGGTCGACCCGCAGGTCGCGCAGGAGGTTGTGCTGCACGAGGACGAGGGTGCTGAGCAGGAAGACGCCGAAGCCGAGGGAGAGGACGACCATGAGCGTCTGGTTCGCCGGGCGGTAGAGGTTCGCGAGCCCCTGCCGGTAGAGGTACGGGAGGAAGGACGGGAAGAACCGGCGCAGCCCGCGGACGAGGAGCCAGGCCGCGAGCGCGAGGAGGGCGAGGGCGACCGCGATGCCGCCGGAGAAGGCGAGGCCGGTGGCGACGCGGCCGGCCTGGGCGACCGCGAGGCCCGCGACGCTCGCGGCGAGGGCCAGCACCGCGACGAGCCGCCGCGGGTCCCGCCGCCGCTTCGCCGGCTCGACGTCGCTGCGCAGCACCGCGAGGGGCGAGACGTCGCGGACGGCGAGGAGCGGCAGCGCGGCGAACGCGACGGCCACCCAGACGCCGACGGCGAGGCCCCCGAGGACCGCCCGCCACGACAGGGCCCACGCGACGTCGACCGGCAGGAGCCCGGCGAGGAGGCGCGGCAGCGCGAGCTGGACGGCCGCGCCGAGGGCGGCGCCGAGGAGGCTGCCGAGGAGGCCGACGACCACCGCCTGCACGAGGTACGCGGCGAGGAGCGTCCCGGCCGACGCCCCGAGGCAGCGCAGCACCGCGATCGTGGTCATCCGCCGCTTCACGAAGACGTGCACCGCGCTCGCGACCCCGAGGCCGCCGAGCAGCAGGGCCACGAGGGCGACGAGGGCGAGGAAGCTCCCGAAGCGGGAGAGCGACTCGGAGAGCCGGCGCTGGTCCTCGGAGACGGTGCGCACGGTCGCGCGCTCGGCCGAGAGCCGGGCGCGGAGCCGCGCGGCCACGCGGTCGGCGTCCGTGCCCGCGGGGTAGCGCAGGCACGCGTCGTAGCGGGCCCGCGAGCCGAACGTGAGCAGCTTCGTGGCGTCGAGCGCCGCGCGCGGCACGAAGACGCGCGGGCCGAAGGCGCTCGCGACGCTCACGTCGCCGGGCATGTCGCGGACCGTCGCGCGCACGACGAAGCGCGCCTCGCCGAGCTGGATCTCGTCGCCGACCCGCGCGCCCAGCATCGTGAGCAGAGCGCCGTCGACGATCGCGCCGCCCGTCGTGCCGAGGCGCGGCCAGGCGCCGGCGGGGTCGGTCTCGACCGTGCCGTAGAAGGGGTACCCGGGGTCGACGCCGCGCACCTGGACGAGGCGGGTCGCTCCGCCGCCGGGCCGGAGGGCCATCGCCCCGAACGAGACGACGCGCGCGATCTCGGCCGGGGGCACGGACGCGCGGCGCGCCTCGTCGACGAGGGCCTCCGCCTTCGCGGTGAGCGGGCCGCCCGCCCCGATCACCAGGTCGGCCCCGAGGAGGGCGCGCGACTCGCGGCGGACCGAGTCGCGGAGGTTCTCCGTGAAGGAGTTGATCGCGACGAGGGCCGAGACGCCGATCGCGATCGCGAGGACGATCAGCAGGCCGCGGCGGCGGGAGCCGCGCGCCTCGCGCCACGCGAGGGAGAGGACGAACGGCGTCATCGGGCCGCTTCGGCCGCCACGGCGCCCTCGACCACGACGCCGTCGCGCAGCCGGACGACGCGGTGCGCGCGGGCCGCGAGGTCGGGGTCGTGGGTCACGAGGACGAGCGTCGTGCCGAGCTCGCGGTTGAGCTCGCCGAGGAGGGCGACGACGTTCGCGCCGTTCGCCGCGTCGAGGTTCCCGGTGGGCTCGTCGGCGAAGAGGATCTTCGGCCGGTGAGCGAACGCGCGGGCCACGGCCACCCGCTGCTGCTCGCCGCCCGAGAGCTGGGCCGGGTAGTGGTGGCCGCGGTCGGCGAGGCCCACCCGCCGCAGGAGCTCCTCCGCGCGGGCCCGGCCGTCCTCGCCCCGCAGCTCGAGCGGCACCTGCACGTTCTCCCGGGCCGTGAGCGTCGGCACGAGGTGGAAGGACTGGAACACGAAGCCGACCTTCGCCGCGCGCACCCGGGCCCGCGCGTCCTCGGTCAGCGTCGAGAGGTCGTGGCCGTCGAGGACCACGCGCCCGCGCGTGGGGCGGTCGAGGCCGGCGAGGAGGCCGAGGAGCGTGCTCTTGCCGCTGCCCGACGGGCCGGTGATCGCGAGGAAGCCGCCGGCCTCGAGGTCGAACGTGATATCTCTGAGAACCGTGATCTCGCGCCCGCCCGAGACGTAGGCGCGCGTCAGCGACTCCGAGCGAAGGATGGACATGAAACGGTCGAGGCCTCCCGGTCGAGCCATCATATCGGCAAAGCGCGCGGCCCTCGCCGCGGCCCTGGCCCTCGCCGCGTGGCCCCTCGGCGCCTGCCGAGGCGAGCGCGCGGCGGGCCCGATCGCGGCGACGCCTTCGCCGGCGTCGGCCGTTCCCGGCGCCTCGGCGCGGCCCCTGCCCGCCGACGACCGCCCCGCGATCCTCTTCATGGGCACGAGCCTGACCGCCGGCCTCGGCGTCGACCCCGACGAGGCCTATCCCGCGCTCGTGCAGAAGAAGCTCGACGCGGCCGGGCTGCGCTACCGGGTCGTGAACGCCGGCGTGAGCGGAGAGACCTCGGCCGGGGCCCGGGGCCGGATCGACTGGCTGCTGCGGCAGCCGGTGGCCGTCCTCGTCCTCGAGACGGGCGCGAACGACGGCCTGCGGGGCCAGGACCCGGCGGCGACGCGGGCGAACATCCAGGCGATCCTCGACGCGACGCGGGTCCGCCAGCCCTCGGCGAAGATCGCCCTCGTCGCGATGGAGGCTCTGCCGAACTACGGGCCCGACTACGGCCGGCGGTTCCGGGCGATCTACCCCGAGCTCGCGCGGCAGAACGGAGCGACGCTCGTCCCGTTCCTGCTCGCCGGCGTCGCCGGCGATCCGAGGCTCAACCAGCCGGACGGGATCCACCCGACACCCGAGGGTCACCGGAAGCTCGCCGAGACGGTCTGGCGCGCGCTGCGGCCAATACTTTAGTCGTTGCTAAATCGATGGGCCGGTGGCCGCCTCCACGAACGCCATGGCCCGGTCGGCCGCCCAGAAGAAGCCGGGCGCCTTCGAGGGCCCGACGAAGCCGACGTGCCCCCCGGTCGGCGTGACCTCGAGGGCGACGCGGGGCGAGCGGGCCCAGCGCTCGACCGAGGCGACGGGGATCATCGGGTCGTCGGCCGCGGCCAGCATCAGCGTGGGCCGGTCGATCGAGGCGAGCCACGGCCCGGCGCTCGACTGCGCGTAGTAGTCGGCCGCGCCGGCGAAGCCGCCGAAGGGCGCGGTGATCCGGTCGTCGAAGGCGCGCACCGAGTCGAGCCCGCGCTCGAGGCCGGGCGGGAAGAGGTCCGCGCGCGCGGCGGCCCGCCGGCGGTAGGCCTGCGACAGCATGCGGACGAAGCGTGCCTCGTAGAGGCGATTCCGCGGCGCGCGGATCGCGTCGGCGCAGGCCGAGAGGTCGACCGGCGGCGAGACGGCGACGCCGGCGAAGAGGCCGGGCGGGACGACCGAGCGGCGGCGGCCGAGCATCAGCAGGGCGAGGTTCGCGCCGAGCGAGAAGCCGACGACGGCGAGGCGCGGCACGCGGCGCAGGAGCTCGTCGACCACGGCGAGGAGGTCCGTGTCGAGGCCCGCGTTGTAGAGCAGCGGGCACAGCGCCTCGCCGTCGCCGCAGCCGCGCATGTTCATGCGCACGACGTGGAAGCCGCGGGCGTAGGCGAGGCGGCCGAGCGAGACGGTGTAGGTCGAGGCGTCGGAGCCGCCGAGGCCGTGGACGATCAGGAGGGCCGGCCGGTCCTCGCGCGGCCCGGGCTGCCAGCTCGCGCGCACCAGCAGCCGCACGCCCTCGCCGGCGTCGACGGGCAGGTCGGCGACCGCGAACGGCCAGCGGAGGAAATGACGCGACCAGTGCCCCGCGAGCGTCTGGCGGTGGCCGCCGGCGAGCCCGCGCGGCGGCCGGAACGGTGCGGTGCCCGGCGTCGTCTCCAGCGCGCGCCTCCGAGGGATGAGGGCCGCCGCTATAATCGCGGCGCGGGGCGACCCACCAGGCGATGATACAGGCCTTCCACGTCTACAAGCAGTACGACCGCGAGTCGATGGCGCTCTGCGACGTGACGCTGCACGTCGCGAAGGGCGAGTTCTGCTTCCTGACCGGGCCCTCCGGCGCGGGCAAGACGACCTTCCTGAAGCTCGTCTTCCGCGAGGAGCTGCCCTCGCAGGGCCAGATCCTCGTGGGCGGGCGCAACATCACCGCGATCCCCGCCGGCCAGATCCCGGAGCTGCGCCGCGCGATCGGCGTCGTGTTCCAGGACTTCAAGCTCCTCAAGCGCCGCACGATCCTCGAGAACGTCGCCTTCGTGCTCCGCATCCTCGGGATGCCGCCGCGAGAGCAGAAGCGCCGCGCGTTCGCCGCCCTGAAGGCGGTGGGGCTCCACCACAAGATGCACGCCTACCCGCTGCAGCTCTCGGGCGGCGAGCAGCAGCGCGTGGCGATCGCCCGCGCCCTCATCAACGAGCCGATGCTCCTGCTCGCCGACGAGCCGACCGGGAACCTCGACCCGGAGATGGCGCAGGAGATCATGAAGCTCTTCCTCGAGGTGAACGCCCGCGGCACCACGGTGCTCGTGGCGACGCACGACCGCGACATGATCCAGCGGATGGGGAAGCGGGTCCTCTCGCTGGAGAAGGGGCGGGTCGCCTCGGCGTAGGCGGGCGGCGCGCCGGCGGGCGCCCGCGCGGGGGCTCAGCGCGCGAGGATCGCCTTGATCCGCGCGACCACCGCCTCGAGCGCGACCACGTTCTCCGCGCCCTCGGGGACGATGAGGTCGGCGTAGCGCTTCGAGGGCTCCACGAACTCGAGGTGCATCGGGCGCACGGAGTCGAGGTACTGCCGGGTCACCGACGCGAACGTCCGGCCGCGGTCGGCGATGTCCCGCTGCAGCCGCCGCAGGATCCGCACGTCGGCGTCGGTGTCGATGAAGAGCTTGATGTCCATGAGCCGGCGCAGCGGCTCCTCGGCCAGGATCAGGATCCCCTCGAGGAGCACCACGGGCTTCGGCGTCAAGGGGTCGGGCAGCACGCGCCGGGAGTAGGTGGCGTGATCGTAGGTCAGGCACGGCACCGGCCGGCCCGCCTTCAGGTCGCGCAGGTCGTCGACGAGGAGAGGCGTGTCGAACGCGTCGGGGTGGTCGTAGTTGATCGCGGCCTGGGCCGCGGGGGAGAGCGTGCTCCCGTCCTTGTAGTACGAGTCCTGGGCGATGAGGAGGCACCGGTCCTCGCCCACGCGCTCCCGGATCTTGGTGGCGAGGGAGGTCTTTCCCGAGCCCGTCCCCCCGGCGATGCCGACCAGCACGCTCATGGTCGCGGATTATAATCCCCGCTCCGATGGCGGTGCTGCGCGCCGTTCACTACTTCCTCTCGGAGGCCCTCACCAGCCTCTGGCGCAGCCGTCTCATGAACGCCGTCTCGGTCGGCACGATCGCGGTGAGCCTCTTCGTCCTCGGGGCCTTCCTCACCGTGGCGAGCCGCCTCGGCGACGTCGTCTCCCGCTGGACGCAGAAGGTGCAGGTGATCGTCTACCTGGAGGACGGCACCGAGGACCGCGTCCGCGAGAGCCTCGCGAACCGCCTGAAGGAGGACCCCGCGGTCGAGTCGATCGACTACGTCACGCGCGAGCAGGCCCTCGCCCGCTTCCGCGAGATGTTCCGCGACCTGCGCGCGCTGCCCGAGGACCTCGGCGAGAACCCCTTCCCGGCCTCGCTCGAGGTGAGCCTGAAGGCCGAGCGCCAGTCCCCGGCCGAGGTCGAGCGCCTCGCCGGCGCGTTCCAGGCCGCGCCCGGCGTGAAGGAGATCCAGTACGACCTGCTGTGGATCGAGCGGCTCGCCACCGGCGTGCGGCTCGTGCGGGGGGTCGGCGCGTTCCTCGGCGGCATCCTCGTCGTGGCCGGCGTCTTCACGATCTCCAACGTGATCCGCCTGACGATCTACGCGCGCGAGGACGAGCTCGACATCATGCGCCTCGTCGGCGCGACTCAGGCCTACGTGAAGGGCCCGTTCGTCGCCGAGGGCATGATCCAGGGCGGGCTCGGCGGCCTCCTCGCGACGGTGCTGCTCTGGGCCGCCCTGCAGTGGCTCTCGCGCGGCCTCGCGTCGTCCGACGTCCTCGGCCACGCCGCCTTCGCCCTGCCCGGCGGCCTCGGGGCGATGCTCGTCCTCGGCGGCATGCTCGTCGGCGTCGTCGGGAGCTGGGTGAGCCTGAGCCGGCTGAAGGTCTAGCCGGCGGATCCGGGCAGCCGTGCGGCAGGTCCCGGGCTCAGAACCGGTAGGAGAACCCGATCGTCGCCTGCACCCACCACGGCTTGAACTCGACCGGCGGCAGGTTCTCGAGGGTGCGCGAGAGCAGCTGCTGCTGGATCGCGGGCAGGCCCGCCACGTTCACGCCGGCCCACTCCACGGTGCGCTTGGGGAAATAGAAGCCGCGGCCCTCGATCACGAGGCCCCCGCGGTCCCCGAGAGCGACCTGGAACCCGAGGCCGAGGTTCCCGCCCCAGGAGCTCCCCGTCTCGGTGGCCTTCGCCTGGACGCTGAGGGTCGGGATCTCGAGGTTGCGCGTGTCGAGGTTGAAGGCCGCGACCCCGATCGCGATCGGCTGATCGAGCGTCAGCTCCAGGCTCCCGAGCCGGCTGATCCCGCCGGAGGCGAAGAGGTGGGTCTGGCCCGCGCCGCGCAGCTTCAGGTTGAGCGACAGCGGGTGGGGCGCGGTGAGCGTCGCGGTGCCCGCCTCGAGGTCGAGCGTCGACTCGACGGGCGAGAGGCCGCCCGGCAGGGTGACCTTCACGTCGAACGCGGTGGAGTCGGTCTGCACGTCGACCTCGGCCCGGTCGAGCCGCACCTCGAAGCCGATCGTGTCGGCCGGGTAGAACGCGATCGCGCCGCCGAACGCGGGCCCGCCCTTCCCCCTGAGCGCGAACTCGCCGGACTGCTGGATCGACACCCCGGGGATCGCGACACTCGTCGGGCCGGGATGGTAGGCGAACGTCTGCGAGTAGAACGGGAAGGTGTAGCCGGCGAAGCCGGAGATCTCGACCCCGCCCGCGCGGGCCGCCGAGGGAGGGAGGAGGGCCGCGCCGACGAGCGCGGCGGTCAGGGCGAGTCGCGTTCGCATGGGGCAGTGTAGCAGCCGCGCGCGGGCCGCGGTGTCGTCCCGCGCTCCGGAGGAGCTACTCGCTCTCGTCGTCGCCTTCGGCCTCGGCCGGCTCCGCCGACCCGGCCCCGGGCGGCGCCCAGTCGGGACGCATCTCGGCCTCGATGCCCGCGTCCATCAGGCGCCGGCGCAGCGCGTCGAACCCGCGCCGGTCCGGCGGGGCGTCGTCGCGATAGACCGCGAGGATCTCCTCGAGCCGGTCGAGCCGGCGCGCGACCTGCCCCAGGACGTCGACGCTCAGCGCGGCCCGGCCGGCGGCGGCCTCGGCCCAGCCCGTCGCGTCGCCCCACGTCCCGAGGAGCTCCACGAGGCGCGCGCTCAGGCTGTCCGACGCCTCGACGAGCTCCGACTGGAGGAGCGAGTCCCGCACGAAGCTCATCGCGTCCTCGATGTCCTCGTCGGACCAGTCCGCGCGCAGCTTGTCCCAGGCGTCCGGCGGGAGGACGAGGCCCTCGGGCCCCTCCTCCGCCGCCGCGGCGATCTCGCCGCACAGGTCCACGATTCGTCCCATCTAGCGGCTCTCCTCCACGATCGACTGCGCCAGGTCCATCTTGAGCAGCTCGTTCGTGCCCTCGCGCAGGCGCAGCGCCCGCGCCTCGCGGAGCAGTCGCTCCACGGTCGATCCTCTCACGAGGCCGGCGGAGCCGTGAACGCGCAGGGCGAGGTCGGTGACGCGGGCCGCCGCCTCGGTCGCGAACACGCGCGCGGCCGCGGCCTGGCGCGCCGCGTCCTTCGCCCCCTGGTCGACGAGCCAGGCCGCGTGGGTGGCGAGCCGCTGCGCCGCGAGCAGCTCGGCCGTCATGTCGGCGATCGCGATCTTGGTCGCCTGGAACGCGGCGAGGGCGCGGCCGAACTGCCGGCGGGCGAGGGCGTGCCGCACCGCCTCGTCCCGGGCGCGCGCGGCGAGCCCGCAGGCCGCGGCCGCGGCGCCGGGCCGGAAGAGCGTGAGGACGGACTCGACCGCGGCCGCCCCGGCGCCGACCTTCCCGAGAAGCGCGCCCGGCGCGCCGTCGAGCCGCAGGTCGGCCACGGGCAGCGCGGCCGTCGTCTCGAAGGGCCGCCAGGTGAGATCGGACGCCTCGCCGTCCACCAGGAAGAGCGAGAGCCCCTGCGTGCCGGTCGTTCCCGCTTCGCTGCGGGCGAGGACGATCACGAGGCGGGTCCGCGCCGCCGCCGTCACCCACGTCTTCTCGCCGTCGAGCCGCCACCGCCCGCTCTCCGAGACGGCCGTCGTGCGGATCCCCCCGACGTCCGCGCCGGCCTCCGGCTCGGCCACCGCGAGCGCGCCGAGCGACGTTCCCGCGGCCAGGGCGGGGAGCCAGCGCGCCCTCTGTCCCTCGCTGCCCCCGGCCGCGAGGAGGTGGGCGGCGTGGCCGTGGGCCGCGAAGACGGACTCGGCCGCGAGCGAGTAGTAGGCGAGCCTTTCCCGCATCACCGCGATCGAGCGCGCGTCGGCCGAGCCGAAGCGCGGCGGGACGACGGCCTGGAGGAGGCCCGCCGCCGCGAGCTGCGCGACCACCTCGGCGCAGCGTCCCGCGGGATCGTCCTCGGCCGGCGCGATCGCCCGCAGGTGCCTCTCGCCGAACTCCCGGGCGCGCGACGCGAGCTCGCGGTGCCACACGTCGAGGTGGGGGTCGCTCATGGTCGGAGAGTCTCGGGGCCCGCGCCCGGGCCGTCAAGGAGGGGGGTTGACATCCTTTGACTGAAGGGGGAAACCCTTCATGGGAGAAGTTCGTCCCAGCAGGTGGACGGGCGCGGGGGGGCGACGCCTTCGGCCCGGGGGAGAAGAACGATGAAGGCGGCTCTCGCGGCGGTCGCGGCGCTGGCCCTGGCGTCGGGCCCGGCCTTCGCCGGGAGCGACGGGGCGCTCCGGCAGAAGATCGAGGGCCGCCTCGCCCGGGCCGGCCTCGACCGGCGCGCCGACGTCACGGTGACGGTCGAGGACGGCGTCGCGCGGCTCACCGGGATCGTGCTCCTCTACTCCGACCTGCGCGAGGCCGACCGCGTCGCGCGGCGCGAGGCGAAGTCGGTCGTGAACGAGCTGCGCGTCGTCCCGGAGACGCCGCGCTCCGACTCGGCGATCCGCAAGGACGCGCAGGAGGCCGTGCTGCGCTGGGTGCGCTACGGCGCCTTCGACGCGGTGGCGGTCGACGTGGCCGACGGCGTCGCCGGCCTGCACGGGTGGGTCGACAGCCCGTGGAAGAAGCGCGAGGTCGAGGACCTCGTGGCCCCGGTCGACGGCCTGCGCGACGTGCACAACGACCTTCGCGTCCAGGGCTTCTCGTCGGGCGACCAGCAGCTCCTGCGCGAGATCCACGCGAAGATCTACGCCGACCCGGTCTTCGAGCGCTGGGCCGGCTTCCCCGACCCGCCGGTGCGCGTCTTCGTCGACCGCGGCCACGTCGTGCTCGCGGGCACGGTCGCGTCGAACGTCGAGAAGGTGACGGCCGGCTCCATCGCCCGCGCGACCCTCGCCTTCAGCGTGAACAACCAGCTCGTGATCGAGAGCCAGCGCCGCGAAGCCGAGGAGCGGAAGAAGAACGACCCGAGCTGACGGCTCAGGCCGCCTTCGGCGCTCGCCCGGCCTTCGCGAGGAACCGGCCGGCCGCGAACACGACCGCGCCCGCGGCGAGGACGGCGAGGCCCACGGTGTCGGCCTCGTGCGGCGTCACGTGGATCTCGTGCCACTTCGTGAGGGCCTCGGTCGTGATCCCGAACTCGGTCATGTAGCCGAGCACGGCCATGAAGAAGCCGTTGAAGAGGCCGAGCGCCCCGAGCACGGTGACGAAGTTGCCGAGCTTCTCGCCGCCCGGCTGCGCGGCCTGCTCGGCCCGGTCGGCGAGCGGGCTGTGGGTGCGCCCGTAGAACCAGTAGATCATCATCCCGAGGTCGAGCCACACGAGGAAGCGCACCCACGTGGCCGCCGAGAGGCTCAGCATCAGGTAGAGGCAGGACACGATGCCGAGGACCGGGAAGAGGTAGCCGAACGGCACCCGGAACGGCCGGTGCGCCTCGGGCCGCTTGATCCGCAGCATGATGACCGCGGCGCAGACGACCACGAAGGCGAAGAGCGTGCCGATGCTCGTCATCTCGCCGACGACGTTGATCGGGATGAGGGCGGCGAAGAACGCGACGGCGAAGCCGGTGATGATCGTCGTGATGTAGGGCGTGCCGAACTTCGGGTGCACCTTGCTGACACCCGCCGGCAGCAGGCGGTCGCGGCTCATCGAGAAGAAGATGCGGGGCTGGCCCATCAGCATGACGAGGAGGACGCTCGTGATGCCGGCGGCGGCGCCGGCCGAGATGAGGCCGGCCGCCCAGTCCTGGTTGATCACGTGGAGGGCGTAGGCCACCGGCGCGTTCAGGAACGCGGTGCTCTCCTGGATCGGCACGATCGGCGTGCCCGGCAGGGCGGACTCGACGCTGCGGAAGTGCGTCACCGGCACGATGCCGGAGAGGATGCCGGCCACGATGATGTAGAGAACCGTGCAGACGACGAGCGAGCTGATGATGCCGATCGGCAGGTCGCGCTTCGGGTTCTTCGCCTCCTCGGCGGTCGTCGAGACGGCGTCGAAGCCGATGTAGGCGAAGAAGACGACGGCGCCGGCGGCCATGATGCCCGACCAGCCGAACGGGGCGAACGGCGACCAGTTCTCGGGCTTCACGAACTTCATGCCGGCGAAGATGAAGAAGAGGACCGCGGCGAGCTTGATGAACACCATCGTCGCGTTGAAGCGGGCGCTCTCGCGGATCCCGACCACGAGGAGGACGGTGATCGCGAGGACGATGATCACCGCGGGGAGGTTCATGACCGCCCCCGGCATCGTGCCGGGCGCCGCGCACATCCAGGCCGGCAGGTGGATGCCGAAGCCCGAGAGCAGCTGCTGCATGTACCCGCTCCAGCCGATCGAGACGGTGACGGAGCCGACGGCGTACTCGAGGATGAGGTCCCAGCCGATCGTCCAGGCGATCACCTCGCCGAGGGTCGCGTAGGCGTAGGCGTAGGCGCTGCCGGCGATCGGGATCATCGCGGCGAACTCGGCGTAGCAGAGGGCCGCGAAGCCGCAGGCGAGCCCGGCGAGCACGTACGAGATCGTGATCGCGGGCCCGGCCTGGTTCGCCGCGGCGGTCCCGGTCAGGACGAAGATGCCCGTCCCGATGATCGCGCCGATGCCGAGGAGGGTCAGGTCGAACGCGGTCAGCGTCCGCTTGAGGTGCTTGCCCTTCTCGACGTCGTCGACGAGGGCCTCGATCGATTTCGTCTTCAGCAGGTTCGAGTCCAAGGGGACCTCCTCGTCGTGACGCCGTCCGGGATCCGCGGATTATAGGGGCAGGCGCGACAGGCCGGCTCGCCCGACGGGGTCGCCGCCGCGGGCGGGGGGCCTCAGCCGCGGCCGAGGGCGGCCGAGGCCATCTCCCCGAGCTCGCGGCTGCGCCGGGTGGCCGCCTCCACCGCGTCCATCAGCGTCGTGCGGAGGCCCCCGGCCTCGAGCGTGTGGAGGCCGGCGATGGCGGTCCCGCCCGGCGAGGTGACCATGTCCTTCAGCCGGCCCGGGTGCTCGTTCGTCTCGATGAGCAGCTTCGCCGAGCCGAGCACCGTCTGGGCCGCGAGGGCCTGCGCGTTGTAGCGCGAGAGGCCGACCTTCACCCCGGCGTCGGACAGGGCCTCGATGATGAGGAAGATGTACGCGGGCCCGCTGCCCGAGAGGCCCGTGACCGCGTCCATCTGGGCCTCCTCGAGCACGATCGTCGCCCCGACCGAGTCGAAGATGCGCCGCGCCGCCCTGATGTCGTCGTCGGTCGCGTGGCCGCCGGCCGCGATCGCGGTGGCGCCGGCGCCGACGAGGGCCGGCGTGTTCGGCATCGTGCGGATGACCCGGGCCTGGGGCAGCTTCGACTCGATCGCGGCGAGCGGGATGCCGGCCGCGATGCTGATGACGAGCGCCTTCGGGTGGATGTGCTTGCCGACCTGGTCGAGGACCTTCGCCATGACCTGCGGCTTGACCGAGAGCACCAGGATGTCGGCCTGCCGCGCCACCTCGAGGTTGTCGGCCGTGACCCGGATGCCGTAGCGGCCCTCCATCTCGGTGCAGCGCTCCTCGCGCGGGTCGCTGCCCACGACCTGCTCCTTGTCCGCGACCCCGGCGTGCAGCAGGCCGCGGATGAGCGCCTCCGCCATGTTTCCCGTGCCGATGAACCCGACCGTCCCCTCGATCTTCATCGCGGTCTCCGCAAACGCCGGCATTCTACAGGCGGGCCGCCGGCCCGTGGCGGCGCGCGCGGCCTGGTCAGCGCAGCAGGCTCAGGCAGGCCGTGACGAGGAGGGCGTTCGTGAAGTCGACGAAGAACGCGCCGACCATCGGGACGACGAGGTACGCGCGGGGGGCGGGCCCGTGGCGGTCGGTGAGGGCCCCGAGGTTCGCCATCGCGTTCGCGGTCGTGCCCAGCATGAAGCCGCAGAAGCCGCTCGCGGTGACGGCGGCGTCGTAGTCGCGGCCCATGAGGCGGTACGTCGGCCAGACCGAGAGGGCCGCCGTGACCGCCACCTGGGCGGCGAGGATGACCGCCATCGGGGCCGCGAGAGAGGCGAGCTCCCACAGCTTCAGGGTCATGAGGGCCATGGCGATGAACAGGGCGAGGGCGGCGGAGCCGAGCTCGTCGAGGCGGCGGTGGGGGAGGCGGCGGCCCGTCCAGTCGTCGATGTTGCGGATCGCGGCCGCGGCCACCATCGCCCCGACGTAGCCGGGCAGGGTGAGCCCGAGCCGGGCGAGGCCGGCGCTCACCCACGACCCCGCGGCCATCGCCGCGAGCAGGACGACGAGGGACTCCACGAGACCGCGCCCTCCGGCCGTCTCCGCGGCGTCGGCCGCCGCCGGGGCCGCGGCCTCCTCGGCGTCGACCGCGCCTCCGGCGCGCGAGGGCGCGCGCCGCTGCCGCTCGACGAGCCACGTCCCGATCGGCCCGCCCACGATGCCGCCGGCGACGATGCCGACCATGGCCGAGGCGACGGCCAGCGTGGCCGCCCCCGGCACGCCGGCCTGCTCGAAGAGCGGAGCGAACGCGAGCCCCGTCGCCGGACCGCCCATGAGGGTGAGCGAGCCGGCGATCACCCCCAGGAGGGGCGGGGCCCCGAGCGCCCGGGCGAGGCCCACGCCGACGAGGTTCTGCACCGCTCCGACCGCCGTGGCGATCGCCAGGAGCAGGGCCACGGCCGGCCCGCCGCGCCGCAGCAACGGCAGGCTCGCCCCGAAGCCGATGGCGGTGAAGAAGGCGACCATGAGCGGAGACTGAAGGCTGGTGTCGAAGGCGACCGGGTGGCCGAGCGCGCGCAGCGCCGTCACACCGGCCGCGACGAGGAGCCCGCCGACGACCGGCCCCGGCACGGCGTGGCGGGACAGCACGCGGGCGCGCCGCCTCGCCGCCTCGCCGAGGAGGAGCGCGCCCCCGGCGCACGCCACGGAGTTCACGAGGTCCAGCTGGATCATGAGGTGCCCGCGGCGCCCATTCTAACTGCCTGCGTCAGCGGGATTTGAGCCAGCCCCCGGGGAGCGCGCCTTGAGCCATGGGTCGCATTGACACGTCTCTTCGCCGGTGTTTACGATGCGCCGTTTTGATGTCGGCCGCAGTCATCCAACAAGGGGCACGGTCATGCTGAATCGATTCCTGGCTCGCGGGCGCAGACGGCCCGCTCTCCGGCTGCTCGCGCTGGCGGCGGCCGCGTTCCTCCTCTCGGGGCCCGCCGGCGCGGCGCTCGCCGCGGCGCAGGGCACGGACGCTCCGGCCGCGACGGACGCCGCCGCTCCCGCCGAGCACGGGCACCGCCCGGGCGGCGAGGTGAACATCAAGCTTCCCGACCTGACGACGCCGGACGCGAAGTTCCTGGGCTTCACCGGCCACGACATCCTGCTCTCGGGCCTCGTCGTCTGCGTCCTCGGCCTGCTGTTCGGCTTCCTGACCTACACCGGCGTGAAGAAGCTCCCGGTGCACAAGGCGATGGCCGACATCTCCGAGCTCATCTACGAGACCTGCAAGGCCTACCTCATCCAGCAGGGCAAGCTGCTGCTGCTGCTCGAGTGCTTCATCGGCTCGGTCATCGTCGTGTACTTCCTGCTGACCGGCCTCGAGTTCTCGAAGATCCTCATCATCCTGCTCTTCTCGCTCATCGGCATGGGCGGCAGCTTCGGCGTCGCGTGGTACGGCATCCGCATCAACACCCTCGCCAACTCGCGCACGGCGTTCGCCAGCCTCCGCGGCAAGGCGTTCCCCTGCTACGAGATCCCGCTGCGCTCCGGCATGAGCGTCGGGATGATGCTCATCTCGGTCGAGCTCCTCTTCATGCTCGCGATCCTCCTCTTCATCCCGAGCTCGGTCGCCGGCGCCTGCTTCCTCGGCTTCGCGATCGGCGAGTCGCTCGGCGCGGCGGCGCTCCGCATCGCCGGCGGCATCTTCACGAAGATCGCCGACATCGGCTCCGACCTCATGAAGGTCGTCTTCAAGATCAAGGAGGACGACGCTCGCAACCCCGGCGTCATCGCCGACTGCACGGGCGACAACGCCGGCGACTCGGTCGGCCCGACCGCCGACGGCTTCGAGACCTACGGCGTCACCGGCGTCGCGCTCATCTCCTTCATCGTCCTCGCGGTGGCCGACCCGCTCACCCAGGTGAAGCTGCTCGTCTGGATCTTCATGATGCGCGTCATGATGGTCCTCGCCTCCGGCGCGTCCTTCCTGCTCACGAACAACGTCTACGCGAAGGCGAAGTACGGCGCCGCCGACAAGATGGACTTCGAGGCGCCCCTCACCGCGCTCGTGTGGGTGACCTCGATCCTCTCCGTGGTCCTGACCTACATCCTGTCCTACTTCATGATCCCGGACATCGGCGGCAACACGAACCTGTGGTGGCAGCTCTCGACCGTCATCACCTGCGGCACGCTCGCCGGCGCCATCATCCCGGAGTTCGTGAAGGTCTTCACGTCGACGACGTCCGGCCACGTGAAGGAGGTCGTCACCTCCGCCCGCGAGGGCGGCGCGTCGCTCAACATCCTCTCCGGCCTCGTGGCCGGCAACTTCAGCGGCTACTGGCTCGGCATGGCGATCATGTCGCTCATGGCCATCGCGTTCGGCGTGTCGACGATGGGCCTCGGCGAGTTCATGAAGGCCCCGGCGATCTTCGCCTTCGGCCTCGTGGCCTTCGGCTTCCTCGGCATGGGCCCCGTCACGATCGCCGTCGACTCCTACGGGCCGGTCACGGACAACGCGCAGTCCGTGTACGAGCTCTCGCAGATCGAGGAGATGAAGGGCGTCGAGGACGAGATCCAGAAGAGCTTCGGCTTCAAGCCGAACTTCGGCGTCGCCAAGGACCTGCTCGAGGAGAACGACGGGGCGGGCAACACGTTCAAGGCCACGGCCAAGCCGGTGCTCATCGGCACCGCCGTCGTGGGCGCGACCACCATGATCTTCTCGATCATCATGGCCCTCACCCAGGGCCTCACGAACCAGGCGGCGATCGCGAACCTCTCGATCCTGCACCCGCCGTTCCTGCTCGGCATGATCGCCGGCGGCGCGGTCATCTACTGGTTCACCGGCGCCTCGACCCAGGCGGTCTCGACCGGCGCCTACCGTGCCGTCGAGTTCATCAAGAGGAACATCAAGCTCGAGACCACGGACCGGGCCTCGGTCGAGGATTCGCGCCGCGTGGTCGAGATCTGCACGCAGTACGCGCAGAAGGGGATGTTCAACATCTTCCTCGGCGTCTTCTTCTCGACCCTCGCGTTCGCGTTCGTCGAGCCGTTCTTCTTCATCGGCTACCTGATCTCGATCGCGATGTTCGGCCTCTACCAGGCCATCTTCATGGCGAACGCCGGCGGCGCCTGGGACAACGCGAAGAAGATCGTCGAGACCGAGCTGAAGGCCAAGGGCACGGAGCTGCACGCGGCGTGCGTGGTCGGCGACACCGTGGGCGATCCCTTCAAGGACACCTCGTCGGTGGCCATGAACCCGGTCATCAAGTTCACGACGCTCTTCGGCCTCCTCGCGGTCGAGCTCGGCGTGTACCTGACCGGCCAGCAGGGGTCGACGATCAGCTACGTGCTGTCCGCCGTGTTCCTGGTGGTGGCCATGTTCTTCGTGCGCCAGTCGTTCTACGGCATGCGCATCGAAGGCGGGGCCGCGGCCGGGAAGTAGAATCCCCGACCCGGGCGGGGGACGCCCGGCGCCCCGCGGGGGGCGCCGGGCGTTCGTCGTTCCGGGGGAGAGGAGGAGACGTGGTGGCGAAGTCGTCGGATCGCGGGGCGCTCGGGACGGGGCTGTGCGCGGGCGGGCTCGTCGGCCTCGCCGCGCTCCAGCTCGACCTCGCCTCGCTCGTGTCGTACCCGTACGACCGCTCCGCGCTCGTCGTCGCCGCCGCCGTCCTCGGCGCGCTCCTGTGGCGGACGCCGGCGCGCCGGCTCGTCGCCGCCGCCGCGCTCGGGCTCGCCGCGCTGTGGCTCGCCGTGACCTACACTCCCCTCGTCGGCTGGATGGCCGACGGCCTCGTCCGGCGCGACCCGGTGCGCGACGCCGACGCGGTGTTCGTCTTCGGCTCGCGGATCCAGGCCGACGGAGAGCCGACGGGCGACGCCATGAGCCGTCTGCTGAAGGGCGTCCAGCTCGTCGCCGAGGGCCGCGCGCCGCGCCTCGTCGTCTCCGAGCTGCGCCCGCCCTCGGCGCTCTACGCCCCGCTGGCCCGGGCCTGGGCCCGGGACTTCGCGCCGCGGGCCGAGGTCCTCGCCGTGGGCCCGATCGCGAACACGCGGGAGGAGGCGGTCGCCGTCGGCCGGCTGATGCGGGGGCTGGGGCTGCGGCGGGTCATCGCGGTCACGTCGCCCGTTCACACGCGGCGGGCCGCCGCCGCCCTGGAGCTCGAGGGGCTCGAGGTGGTCTCGGTCCCCTGCGTCGAGACGCGCTACGACCTCGAGACGCTCGACCTGCCCGGCGACCGGCGCTGGGCGTTCGCCTCCGTCGCCCACGAGCGCGTGGGCCTCGTCGTGTACCGGCGCCGGGGCTGGCTGCGCTGAAAGACGAAGAGGGCCGCCGGCGCGCGCCGGCGGCCCCCCGTGGCGTCGCCCGTGACGGGCCGCGCGCCTACTTGCCGGTGAAGGCGGCCTGGAGCGTCGTCGTGCCCCAGGTGAGCTTCAGCGCGCCCTTGCTGCCCTCGCCGGTGAGGTCGATCGTGAACTGCTCGGCCGCGGCCGCGGCCTTCCCGCTCGTCAGCGGCACGTCGGCCACCTTCGCGCGGTCCTTGCCGAGCACGTTGAGCTGCCACGCGTCGACGGAGACCTTCGTCGCGGTGAGGGTGTACTCCCCCTTCGGCACGTTCACCGCGCCGAACGCGAGGTCGGCGTCCGTCTTCAGGGTGGTCGCGGCGTCGGCGCCCATGCGCCACGCCTGTCCGACCTGCGCCTGGCCGAGCATGTCGCGGCCCTTGAGGCTCGGCCGCCCGTAGTCGATCGAGACGGCCTTGCCGGCGACCGTCGCCTTCGCCTCGCCGCGCGCGTTCTGGGCGAGCGCCGGGGTGGCGAGGGCGAGCACGGCGGCGGCGCACGCGATGCGCTTCATCATCAGGAATCCTCCCGTTCGATGGGGTAACCCCTCGATCTTAGGAGGCGCGTCCGGCGCAGGCAAGGCGCCGGGCGCCCTGTCACGCCGGGGGACGGCGCAGCAGCAGGAACGAGACCGCGGCGAGGAGGAGGGCTTTCGCCAGGTCGCCGAGCACGAAGGCGGCGTGCAGGATCCCGAAGCGCCGCGCGAGCTCCGTCGGCAGCGGGCGGGGGACGAAGTCGAGCGCGCGGCCGAGCGAGGTGATGGCGCCGGCGAGGCCCGCGGCCTGGACGCCCGTGATCACGAGGGCGGCGAAGGCGAGCCAGCGCGGCGCTCCCCCTGCCCGCCACAGGGCCGCGGCGACCGCGGCGGCGAGGAGGAGCTGGACGGCTCCGCCCGCGCGGAAGACCCACCGGTTCACCTCCGAGACGACGTGGCGCAGCGCGGCGCGCCGGGCCTCCGGCGGCACCGGGTCGAGGGCCCGCGCGAGCTCCGGACGCAGGCCGGGGCCGAGAAGCCGGTCGACGGTGCGGAAGTTGACGGTGGCGACGGCCGACGACGCGACGAGGAGGCCGGCCCACGCGCCGACGAGGAGGAGGGCGAGCCGCTCCACGATCACTCGTTGTCGAACGGGTGCGGCGCCTTGCTCGTCGGGTCGGCCTCGGCGCGCTTGCGCGCCTCCTCGAACTTCTTGTCGAGGATCTCGCTCGCGCGCCGGGTGTGCTGGACCGAGCGGGCGAACTTCTCGTCGAGGAGGCTCTTGTTCCGGCCGACCCGGCTCACGAGGTCGTCGAAGTCCTTGGGCGGGGCCTTCTTCTTGTCGGCCCAGACGACCGACCCCGTCTCGGGGTCCACCTTGAGCAGGGCCTCGCAGCACGGGCAGGTGACGTCGAGCGCTTCCGGCATGAGTCGATTCTAGCGCGCGGGGGCGGGGCGCCCGTGGGGATTCCCGGCCGGCCGCGGCGTACAATCCGCCCCGTGGCCGCGAACGACGTGTTCCAGCACGTCTGCCTCGCGATGGCGGGCGCCAACCTCGCCGCGGGCCTGTCGTTCCTCGCCCTGTGGACGCGCCGCCGGTCGGCGAGCTCCGAGTACCTGCCATTCGCCCTGCTCTGCCTCGGCATCGCGGCCTACGACCTGTTCTGCGCCGGGCTCTACGGGTCAGGGTCCTTCGAGGAGGGCCTCTTCTGGCAGCGCTTCCAGATCGGCTCCTTCCTGCCGATCAGCGTGTTCCTCCTCTGGTTCATGGGCCTCACCGCGCAGCGCGCGCTCGAGCGCCCGTCCTTCGACCGCCTCCTCCTGGGGATGATCGCGGCGTTCGGCGCGGTGGGCGTCCTCGTCGTCACCCTGCCGGGGCCGCTCACGCTCTCCCCCGAGACGCCGTTCGTGAAGCACGTCACCTGGGGCGGCCGGCCGTTCGTCACCTACTACGAGAGCGCCTACGGACCGCTCCTCGTCGTCGGCTTGGCGGTCTTCTACGCCGCCTTCGCGTACGCCGCGCTCCTCCTCGTCCACGCCTACCGCCGCCGGCCGTCGCGCCACCTCCTCGCGATCCTCGCCGGCCTCGGCGTTTACTTCGCCGGCCTCGTGAGCGACGCCCTCGTCGGGGCGGGAGCGTCGAACTTCGTCTACACGAGCGAGTACGCCTACCTCCTGCTCGCGGGCGTCATGTCGGCCGCGCTCCTCCTGCGGTTCGCCCGCCTGCACGCCGAGGTCGAAGCCCTGAACGCCGCCCTCGCGCGCAAGGTGCAGGCCGCGGAAGCCGAGATCGACGTCCTCCAGGACCTCATCCCCATCTGCTCCCACTGCAAGAAGATCCGCCGGGACGACGGGTTCTGGCAGCAGGTCGACCAGTACTTCGCCGAGCGCCACGAGGCGGCCTTCACCCACGGCATCTGCCCGACCTGCATCGAGCAGCACTTCCCCGACGTCGCGGAGAGGCGCCGCCGCCGCGCGTCGCGCGAGCCCGTCCCGGGCGCCGGGAGGCCCCCCGGCCCGGACGCTTGATCCTGAAAACGAGTTTCATTATTCTGGGGACGTGGAAGGAAGCCCTGCCCTCGGCTGCGCCCGGCTCGTGCGGGCCATGACCCGCTGCGAGTGCTCCGAGCTGCCGTTCGACGAGATCGTCCGCCGCGTGCGCGGCGGGCGCAGCCTCGACGCGGTGCAGGCCGAGACCGGTGCCGGGCTCCTGTGCACCGCGTGCCTGCCCGATCTGCGGGCGCGCCTCGCGGCCGAGGGCGTGCCGCCGGCCGGCGCCGGGTCGCTCTCCACCGCCCTCGACTCCCTCGCCGACCGCGACTGAGGCTCGCCTCCTCGGGGCAGGCGCGATAAGATCGCCCTTTCCGCTGCATCGCCGAGGAGGACCCATGAAGGGCCACGACGAGGTCATTGCCGTCCTGCAGGACGTGCTCTGCGCCGAGCTGACCGCCATCAACCAGTACTTCATTCACGCCCGCATGTGCGAGAACTGGGGCTACCACAAGCTCGCCGCGCACATCCGCAAGGAGTCCATCGAGGAGATGCACCACGCCCAGGAGATCATCGACCGGATCCTGTACTTCGACGGCGCGCCGAACATGCAGAAGTACATGAAGATCAACGTCGGCCGCACGGTCCCGGAGCAGTTCCAGAACGACCTCGAGGTCGAGTACCAGGCGGTGCCGCGGCTCAACCGGGGCATCGAGGTCGCCCGCGAGAAGGGCGACAACGGCACCCGCGCCCTCCTCGAGCACATCCTCGCGGAGGAGGAGCAGCACGTCGACTGGCTCGAGGCCCAGCTCGGGATCGTGAAGGAGATCGGCGTCGAGAACTACCTCGCGCAGCAGCTGAATGCTCAGGCGTAAGGCCGTCCTCGCGCTCGCCGCCGTCGCGCTCGCCGCGTCGGCGTTCTCCCAGCAGCGGCCGCCGGCCGCCCCGTCGGCTCCCGGCGCGGCCGCGGCCCACCCGGCCCCTCCACTGCCCGGCCCGGCCGTCATCCATCCCGACGAGAAGCACTTCCGCAACCTGCGGCAGCTGACGACGGGCGGCGAGAACGCCGAGGGCTACTGGAGCCCCGACGGCAAGCTCATCAGCTACCAGCGGCGCAACGAGGACGAGGGCGTCGCGTGCGACCAGGAGTTCGTGGTCGACGTCGCGACGGGGAAGAGCCGGCGGGTCTCCGACGGAAAGGGCCGCGTCACCTGCGGCTACCTCTACGACGGCGGGAAGCGGGTGCTCTACGCCACGACCGGCCTGGCCGACCCCGCCTGCCCGCCGCCGAGCGACATGTCGAAGGGCTACGTGTGGCCGATGTACGCGGCCTACGACATCGTGAGCCACGCCCTCGACGGCTCGGCCCCGAAGCGGCTCACCGACACCCCGGGCTACGACGCCGAGGCGACGGTGTCGCCCGACGGGAAGACGATCGTGTTCACGTCCGTGCGCGACGGCGACCTCGAGATCTACACGATGGGGATCGACGGCTCGAACGTGAAGCGGCTCACCCACGAGCCCGGCTACGACGGCGGCCCCTTCTTCTCGCCCGACGGCAAGCGCATCGTCTACCGCCGCGATGCCGCGACCGACGAGGCGAGCCTCGCCCGCTACAAGTCGCTCCTCGCCGAGCACCTCTACCGGCCCGGCGCCCTCGAGCTGTGGGTGATGAACGCCGACGGCTCGGACAAGCGGCAGGTCACGAAGCTCGGCGCCGCGTCCTTCGCCCCGTACTTCCACCCGGACGGCCGGCGGATCATCTTCTCGTCGAACCATCCCGAGCCGCGGGGCCGGAACTTCGACCTGTGGATGGTGCGCGACGACGGGACCGGCCTCGAGCGGATCACCACCGAGCCGACGTTCGACGGCTTCCCGATGTTCTCGCCGGACGGGAAGCAGCTCGTGTTCGCCTCGAACCGGGGCGGGAAGAAGGCCGGCGAGACGAACCTCTTCCTCGTCGACTGGGTCGAGTAGCCGCTAGTCGATCCCGAGGACGGTCCGGATCGTCCGCACGACGCCGTTCGCGTTGTTCGTGGGGGCGGTCCACCGCGCGCGGGCCTTCAGCGAGGGGTGGGCGTTCGCCATCGCGAACGAGTGGGTGGCGGCGCCCATCATCTCGAGGTCGTTCAGGAAGTCGCCGAAGGCCATCGTCTGGTCGGGGGTGACCCCGAGCCGGCGCTGCACGTCGCGCAGGGCGTGTCCCTTGTTGGCGGTCGGGCTCATGACGTCGACCCAGTGCGCGCCGGAGATCGCCACCTGGTGCGTCGCGCCGAACTCCTGGAGCCGCGGGCCGGCGTTCTGCTCGGAGGACACGAAGTCGTAGACCGCGACCTTCAGGATCTCGTCCTCGACGTCGAGGAGGTCGTGGACGATGTCGAGGCGCGTGTAGTACGGCCTCACCTGGGCGACGAAGGCGCCGTCCGTCCGCTCGACGTAGGCCGACTTCTTGCCGCACAGGACGGCGCCCGACATCGGGATCGCCCGCACGCGGACGACGACCTGCCGCGCGACGTCGAGCGACATGCAGTCGGAGGACAGCTCGCGGCCGTCGGCCACGACGTAGGTGCCGTTCTCGGCGATGAAGACGACGTCGGCCGCCACGTCCTCGAACAGCTGCAGGAGATTGAAGTACTGGCGGCCGCTCGCGGGGCAGAAGGTGACGCCGCGGCGGTGGAGCTCGTCGACGAGCGGCCAGAACTCGTCGTGGATGCGCTTGGCGTCGTCGACGAGGGTGCCGTCGAGGTCGGCCGCGATCAGCCGGATGTCGGGCCGCGGCTCGAGGCGGGCGAGGGCGGCGAGATCGTGGGGCTCCCGTTCGGTCACGGCCCATTGTCGCCCGGCCGGGGCGCGCGAGCCCCATCGGGGGGTCCGCCGGCGGTACGATCCCCGGTCGTCGCACGCGAGGAGGTCCTGGGATGTCCCTCGTTCTCTCTCTGTTCCTGCTGGTCGCTCTCCCGGAGCCCTCGACGAGCGGCCCCGTCGGCTACTACCGCTTCCCGGCGATCCACGGCGACACGATCGCCTTCGCCGCCGAGGGCGACCTGTGGCAGGTCGCGCGGACGGGCGGCGTCGCCGCGCGGCTGACGAGCCACCCGGCGGACGAGGCGTACCCCGCGGTCTCGCCCGACGGAAAGACGCTCGCCTTCGTCGCGGCGTACGAGGGGCCGGCCGAGGTCTACACGATGCCGCTCGCCGGCGGCCCGCCGGTGCGCCGCACGTTCGACGGCGGCGGCGCCCGCGTCGTGGGCTTCGCCCCCGACGGGGACGTCCTCTACGCCACGCGGCGCTTCAGCACGCTGCCCGACACCCAGCTCCTCCGCCTCGACCTGCGCAGCGGGGAGCGCACGCCGGTGCCGCTCGCCCAGGCGGCCGACGGCGACTTCTCGGCCGACGGCCGCACGCTCTTCTTCACGCGGCTCGCGTTCCAGGGCAGCCAGACGAAGAGGTACCGCGGCGGCACCGCCCAGAAGATCTGGAAGTACGCCGAGGGCGAGACCGAGGCGGCGCCCCTCACCGCCGACTACGACGGCACGAGCCGCACGCCGATGTGCTGGAAGGGGAGGATCTACTTCCTGTCCGACCGGGACGGGAGCATGAACGTCTGGTCGATGGACGAGGCGGGCGGCGACGTCCGCCAGCACACGCGGCACCGCGGCTGGGACGCCGACCAGGCCTCGCTCTCCGGGGGCCGCATCGCGTACAAGCTCGGCGCCGACCTCCGCGTCCTCGACCTCGCGACCGGCGCGGACACCGCGCTCGAGGTCCGCCTCTCCTCGGACTTCGACCAGGAGCGCGAGGCCTGGGTGAAGAAGCCGCTCGACTACCTCACGTCCGTCGACCTCTCGCCGAAGGGCGACCGCGTCGCGCTCACCGCGCGCGGCCAGGTGTTCGTCGCGCCGGCGAAGCAGGGCCGGCTCGTCGAGGTGACGCGCGCGCCCGGCGTCCGCTACCGCCGCGCCGCCTTCCTTCCGGACGGGAAGAGCCTCGTCGCCCTCTCCGACCAGTCGGGCGAGGTCGAGCTCTGGCGCCTCCCCGCGAACGGCGTGGGCCCGGCGGAGCCGCTGACGGGCGACGCGAAGGTGCTGCGATGGGAGGCGGTGCCCTCGCCCGACGGCAAGTGGATCGCCCACCACGACAAGGACCGCCAGCTCTGGGTCTGGAGCGCCGAGAAGAAGACGAGCACCCTCGTCGCCCGCTCGCGGGCCGGGGACTTCCACGACCTCGCGTGGTCGCCCGACGGCGCGTGGCTCGCCTACGCGGCGCCGGCGGCGAACACGTTCGACCAGGTGTTCGTCTACCGGGCCGGCGGCGACGGCGGGCCGGTCGCGGTCACGACCGACCGCTACGACAGCACGAGCCCGGCGTGGAGCCCGGACGGGGAGTGGCTCTACCTCCTGTCCGACCGCAGCCTGAAGACGCTCGTCCGCTCGCCGTGGGGCCCGCGCCAGCCCGACCCGTACCTCGCCCAGCCGACCGAGGTCTACGCCGTCGCGCTCCGGAAGGACGGCCGCTTCCCCTTCCAGCCCCCGGACGAGCTGCACCCGGACGAGGCGAAGGAGGCGGAGGCCGCGAAGAAAGAAGAGCCGGCGAAGGCCGCGGCGCCGGAGAAGAAGGACGAGAAGGCCCTCGCCGCCAGCAAGAAGGCGAAGGAGGAGGCCCCGAAGCCCGTGTCGATCGACGTCGACGGGCTCGCGGCGCGCCTCTTCCGCGTCCCCGTCCCGTCCGGCCGCTACGCCTCGCTCCAGACGGACGGCAAGAGGTTGTTCTGGCTGTCGGTCGAGGAGTCGTTCGAGCGGAAGGCGAAGCTCCAGGCCCTGGCCATCGGCCGCGAGAAGCCCGAGGTGAAGACGGTCATGGAGGGCGTGCGGGAGTTCCAGGTCTCCGGCGACCGGAAGAAGCTTCTCGTGCGCCGGCAGAAGGACGACGAGATCCTCGTGTTCGACGCGGGCGACAAGGCGCCCGAGAAGCTCGACGATTCGAGGGTGGACCTCTCGCGCTGGACCTTCAGCTTCGACCCGCGCGAGCAGTGGCGGCAGATGTTCGTCGAGGCCTGGCGGCTCGAGCGCGACTACTTCTACGACCGCGGGATGCACGGCGCCGACTGGCCGAAGGTGCGGGCGAAGTACGAGGCGCTCGTCCCGCGGGTGCGCAGCCGCGGCGAGCTCAGCGACCTCCTCGCGCAGATGGTGAGCGAGCTGTCGGCCCTCCACATCTTCGTGCGCGGCGGCGACCTGCGGAAGGGGCCGGACGAGGTCGACGTCGCCTCCCTCGGGGCCGAGCTCGCCCGCGACGAGGCGGCCGGCGGGTTCCGGGTCGCCCGCATCTACGCGGCCGACCCCGACCTCCCGCAGGCGCTCTCGCCGCTCGTGCGCGACGGGGCGGGCGTCGCCGAGGGCGACGTCGTGCTCGCGGTGAACGGCGTTCCGACGCTCTCCGCGGCCGACGTCGGCGCTCTCCTCCGCAACCAGGGCGGGCGGCAGGTCCTCCTGCGGGTGAAGGCGAAGGCCGGGACCGAGCGGGACGTGATCGTCGTGCCGATGACGTCGCAGGAGGCGGCGAACCTGCGCTACGACGACTGGGAGCTCTCCCGCCGCCGCCGCGTCGAGGAACAGGGCCGGGGCCGGCTCGGCTACGTCCACCTGCGGGCCATGGGCGGCGACGACTACGCGGCGTGGGCCCGGGAGTTCTATCCCGTGTTCCAGCGCAAGGGCCTGATCGTCGACGTGCGGCACAACCGCGGCGGCAACATCGACAGCTGGATCCTCGGGAAGCTCCTGCGGAAGGCCTGGTTCTTCTGGCAGGACCGCGCCGGCGACCCGACGTGGAACATGCAGTACGCCTTCCGGGGCCACGTGGTGGTGCTCGTCGACGAGTGGACGGCCTCCGACGGCGAGGCCTTCGCCGAGGGGTTCCGCCGCCTCGGCCTCGGCAAGGTGATCGGCACCCGCACCTGGGGCGGGGAGATCTGGCTCTCCTCGAGCAACGTCCTCGTCGACAACGGCATCGCCACCGCGGCCGAGACCGGCGTCTACGGGCCCGAGGGCCAGTGGCTCATCGAGGGCCACGGCGTCGACCCCGACGTCGTCGTCGACAATCCGCCCCGCGCGACCTACGACGGGAGGGACGCGCAGCTCGACGCGGCGATCCGCCACCTCGAGGACAGGCTGCGGGACAAGCCCGTCGAGGACGTGCCGGTGCCGGCGTTCCCGAAGAAGGCCGCCGAGTGACCGGCCTCGCCCTCGCCCTCGCCGCCGCGGTGGCCGCGGCCCCGGCGGACGGCCGCGGCGCGCACGAGACCGGCCGCTACCGCGACCTCTTCGCCGAGGCCGGGCACTCGAAGGCGGAGGTCGACGCGAAGATCGAAGCCGCGTATCGCCAGCTCTTCCACGGCGATCCCGAGGCGGAGCTCATCTTCTTCCCGTCCGGCTCCAACGAGAACGGCCCGCTCGCGTACATCCCCGACATCCAGCACACCGACGTCCGGTCGGAGGGCCTGTCGTACGGGATGATGATCGCGGTCCAGCTCGACCGGAAGGCCGAGTTCGACGCCCTGTGGAACTGGTCGATGACGCACATGTACCACGCGGACCCGAAGCACCCGACGTACGGGTTCTTCTCCTGGCAGATGCGCTACGACGGGACCGTGATGGACGAGCTGCCGGCGCCCGACGGCGAGGAGTACTACGCGATGGCGCTCCTCTTCGCGGAGAACCGCTGGGGGAACGGGAAGGGGATCTACGACTACGGCGCCGCGGCGCGGCGCCTGCTCGACCACATGGTCCACCGCGAGCCGATCCGCGGCCCGGTGAAGCAGAGGAACGGGACGAACGAGCACACGGTCGGGAAGGAGGTCCACGACGAGCCCCCGATGATCCTCTTCTCGCCCGACGAGCGGAACGGCTTCACGGATGCGTCCTACCACCTGCCGGCGTTCTACGAGCTGTGGGCCCGCTGGGGGCCGGAGCGGGACCGCGCGTTCTGGGCGCGGGCGGCGGCGACGAGCCGCGACTTCTTCGTGAAGGCGGCGCACGAGAAGACCGGCCTCGTCCCCAACCTGAGCGGCTTCGACGGCTCGCCCCGCGACTGGCGCGGGCCCGGCACCGCCGCCTTCCGCGAGGACGCCTGGCGTGTCGCGATGAACTGGTCGGTCGACTGGTCGTGGTGGGCGAAGGATCCGCGGCAGCGGGAGCTCAGCGACCGCCTCCAGGCGTTCTTCGAGAGCCAGGGGATGGAGAGCTACGGCGACAACTGGCTTCTCGACGGGAAGCCGCTGCGGGACCGCCACTCGCCCGGCCTCGTCGCCACGAACGGCGTCGCTTCCCTCGCGTCGGCGGACGCCGTTCGCGCGCGGAAGTTCGTCGACGCGCTCTGGGCGCTCGAGGTCCCGAAGAGCGCGACCTTCCGCTACTACGACGGGCTCCTCTACTTGATGAGCCTGCTGCACGCGTCGGGACGCTTCCAGGTGATCGAGCCGAAGGGGCGCCCGCGGCGTCGGTAGCGGTCCTGCGCCGAGACACGACGGGCGCGGCACCGTCGCCGCGCCCGTGCCGGTGATCCGCTTCGGCGTGCCGTGCCATCGGCGCGGCACCGCGGGCAGCCCGGCTCGTAGGCCCCGTTGGCCAGCCGGACCCGGCGGTCGAGGGCCGAAATCGCCTCGCCGCATCCGCCTCGCGGGCGCTCCGGAGTGGTCGGCCACCGGCCGCCTCCATCCTTTGCGCCTACCCACAATCTAGGGTCGGGCCGCCCGCGCCGCAAGGCGCGCGCCGGCGCGCCGACCTTGTATTCTTCGCAGCCCGACTCGCCAAAGTGCTTGCTCCCGAGCGTGCATGAATCGTTGATCTCTTGACGCTCGTGATTCGCCTCCTTTAGCGTCCGCCTCGCGGTGGCCGGCAGGTCCGGGCCGCGGAGGGACGACATGAAGCGCATCGCGGTGCTGGCCGGCTTCTCGGTTCTCGCGGCCTGCGGCGGCGGCGGCCGCGACGTGATCCAGACCCCGACGGTCGTGGCTACGCCGGCTCCCGTCTCGGGATGGCCGGCCGGCACCGTCGTGCAGCTCGTGAACGCCGCGACCGGCGAGGCCGTCGCCGGCGAGCTGAACGTCGGGGGCGTGACCGTGCCCTCGGGAGGCCGGCTCGCCGCTTCCGTCGCCGCCGGCGTGACGGTCGACGTCACCGTCGACGGGTTCCTCCCGCGGCAGACGACCGTGAGGACCGGTGTCGCCACCATCGGCCTGTGGCCCTGGAACGCCTACCTCTCCGACGCCTACACGCATGCCCTCGTCTACCAGTGGGGCGACACGGAGTACCCGCTCTATCGGCTGCCCCCGAAGACGCGCACCGTGGCGATCACCGGCGAGTTCGCGCAGATCGAGGACGCGGTGGCCCTCGTCAACGAGGTGACGACGCGCCACGGCGTCACCTTCGCGTGGGGCGGCGCGGCCGACCTCACGGTACCGGTTCGGGTCGACCCGACGGCCACCACCTGCCAGCAGGAGCGAGTCCGCGCCTACGCCAGCTTCTGGTCGACGAACCACGAGATCACGCGGGCGGAGATCGTCGTCTGCCACCCCGCGAACGCCGTGACCCAGACGATCGCGCACGAGATGGGGCACGTGTTCGGCCTGTCGCACTCCTCGGACCAGCGCGACCTCATGGGGCCGTG